>NZ_PKHA01000001.1:0-639390 GCF_002861525.1 Actinomyces urogenitalis | reverse complement strand
ACGGGCGACTCGAACACCTCCGCGGCTCCGCCCTCGGCTTCCGCAACCTCACCCACTACATCGCTCGGTCGCTGCTCGAAGCCGGAGGGTTTAGACCCGCGCTACACCCTCGTTCGTGAAGAGCCCGTTTGAGTCGCTTCTGCTGGGCGTAGGCATC
Organism: Actinomyces urogenitalis; assembly: GCF_002861525.1. Classification (NCBI taxonomy): domain Bacteria; kingdom Bacillati; phylum Actinomycetota; class Actinomycetes; order Actinomycetales; family Actinomycetaceae; genus Actinomyces; species Actinomyces urogenitalis. The sequence goes on along the minus strand of NZ_PKHA01000001.1, from coordinate 639,233 downwards.
AAGGCCGATTGCCTCGCACACTGGCTTGAGCGCGATCTGGGTGCCGTCGTCGTTGGTGACGATCTCAGTTCCGTGGAACGGGACCCTGGTAACCTCGTTCATGAGGATTCCTTCCATTCTCAACGCCCTCACTTGCTGCAATCAGGTGGGGGCACTTTTCTTGTGTGGCGATTACGCGGCTCGCACGATGCGGGCTGCGCGGTTGAACATCTCGTCCGGCTCGACGTCGAGCGCGAGGCTCATAGCGGCGAACTCGTCGAGGGTGATGAGCCGCTCGCCGCCGACCTTGCGGCTAACGGACGATGTGGACATCTCGGAGGCGGCGGCCAACTGAGCGTTGGACGCCTGTCTACGGCCCATCTCTGCTCGCAGTTCTTCGGATGCGGCGGCACTCCATGTCGTTGCCATATGGCAATCAAATATCAACGATGGAACTTTGTCAAACGGCAACGCGCTCGGCGTGTCCGTATGGAATGATTCGGCTATGCCATCAGGAAGTCGTTTGGTAGGACCCTTTGGCGAAGCGGTCGCTGCGATCTTGAAGGACGCCACTCATAGCCGCGACACTCGCCTCCAGGTCATTGGGGACCACGCCGGCCTGAGCGTCGCGCAGGTGTCTCGGATGCTCAACGGTCAGAAGGTCATCACCCTCGATGAGTATGTGAGCATCTGTGAGTCGCTCAAGCTCGATCCGGAGAAGGTCTTTGCCGAGGCTCGCCTGGCCCAGACCCCCACTGAGGCAGAGGACTTCGACTGGGACGCAGAGATCGCACGCAACCTCCGCGAGCGCGAGGAAGCAGCCCGCATCCTCGCCAACTACGACCTCGCCGCGCACAACGTCGACGACAGCCTGGACGACGACAACGCCAACGTCTGACACGCAAAAGGAAGGCCCCCGCACCGTGACGGTGCGGGGGCCTGTCTTAACTGAGGGCTTCAGTCGTTGAGGTGGGCGATGGCGTAGTCGGCCTCCTCGGGAGTGAACTTGTCTCCGTACTCGGAGACGAGCTGGTCTCGGATGCCACTGTCGGACATCGACATGTGCTCGGCGTATACCTTCGCGGACTCCAAGGCGTTGGCGGCCCAGTCAGCCTGCACGTTGTCGACGGCGTACTGGGCGGCCTCGGCAGGGAATGCCTCGCCGTGCTCGGAGGTCAGCTGGTCGTAGACCCCCTGCTTGGACATGTGCATGTAGGTCGCGTAGGTCCTCGCCTTGTCGAGGGCTGCGACGTACTCGCGCGGGACGTCGGGGGCCTGGTTCTCGGCGGCCTTCGCCTCAGCCTCATCCTCAGAGTCGTGGTTGACCATCAGGGTGACCTCGACGTCGGCGGCCACCTCGGTGCCGGCAGCCGGCTCCTGTGAGACGACGGACCAGTTGGCCGGGTTCCACACCGAGTCCTCGCCGTCGACGTCGGTCATGGTGACCAGCGAGGTGATGCCGGCGTCCTCGATCGCCTTCTTGGCTGCGTCACCCTTCTGCCCGGTCACGTCCGGCATGGTGATTGTGGCGACGGCGGTCTCCTGCTCGGACGGGGTACTGGCCGGCGCGGCCGACTCGGTAGCGGTCGGAGAATCCGCCGCCTTGTCCCCGCCGCCGCACATGCTGGCAAGTCCCAGGATGACGACGACGATGATGGCGATGAACCACCACTTCTTGTAGAAGGGCTTGCCAGCTGGGGGCTGGTTGACGGGCGGCTGAGCCGGACCTCCGTACTGGGGAGCAGAGGGCGTCACCTCAGGCAGCGCGTTGGCGGGCTGGGGGGCAGGGTTCTGGGGCGTGGACATGACGTTGTTTCTTTCTGAGAAGGGAGGGAGGGGCGCGGCGAGTCTAGTACCCCTCCGCTCTTTGCGTGCCCGGATTCGTGTCGGTGGTGGTCGTTAGCGTCGCATGCCGTGACCAGACCTACCCTGACCAGTGCCCTGGACGCCGCCGAGGCGGCGGGCTTGTTCGTCACCTGGGTGCCGATGGCTGATCCGCAGCGCGGCGCGTTCTTCCTGCCTACCCGGACGATCTACCTGCGTGAGGACATGGCGGACGCCGTCGCCCTGCCCACTCTCCTGCACGAGATGGAGCACGCACGCCGAGGCGATGACGGTCACCAGTCCCGGGCGGTGGAGCGGCGCATCGATGAGACCGTCGCCCACACCCTCATCACGGCCGACGACTACGCCCGCGCCGAGGCCGTCACCGGGGCGCGCGACAGTGGCGCCATCGCCGTCGAGATGGGGGTGCCCCGATGGGTCGTCTCCGCGTACCGGCGCACCCTCAGGCGGGTCCGGTGGGGAAGCTCTTCCCACGCAAGATGCTCGACCTCGTCAAGGCCGACCGACTCCTGGCCGGCAGGCTGATAGGGCGCGCCGACGACGGGCTCCCCGACTCCGTGTCAGTCAAGATGCGGGGAGAGGATGGAAGAGAGAAGACCTTCGCTATCGACCACGAGCGCACCCCCATGGCGCGCTGGCTGTTCTCAGACTGGGGGCTCCCTCCATTAGAAGACGGTCCACATGTGCGCCGTTGTCTAGACGAGGTGCGGGACCTGTTACTCAGGGAGGGGCTGGAGTGGGATACTCGGTGGGAGAAGGACGACTGAGATAGCAGGGAGGCGGCATGGCGGCGAAGACCAACGTGTGGCCGGTTGTCTCCGACCACATCGACACTCTGGTCACCTACGAGAGCGATCAGACGTCGAGAGTCAGCGCTCGTGACATCGCAGTCCAGTATGTCCTACCGACCCTGGCCGGATTGGTCTGTGCGCTGGTTGCCGAGTCCCTGATCTCTATCGGCAACATCCTCGCTGGCGCCGCGATCATGACGGCGTTCTCCTTCGGGCTGGCGATCTTCGCCTTCCAGGCGAGGACGAGCATCACAGGAGTTAAGGGCTCCCGCCGCCTACGATTACTCGACGAGTTCTTCGCCAACGTCTTGTACTCGGTCCTGGTCGGGCTCGCCTGGTCGCTGCTCCTCATGGTTCTTGCTGTGGTCGATGTATCCGGTGCGTGGGCAAGGGTTGCGAACGGACTCGTGACAGCAGTTGGGCTGCACTACCTGGTCGTCATGCTGATGTGCATCAAACGTCTTCGCGCTGTCTACCGGGACTTAACCCGATAGCGCCTGACGTTTGTGTCGCACCCCGCCGCTAGCGTGGCGGGCGTGTTCCATCCCTGGCGGTACCTGCGTGACACCCACCCTGGCGTGCTCGTGTGGCACACCAAGACCCTGCCACCCGCCGTCCTTGGCGTCACCGACGGGCAGGACGTGTGGCTGGACGCCGACATGACGCAGGCCGAGCGGCGCTGCACCCTCGTCCATGAGACCGTCCACATCGAGCGGGGCCACCGAGGCTGCCAGCCGCCGGCCGTGGAGGCCAGCGTCGAGTGTGAGGCCGCGCGCCGTCTCATCCCTCTTCAGGCGTTGGGGGAGGCCCTGGCGTGGGCGCGTAGTGAGGCTGAGGCGGCGGAGGAGCTGTGGGTGGACGTGGCCACACTGCGGGTGCGCCTGGCATCGCTGAATCACTTTGAGCGCGGCTACCTGAGGCGGCGCCTGGAGGAGTAGCGGCGGGCGCGAGGCTGGGTGAGCGGAACAAGGCGGTTACCCCCACTAGACACTAGAGATTTAGTGGGGGTAAACTGTCGTTGTGACCAAGCCGATGAAGTACCGGGACCTGACCCGCCTCCTCAAGGAGGCAGGCTTCACCTCCCGGCCCGGCAAAGGCGACCACGAGGTATGGACTAACGGACCACACTCCGTGTCCATCACCCGCACCCGCGAGATCTCACCCGGCCTGGTCCGCAAGGCCCTGAACACGATCGAGGAGAGCAGGCAATGACCGCACTCAACATCACCGCCCGCCGGTGGAGCGGCGGCTGGGAGCTGTGGAACGGCGACGACTGCTGGACGCAGGTCGCCCACCTAGCAGACGCCCGCCAGCAGGTTGTGGACTACCTCGACACCGTCGACGAGGGCACCGACCACTCCGGGTGGGACGTCACTATCACCCCGGACGTGTCCAGCGCGGCACAGGTCAAGGCCGCCCGCCAGGCGACCGAGCGGGCAGCCCTCCTCCAGAAGGAGGCCGCCAGTGCGTGGCGGGAAGCCGCCATCGCCCTACGAGCCGAGGGCCTGTCCGTCTCCGACACGGCAGCCGTCATGGGCGTGTCCAGGGGAAGGGTGTCTCAGCTGACCGCCACCGCCTGACAGGCAGGGCCCGCGACAGTGGCGCCATCGCCGCCGAGATGGGGCTCCCTCAGTGGGTGGTGTCCGCCTACCGGGCCGAGCTGCGGCGAGTGCGTTAGCCCTCGATCTGCGCAGCCTGCCCCATCGTCGCCGCGATAGCAGCTGCAGCAGCCACCGCCGCGTCCGGGGCCAGGTGCCCGTAGGTGTCCACCGTCGTCTGGATCGACTCGTGCCCCAGCCGCCGTTGGATCACGGGCAGCGGGATACCGGCGGCGATCAGCGCCGAGGCGTGGGAGTGGCGCAGGTCGTGCACGCGCGGGCGCGGGTCCAGCCCCGCAGCCTTCACCGCCGGCTGCCAGCAGCGCGTGTGGAACGGCCCGGACCTCACCGGCCCACCGCTCAGCGTCGTGAACAGCAGGCCCTTGCCTGACTTGCCCTCGGCCTGGGCGCGCAGGACCGGCACCAGCGGGTCCGGGACCGACACGGTACGCACCCCGCGCCGGGTCTTCGGCGCCCCCACGTAGGGGGCGCCGTCGCCCTCCTTCCAGGCCTTCGTGACGCGTACGGACGGCACGTCAGCGTCCAGGTCCAGGTCTGCCACCGTCAGCGCCGTGGCCTCACCGAAGCGCAGGCCCAGGCCGTACAGGGCGGCGATCAGGGGCCGGTAGTGCGGCGGGGCGGCCTTGATGATGGCCTCCACCTGGGCGGCGCGCAGGAACACCATCGGGCGCGAGACCGTGTCACGGGGGAGGGGGACGCCCTTGGCGACGTTGCGGGCCAGCACGCCCTCGTCGACCTGGCGCTGGAGGATCGCGGACAGGAGCGCCTGGGCGTTGCGCAGCGTCTTGGCTGAGGGCGGCTTCTTGGCAGCGCCGCGACCGACGGGCGTGGCACGCAGGTTGCCGATCCACTGCTCCACGGAGGTGCGGGTGATGGTGTCGACCGGCAGCGGGCCGAAGGTGGGGATGATGCGGTCGCGCAGGATCTGCCGGTACTTGCGGATCGTGCCGGGTGTGGCGGACGCGGTCAGGGCATCGAGGTGGGCGTTGGCAGCCTTGGCGAGCGTGGGCACGCTGGCGCCCCGGCGTCGGAGGCGTCCCTGACCTTGCGGGCGGCCTCGCCGCCGATCTTGTCGACGAGGGCGGCGAAGCGCTGGGCGGAGTCGAAGTCGTCGAACGTCTCGGAGGTGGGCGGCCCGCCTGGCCTGGGCCTGAACTGGACGCGCCACACCTGGGTGCCGTCGCGCAGGGTGCGTGGCTTGGGGATCGCGGTCACGGTAGGCCCCTTTCCTTCATGGTCAGGGGCGGTCCGTGCCGGTCCTCTCGGGTCCCTCCCGGCTACCCCCTGTAGTCTGGGCTGTAGTCTGGAAGAATCCTACATTCTGGGGATCGTTGGAATCCCAACGAAAGGTGTAGTGGAGATGGGGGGAATCGAACCCCCGTCCGACGGTGGTGCAACAGGACTTCTCCGGGTGCAGTTCGCTAGCGATTTTCTCAGCCCCGGCGTCTCACGCGAACAAGGACGCCGACGGGCTCAGTCACCTAAAAGTCCCGAAGCCCCTGATGACGAAGGACCTCAGCAGTGGCTCCCTAGATGACGCCAGGAACCGGGGCGGAAGCAGTCCCCGGGCTGACGGACTTCGAGGCTCGCTCAGGCGGCGAGGGCGAAGTCGGTGCGAGTGTTATCGGCACCTATTGGTTCGCACAGAGCGTTGACGAGATGACTGTGCATCCTCGACCCGCTTCTCCTGAACCCACGACCGTCGTCGAAACCGATCATCCCCTGTGTAGTTGTCAATGGCCGCCGTCGAGACGACGACCGGCAACTGGCCCTGTGGGGCCGGACCGTCATGCTAGCAGCATCGGCACCAAGACAACACATCCTCCTCGCGCCGTATTCCTCCGGGTGCCGCGTGAAGCAGGTCCGCCTGCCCCCGGCCATGACATCATGACCCTGCACTGAAGGATTCAGGAGGAGTCAATGGAGACACGACCGTTTCACGCCCTGGGCCGCCAGGTCTCCGCGGTAGGGATCGGCACCTGGCAGCTGGGCGCTGACTGGGGCGAGGTAGACCCGGCCGACGCCACCGCCACGCTTGAGGCCGCCCTGGACAGCGGCGTCACCTTCATCGACACCGCCGACGTCTATGGCGACGGCCGTTCCGAGCGCTTCGTGGGCAGCTTCCTCAAGGACCACCCCGACGCCGGCCTGACGGTGGTGACCAAGATGGGACGGCGGGTGGCTCAGCTGCCTGAGAACTACACCCGCGACGCCTTCTGGGCCTGGAACGATCGGTCGCGGGAGAACCTGGGCGTGGACACCCTGGACCTGGTCCAGCTCCACTGCCCGCCCAGCGAGGTCATCGACGCCGAGCAGACCTGGGACTGGCTGGAGGAGATGGTCGAGCAGGGGCGTATCCGCGCCTACGGCGTGAGCGTGGAGACCTGCGATCAGGCCCTCTGTGCCATGAGCCGACCTGGCTGCGCCAGCGTCCAGATCATCCTCAACGTCCTGCGGCGCAAGCCCCTGGAGGAGGTCCTGCCGACGGCGCAGCGCATGGACACCGCGATCATCGCGCGCGTCCCGCTCGCCTCCGGCCTGCTGTCCGGCCGCTACACCGAGACCACGACCTTCGCCCCCGCTGATCACCGCAGCTACAACCGTGACGGCTCGGCCTTCGACGTCGGAGAGACCTTCTCCGGCGTCCCCTACGAGGTCGGTGTCCAGGCTGCTCGCGAGTTCGTGACGTTGTGCTCTGAGCTCGGTCCCCAGGGGGCGAGCCCCGTCCAGGTCGCTCTGCGCTGGATCCTGGACCAGGTGGGCGTGACCACCGTGATTCCCGGTGCCCGCAACAGTGCCCAGGCCCGGGCCAACGCCGCTGCCGGCAACCTTGAGCCGCTGTCAGCGCAGCTGCACACGGCCCTGGAGGAGCTCTACGACCGGCTCATCCGCTCCCACGTGCACGATCGTTGGTAGGCGCCTGCGCCGTCGTTTCTGCGACAACGGGTGCGGCCGGGGAGGACGTACTGTCCTCCCCGGCCGCACCCGCGTCAGGCGGCGCCGGTCCTAGTCGAGCTGCTCGAACTTGCGCGACCAGGCGCTACGGATAGGGTTCGCGTCAGCCACCATGGCGTCGAAGCGCTCGTCGGCGATGTCGATGACCTCGCCGACGGCGCAGCGGGCCTCGCGGGCCGGCGAGCTCTCCACGCGTGCCCAGCCGCGGGCCAGCAGCTGGTGGCGGTCGGTCAGGCGCTCCACGCACATGACCAGGGGACGGGAGAACTTCTCCTGGTAGGCCTGGGACAGGCCGCGAAGCTCGGCCTCCTCGGCGTCGTTGAAGGAGCCCAGCGCGAGTGAGGCGGTGTCGAGCTCGGCTTGGGTGTTGCCGTCCTCGCCCAGCAGGAGCTCGGTGATGTCGGCGTAGCCGCGGATGAGGGCCTCCTGCTCCTGCGGCTGGGCGGACAGGACCTCGTCCTCAAAGGCCTGACGCAGTGCGGCGGTCGAGGCGAAGGGGCGGTGCTCCCACGCGCGCTCGGCCGGCCAGGTGGCGTCGGCGTAGAGGCGCGAGAAGACCTCAACGAACTGCTCGCGCTCCATCTCGTTGACCTCGTCCAGGCCCACCGCCCGGCCGTGGACGAGTGCGACGTCGGCCCCGTCCTGACGGTCCAGGTGGAAGAACAGCAGGTTGAGGATGACGGCGGTCAGCGCACCGATCGTCACGCCCGAGCCGAAGAGGATGGCCAGCCAGCTAGGCATCATCGAGGCGATATCGGGCTTGAAGGTCACCAGCAGCGCCAGCCCCATCGAGGTCGAGACGATGACGGCGTTGCGGTTGTCATGCATGTCAACCTTGCCGAGGGTCTGGATACCCACCACTGCCACCGAGGCGAACATCGCCAGGGAGGCTCCGCCGATGACGGGGGAGGGGATGGCGGCGACGACGGCAGCGGCCTTGGGCAGCAGGCCCAGCACGATCATGATGACGCCGGCGCAGGTGACCACCCAGCGTGAGCGCACCCGCGTCAGGCGCACCAGACCGACGTTCTGGGCGAAGCAGGTGTAGGGGAAGGAGTTGAGCACCCCGCCCAGCATCGTCGACAGGCCATCAGCGCGCAGGGCGTTGGCCACGTGCGTGGGCGTGATGCGCTTGCCGACGACCTCGCCGGTGGCGAAGACGTCACCAGTGGTCTCCACCGCCGTGACAGCCATGACGATGAGCATGGAGACGATGCCGGTGACGGTGAAGGTGGGGATGCCGAAGTAGAAGGGCGTGGTGATGCCGACCACGGCCGCCTCGCCCACGCCGGAGAAGTCAGTGTCACCCAGGACCCAGGCCAGGCCCGTGGCCACCACGAGGCCAATGAGAACCGAGATCGTGGACATGAAGCCCTTGAAGACGCGCTGGACGAGCACGATGAGGGCGATGGTGAGCATGGCGTAGCCCAGGCCTCGCAGGGTGGGGCCGGCAGGGTCCGCCCCCGCGGCGCTGGCCTGGGTACCCCAGGCGACGATGTCCCCGGCGGACACGCTCATCAGCGTGGTGCCCATGACCGTCAGGAGCGTGCCGGTGACTACCGGCGGGAAGAAACGCAGCAGGCGGGCAAACCACGGCGCAACGAGGAAGGTGGCGAGACCGGCAGCGATGATCGAGCCGTACATCGCCGTCAGCCCCTGCGTGCCACCGGCACCGCCTGAGGCTGCCAGGCCGATGGCGATGAGCGGCGAGACCGCGGTAAAGGTCACACCCTGGATGAGGGGCAGGCGTACACCAATCTTCGGTCCCAGGCCGGCAGACTGGATGATCGTGGCGATACCGCAGGTCAGGAGATCGGCGTTGATGAGGTGGACGGTGGTGGCCGCGTCCAGGTTCAGCCCGGAGGCGATGACCAGGGGGACGACGACGGCGCCCGCGTAGAAGGCCAGGACGTGCTGGACCCCGAGGACGGCAAGGCGTCCGAAGGGAGGAACGGCGTCAACGGGGTCCTTGGGGCGAGGGGAGGAGGAGACAGGATCGGCGACACTGGGAGGCTGGCCGTAGGACATACGAAAGGGACTCTCCTAGGATGGGGCGGACATACCGGGGCGCCTTGAGAGCCCGTTGCGTGCGCTCCCACCGTGGGGAGGACAGCGCGCGGCACGGGAGATGACGTCTGCGACCCGGCAGCCGCCATGCTACTGAAGGAATCTTGATGTCTGCCCTTCCTCCTGTGCGTCCCGCCTATGACCCACACACTCAGGTGGTTCTTGATGCGCTGGACGCTGCTGGTCTCGACCTTCCCCTGAACGAGGAGACCTTGCCTGCCTGGCGCAGGCCGGTCGAGGTCACGCGCCAGCGCCTGCTGGACCAGCACCCGGACCTGGTAGCGACCGAGCGTGAGATCAGTCGCGAGGACGGCTCGGCGATGACGCTCGCCGTCGTCCGCACAGGCCAGGACGCTCCGGTCCGTCCTGACGAGGCGGGAGCGGGTGCGCCGTTGTTCCTCTCGCTGCACGGCGGGGGACGGGTGGTGGGCAACCGGTACGACGACGTCGTACGTTGCGTGCCGTGGATGCGGCGGTGGGGAGGGGTGATCGTCTCCCCGGAGTACCGGTTGGCTCCTGAGCACCCCTCGCCCGCGGCGACGCGGGACTGCGTGAGTGCGTTGCGGTGGGCGCATGTGCATGCTGAGGAGCTGGGCTGTGATCCGCAGCGGATCATCGTCACCGGTCCGAGCGCTGGGGGAGGACTGGGCATGTGCCTCGCGCTCGCCGGCCGCCAGCCGGGCGGACCTCGTGCGCTGGGTTATCTCCTGGATTATCCCATGCTCGACGACCGCACCGGGATGCAGGACCCCGACGGCGTCGTCCGGCCTTCCTCTGCGGCGCAGTACCCGCAGGACGGGCGCTGGCCGGCGTCCTGGAACAACTGGGCGTGGGACCAGGTCCTTGGCGAGCGGAGAGGAGGCACGAAGGTGACTGAGGAGGACGCCGCCTCCCGCGTCCGCGACCTTGGCGGGATGGGCGCTGTCTTCCTCTCCGTGGCCTCTGCGGAGGTCTTCCGTGACGAGGTCGTGGAGATGGCGAGCAGGATCTGGCGCGACGGCGGAGACTGCGAACTGCACGTCTATCCCGGCGGGACCCATGCCATGGAGGTGGTGTGCAGCACCTGGTTGGCGCGTGACCTGGAGCAGGCACGTCAGTCCTGGCTGGCGCGTCTCCTTCAGCCGCAAGACCCGGCCGAGAACCTGCGGCGGGTCATCGCCAACGGCACCTACCCGGGCCTGCTAGAGCCTGCAGCGCACTGAGGCAGGGTGCCCGGGAGCACGCCGCCCGCCGTTCAGCGGCCAACTGAGGCTAGGAGCGGGCGGTAGTGGGACTTGATTGCTACCAGGTAGGAGTCGGTGTCTCCAGCCTGCGCGGTCCGCAGCATCTGGCGGTGCGAGGTGGCGGTGTCCAGGATGTCCTTGGGTTCCGGGGCTCGCAGAAGCGGGATGAGCAGGACGTGGACGGCCCACAGTGCGTCGGTCAGGTGCCGGTAGAGCGGGTTGTCCAGCCGCGCCAGCAGCTGGGAGTGGAAGGCGCGGTCCTGCTCGGGGAATGGCTGTCCCCGGCGCGCCAGCTCCTCCATCTCCTCCACCGTTGCCTCGATCTGGGGGTCCTGGTGTCCTTTCCACGCGCGGACCACCTCGGGGGCCAGGGCAGTATCGAGCGTCGCGCGTAGCTCGACGACGTTGAGCAGGCCCTGGTAGCCCTTGTCACGGTTGAGCAGGCCGCGGAAGACGAGCGACTCCACCATGGGACGCATCGAGGCCTGGCCGACGAAGGTTCCATGACCGTGGCGGACCTCGACGATGTCGAGGGCGACGAGGGTGCGCACTGCCTCGCGTACTGACGAGCGGGAGACGCCCAGGTCCTCGCACAGCTGGGACTCGGTGGGCAGCGGGTCCCCGGGCTGGAGGTGCGCCTGGATGATGTAGTCCTTGATCGCCTGCATGGTGAGCGTCGCCTGAGTGGTTGGGGCTGGGCTCAAGGACGGATAGGCGCTGCGTAGGTCGGATGAGACCGTGGTGGTGCCGCGCGCGGAGGGCCTTGCGATTGTCATGGCTCTATTGTCCTTGCCTTGGACTCTGGGGTGGTCTGTGTTACTGTCATTCTACCAACGTCAGACAACAGACGTCCGACCTTCAGGAGTGCTTCAATGGCGATCCCGACTCCCCGTCCTTCCCGCCGCGGTTTTCTTCAGCTGACCTCGACGCTCGGTGTGGCCGCAGGCCTGGCCGCCGCGCTGTCGGCCTGCGGTGGCTCCGGCTCCGCGTCCTCCGGTGCGAGCAGCGCGGCCACGGAGGAGCAGTCCTCCTCCGCCCAGGCCAATCCGGACGGTGTCATCAAGGCGGGAATCTCCTACGAGCTGGGCACGAACGGTTACGACCCCATGACGACCACCGCCGCCCTGACTGTGGCGGCGAACTGGCACACCATGGAAGGACTCACCGAGCTCCACCCTGCCACGCGCGAGGTCTATGCCGCCCTTGGTGCGGACCTGCCGACCAAGGTAGATGACACCACCTACGAGGTCGCCTTGCGTGAGGGGGCCGTCTTCACGGACGGCAACCCGGTGACCGCCGACGACGTCGTCTTCTCCTTCGAACGCGTCCTCAACCCGGACAACAACTCACTCTACGCCCAGTTCATCTCCTTCGTTGACTCTGTCAGTGCGAAGGATGACAAGACGGTGACGATTAAGACGAAGTTCCCCTACTCTCTGGTGGCGGAGCGCATCAGCGTCGTCAAGGTGGTCCCCAAGGCTGCGGCCGAGGCAGACGCGGCAGCCTTTGACATGAGCCCGATCGGTACCGGTCCCTACAAGATGACGGACAACGGCGCGGGTTCGCAGAAGATCGTCTTTGAGCGCAATGACTCCTACTCCGGTCCGCGCCCTGCCCTGGCCAAGTCCATGGAGTGGCAGATCCTCCCCGATGACACCACGCGGACCAACGCCATCACCTCCGGTACTGTCCAGGCGATCGACGCAGTGCCCGTGGCCAACCTGGCCACGATGCAGGCCCCGATCCAGGTGGCGGCCCAGCAGGGCTTCTCGCTGCTGTTCGTCATGTTCAACAATTCGGTGTTCTCGGACGTCAAGGCTCGCCAGGCCGTCATGTACGCCCTGGACTACGCCAAGATCTGCGAGACGGGCATGGGTACGCTGGCGACGCCGGCTACCTGCTTCGTCCAGGAGGACCACCCGGCCTACAAGAAGGCGTCGACGGTCTACACCTACGACGCTGAGAAGGCCAAGTCGCTGCTCGCCGAGGCTGGGATTACGACGATCAACCTCCTGTGCACCGACCACGGCTGGTTCGCCTCGGCTCGTCCGATCATTCGGGAGAACCTGGAGGCTCTGGGCGTCACGGTCAACTACGACGAGAAGAAGTCTTCCGACGTCTACTCCTTCATTGACTCCAATGAGGGGACGTGGGACGTGGTGGTTGCTCCAGGCGACCCTTCGGTCTTCGGAAACGACGCTGACCTGCTCCTGCGCTGGTGGTACGGCGGGGACACGTGGACCGACGGGCGTATGCACTGGAAGGGCACCGACTCCTACACCAAGGTCCAGCAGATGCTGGAGGAGGGGGTGCGCCTGGAGGGCGATGCGCAGCTGGCCAAGTGGCAGGAGATCTTCGACCTCGTGTCTGACGAGGTGCCGCTGTACCCGGTCTTCCACCGCAAGACCCCGACCGGCTACGACTCCCAGACGCTGACCGACTTCAAGCCGATCGCACTGACGGGCCTGTCCTTCGTCGACGTCGGCTCGACCCAGGCCTGAGCCTGACGAGCCCTCTCGGCTGAGGCAGGGCGTCGTCGTCCTTGCCGTGATGCTGGGCCCCGCAGCCTGTGTGCTGCGGGGCCCAGTGTCGTCAGTGGACGCGGTTGCCTCGCGGCGAGTCCCCACTTGCCATCAGACATCAGATGTCAGACAATAAGGCGGTGGCCGACACTGTCGCCGGCCCTCTCGCACGTGGCAGCGCCATTGTGCCGACATGACGTCGGCCGGCTCTGCGCGGCGCGGGACGCACAAGCAAAGGAGCATCCCAGTGTCCAACCTCCTCCGCCTGATTGGACGGCGCCTGGTGGCGCTGCCCGTCATGGTGCTGGGCGTGACGCTGCTCGTCTTCGTCGTCATGTCCTTCTCCTCCGCAGACCCTGCGCGCTTGGCGCTGGGGGAGTCGGCGACGGCGCAGGCGCTCGAGCAGTACCGCGAGACCCATCACCTCAACGATCCTCTCCTGTCCCGCTTCTGGGACTACCTCGTGGGGCTCGTCCACGGGGACCTGGGGACGACGTTCACCGGCGTCAAGATCTCCGACCTGGTTGCTCAGGCTTTCCCGATCACGCTGCAGCTGACCTTCATCGGCATCTTTGTGGCGGTCATCGCAGCCACGGTACTGGGTGTCATCGCCGCCCTCTATCGTGACCGGTGGCCCGACCAGGTCATCCGGGTGATCTCGGTGCTGTGCCTGGCCACGCCCTCCTTCTGGCTCGCGCTGCTGCTCATCCAGCGCTTCGGTGACATCCCGGGCGCCAGTGGCACCTTCCCCTCGGTGGTCACCGAGTGGGTCTCCTTCGGGGACGATCCGGCTGCCTACGTGCGACAGATCTTCCTGCCCGCCCTGGCCATCGCGGTGCCGAACACCGGCACCTTCACGCGTGTGGTGCGTACTGCCATGGTCGAGGAGCTCGATCGTGACTACGTGCGCACCGCCATTGGCGCTGGGATCCCCAAGCCCGTGGTCATCGCCCGCAACGTGCTGCGCAACGCGCTCATCACCCCGCTTACGGTCCTGGGCCTGCGGCTGGGCTACGCCATGGGCGGCGCCGTCGTCATCGAGATGATCTTCAACATCCAGGGGATGGGCCAGCTCATCTTCCAGGGCATTACCCGTAACGACGTCAACATCGTCCAGGGCGTGTCCATCACCGTGGCGCTGGCCTTCATCATCATCAACATCGTCGTTGACATGCTCTACGTGCTGGTCAACCCGAGGATCAGGAGCGTCTGATGCTGCACCGTCGCACACTCGACAAGGTTGCCCAGCCCGGGCTGCGTTTCCAGGGTTGGAGGAAGCTGCCGCTGGGAAGCAAGATCGCCGTCCTCGTACTGGCCCTGGTGACGCTGATCGCGGTCTTCGCCCCACTGGTGGCTCCCTACAACCCTGGAGCCACAGGCCTGGCCGCCAGTGAGACTGTCACTCACGTGGAGGGAGTGGGAGACATCGTCTCCTCCGACCCCGCCACCGCTCCCTCCTTCAGCCATCTCTTCGGTACCGATGCCACCGGCCGTGACATCTTCTCCCGCGCGGTCTACGGCGCCAGGGTCTCGCTCGTCGTGGGCCTGAGCGCCACCGGTATCGCCCTGGCCCTGGCTACGGTGCTGGGCGCCGTGGCGGCCACCAGCCGCAAGTGGATCGGCGAGGCCGTCATGCGCGTGCTCGACGTCGTCATGTCCTTCCCCGGTATCGCGCTGGCCGCGGTGCTGGTGCTGGCGATGTCGACCCGGCTGCCGATGGTGCCCGTCATCATCATCGCGACCGCGGTCGTCTACACCCCGCAGCTCACCCGAGTCGTGCGGGCCAACGTCCTGGCTCAGTTCGGTGAGGACTACGTGGCCGCTTCCAAGGTGATGGGCGCTCGTGTGCCCTGGATCCTGGCCAAGCACGTCGTGCGCAACTGCGTGGCCCCGATCATGGTCTACGCCACGGTCCTGGTGGCTGACGCCATCGTCTTCGAGGCCTCACTGTCCTTCATCGGTGCGGGCATCACCTCGGTCAACACCCCGACCTGGGGCAACATGCTCTCCGAGGGCAAGGCACTGCTGCTGTCAGGGCACTGGTGGCCGACCTTCTTCCCCGGATTGATGATCCTCATCACCACGCTGTGCCTCAACGTCCTGTCCGAGGGCCTGACCGACGCCATGGCCTCGCCGCGTATCCGCGCCAACGTCGACGTCGAGGCGGACGAGGAGGCGATGCAGACCGAGCACGCTTGGAAGGAGGCCGGGGCCGCGGTGCGCTCGCACGCCGATCTGCCCGCCGATGCCGTCACCCAGGCACAGGTCTCCGAGTTGACCGGGCTGGTCGAGCCTGCCGCCGAGGAGACTCCTCTGGAGGAACGCCTGGCCACGCTGCGCCGGGCCGAGCTCGCGCGCCAGGACCGACTGGTCTACCCCACCCCCGAGGCCGAGCCGGTCCTGGAGGTCAAGAACCTCTCGATTGCCTTCCCGGCACAGCACGGCGACGTCAACATCGTCGACGACGTCTCCTTCTCCGTTCGCCCCGGCGAGACCATGGGGCTGGTGGGTGAGTCCGGCTGCGGGAAGTCGATCACCTCGATGGCCGTCATGGGGCTGCTGCCTCCGACGGCGCGCATCACGGGTGAGATCCTGTTCAAGGGACGCAACATCTTGGAGATGACGCTCGCGGAGCACAACGCCCTGCGAGGTCACGAGATGAGCATGATCTACCAGGACGCCTTGTCCTCCCTCAACCCCTCGATGCTCATCCGTTCCCAGATGAAGCAGCTGACTCGCCGAGGGGGCACCCGCAGCGCCGAGGAGCTGCTCGATCTGGTTGGGCTGGACCCGGTCCGCACGCTCAAGAGCTACCCGCATGAGCTGTCCGGCGGACAGCGTCAGCGCGTCCTGATCGCGATGGCCCTGACGCGAGACCCGAGCCTGGTCATCGCTGACGAGCCCACCACGGCCCTGGACGTCACGGTCCAGAAGCAGGTGATCGACCTGCTCAACGACCTGCGCGAGAAGCTCGGCTTCGCCATGGTCTTCGTCAGCCACGACCTGGCACTGGTTGCCAAGGTCGCCCACCGGGTGACGGTGATGTACGCGGGCCAGGTGGTTGAGCAGGCGGGGACCAGTGAGCTGCTGACCAACCCCGTCCACGAGTACACCCGGGGCCTGCTCGGCGCGGTCCTGTCCATCGAGGCAGGCTCCAACCGCCTCCACCAGGTGCGGGGCACCGTTCCCAGCCCCTCAGAGTTCGTCAAGGGTGACCGCTTCGCCCCGCGCTCGTCCTACCCCACGGTCGGCCTGGACACCCGCCCGGTGCTCAAGCCGGTTGCCGCCGGCAGCGACCACTTCTACGCCGTCACGCCTGAGCTTGAGGCGATCCTCGCCAAGGAGGCCATGTCATGAGCGCCCAATCCGCTTCCACCTGGGACCCGCAGACCGACCCGGTGATCGAGCTGCGTCACGCCCACGTCATCCACAAGTCCCGCACCGGCAAGCTGTTTCGCCCGGACACGGTGCATGCCGTCAACGACGTCTCGCTGACCGTACGCCGCGGAGAGACCCTGGGTCTGGTGGGTGAGTCCGGCTGCGGTAAGTCCACCACCGCCCGTGTCATGGTGGGGCTACAGCCCCTGACCAAGGGTGAGGTGTACTTCAAGGGACGTCGCCTGGGCAGCTCGGCGGCGGACCGTAAGGCCCTGGGCCGCTCGGTGTCCGTGGTCTTCCAGGACCCGGCCACGGCGCTCAACCCACGCATGATCGTTCACGACACCCTGATCGATCCGCTCAACGTCCACGGCATCGGTTCCCCGAAGGAGCGCGAGGCGAGGGTACGTGACCTGCTGCACCTGGTGGGACTGCCTCCCAGCGCCCTGGAGGTCCTGCCCCGGCAGATCTCTGGCGGGCAGCGTCAACGCGTGGCCATCGCCCGAGCACTGGCGCTAGAGCCGGACATCATCGTCGCGGACGAGCCCACCAGCGCCCTGGACGTGTCCGTGCGCGCCCAGGTCCTCAACCTCCTCCAGGACCTCAAGAGCGCGCTCGGTCTGGGGCTGGTCTTCATCAGTCACGACATCAACACCGTGCGCTACGTCTCCGACCGCATCGCCGTCATGTACTTCGGCGAGATCGTCGAGATGAACACGACCCAGGAGATCTTCTCCCGCCCGCAGCAGGACTACACCCGCACCCTCCTGGGCGCGGTGCCCAGCCTGCTTGAGGCATGACTGCAACCCCTGTCCCACCAACGTTAGGAAACACCACTATGGATACCCGATTCACCGGTGTCATCCCCCCTGTCATCACGCCCTTCAAGGACGGCCAGATCGATCTGGACAGCCTGGACCACCTCGTTGACCTTCTCATCGACGCCGGTGTCAACGGCCTGTTCCTCCTGGGATCCTCCGCCGAGACCGCCTACCTCACTGACGCCCAGCGTGAGCTGGTGGTCACGCGTGTGGTTGACCGCGCCGCCGGCCGTCTGCCCGTGCTGGTCGGTGCCATTGACACAACAGCGAATCGCGTCATCGAGCACGCCCGCCGGGCCCAGGCGTTGGGGGCTGACGCCATCGTGGCGGCCTGCCCCTTCTACGCCATCAATGACATGACCGAGATCGCTGAGCACTTCACCGCCATCCGTCAGGCCGTGGACCTGCCGCTGTTCGCCTACGACGTGCCGGTGCGCCTGAACGGCAAGAAGCTCGCCGTGGACATGCTCGTGCGTCTGGGTGGCCTGGGGGTGCTCGACGGCGTCAAGGACTCCTCTGGCGATGACGTCGCCTTCCGGCGCCTGGTGGCCGCCAACGAGGAGGCTGGGCACCCGCTGGTGCTGCTGACCGGGCATGAGTGCGTGGTCGACGGCATGCTGCTGCTGGGCGGGGACGGGATGGTACCGGGCTACGGCAACGTCGAGCCCCGCCCCTACGTTGAGCTGTGGCAGGCGGCCCAGCGTGGCGACTGGCAGGAAGCGCGGCGGATCCAGGACCGGATCTGCGCTGGTTTCGAGATCGTCTTCGTGCCGCAGGGGCGCTCGGCTGACGCCTCGGGCATCGGGGCGTTTAAGACCGTCATGGAGGCCCAGGGTACGATCGCCTCGAACGAGATGGCCTTCCCGGTACGCGCGCTGACGGGCGAGACGAAGGAGAAGGTCGTGGCTATCGCCCGAGAACAGGGGCTGATCTGACATGAGCACGCGGGACGACTCGCGCCCGGGCACCGAGGAGGAGCCTGTCCTCGTTGGTGTGGACCTCGGAGGGACCAAGATCGCCGCCTGCCTGGTGACGGTCAGTGGTCAGCTGCGAGGCGAGGTCCACCAGGTCCCCACTCCTGGGCGGGAGGGTTCCGCGGCCATGCTCGCTGCGATCGCCGGGCTAGTCGGCCAGGTCGTCGCCGCTGGCACCCATGGCGGGCGCTCGCCCCGCCCACTGGCGGTCGGGATCGGCTCGGCCGGCATCATTGACGCACGCAGCGGGGTGGTGCTCTCGGCCACCGACGCGATCGCCGGGTGGCCGGGGACGAACGTGGCCGACGGCGTGGCTCGCCTCCTGCCCGGTGCCGGGGTGCTGGCCCCTGACGGCCAGGCACCGCTCGTGCACGTCGATAACGACGTCAACGCCTACGCGGCTGGCGAGGCGTGGCTGGGAGCCGGGCACGGGGCCTCTAGCGCCCTGGTCGTAGCGGTAGGCACCGGGGTCGGCGGTGCGCTGGTCCTGGGCGGAGCTGTGCATCACGGCACCCACTTCCTGGCCGGCGAGATCGGGCACATGCCGAGCCAGGCCGCGGCGGGCGAGCCGTGCACCTGCGGCAAGTCCGGTCACCTGGAGGCCGTAGCTGCCGGCCCGCAGATCGCTCGCCGTTACCGCGAGGCCACGGGGGAGACCTCGGTGACCACGGCGCTGGAGGTTGAGCGCCGCGCGCAGGGTGGCGACGTCGTCGCGCAGCGGGTCTATGAGGAGGCCGCGGTCGCGCTGGGGCGGGGCATCGCCCAGATCGTCACGGCGGTGGACCCGCAGCGCGTCATCATCTCCGGAGGACTCGCACGCTCCGGGGACCTGTGGTGGCAGCCGCTGCGACGCACGGTGGCTGACGAGCTCATCGAGCTCATCGCGGACTCGACTGAGCTGCTTCCTGCAACGTTGGGGACGATGGCGCCGATCATCGGCGCCGCGCACGAGGCCTGGCTGCGTCTGCCGCAGGCCGCTGGTGAGAGGAACGAGGCATGATGACGAGCACGATGACCAAGACCGAGATCCTTGACCGGCTGCGCGGTGGGCTCATCGCCTCTGCCCAGGCCTATCCGGGCGAGCCGATGCGTGACCCGCGCACGATGGACGAGGTAGCGCAGGCCTGCGTGGCCGGCGGCGCCGTCGGCATCCGTGCCCAGGGACTGGCCGACCTGGCCCTGATCACCCAGCACGTGGACGTCCCGGTGATCGGACTGTGGAAGGACGGGCACGACGGGGTCTTCATCACCCCAACCCTCACCCACGCCGTGGCCGTGGCTGCCACCGGCTGCCAGATCGTGGCGATGGACGCCACCCGCAGGCCCCGCCCTGACGGGCGGACCTTTGCTCAGACCGTCGCAGGCCTGAAGGAAGCATTCCCCTCCGTGCTCGTCATGGCCGACTGCGGGTGCCTGGAGGACGCCCAGGCGGCCCAGGACGGGGGAACGGACATGCTGGGTACCACGCTGGCTGGCTACACCGGGGACCGGCCCAAGACCGACGGCCCGGATATCGAGCTGGTGGACCAGGTCGCGGCCATCGCCCAGGTCCCGCTCATCGTCGAGGGGCGGGTTCACACGCCTGAGCAGGCTCGCACCGTCATGGAGCACGGGGCCTTCGCCGTGGTGGTCGGTACCGCGATCACCCATCCCACGACCATCACCTCCTGGTTCGTCGACGCCGTCGCCCGTCACTGACGGCGGCTGAGTCCTCCCGCACCGCACCACGGTGGGCCGGTCCCTACGCTGTAGCGCGCAGGGGCCGGCCCACTGTCGTGTGATCCTCATGTGGCTGGCGGGCCTGAGTGGGGGCAGGGCGCAGTCTCATCGGGTTGTGGTTGGTGTGACACATGTGACCCAAGAGGCAGCGTCGGAGTGAAAAGTGACGTTCTCCGCCCCGAATCTGTCCGCCGTATCTGACAAAACCGCCGTTTTATGCATAGCGTTACGGCCAGCGGCACCGAACCGACCGGTGCCCACCCACGAACTGAGAGGCAGATACATGTCCGTCAACCGCACTGAGCTCATCGCCGCCATCGCCGAGAAGGCTGGCCTGACCAAGACCGACGCCGACGCCTTCCTCGGCGCTTTCCAGGAGGTCCTGGTTGAGAACGTCGCCAAGGGCGAGGCTGTCAAGATCACGGGTCTCATGGGCGTCGAGCGCGTCGAGCGCGCTGCTCGCACCGGCCGCAACCCCCGCACCGGTGAGGAGATCCAGATCCCGGCTGGCTACGGCGTCAAGCTGACCGTCGGCTCCGCCCTGAAGAAGGCCGTCGCCAAGTGACGATCCGCTGACCTCCTCGCCTGGCGAGGACGTCGCGAGCGAGGGCGTGCCACCACGGCTGGTGGCACGCCTTCGTCGTCTGTCCGGGCAGGACAGGGCAGATCCTCCAAGGGGAGGAGGACGGTGTCGGTGTCTCTCCGTAAGGTGTGGCTATGAGCCAGAGCACGCCTTTCGACGCCGTCCCTCCAGCAGGCCCAGGCGGCGAGCACCCCTCCGCCTGGCAGCCGGCCCCTGACGCCGCAGCCCCCGTGAGCGCACCGGAGGCGAGCGTGCCCGCGCTGGTCTGCCAAGGGCTGTGCAAGGCCTTTGGACAGAAGCTTGCGGTGGACCATCTCACTCTGACGGTGCCGGCTGGCTCGGTCTACGGCGTGGTGGGGCCCAACGGCGCCGGCAAGACAACCACCCTGTCCATGGCCACCGGCCTACTCGTCCCGGACGCTGGCCGCGTCCTGGTCCACGGGGCGGACGTGTGGCGGGAGCCTGGCCGGGCCAAGGCCCTGCTGGGCGTCCTCCCCGATGGCCTGCGCACCTTTGACCGGCTCAGTGGCCTGGACCTGGTGACCTACTCAGGCCTCCTGCGTGGACTGGACCGCGAGGTCGTGGTGCCGCGGGCCATCCAGCTCCTCCACGTCCTGGGGCTGTGGGAGGCGGGTACCACGCTGGTGGCCGACTACTCCGCCGGCATGCGCAAGAAGGTCCACCTGGCCTGCGCTCTGGTGCACTCTCCCTCCGTCCTGGTCCTGGACGAGCCCTTCGAGGCCGTGGACCCCGTCTCGGCCCAGACCATCCAGGGGCTGCTGACAGACTTCGCCGGCGCCGGGGGCACGGTCATCATTTCCAGCCACGTCATGGCCACGGTGCAGCGCTTCTGCAGCCACGTCGCGGTCATCGCCGCCGGCCGGGTCCTGGCGGCAGGGGCCACGCAGGAGGTTGCGGCCGGGCAGGACCTGGACACGCGCTTTGCCCAGCTGGTCGGGGCGCCGGCAACGCGGGAGGAGCTGTCGTGGTTGCGACCCTCGTCCGTCTGAGGTGGCGGCTGACTGTCAACGGGTTGCTGCGCAACGTCTGGGCGGTCATCGGCACGATCGTCGGCGTGCTCTACGGCCTGGGCGGGCTGGCCCTGGTCGGCGCTCTCGCCGTCGCGCTGGGCCAGGCCTCGCCGGAGGCCATCGCTGCGGTGCTGGCGGTTGCCGGTGCGCTGGTGGTGGCGGGCTGGACCCTGCTGCCGCTGCTGCTCACCGGTGCCGACTCCACCCTGGACCCCCGGGCCATGGCGGCCTGGACCGCTCCGTCGCGCGCGCTGGCCCGTGGACTGGCCGTGGCGGGAGCAGCCGGGATCCCCGGCATCCTCACGGGCCTTGGGCTGCTCCTTCCGGCCGTGTCCTGGGCCTGCGCCGGGCAGTGGGCAGCGGCCGGGCTCGCGCTCGTCCTGGCTCCGGTGGCGCTGGCAACCTGTGTGCTGCTCAGCCGCGTCGTCGTCATCGGTGCAGGTGTCTCCCAGTCTCGGCGAGGCAGGGAGATCGCGGGCCTCGTGGGCGTGCTGCTCCTCCTGGGCGTGGCGCTGGCCCCCTCCTTCCTGCAGAACGTCAGCCTGGGGGCTGACGCCGTGCAGTCGCTGCGTCACGTCGGCACCGTGATCGGGCTGACCCCGCTCGGGTGGGCGCTCGCAGCGCCGGGATACCTGGCACAGGGGTCCTTCCTCGTGGCGACGGCGCTGACCGTCCTAGCGATCGCCCTGCCAGTGGCGCTCATGCCTGCCTGGGGCAAGGTGGTGACGCGGGCAATGACCGGGCCAGAGCGCAGCCGGTCTCGCCGCCGCTCCTATGACAGCGTCAAGGTCGCCCGCGAGGCCGGCGAGGCTCAGCAGGGCGGGGTGGACCCGCTGCCCTGGCAGCGGTGCCTGGGACACCTCGTTCCTGGTCCGGCAGCCGCTGTGGCCGCACGGTGCCTGCGTTACTGGCGAAGCGATCCGCGTTATCTCTCCCAGCTCATCAGCCTGCTCCTGCTGCCGACGGTGTTCACCTTCGTCTTCGTTCGCTCGGTGGGCTCGGCCGCCGGACAGGACTCCTCCATGGCGTGGGGGCAGGCACCTGTCACGGTGGTGGGGGCTGCCCTGCTCCTCGCCCTTTTCTCAGGGTGGATGCTCCATGACGACCTCGCTATGGACTCCACCGCCGTGTGGCAGCTCATCTCCGCCGGCACTCCTGGACGTCACGACCGCCTGGGGCGCATGGTGGCGGCAGCCCTGTGGCAGGTCCCGCTCATCGTGATGGTCCTGCTCCTGACCGCGGCCTACGCCGCGCGGTGGGAGACCGTGCCGGCCGTGGCAGGCACGAGCCTGGCCCTGTACGGCGTCGGTCACGCCTGGTCCGCGATCTCCAGCGTCGTCATGCCCTATGAGACCAACGCGCCGGGGGACAGCCCCTGGAAGTCGCGAGGATCCGGGATGACCCTGATTCTCAGTCTGCTGCAGCTCCTCGGCTTCGTCGTCATCATCGCGGCGAGCTCACCCGTCATCGCTGGCCTGGTATGGATCGCGGTCTCCGGCTCCTGGGCGTGGGGGTGGCTGGTACTGGTGGTTGGTGCGCTCTGGGGCCTCGGGGCGGCGTGGATCGGCATGGTCCACGGCGGGCGAGCGCTGGACGATCGCGGGGCGCGGGTCCTGACGACGATCCGCTCCTGGCCCGGGCACGAGGAGACACGTTAGACCTGGCAGGCCAGGAGCCTGCGTGGGGCGGGCCGGGCGCCGCAGCATGCGCCTGGCCCGATCACCGAGGACGCGACCGTCTCGGCGGCGCAGACGCATGGTCCCAGGACGTCTGATGTCCTGATGGGTGGGGCTATCATGGGTGCTGGTGCACGGACGCACCCGGCTACGGCCGTGACGTCTCATCTGAGGAGAACAATGAAGCTCGTCGTCCTCGACACTGCCGAGCAGATCGCTTCCACCGCCGCCGACGCGATCGAGGAGCTGCTGACGGCCAAGCCGGACGCCGTCCTCGGAACTGCCACGGGTTCCAGCCCCCTGCCCCTGTACGACGAGCTGGTGCGCCGCTACGAGGCCGGCCGGATCTCCTTTAAGGAAGTCACCGGCTTCATGCTCGATGAGTACGTCGGCCTTCCCGAGGGCCACCCTGAGCGTTACGCCACCTTCATGGAGCGCAACCTGCGCTCGCGGGTGGACATGCGTCCTGGTTCCCTCCACGGCCCGGACGCGTTGTCAGCGGACCTAGAGGTGGCCTGCGCCGGCTATGAGGAGCGTATGGCCGCGGCCGGGTACTGCGACCTGCAGATCCTGGGCATCGGCTCGGACGGTCACATCGGCTTCAACGAGCCCGGCGGCCCGCTGGACTCGCGCACGCACATTGACGTCCTGACCGAGCAGACGCGCCGGGACAACGCCCGCTTCTTCAACGGGGACATTGACGCCGTCCCCACCCACTGCATCACCCAGGGCTTGGCCACCATCATGGAGGCGCGTCAGCTGGTTCTCATCGCCACCGGCGAGAACAAGGCTGAGGCGATCCACCAGCTGGTCGAAGGCGAGGTGAGCGAGCAGTGGCCAGCCACGGTCATGCAGCGCCACGCCAACGCCCTGGTGCTGGTTGACCCGGCGGCCGCCTCGCGCCTGAGCCACTGAGCGTTCCTCGTCCTTTGACGCAGCCGGGGCCCGCGCGCCTGCTATGCAGGCGCGCGGGCCCCGGCTTCTGTCCAGGCCGTTCCGGGCACCCCGCGCCCTCGCCGGCCGGAGCGGGCCCGGCGGGGGAGGTGAGCGTGCGCGCAGCGAGAGAGTTTCCACAGGCCCGAGCCAGGACCACCCCTGCGCGCCCGTCCTACACTGGGACGCATGACTGAGTCCCTTGAGCAGATGACGGCGAGCACCGACTCCGGCCCTGGCGAGCCCGGCCGCCCGCTCTCGGACCCGTCCACCGGCGTCTCGACCGGTACCGCGGTGCTAGAGCGCGAGGAGCTCCAGTCCACCGACGACGGCGACGCTGACCGCTTCGCCCACTACGTGCGCAAGGACAAGATCGCGGCCGCAGCCGCGACCGGACGCCCCGTCGTCGCCCTGTGCGGCAAGGTCTGGACGCCCGGGCGTGATCCGTCAAAGTACCCGGTGTGCCCCACGTGCAAGCAGATCTACGAGCAGATGCGTGAGGGTGGCGACTCCGGCGGCAAGGGACCGCGTTTCCCCCGCTTCCCCTTCTCCCGAGGCGGTCAGTGAGCGGCGCGCGTCGCAACCAGGCAGCGAGCAACCCGACCCAGCCTTCTATCTTCGCCGCGGAGACGATGCCGCCGGCCTACCCGCGTCGTGCCGCCTGGGGCACGGCGGGGTCACTGCGCGCCTGGCAGGCCGCGGCGCTGAAGAAGTACCTGGAGACCATGCCCGAGGACTTCCTCGCCGTGGCCACCCCAGGCGCTGGTAAGACCACCTTCGCGCTGCGCATCGCCACCGAGCTGCTCAGCACGGGTGACGTTCACCAGGTCACCGTCGTGTGCCCGACCGAGCACCTGAAGTACCAGTGGGCGGAGGCCGCCGCACGCGTCGGGATCCACATCGACCCCTCCTTCACCAACAGCCAGGGGGCTCTCGGCTCCCGCTTTGACGGCGTGGCCCTGACCTACGCGCAGGTAGCGGCGAACCCCAACCTGCACCGTGCCCGCACCGACGCGCGGCGCACGCTGGTCATCATGGACGAGATCCACCACGGCGGTGACGCCCGCTCGTGGGGAGACGCCATCCGCGAGGCCTTCGCCCCCGCCCGGCGCCGGCTGGCGCTGACGGGTACGCCCTTCCGCTCGGACGAGTCGACGATTCCCTTCGTCCGCTACGTCGAGGAGACCGGCGGTATCAAGCGCTCGCGGGCCGACTACTCCTACGGCTACTCCGATGCCCTGCGCGACGGCGTCGTGCGCCCGGTGATGTTCATGACTTACTCCGGCGAGATGCGCTGGCGCACCAAGGCCGGTGACGAGGTGGCGGCGCGACTGGGTGAGCCCTTGACCAAGGACCTGGAGGCCCAGGCCTGGCGTACCGCGTTGGACCCCAAGGGGGAGTGGATCCCCTCAGTGCTGGCCGCGGCTGACCAGCGCCTGACCGAGGTGCGTCGTCAGGTCCCTGACGCCGGGGGCCTGGTCATCGCCACTGACCAGGCCAAGGCCCGCGCCTACGCCAAGCAGCTGCGCCAGATCACGGGCGAGGAACCGACCGTCGTCCTGTCTGACGACTCGGGCGCCTCCAGCCGGATCGAGACCTTCTCCGCCTCTACCGACCGCTGGATGGTTGCGGTGCGCATGGTCTCCGAGGGCGTGGACGTACCCCGCCTCGTCGTCGGCGTCTACGCCACCTCCACCTCCACGCCGCTGTTCTTCGCTCAGGCGGTGGGACGCTTTGTCCGCTCGCGCTCACGGGGCGAGACCGCCTCAGTCTTCCTGCCCTCCGTGGTGCCGCTGCTCAGTCTGGCCAACGAGCTGGAAGTGGCTCGCGACCACGTGCTGGGTAAGCGGTCTTCCTCCCAGGAGGACGACCTGTTCGGCGCCTACGCCGAGGACCGGCTGGTGGCTGAGGCCAACCAGGACGCCAAGGCCTCCGACGACCTGCTCGGCGGCTTCGAGGCGATGGACTCCACCGCTGAGTTCGACCGGGTCCTCTTCGATGGCGGAGAGTTCGGTACCGGCGCCATGGTCGGCAGCGTCGAGGAGCAGGAGTACCTGGGGCTTCCCGGGCTGCTGGAGCCTGAGCAGGTCACGGCCCTGCTGCGCCAGCGTCAGGACCGCCAGATCGCGGCGCAGAAGCGGGAGTCAGCGGCAGCGGCCAAGCGGCGCGCCAACTCCGGTATCGACGACGCTCGGCGCCGCCAGGCCGCTCGTAAAGAGCTCTCGCAGCTGGTGGCCGCCTGGGCCAGGCGCTCGGGGCAGCCTCACGGTGCGGTTCACAACGAGCTGCGACGTGTGTGTGGCGGCCCCGAGATCGCCCAGGCCTCCACCGAGCAGATCGAGAAGCGCGTAGCGACGCTGCGCCGCTGGTTCGTCGGCAAGCGCTAGCCGCGCAGGGTCTGACGGCCATCCAGGTCCAGGTGACGGGTGGGCACGGCCGGCTCACCCTCGGACAGCCTCCAGGCGTCGTAGGGCAGCTCGGCGCGTGAGGCCCGGTGCCGCTCGGCGGCAGCCTGGAGCGCAGCCGGCCCACGGTGCTCCTCGTTGACGACGCCGTCGCGCACGAGCTCGACCTGCAAGGGGCGTGCTCCGGCATCGTGCAGGGCCGCCAGGGCCTCGCCCTGCTCGCGTGCCGAGACCACCAGCTCCTCGGCCGCTGTGCCGGTGGCGTCCAGGACGCGCCCGGCCCACTTGCGGCCGCCCACGGTCGACTTGCCTCCGGTGGAGAACTTCGCGACCTCCTGCATGACGCCGTCGGCGTCGGCGCGCTCGACCAGCTTGTAGACCAGGGCTGCGGTGGGGCGCCCGGAGCCGGTGACCAGCTTGGTACCCACACCGTAGGAGTCCACGGGGGCAGCCCCCAGCGCGGCGATGGCGTACTCATCCAGGTCATTGGTGACCGTGATCTTCGTGCTCGTGGCCCCCAGGGCGTCAAGCTGCTGACGCGCCTTGAAAGCCTCGGCGACGAGGTCGCCGGAGTCCAGGCGCACCGCTCCCAGTTCCCCGCCGCCGGCGCGGGCAGCCTTGACCGCCCTCTCGATACCGCGCTCGATGTCATAGGTATCGACCAGGATCGTCGTGTCGTGGCCCAGTGAGGCGACCTGGGCGGCGAAGGCCTCCTCCTCGCTGTCATGCAGGAGGGTGAAGGAGTGGGCGGAGGTGCCGACGGTGCGGATGCCGTAGCGCATGCCGGCCTCTAGGTCGCTGGTACCGACGAAGCCTCCGACGACGGCGGCGCGGGCCGCAGAGACGGCAGCGCGCTCGTGAGCACGGCGGGCACCGAAGTCCACGCAGGGGCGCCCGTGGGCGGCGATGACCATGCGCGAGGCGGCTGAGGCAACGGCGCAGTCATAGTTGTAGATGGACAGCGCCAGGGTCTCCAGGATGCAGGCCTCGGCGAAGGTGCCCTCCACGGTCAGCAGCGGGGAGCCGGAGAAGTAGCACTCGCCCTCGGCGTAGCCGCGGATGCTCCCTGAGAAGTGGTAGTCACGCAGGTAGTCCAGGGTGGCGTCGTCGACGACGCCGGTGGCGTGGAGGAAGTCGATCTGCTGAGGCGTGAAGGTGAAGCGCTCGATGGCGTCCAGCAGCCGGCCGGTGCCGGCGACCACTCCGTAGCGCCTGGATGAGGGCAGGGCTCGGCCGAAGATCTCGAAGACGCTGTGGCGCTCGGCGGTGCCGGCGGCCAGCGCCCCCTGGAGCATCGTCAGCTCGTACATGTCCGTCAGCAGTGCCGTGGAGGTCACCGCCGGAGCGTGCTGGGGGTCGATCGGGCTACCGGTGACCGCGTTGCGCGGAGTGGCCTTGCTGGGAGTCATGACACCAACCTAGTCCCCAGGCCCGCACGACGCACGAGACCGGGTCAGGCCGTAGGGTCAGGCGGCGGGCCAGGCTGCGGCAATCGTGTCTGACCCTCTCGATACCCTGGAGCCATGTCAGCCAGTGCACCCGTCGCCTCGCCCGACACCCGCGAGGACTCAGCCACCCAGCGCCTGGAGCGCTGGCGCACCGTGGTCCACGACGATCCGGTCAACACCATGGACTACGTCGTGTGGGTCTTCCGCAGCTACTTCCGCTTTCCGCTCTCGCTCGCCCACCAGCGCATGATGCAGGTCCACACCACCGGGCGCGCCATCGTCTCGCGCGGGCCTCGCGAGCGCATGGAGGTGGACGTCACCGCCATGCACTCCTACGGGCTGCGGGCCACGATTGAGCCCGACGGCGAGGATCCTGAGGGCGCTGAGGGGGAGGCGGGGGCCTGATGCAGCACTTCGTCCCTGCGACAGGAGGGTGGGAGAGCCTGGTGGAGGCCTGGGAGCGTGAGCTGATTGCGGGCCTCCTGGAGCAGGTGCTCTTCGTCCTGACCTCTCAGGGCGGGCCGAGCCAGGAGGCGCACAGACCGGGAACCGGGCAGCGCAGCGGTGAGAGCGAGCGTGACAGCCAGATCCTGGCCTCCCTCGACTTCGCGATGGAGGATGCCGCCGGGCAGTCCCGCACAACGCACTCGCCCCGGGCCGACGCGGAGCTCACGCCCCTGCTGGAGGTGCTTCTGCCGGAGGCCTCAGAGGACCCCCTCACCGCCGTCGAGGTCGCCTCGATCACCCGTGAGCGGCTGCGCTCCCTCAAGGTTGAACGGGCCCGGATCGTCATGGCTCAGCTGCGCGAGCCAACCGGCCAGGGTGCGAGCGTGCGGGTGGAGGCCGGCACGGAGCAGGACTGGCTCGGGGCGCTCAATGACCTGCGCCTGGTCCTGGCCCAGCGCCTCGGGATCGAGGACGCCCAGGCTGCCGAGGACGTCCACGCCGTCGCCTGGGAGGACCCGCCGCAGGAGGAGAGCGAGACCGAGCGCTCGCGGCGGGCGATGTCGATGGTCTACGACATGCTCACCTGGTGGCAGGAATCACTGCTGACCGTGCTGCTTAGCGGCGATGGGCCCGCCTAGTCTCGAAGGCGTGAATGACGCACCGATCGGGATGTTCGACTCCGGCGTCGGCGGCCTGACGGTAGCGCGTGCAGTCCTCGACCAGCTGCCGGGGGAGCAGGTGCTCTACATCGGGGACACCGAGCACTCCCCGTACGGGCCCCGACCGATCGACGAGGTCCGCGAGCTGGCACTGGCCGTCATGGACGAGCTGGTGGACTCCGGGGTCAAGATGCTGGTCATCGCCTGCAACACGGCCTCTGCCGCGGTGCTGCACGATGCCCGCCGTCGCTACACCCTGGGCAAGGGAGTGCCGGTGGTGGAGGTGATCCACCCCGCTGCCCGCGCGGCGGCGAGGGTGACGCGCAACGGCCGGATCGGGCTCATCGCCACCCAGGGCACGGTGGACTCCCGGGCCTACGCCGACGCCCTGGAGGCGGTTCCCGGCGTCGAGCTGCTGTCTACTGCGTGCCCGGACTTCGTTGAGCTGGCCGAGCGCGGCGTGACCACCGGGCCACAGGTGATGTCTCGGGCGGAGGAGTACCTGCTGCCGCTGCGAGAGGCCGGGGTGGACACGCTGATCCTGGGCTGCACCCACTACCCGTTGCTCATCGGCCCGATCTCCTACGTCATGGGCGAGGACGTCACCCTGGTGACCTCGAGCGAGGAGACCGCCAAGGACGTCTACCGCGGGCTGGCCAGCCAGGGCCTGCTGCGTGATCCCGACGCCCCGGCCCCGGTCCACGAGTTCCGTGCCACGGGTGACCCAGAGTCCTTCGCGGTCCTGGCACGTCGCTTCCTCGGCCCGGAGGTCACGCACGTCACCCGCTCCGGCCTGGGCACTGACAGCCCGCTCGGTGGCTCCACCCACTGACCCCGTCCCCTACCCCTTCCCATCCAAGGATCCTCATGAAGATCACCGTCATCGGCTGCACCGGAAGCATGTCTGGTCCGGACTCCTCAGCCTCGAGCTACCTCGTCCAGGCGCGGGGGATGTCAGCTGAGGGCACCGAACGCACCTACTCGGTGGTCCTGGACCTCGGGCCGGGTTCCATGGGGCAGATGCTGCGCTACATCGATCCGGCAGATCTCGATGCCCTGGTCATCTCCCACTGTCACGCCGACCACATGGTGGATCTGGTAGGGATGCACGTCTTCCGCCGGTGGAACCCCGCTGGCGCGCTGGGCCCGGTGCTGACCATCGGTCCTGCCGAGCTGCCCGCCCGTCTGCGCGGGGTGGACGGCACGAGTGAGGCGGAGACCTATGCCACCGAGTTCACCTTCCGTACGGCGGTGCCGGGGCAGAGCATCCAGATCGGACCGATGACCATCACCCCCTTTGAGGCTCTTCACCCGGTGGAGGCCTACGGCTACCGCATCGAGGGACCGAGTCAGTCCCTGGGGCAGGACGGTGTGCCGACGCGTGCCGCGATGGCCTTCACTGGTGACACCGACCTGACCGAGTCGATGATCGACATGGCTGACGGCGTGGATTTCCTCCTGGCGGAGGCGGCCTTCGTTGAGGGACGGGATACCGTGCGCGGGATGCACCTGACCGGCAAGCGCGCTGGTGAGCTGGCTGCGGGCACTGCCGGCCAGACCCCGCGCCGGCCGGTGGGGCACCTGGTTCTCACCCATATCCAGCCATGGACCGATCCGGGTGTACCGCTGCGCAATGCCGCCCACGTCTTTGACGGACCGCTGGAGGCGGCAACGGCAGGCGCGAGCTGGGAGATCTGAGATGGCAGGTGAGGACTCGCTGGAGCCAGGCACAGGCCGGGCCGGTGCCCAGGCAGAGGAGAAGGGCGCGGTCCGCCGTATCTCCTACACGCCTGCGGTGCCCGATGGTCCGGACTGCCCCTGGACCCGTGACCGACGCACGCGCTGGTGGCTCGTGGTCCCGGCGGACCTGCTCGCCGTCGTCCTCATCGCCTTCTTCGCCGCTGCCTGCGTGCATGACACCTCGCAGGCGCCTGAGCTGCTCGTCGGGGGCATCATCTCCCTGCTTGCCGGGTGGGTCGCCGCCTGGCTCCTGGCCCGCCCATCCGATCACCTGGAGACGGCCGGTCGCGACGGCGCGAGCGTCGTGGTTATGACCTGGCTGGTGTGGGTGGTCGCGCGCCTGGTGGCAGGAGCCGACGGCGTCCTTGGCTTTGCCCTCATGCTCGCCTGCTTCATGGTCATCGTCATGGGTGGCTGGCGGTGGCTCTACGGCTTCGCTAAGGCCCAGGAGTCGTTGACGCCCAAGGCGATCCAGCGTCGCCTGGACGCACAGGAGGCGGCTGGCTCGCAGTCCGGCGCGTCCCAGGAGGACGAGGACTAGCCCCCCGCCGCTACTTGCCCGCCACCCTCGCCATCGCGACCGTGGTTTTGCGTGAGAAAACGGCCCCTACGCGATGCGTAGGGGCCGTTCCCGCACAGGAAACCACGGTCCTGAGGGCACCTGGGCGGGGTCAGGCCAGTAGATCCGCCAGAACCGGTGCCAGGTCCCGGAAGGCCTGGCCGCGGTGGGAGATGGCGTTCTTCTCCGCCGCACTCATCTGCGCGGTCGTCCGCCCGGCTGCGCCCGGCCGGTCCTCCTGGACCGGGACGAAGACGGGGTCGTAGCCAAAGCCTCCCTCACCCAGCGGGGCCGTGAGCAGGCGCCCCTCCATCGAGCGCTCCACCACCGTGACGGCCGGAGCCTGGTCCGCAGTGTCCTGGGCTGCCGGGGTCACTAGGACAGCGGCGCAGGTGAAACGGGCCGTACGGTGGGGATCGGCGATGTCGGAGAGCTGCGCGAGCAGGAGCTCTAGGTTGGCTGCGTCGTCGCCGTGATGGCCGCACCAGCGTGCCGAGAAGATCCCGGGTGCCCCGCCGAGCACGTCCACGCACAGGCCGGAGTCGTCAGCCACTGCCGGCAGGCCCGTGGCCGTGGCCAGCGCTCGCGCCTTGAGTTCAGCATTGGCAGCGAAGGTCAGCCCGTCCTCCACGGGCTCAGGAGCCTGGAGCGCGGCGGCAGAGATGATCTGCTCCGGTGCGAGGCCGGGGACCAGCGGCGTGAGGATTGCACGCAGCTCGGCCAGCTTGCCGGGGTTGTGGGTGGCGAGCACCAGCCGGGCGCCTGCGGGCACGGTGACCTGCGTCGTCGTCATCGCGCGCCTCAGGCGTCCTGGCCCGAGCGGACGGTGAAGGGCTCGTCGGACGGACCTGCCAGGACCGCCTTCTGCAGCTCGGCCAGCTCGCCGTTGCCCTTGGTAGCCAGGTCCAGCAGCGCGCAGAGCTCGTCCCGGTTGAAGGGGGCGTGCTCGGCCGTACCCTGAACCTCGATGAACTTGCCCGCACCGGTCTGGACGACGTTCATGTCCGTGTGGGCGCGCACGTCCTCCTCGTAGGGCAGGTCCAGGCAGGGAACGCCGTCGATGATCCCGACGCTGATGGCGGACAGTGAGTCAGCAATCACTGGCTTGCCGGCGCGTGGGCTGATCAGTCCCCGCTCAGTGCCCCAGGCCACCGCGTCGGCCAGGGCCACGTAGGCGCCGGTGACGGAGGCGGTGCGGGTGCCACCGTCGGCCTGCAGGACGTCGCAGTCCAGGGCGATGGTGTTCTCACCCAGGGCCGCGACGTCGACGACGCCGCGCAGGGCACGGCCGATAAGACGGGAGATCTCGTGGGTACGGCCGCCAACCTTGCCTCGCACGGACTCTCGGCCCGAGCGCTCGGAGCCGGCGCGCGGCAGCATGGCGTACTCGGCGGTCACCCAGCCCTCGCCGCTGCCCTTGCGCCAGCGGGGGACGCCCTCAGTGAAGGATGCGACGCACAGGACGCGAGTGCGGCCGAACTCGACCAGGACGCTGCCCTCGCCGTGCTCCTGCCAGCGGCGGGTGATGGTGACAGGGCGCAGCTCATCGGTGGCGCGCCCGTCCTTGCGGGTGAAGGTGGATGTAGAAGTCACGCCTGCAGCCTACCCGTAGGCCGCAGGCGAGCAGCAGGCTAGGCAACGCAGGCGGGTGAAGGTAGACGGGGGGAAGGGGATACGGGGGCGCAACCTTGAGCTGCGCCGGCGTCATCACTCACACGGACAACACGCCCAGGTCTTGATCGGCCGCGCACGGTGACGGACACGGACCTGGGGCATGCCTGGGCCAAGGCGTCGACGCTGCCGGCGTCCTCGCTCCGGCCCCTGCGTCATGCCACGAGGCGGGCTCGGTTGGTGCGCGAGATGGGACTCGAACCCACACGTCATGGACACTGGAACCTAAATCCAGCGCGTCTACCAATTCCGCCACTCGCGCTCGCGGGACAGCCTAGCGGTTCACGGCCCGAGCACCGAACTGGGCCGCAGCGCGCCCGAGCGAGAGCGAGGCTGGGGTTGTGGCGGCGCGAAACAGCGGACCGATGTAAGTTTGTCCGTGAAACCAATTGGGTGGTGGCAGGGTAGGCTCATGCCATGGCACGCAATGACGCCCCAGGCACACGCACCACTGACCTTCTTCCCCCTCTTCCAGACCTCGCCCATGAGCTGGCTGCCGAGGCCGGTGCCGCGGCGGGCTCACTCGACCTAGCCACGCTCGTTCCCGACCCGCAGGACGCCCCGGTCATCCGCTGGGGAATCCTGGGCGCAGGGGGTATTGCCGGCAAGTTCGCCACTGACGTCCCCAACCTGTCCTCCGGGGTCATCGCCGCCGTCGGC
Organism: Actinomyces urogenitalis; assembly: GCF_002861525.1. NCBI lineage: Bacteria > Bacillati > Actinomycetota > Actinomycetes > Actinomycetales > Actinomycetaceae > Actinomyces > Actinomyces urogenitalis. Next base: position 605,528 of record NZ_PKHA01000001.1, on the reverse strand, counting down.
TCGCGCGAGGTGTCCAAGGCTCAGGCCTTCATCGACGCCCACCCGGGCACGACCAAGGGCGGACCTGCACGCGCTCACGGCTCCTACGAGGAGCTCGTGGCCGATCCCGAGGTCGACGCGATCTATGTTGCTACCCCGCACATGTTCCACGCTGAGCACGCGCTGACGGCGCTGCGAGGCGGCAAGCCGGTGCTGGTGGAGAAGTCCTTCACGATCAACGCCCCCCAGGCTCGCGAGGTCCTCGATACGGCACAGGAGCAGGGCCTGTTCGCCATGGAGGCGATGTGGACGCGCTTCCTGCCTGGGCAGGTCGTCCTGCGCGCGCTGGCCTCCAGCGGCGCGCTCGGCCAGATCCGCAATGTGCGGGCCGACCACTACCAGGTGCTGCTGCACGTGCCGCGTCTGGTGCGCCCGGAGCTGGCCGGTGGTGCACTGCTGGACCTGGGGGTCTACCCGGTCTCCTTCGTCCACTCCCTGCTGGGCAGCCCGGAGTCGATGCGGGTCCTGGGACGCCTGAGCCAGGAGGGCGTGGACCTGGACGAGGTCGTCGCCATGGGCTATCCCGGTGCGACGGCGGTGGCCGGTGCCGGCATGGACAGCGTCGGGACCAACACCGCCCAGGTCCTGGGCAGTCGGGCGCGGGTGGACCTCGGGCCGTGGTTCTTCGCCCCCACCACCGTCACCCTGGCACGTCGCGGGCAGGATGGCAGCGAGGTCAGCGCCACCTGGGACGCCGCGGTGCCCGGCGGCTTCCAGTTTGAGGCGGCGGAGGCGGCGCGTTGCATCGCTGCCGGCCGTACCCAGTCCGAGATCATGCCGTGGTCGGCGACCATGCGGGTCATGGAGCTCATGGATGAGGTTCGCCGCGATCTCGGCGTGGTCTACCCCGGCGAGCAGCCCGCGGCCTGATCCTCTGCCTGCGGCCTGATCGCCCAGGAGACGAGGCGGGGCGCCGTCGACCTTGTCCGAAAGGCCGACGGTGCCCCGCCGCACGTGGTCAGTCAGTCCAGGCCGAGCTCCTTGCGTAGGCGCCCCACGTGTCCGGTGGCCTTGACGTTGTACTTGGCCAGCTTGACGGCACCGTCCTTGCCCAGCACCACGGTGGAGCGGATGACGCCGGTCAGTGTGCGGCCGTAACTCTTCTTCTCGCCCCACGCGCCCCAGGCCTCCATGACCGAGTGGTCAGGGTCGGAGAGCAGGGGGAAGGGCAGGGACTGCGTGGCGGCGAAACGCGCGATAGCGGCCTGAGAGTCAGGGGAGACGCCGACGACGCCGTAGCCCGCCTGCTCCCACGCGGCCAGTGAGTCGCGGAAGTCGCAGGCCTCCTTGGTGCACCCCGGGGTTGAGGCGCGCGGGTAGAAGTAGACGACGCAGCCCTCGCGATGGTTCCTGAGGAGGTCTGCCAGGTGCACTGGGGTGCCGGTGGCGTCTGCGAGGGTGAAGTCAGACGCGGCCTGACCGGGGGTGAGCTGAGGCATGGTGGTCTCCTGTGAGTCGGTGACTGTCCATGGTAGGGCGAGGCTGCTGCCTGGCTGGTAGCGGCGCTCAGGCCGCCAGGGCGAGAGCGTCGCGAGCGGCCTCGAAGCGCTCCAGCGCCCGCTCCAGGCGGGAGGGGGAGGCGTCAGCCGCCAGGGAGCTCAGCTCGGCCTGTGCGGCGCTGTACTCGCGCTCGGCAGCCTCTCGCAGGTCCTGGTGCATGTGCATCGTGTTCATCATCAATCTCATCATCCTTCTTCAACATCACGGCCCCGTAGGGCCCCTCTGCGCTGGGAGTGAATGGCAGGTCGGTCCTGCGCCCAGCATGTGTGGTCTGGTCCGGTCCTCATAGCCCGCACGAGGCGGGGGAGTGCCCGGGATGGCATGGCACCTGGCGCGGGTTACGCAGCTCAGGCACTGCCGACGCAAGGATGAACGCTCGAGGTAGCCACCGGTATTCCATGGGGTGACGAGTCAGCCTCGGACGCGTGAACACTGGGGGTCCTCGATCTTTCGATGACCTCGGAGCAGAAGTGCTCACGATGACTGCTGATGCTTTCCGGAGAATCCGGTGCATCACGCAGCAGCCTTGCGTGGTACCCCCTCAGGGACTCGAACCCTGGACACCCTGATTAAGAGTCAGGTGCTCTAACCAACTGAGCTAAGGAGGCGTTGGTTGTGGAAGCGGCTCCGAAGAGCCTCTTCCGTGGTACCCCCTCAGGGACTCGAACCCTGGACACCCTGATTAAGAGTCAGGTGCTCTAACCAACTGAGCTAAGGAGGCATGTCTCGAAGCGCCTGAGCGCCCGGCGACGGAGGAAGACTTTACGTCGCCGGGGCGCCGGCGTCCAATCGAAAAACCGCAATTCTGCGCGAATGTGCGAGAAGTCTCAGCGCGGTGGGGCAAGGTTGCGGGTCAGCGCGCGGCCGGGTCCTCGGGATGGTCACTGTGCTCGCGCGCCTTGCGCTGCCGCTCGACGTCAGCGATCCGCGCCTGGTCACGTGCCGAGAGCTGCGTGCGGCCCAGCGGCGTGCGGGAGGCCTCGGAGACCTCGCGCCGTCCGGGCTGGGTGATCCGCCCTGTCCGGGTGAACTCGCGGTACTGGGCGAGCTGGCGTGCCTGGTCCTCGTCCAGCCCGCGCCACAGCGGCAGATCGAGCTTCTTGCGCTCGCGCACCCGCACGCCCACCTGCCAGCCCATGAGGAAGATGAGGACGACGACGGCCCCGGCCAGCAGCGAGCGCTCGCCAACCAGCCGGGCGACCGTCCCGCCGGCCAGGCCCGCGACCGCAATCGTTCCTACGACGATGCCCAGCATCGACAGCCAGTAGCGCTGAGACGGGTTGAGCCTCATGACGCCTGCCCCGAGGTCTCGCGGCTGTGTGCGCCGTCGAACGACTGTGAGAGCTGGGTGGCGAAGAAGTCGGTCGCCTCGATCAGCGCGGACAGCGTCTCCGGCTCGGAGAAGGCGTGCCCGGCGGTGGGGGAGATGCGGAGCTCGGCCTCGGGCCAGGCGCGATGCAGTGCCCAGGCCGTGCCGATCGGACAGCACATGTCATAGCGGCCCTGGACGATCACCCCCGGGATGTGGTGCTCGGCCAAGAGGCGGGCGCCCTGGATGAGCTGACCATCTCGCATCCAGCCCTGGTGGTAGAAGAAATGATTCTCGATGCGCGCGAAGGTCACAGCGTAGCTGGGGTCCTGGACCTCGTCGAGATGCGCCTGGTCCCTCAGCAGGGTGGAGGTCGCGGCCTCCCAGGTGGTCCAGGCGATGCCCGCAGGCCCGTGGACGGCGGGATCGGGGTGGGACAAGAGCTCGTGGTAGCGCTCGATATAGCCTCCGGGCTCCACGTCCTCGCCCGCTGCGGCCACGTAGTGCTCCCACTCGTCGGGCCAGACCATGTCCGCGCCGCCAGCCTCGTAGTACCAGTCCAGCTCTCGCTTGCGCAGGGTGAAGATGCCGCGCAGGACCAGGGCGAGGACCCGTTGCGGGTAGGTCTGGGCGTAGGCCAGGGCCAGGGTCGAGCCCCAGGACCCGCCGAAGACCAGCCAGCGATCAACTCCCAGGTGCGTGCGCAGCCTCTCCATGTCCTCCACCAGGTGCCAGGTGGTGTTGGTGGACAGGTCTGCCTCCGGCTCCCAGGCGTGAGGCAGGGAGCGCCCGCAGCCTCGCTGGTCGAACAGGATGATCCGGTAGCGCTCGGGGTCGAAGACCTGCCGGTGGGCGGGGGAGCAGCCGCCGCCAGGGCCGCCGTGGAGGAAGACGGCGGGGATGCCGTCCGGGTTCCCGCACTCCTCCCAGTAGATCTGCTGACCGTCACCGACGTCGAGCATGCCGGTGGCACGTGGCTCGATCGGCGGGTAGAAGCTGCGCAGCGGATGGGAGGGGACGCCGTCGTCATGCACGGTGGGTGCTGTCATAGGCGCTATTGTGACCCATCCGGCTGCGGCCGAGTGTCGCCTCAGCCATATCGGCCTCGTGCGGCCGCGGCGGAGGCTGTGAAGACGGTACGGTTGCCGGGTGACCAAACCGATCGTGACCCTCGCGACCTGTGCTGACTACCCCGAGCTCGACGTCGACGACCAGGCCCTGCCTGACGCGCTGGCCGAACGCGGCATCGAGCCGCGTATCGCCGTGTGGAACGACCCGGACGTCGACTGGAACGAGGCCGGCATCGTCGTGCTGCGCTCGGTGCGTGACTACGCCAAGAAGCGCAACTACGAGTCCTTCCTGCGCTGGGCGCACTCGGTGCCACGCCTGCTCAACCACCCCGCCGTCGTCGACTGGAACTCGGACAAGCACTACCTCCAGCGCATGAGTGGTCACGGGGTGCCCATGATCCCGACCATGTGGCTGGAGCCGGAGCGAGGCTTCTCCAAGCACCAGGTCCACACCCGCTTCCCGGCCCACGGTGACTTCGTGGTCAAGCCGGCCGTCTCCTCCGGTGGACGCGGCACCGGCCGTTACACGGCTACCGACGCGCGCTCGCGCTCGGAGGCCATCAACGACGCCATGCACCACCTGGGGCGCGGGCGCACGGTGATGGTCCAGCGCTACCTGGAGGAGGTGGACCGCAAGGGTGAACTCTCCCTGGTCTACTTCAACGGTGTGCTCTCCCACGCCGTGGAGAAGGCCCCGATGCTTCACCCCTCCTTCCGTTCCACCGATGAGGTACACGAGGAGATCGTCACCGCCCGGGAGCCCAGCGAGCAGGAGTGGCTGTGGGGCGAGCGCGTGCGCAAGGCGATCCACGGCCTGATCAAGGAGACCGCGGGACGCGACATCCAGCTGCTGTTCAACCGTGTGGACGTGGTCTCGGACGGGCAGGGCGGCTTCTACCTCATGGAGGTCTCCCTCATTGACGCCGGTCTCTACCTGGGATCGACGCCTGAGGCCCTGACGAACTTCGCTGACGCGATCGCTCAGCGAGCCTTCTGGTGAGGGCCTGCGCCTCGACCCCGTCATGGGTGAGCGTGAACGCCCATGACGGGAGACAATGAGTCCATGCGTACTCTGCTCAACCTCATCTGGGTGGTCTTCGGCGGCTTCTGGCTGTTCCTGGGCTACCTGTTCTTCGGCGTGGTCGCCTGCGTCTTCATCGTGACGATCCCCGCGGGCGTGGCCTGCTTCCGCATCGCCGGGTACGCCTTGTGGCCCTTCGGGCGCTCCGTGGTGGAGAGGCCGGGCGCCGGGGCGATGAGCGGGCTGTCCAACGTCGTGTGGTTCCTGGTGGCAGGCCTGTGGCTCGCCATCGGGCACGTGACGACGGCGGCTGCCCAGGCCATCACGATCGTCGGGATCCCGCTGGCCATCGCCAACCTCAGGATGATCCCGGTGACCTGCTTCCCCTTCGGCAAGGAGGTCGTTGACGGAGGCGGCATCCTCTGACCCCGCGCGCCGGGTTCCTGGCCCGGGCACCCGGCCGCTTTCCTCGGCCACTGCCGCGCGGGTCGTGGACGTGAGCTGGCACGTGGGAGAGTAGCGGCGGGACCGCCCCAGTGAGGCTTAGTCCTGGGCCTCCAACGGGGCGAAGGAAGCTTGCGCGACGGTGGCCAGATCGGCTGGCGCCAGCCGCACGCTGACCCCACGCCGGCCGCCGGAGACGATCACCGAAGCCGCGTGCTCGACCGAGGCATCGACGACCACTGACATGCGCCGCTTGAGGCCGAGCGGGGAGATCCCGCCGACGACGGAGCCGGTGATGCGCTCGGCGTCAGCCGGCGGGATGAGAGCTGCCTTCTTCATCCCCAGCGCCTTGGCGGCGTGCTTGAGACTGAGCCGGTGGCTGACGGGCAGCACGCACGCCCCGACCTGGTCGCCGTCGCCGACCAGCAGGGTCTTAAGCGCGAGGTCAGGGTCTACCGCGAGCTTGGCCGCCGCTTCCTGCCCGAAGCCGGTCGTGGAGCGGTCTGAGTGCTCGTAGGTGAGGACCTCGTGCGCCACACCCGCCTTGTCCAGGGCGAGGAGGGCCGGCGTCGCTGCGCCGGGCTGGGACCCGCGGTGCTTCTTGCTCATGGGCAGACCCTAGCGCTGGCACGCAGGTGGCCGATCTGCGTGCCAGCGCTGGCGGAGTATCAGGCGCTCAGGTGGTGACGGCCGTGCCCGAGCCGGACGCTCTTGCCTCCGGGCAGGCTCACCCTCGCCGTGGCGCCCACGGGGACGACGACGTCGAGGCTGAGCGTGCCGTCGTCGTCGGTTCTCCAGGAGGAGGCGGCCCAGCCGAAGGGCGTGCGGTGGACCGACTCGGCCCAGCTCAGGCCGCCACCAGGCTGCGGGGCGACCTCGATGACCCGGTAGCCGGGCTCGGCCGGGGTCAGGCCGCCGACGACCTGCTCCAGCCACGCGGCCACCGCGCCCAGCGCATAGTGGTTGAAGGAGGTCATCCCTCCGGGGTTGATCGAGCCGTCAGGCAGCATCGAGTCCCAGCGCTCCCAGGTGGTGGTCGCGTCCATCGTGACGGCATAGAGCCAGGACGGGCAGGAGGTCTCCATGAGCAGGCGGTAGGCCTGCTCGGCGTGCCCGGTGGCGGACAGCGCGGCCGTGAGCGCCGGGGTCCCGGCGAAGCCCGTGGCCACGTTGCCGCCGCTGGCCTCGACCAGCTCGGCCAGGCGCTTGCCGGCCACCGCGCGACGCTCCTCGTCCCCGGCCAGGTCGAAGGCGATGGTCAGGGCGTAGGCCGTCTGGGTGTCGCTGCTCAGGTGGCCTACGCCGTCGGTGTAGCGGGCCCGGAAGCCCTCGCCGATCGCGTCAGCGAGCTGGCCGTAGTGCCGTGCGTCCTCCTGCTTGCCGAGCACCTCGGCCCATTGGGCCAGGATCCGGGTCGAGTGGGCGAAGAAGGCGGTAGCCACCAGGTGCGGGTCCGTCATGGCCTGCATCGGGGCCTCCGGTGGGGCGGAGGGATCCAGCCAGTCGCCCAGCTGCATCGAGCAGTCCCACACGTGGTCCTCGCCTGCCAAGGAGTCGACCAGGTCCACCCAGCCCTTGGCCGAGTCGTACTGCTGGCGCAGCAGCCCCGTGTCCGCGGTGGCGCGGTAGAGCTCCCAGGGCACGACCGTGGCAGCGTCGCCCCACACAGCGGCAGGCGTCGGCGGGGTCCAGAAGCCGCCAGGAATGACCGGGACGTACCACGGGACCGTTCCATGAGCCTTCTGCTCGACCGCCAGGTCCGTCAGCCACGAGGAGAGCAGGCCGGTGCAGGAGTAGTGGAAGGCGGCCGTGGGAGCGAAGGCCTGGATGTCCCCGGTCCACCCCAGGCGCTCGTCTCGCTGGGGGCAGTCGGTGGGGATGGAGACGAAGTTGTCACGCATGGACCAGCGGGAGTTCTCGTGCAGGCGGGTGACCCGCTCGTCCGAGGCGGCAAAGGCACCCAGACGTTCCATCTGCGTGTGCAGGACGACGGCGACCAGCGCCCCGTTCTCGATGGCGGCCTTGGCCTCGTCGGCTCCGCCCGGCCACCCGGTGACGTCGACGTAGCGGAAGCCGTGGATCGCGAAGGCCGGCTCCCACTCCTCCAGGCCGTCACCACGCAGGGTGTAGACGTCAGTGGCCTCAGCCTCGCGCAGGGTCCGCATCCCCAGCTCGCCGCCGTCGAGCACCTCGGCGTGGCGGATGGTGACTGACTGGCCGGCTGCGCCGCTGACCTGCATGCGTACGCGCCCGGAGATGTTCTGACCGAAGTCGACCAGCAGGCGCTCGGGCGAGATCTCGATGACCTTGCCGTTGAGGTCGGCGGTGCGCCGCTCCATGACCGTGACCTCGACGGGGCGCAGGACCTCGGTCGCGCGCACAGGCGCGTCAGAGGGCATGACCAGGCGCTCGGCGTCGCTGGCGCCGACGGCGATCGGCCACCAGCCGGACTCCTCGAAGCCCGGGGCGGACCAGCCCAGGGTGGCCAGTCGGGCGTCGGCTTTCTCGCCGTCGTAGAGGTCAGTGAACAGGATCTCGCCGACCCCCGCCTTCCAGGAGGAGTCGGTGGCGATGACCTGGCGAGTGCCGTCGGCCAGGGTGACCTCGAGCTGGATGAGGGCGGCGACGACGTCGCTGGCGCCAAGGTGGCGGTGCGGCACCTGCTGGACCTCGGCCACCGCCGTATCGGCTTCGTCAACGGACCGCTGTGCGTCCGCCAGTCCGTCGACCGACGCCGCGGCGTTCTCCAGGCCCTGTCCGAGGCGGGGGAGGATCCTGACAAGGTCCTGGTGGAGGTTGAGGCGGTGCACGAGGGCGCGAGCTACTGCGCGGACGCCGGCGCGGTCGGAGCGGCCCGGCTGCTGGATGATCCCGAGCCCCCCACGGCCCTGTTCTGTGCCAACGACCAGATGGCCATCGGAGCCATGCGCGTCATTCGTGACCGCGGCCTGCGCATCCCCCAGGACGTGGCGATCGTGGGCTATGACGACGTCGCCATCGCCTCCGAGCTCATCACCCCGCTGACCAGCGTGCACCAGCCCATGCGTGAGATCGGCCGGGCCGCAGCGGACCTGCTGCTCTCTGACGGCTCAGCAATCCAGCACATCACCTTCGCGCCTGAGCTCGTGGTGCGCCAGTCCACCCAGGCCCCTACCTCTGCGGACCCACGTTCAGCAGGTGAATGACGGCCTTGTCCGCCTGGTCGCACTCGGTCAGGTCGACGAGCGCGGTCAGCCGCCAGTCGTGGTCCTCGTCAGGGTCCTGCAGCACCTGGGTAGCCAGCCACACGGTGCGGCCGGTCTTGGCAAAAGCCTCGATGAGGCGCTCGGAGACCCCGGCTGCCGCTAGGTCCGCGGGCCTCGGAGCCTCATCGAGCGGAGCCAGCGCGATCGAGCGTGCCGCCGTGTCCGTGCCGATCCAGTCGTACTCGTCCCAGTAGCGGGCCAGGGCATCGTCCCACCGGTCCTCGCCCCAGCCGGAGGAGGCGTCCAGGCGGCCCAAGGCCTCGACGTCGTCGCGGGCCATGAGCTCGACGCGACGGAACATCTCCTTGCGCACCGCCACACGGAAGGCGTGGAGGTTGCGGCTGAAGGCGACCTTGCCGTTCTCGTCCGCCCCGAAGGCGCGCTCGACGCCGATCGAGTCGTCCTCGCCGGGCCGGTCGCCGTCCAGGATCCCGGCTGCCAGCTCGGCGCGGCCGGCTTGTGCCGCCCCCAGGGCCTCCCACTCGTCCAGCAGGGAGGAGTCCACCGCGCGCACCAGGTTGCCCAGCCAGTCGATGAGGGCAGCGACCTCCTCGGTGCGGTGCTCCTCAGAGACCACCTGGCGCAGTGCCCGGTAGGCGTCAGTGAGGTAGCGCAGGATGACGCCCTCGCTGCGCCCCAGCTCATAGCGCGAAACGAGGTCGGAGAAGGTCATCGCGGACTCCACCATGTCCCGCACCACGGACTTGGGATGCAGCTCGTACTCGGCGATCCAGGGATTGGACTGCTTGTACATCTCCAGCGCAGGCGCCAGGAGCTCGGCCAGGGGCTGGGGCCAGGTGACCTCCTCCAGCGCGGCCATGCGCTCGTCATAGTCCAGGCCCTCGGCCTTCATCGCAGCGATCGCCTCGCCACGGGCCTGGCGCTGCTGGGCGTAGAGCAAGGGCCTTGGGTCATCCAGGGTCGCCTCGACGACGCTGACGACGTCCACCGTGTGCTCGGGGGAGTCCACCCCCAGCAGGTCCATGGCCGCCAGCGCGAAGGGGGCGAGGGGCTGGTTGAGAGCAAAGTCGTCAGGCAGGTCCACCGCCAGACGCAGGCGGGGACGGCCGTCTGCCTTGGCCTGGGCGGAGGAGACATGGGTGAGCACCCCGGCCGTGCGCAGCGAGAGGTAGATATCGATCGCACGGCGCACGTGCTTGCGCCTCATCGCCTCGCTCTCGTGGACACGCGAGAGCAGCTGGGCCATCGCGGCCACGGGATTGCCGTCGCGCTCCATGAGGTTGAGGACCATGGTGGTGGTGACCTGGAACTGGCTCGTCATTGTCTCGGGCTGGGCGTCCCGCAGGCGCTCGAAGGTCTTGTCCGTCCAGTTGACCCGGCCCTCGGGAGCGGCCTTGCGCACGATCTTGCGGCGCTTGCGCTCGTCGTCTCCGGCCTTGGCCAGAGCCTTGGCGTTCTCGATGACGTGCTCGGGAGCCTGGACGATCACGTAACCGCGGGTATCGAAGCCCGCGCGGCCAGCACGGCCGGCGATCTGGTGGAACTCGCGCGCCGTGAGGTGGCGTTCCTTGGCGCCGTCGAACTTGACCAGGGAGGTGAGTACCACCGAGCGGATGGGGACGTTGATGCCCACCCCCAAGGTGTCCGTGCCGCAGATGACGCTGAGCAGGCCCTCACGCGCCAGGCGCTCGACCAGCCTGCGGTAGCGCGGCAGCATCCCGGCGTGGTGCACCCCGATGCCGGCACGCAGCAGACGCGAGAGCGTGGCACCGAAACCTGGCCCGAACCGGAAGGAGCCCAGCGCCGCAGCTACCTCTTCCTTACGGGACTTGGGAACCAGGTCCACACTCAGCAGCGAGGTGGCTCGCTCGATCGCCTCCTTCTGGGAGAAGTGGACGACGTAGACCGGAGCCTTGTGCTGCTGGACCAGGCGCTGGAGAAGCTCGCCGATCGGCTCGACCACGTACTCCATCTCCAGGGGCACTGGTCGCTCGGCGCCCTCGATGACGGCCACCTCCCGGCCGGTGCGCTCCTTCATGTCTGTCACGAAGAAGCTCACGTCTCCCAGCGTGGCCGACAGCAGCACCATCTGTGCCTGGGGCAGCTCCAGCAGCGGGACCTGCCAGGCCCAGCCGCGCTGAGGATCGGCGTAGTAGTGGAACTCGTCCATGATGACGCAGTCCACGTCCATGGCCTCGCCCTCACGCAGGGACTGGTTGGCGAGGATCTCCGCCGTGCAGCAGATGATGGGAGCGCCGGCATTGATGGAGGAGTCGCCCGTCACCATGCCGACGTTGTCGGCGCCGAACAGGCGGATGAGCTCGAAGAACTTCTCACTCACGAGCGCCTTGAGAGGAGCGGTGTAGTAGGAGCGGCCTCCCCGGGCCAGCGAGGCGGTGTGGGCCGCCAGCGCGATCATGGACTTGCCCGAGCCCGTGGGGGTCGCGGCGATGACGTGGCGCCCGTCCAGGATCTGGCTCAGTGCTTCGTCCTGGTGGGGGTAGAGCGGGCGCCCGGTCTCCTCGGCCCACTGGCTGAAGGCCAGGTAGATCTCCTCCGGCTCAGGGACGTAGTCCGGGTCCGAGGCCGGGATGAGGGAATCGAGCAGGGCGTTGAGGGTCGGCGTCGCGCTGGAGGAGGACATGCCGCCATGCTCCCACAGCCCGGCGATTCCGAATCATGGCGTCGTGGATTTCCGCAGACACCTGTCACGATCCCGGGTGATTGCCCAGAGCCGACGCAAATGAGAAAGCGAGGTCGTTGAGATGCACTGGAAAGACACGCTCAGCACCAAAGACTGTGCGTCGTAACGGCCTATCGCCCGGGATCGTGACAACAGGTGAGTGACGGCTCGGCCAAGATCTCCCCAGAGCTTGTCAGCCGCGCTGAGGACGGAGCCATGGAGGGCTTGCTGTCCTGGTCCGCACGGAGAATGTGTCCACCTATCGGGCAGTATGCGGACGGATGAGAATATCCAGCCCGGATTGTGAGACTATGCGCGGCGTTCCCATCCCCATCACTGAAGGCCCGAGATCATGGACGCCCTCGCAGCCACTCTCCTGAGTGTTGCCGACTGGATCACGGCCCACATCACCATGTGGGTCCTCATCGCCACCGGCCTGTTCCTCACCGTTGTCACGCGTGGGGTGCAGATCAGGCTCCTGCCTGAGATGGTCAAGCGAGTCTTTGGCTCCCGCTCCGGTGCTCAGGGCGGCATCTCCTCCTTCCAGGCCTTTGCCATCTCCCTGGCCGCGCGTGTGGGGATCGGCAACGTCTTCGGCGTGGCCGCCGCCCTGCTCATGGGCGGCCCCGGTGCCATCTTCTGGATGTGGGTCGTGGCGCTGGTGGGCATGGCCACCGCCTTCTTCGAGGCCACCCTTGCCCAGGTCTTCAAGACCCGCGCCGCTGACGGCTCCTTCCGCGGAGGCCCGGCCTTCTACATGGCCCGAGGCATGAAGAACAAGACGCTGGCAGGCGTCTTCGCCGTCATCACGCTGATCACCTGTGGCTTCATCATCACCTCGGTGCAGTCCAACGCCGTGGCCGGCACGCTCGTGGCGGCCTTCGGCGGCTCCGAGAGCTCCCCACTGCCAGGCTTCGGCGGGCTGACCGGCGCCCAGCTCGTGGTGGCCGCGCTGGTCTTCTTCCTCACCGCAGTCGTCGTCTTCGGCGGCATCCGGGCCGTGGCCCGCGTGACGGAGTGGATGGCGCCGGTGATGGCCCTCATCTACGTGGTCCTCGTGGCCATCATCTGCCTGACCAACCTCACCGAGTTCGCCCGCGTCATCGGCTGGATCTTCTCCTCGGCCTTCGCGCCCGAGCCGCTGGTAGGCGGCCTGGGCGGAGGGATCCTGGCTGCCGTCGTCAACGGCACCAAGCGCGGCCTGTTCTCCAACGAGGCCGGCCAGGGCACCGCCCCCAATGCCGCCGCCACCGCGACCGTCACCCACCCCGTCCAGCAGGGGCTCATCCAGTCCCTGGGCGTCTTCATCGACACGATCATCGTGTGCACGACCACGGCCTTCGTCATCCTCATCTCCGGCCCCGAGACCTGGACCTCGCCCGAGGCCAACCCGGCAACGCTGACCACCCTGGCCATCTCCCACGGCCTGGGCGGCTGGACGGTCCTGCCGATGGCCGTGCTCATCTTCGTCCTGGCCTACTCCTCGATCATCGCCGCCTACGTCTACTCCGACGTCAACATGTCCTACCTGACCGGCGGCAAGAAGTGGGCCAGCTGGCTCGTGCGCGTGGTCTGCGCGGTCTCGGCCACGGCCGGTGCGGTGCTGAGCCTGGACGTGGTGTGGAACGCCGTCGACATCGCCATGGCCGTGATGACGCTGACCAACCTCGTGGCCCTCATCTGGCTCTTCCGCTGGGGGACCGGCGCGCTGCGCGACTACGAGGCGCAGCGCAAGGCGGGCGTGGCCGAGCCGGTTTTCGTCGGCGTGAACAACCCGCACCTGCCCGCTGACGTCCCCGGTGACGTCTGGGCCCTGGAGGCTGCCCAGAGCACGACGACGGCGGAGGCCCGCTGATGACGACTCTCACCACCGCTGGACTCGCCCTGGCCCGTCCCACCTGGTCCACCGCGGACCTGGAGGCCACCCTCAACAAGGTTGACGACCTCTTCTACACCTACGTCCTGGCCGTGCTGCTGGTGGGCGTGGGCCTGTATTTCACCATCCGCACCCGCGGGGTGCAGATCCGCCACTTCGGCACCATGATCCGCTCCATCACGCACTCGCGCTCCGGGGCGGAGGGAGGCATCTCCTCCTTCCAGGCCTTTGCCGTCGGGCTGGCTGCCCGTGTGGGCATCGGCAACGTGGCGGGCGTGGCGCTGGCCGTCGTCGCCGGCGGGCCCGGAGCCCTGTTCTGGATGTGGCTGGTGGCTCTGATCGGGATGTCCACGAGCTTCGTGGAGTCCACCCTGGCCCAGGTCTTCAAGGAGCGTGGGCGCGACTTCACCTTCAAGGGTGGGCCGGCCTACTACATCAAGAACGGCCTGCACTCGCGGCTGTGGGGCTCGATCTTCGCCGCCATGTGCATCATCAGCGTCGGCGTCACGGTGGTCATGGTCCAGACCAACTCCCTGGCCGGCGTCATCAACGCCACCGTGCCGAGCATGGCCCCCTGGATGGTGGGCGTGGCCCTGGTACTGCTGACCGGCCCGATCGTGCTGGGCGGGCTGAAGTCGGTGGCGCGCGTGTCAGAGTGGTTGGCCCCGATCATGGCGCTGCTCTACGTGCTTATCACCGTGGTCGTCATCATCATGAACATCGGTGAGATTCCTGCGGTCCTGTCCGCGATCGTGCGTGGTGCCTTCGGGACCGACCAGGCCCTGTTCGGCATCTCCGGCGGGATGCTCGCCGCGGTCCTCAACGGTGTGCGCCGCGGACTGTTCTCCAATGAGGCAGGCCTGGGAACCGTTCCCAACGCCGCGGGCACCGCGACCGTCTCCCACCCCGTGCGCCAGGGACTCATCCAGTCCTTCGGCGTCTTCGTGGATACCATCCTCGTGTGTACCGCCACCGGCCTGCTCATCCTCCTGGCGACTGACACCTATCAGCCGGGTAAGGAGGACCTGGTGGGCGCGGTGCTGACCCAGCAGGCCGTCGTCGAGCACCTGGGGGCCTGGACCACCTGGCCGATGGTCGTCCTCATCTTCGTCCTGGTCTTCTCCACCGTGCTGGGCTGCTACTCCTACTCCCAGGTCAACGTGAACTTCCTGGGCGGGGAGCGCCGGGCGGAGCAGGCCTTCGGGCTGCTGCTGACCGCGGCGGCCTTCGCCGGCACGGTGCTCACCCTGCCGATCGTGTGGGCCCTGACCGATATCGCGCTGGGGATCCTGGGCGTGATCAACCTCGTGGCCATCGTGTGGCTCGGGCCCTGGGCCTTGGGCGCCCTGCGCGACTTCGAGGCGCAGCGCAAGGCCGGCGTGGCCGAGCCCGTCTTCAACGGCCACGGCAACTCCTTCCTGCCTGGTGACACGGTTGACGGCGTGTGGGACAGCGTTCGCGCCTCTCATCCTGCCGACGGCGCAGCAGCGGCCGGCTCTGACCGCCTAGCCCCGGAGGCCTGAGCCATGGAGACCCTTAACTCGATCCTCGGCACGGTCTCGAACTGGCTGTTCGGCACCATCCTCATCTGGCTGCTGATCGGCGTGGGCCTGTTCTTCACGATCGCCACCCGCGGCGTGCAGCTGCGGCACCTGGGTTCGATCGTGCGCGCTGTGGTGGGCTCACGCTCCGGCGCACAGGGCGGGATCTCCTCCTTCCAGGCCTTCGCAGTGGGACTGGCCTGCCGCGTGGGCACCGGCAACATCGTCGGCGTGGCGCTCGCCCTGGTGCTGGGCGGACCGGGGGCCGTGCTGTGGATGTGGGTGGTGGCCCTGGTGGGCACGGCGACCGCCTTCGCCGAGGCAAGCCTGGGCCAGCTCTTCAAGGTCCGCCGCGGTGACGGCACCTTCCGTGGCGGCCCGGCCTACTACCTGGCACGTGGCCTGCACCTGCCGGTGGTCGGTGGCGTCTTCGCCGTCGTCTTCATGATCGCCAACGGCCTGGCGATGCCGATGGTTCAGGCCAATGCCATGACTGCCGCCCTCGGCTCGGCGGCAGGTGTGAGCCCGTGGTGGGGCGCGGCGATTGTGGCCTTGCTCGTGGCTCCGGTGCTGCTGGGCGGGCTGCGGTCCATCGCCCGGGTCACCGAGTGGATGGCCCCGCTCATGGCGATCGTCTACCTCCTGCTCGTGGCGGTCATCATCGTCACGCACCCTGCCCAGACCCTGACGGCCTTCGGCCAGATCTTCGCCGGCGCCTTTGAGCTGCGCGCGGGCCTGGGAGGTGTGGCTGGCGGCCTGACCGCGGCCGTGCTCAACGGCGTGCGCCGCGGTCTGTTCTCCAACGAGGCCGGCCTGGGCGGCGCCGCCTGCGCGGCTGGGTCGGCAACCGTCGCCCACCCGGCTCAGCAGGGCTTCATCCAGGCCTTCGGGGTCCTGGTGGACACGTTGCTGGTGTGCACGGCGACGGCCCTGGCGATCCTCATCGCCGGCGTCAACGACCCCGCGGTCTACACCCCGGGTGTCACCGGAGCACAGAGCACGGATATCTCCGGCACCCTGACCCAGACCGCCATTGCCTCGACGCTGGGGGAGTGGACCTCCTGGCCCATGACCCTGCTCATCATCGTCCTGGCCTACTCCACGATCCTGGGCGCCTTCTCGTATGCCGAGGTCTGCCTGGACTTCCTCACCCGCCGGGCGTGGGTGACCACGGCTCTGCGCATCGGCGCGGTGGCCTGCACCTTCATCGGCGGCGGCGCGGCCCTGACCACCGTGTGGACGCTGGCGGACGTGCTGCTGGGGATCGGGGCCTGTCTCAACCTCGCTGGCATCGTCGCCCTGTGGAAGTGGGTGGCTGGCATGCTGCGCGACTGGGAGGACCAGCGGGCGCAGCGTCCTGAGCAGGCACCGAGCTTCGTGGCACCCGGAAACGCGTATCTGCCTCACGCGCTGCCGGGGGACGTGTGGACGGGCCCCAGTCAGCACGCGTGACCTTGGGCGCAGGCGGGGGACAGGTACGCGGCCTGTCATCTGCCTGAAACATGCGAGGAACCAATCGGTTACTCCTCATCCCTAGCCTCCCACAGCGTGTTGACTTCCTACCTCCCGACTCTCCTGGCACCGGCCGGGACCACCGTGAGCACCAGCGCGCTGGACTCGGCTGCCGATACGCTCGCGACCATCTCCGACCGCTTCTACGGGGGTTTCCTCGCCTGGGCGCTGATCGCCGTCGGTCTGTACTTCACGCTGCGCACCCGCGCGGTCCAGTTCCGCCTCTTCGGAGCCATGCTGCGCGAGGTGGCCGGCTCGCGCTCCAGCGCGGACGACCACGAGGGCGGAATCTCCTCCTTCCAGGCCTTCGCCATCGGCCTGGCCTCGCGTGTGGGAACCGGCAACATCGTCGGCGTGGCACTGGCCATCACGATGGGCGGGCCGGGCGCTGTGTTCTGGATGTGGGTCGTGGCGCTGGTGGGGATGGCTACCGGCTTCGTGGAGTCCACGCTCGCCCAGGTCTTCAAGGTCCGTCACTCTGACGGCACCTTCCGCGGGGGCCCTGCCTACTACATCTCGCGTGGCCTGGGCTCGCGACGCTGGGGTGCGATCTTCGCCGTCATCATCACCTTCGTCTTCGGCTTCGCCTACGAGGCCACCCAGGCCAACACGATCTCGACGATGGTTCAGGACACCTTCGACGTCAGCCCCTGGGCCACGGCCGTGGTCCTGGTGCTGATCACCGCTCCGATCGTCTTCAAGGGCATCCGTCGCGTGGCACGCATCGCGGAGTGGATGGCCCCGCTCATGGCCACCGTCTACGCGATCATCGCGCTGGTGATCCTGGTGATGAACCTGGGGGCGATCCCCATGGCGCTGCGCGAGATCGTCGAGGGTGCTTTCGGCCTCAACCAGGCCTTCGCCGGGCTCGCCGGTGGCTTCTACGCGGCCATGATCAACGGCGTGCGCCGCGGCCTGTTCTCCAACGAGGCTGGTGAGGGCTCGGTCCCCAATGCCGCGGCCACGGCCACCACGTCCCATCCGGTGCGCCAGGGCTTCATCCAGTCCCTCGGCGTGTTCGTGGACACGCTCGTGGTGTGCACGGCCACTGCCCTCATCGTCCTGCTCTCGGGCGTCTATGACCCGGCGACGGCGCAGGCCGACGGCGCCTCGACGCTGACCAGCGCGTCGGTCGCCTCCCAGCTGGGGGACTGGGCGCAGTACCTCATGGTGGCGATCGTCTTCGTCTTCGCCTACTCCTCGCTGCTGGGCAACTACACCTACGCCGAGGTCAACATGGACTTCCTGCTGCGCGGGCGCTCCAAGCACTACGGCCTGCGCACAGTGATCCTCGTGGCGACCTTCATTGGTGCTGTGTCCTCGCTGACCTTCGTGTGGAACCTGGCGGACATCGCCATGGGAGTCATGGCGGTGATCAATATCGTCGCGATCGTGCTGCTGGGCAAGTGGTGCTTCGGGGTGCTGCGGGACTGGGAGGCCCAGCGCAAGGCCCTGGTGGCAGGGGAGATTGAGGAGATCCGCTTCGTGTCCACGGACAACCCCTACCTGCCTCGTGAGCTGCCGGGTGACGTGTGGGCGGCGCCGTCGAGCCAGGAGGAGCCTGCGTCGCCGGGCAACCACGCCTCAGTGGGGGCCTGAGCCCCCTTCCTGGCTCGTGAGTGTGCAGGTACGCCCACGAGTGCGCACCCTAGGAGTGCACACTCGTGGGCGTACCTGCACACTGGCCGGCCTTGCCCGGCAGCGTGCGCGTACCAGGCGCTAGGCTCAGGGCATGAAGATCGCGCGCTTTGCTACCGGGGACGAGATCCGCTACGGCATCGTCGAGGGGCTGCCCGCTGACGACGTCGTTCCCTCCGGGGAGTCTGACGCCCGCCTCGTGGTCCTCAAGGGCGACCCCCTCTACAGTGTCCCGCAGGCCACCGGCGAGGTGGTCCAGCTGGCTGACGCGAGACTGCTCTCCCCGGTCATCCCGCGCTCGAAGGTGGTCGGCATCGGCAAGAACTACGCCGCCCACGCCGCAGAGATGGGCAGCGAGGCGCCAGCCGAGCCCATCGTCTTCCTCAAGCCGAACACCTCCGTGATCGGCCCGGACGTGCCGATCGTCCTGCCCACCTGGTCCAGCGAGGTCCACTACGAGGCTGAGCTCGCCGTCGTCATCAAGTCCCTGGCCAAGGACGTGCCTGCCAGCGAGGCGAGCCGCGTGATCCTGGGTTACACAGTGGCCAATGACGTCTCCGCCCGCGACGCCCAGCGCTTGGACGCCACCTGGGCGCGTGCCAAGGGCTTTGACACCTCCTGCCCGCTCGGCCCGTGGATCGAGATCCCCGAGCCTGCTGCCGCGGGTGAGGCAGGCTTTGACCCGGCGAACGCCGTGGTACGGGCTCGGGTGGACGGCCAGGTGGTCCAGGAGGGGACGACGGCGGACATGATCACCTCGATCCCCAAGCTCATCTCCTACGTCTCCTCGATCTTCACTCTCCTGCCCGGTGACGTGGTCCTCACGGGCACACCGGCCGGGGTCGGAGAGATTCGCGCGGGGCAGCGCGTCGAGGTCGAGGTCGAGGGGATCGGCGGCTTCGGCAACCCCGTGGTACGCCGCTAGATACTGACCTCGGGGACGTCTGCCAGGTCCGCTACCTTCGGGATCGAGCGGATCGGCCGGGACAAGACGCAGGCGAACCCGCCCAGGCTCAGCGCCGCAGCGAAGAGCAGGAGCGCCCAGGTCGCGCCGAGGTGCTCCAGCGCGAGCCCAGCGCCGGCGCTGGCCAGCGGCATCATGGCCAGCGAGAGGAATGACGCCGCTGAGGACGTGCGCCCTTGAACGGCGTCGGGCGTGATGTGGACGCGGTAGGCACCCATGCCGGCGTTGAGTGGGATGAGTGCGAGCTCCCCCAGAGCGAAGAGACCACCGATCCACCACACGTTCAGGTGCAGCGGCATTGCCAGACCCATCACTGCCAGCACGGAGATCGTCATGACGGCGATGCCTCCCACCCGTGCCTGGCGCAGGACCCAGGGCGCGGCCAGCGCTGCCAGGATCCCCACGACGCCGACGCCGGCGTCCATGAGCCCGAGCGCCTGGGGCGAGGTGCCGTCGAGCTGCAGAGCGAGGAGCGCGGTGGTGAAGATGCCGTTGAGGCCAAGGTTGAGCACCATGCCGCACAGCACCATGTCCCGGATCGCGCGCGCCTTCCACACCCACCGGATGCCGGTGACGACGTCGTCGATAAGCCCTCTGAGCCGGACCGGGTCGCTGGAGAGCGCCGGCAGGTGCGTGCGTACCAGGCTCGCGCAGGCCACGGCAGCCAGGGACAGGGCGGCGTAGACCGCCATCGGTAGGCTGCGGGACAGAGAGAACAGTGCCGCAGCGGCCGGGCTACCCACCACGCCGCCCAGTGAGTTGCGAGCCTGGTTGAGACTGAGCGCGGTCCCCATCTGCTCAGCCGGGACGATCCGCTTGAGAGCCGCCTGCTCGGCGGGGGAGTAGAAGCACCCGGCGGCGCCGAGCAGGACGCCGGCCACGAGCATGTGCGGAAAAGTCAGGGCGCCAAGAGCGTCAGCCAGGGGGATGCTGCCCAGGACGACTGAACAGACCAGGGCGGAGACCACCATGACCCGCTTGCGGTTCCAGCGGTCGCACAGGGCTCCGGCCGGCAGCATCATGACCCACTGGCCCACGCCGTAGGCACCCGCGACCAGGCCTGCCTTGGCAGGAGAGTGGGTGAGGTCGACGATGAGCAGCATGATCCCGAGCGAGAGCATGCCGCTGCCCAGCGAGGAGAGCGTTGAGCCTGTCAGCAGGAGCCGGTAGTCCCGGTTGCTGCGAAGTGGTGGGACGACGCCGTCCTTGGCGTGGTCTGGCGAGACAGGCATAAGGGGCAGCCTAGGACAGGTCACAGCGCACCCTCAAGGTCGGCGCTGACGAGCGTGATGCCCCCTGCGGGGCGAGTGTGCAGGTATCGCGACCGGTGAGCAGCTTCGGGCTGCACACCCATGGGTCTACCTGCACACTCGCGCGAGCGAGCGGCTAGAGCCGGCCGACGGCGTCGACGATCCTGGTTAGCGTCTCCTCCTCGATCGCGCGGCCGGTAGCCAGGTTGAGACGGCAGTAAGACTCGTAGCCCCGACCAAAGGCGGCGCCGTCATTCATCACCACCCCGGCCTCCCGGGTGAAGAAGGCAGCAGGGCTCTCGCCCTCAGGCAGCGGCAGGCCCGAGAAGTCCACCCACGCCAGGTAGGAGCCTGCTGGCACCGTGATCTCCACGCCTTCCACCGCGGACAGGCGCTGGGCAGCCAGGGAGGCGTTGGCGTGGATGTAGGAGCGGGCCGCCTGGTTCCACTGCCGGCCCTCGTCGAAGGCGGCGACGGCCGCTGCCGCGCCCAGGGCCGCGGCTTCGTGCCCCAGGGCAGCGGACAGGGGATGGGACTGCCAGGTCTGGCGGGCCTGGCCGCTGGCGATGAGCTGGGCGCAGTGGAGGCCGGGGACGTTCCAGCCCTTGGAGGCCGCAGTCGCGGTAAAGGTCAGGTCCGGGTCCGCGCCCTTGCGGGAGGCGTAGGGGACGTGGCGCGCGGCGGGATCCACGATGAGGGGCGCGTGGATCTCATCAGAGAAGACGGGCACGCCGTATCGGGTGGACAACGCGGCGACGGCGTCCAGCTCGGCGGGATCGAGGACCCGACCCACCGGGTTCCACGGGTTGCACAGGACCAGCAGGCCGGCTCCTGCTGCCATGGCCGACTCAATCGGCTCCAGGTCCAGTGCCCAGCCTGGGGTCCCCGAGGCGGCGGAGGCAGGGGTGCGCAGCGCGGGCACCTGGATGCACTCCCGCCCGTGCTGCCCGGGGATCGACAAGAAGGGCATATAGGCCGGCGTGGGCACGATCACCGCGGATCCGGGCCTGGTGTGGTACTCGATGATGGCGCCCAGGGCGGACAAGACATTGGGGAGCAGGCTGATGCGCTCCACCGGCACCTGCCATCCCAGCACCTCTGACTCGTAGCGTGCCGTGGCCTCACGCGCCTGCTGCGCCAGGGACGCGGGCATGTAGCCCAGTGTCCCGGTGTCCACGGCGCGGCGCAGCACGGCGGAGACTGACGGGGCGGTTCCCAGGTCCATCTCCGCCACCCAGGCGCCGATGGTCTCACCCGGTTGGCTCCACTTCAGCGAGCCTCGGCGGCGCATCTCGGCTGGGGTCAGTGCATCCCAGGCAGCGACGGTGGTAGCCAGGTCGAAGCTGGGGACGGAAACGGCCGAGGCGGTGTGAGCAGCAGTGGTCATGGAACCGAGTCTAGGACAAGGGTGGGACACGAACGGGGGAGCTGTGGCGCGCCCTGTCCAGGTGCGCGGAGGCACAGGCGCTCCTGCGTCGTCGTCTGCTGCAGGAGACTAGGCTGGGCTACATCATGACTGAGACCTCCACCGCTGCCAGCCCTGCCGTCCCGGCCCCTGGCTCCAGCGACATCCGCGTCCGCTTCTGTCCCTCTCCCACCGGCACCCCTCACGTGGGGATGGTGCGTACCTGCCTGTTCAACTGGGCCTACGCCCGGCACACCGGCGGCACCTTCGTCTTCCGCATTGAGGACACTGACGCCGCTCGTGACTCTGAGGAGTCCTTCAACGCCATCCTCGACTCCTTGGCCTGGCTCGGCCTGGACTGGGACGAGGGCGTGGGCAAGGGCGGCCCGCACGAGCCCTACCGCCAGTCCCAGCGCATGGACCTGTACAAGCAGGTGGCAGCCGAGCTGCTGGAGGCCGGCTACCTGTACGAGTCCTTCTCCACCCCCGCCGAGATCGAGGAGCGTCACAAGGCGCGCGGTGAGGCCCCCAAGCTTGGTTATGACGGCTTCGACCGGGACCTGACCGAGGAGCAGAAGGCGGCCTTCCGTGCTGAGGGGCGCGAGCCGGTGCTGCGGATGCGGATGCCGGAGGAGGACATCACCTTCGACGACCTCGTGCGTGGTCCCATCACCTTTAAGGCCGGCAGCGTGCCGGACTACGTGGTGGTACGCGCCAACGGTGACCCGCTGTACACCCTGGTCAACCCCGTTGACGACGCCGCCATGGGGATCACCCACGTGCTGCGCGGAGAGGACCTGCTGTCCTCCACGCCGCGCCAGGTGGTGCTCTACCGGGCGCTGATGGCGATCGGCCGCGCCAGCGTCATGCCGCAGTTCGGCCACCTGCCCTACGTCATGGGGGAGGGCAACAAGAAGCTGTCCAAGCGTGACCCGGAGTCCAACCTCCTCATCCACCGCCACCGCGGCATGATCCCCGAGGGCCTGCTCAACTACCTCGCCCTGCTGGGATGGTCTTTGTCCAAGGACCAGGACGTCTTCTCTCCCGAGCAGCTCGTGGCGGCCTTTGACGTCCACGACGTCAACCCCAACCCAGCCCGCTTCGACCCCAAGAAGTGCGAGGCGATCAACGCTGAGCACGTGCGCCTGCTTGAGGCTGAGGACTTCCGCAACCGGCTGGTGCCCTACCTGGCGGATGTCTACCCCGACCCGGCGGACCCCGACTGGCAGGCCCACCCGCTGGTCAGCGCAGCGAGCTTCGGCGAGCTCAGCGCGCGCGAGCAGGAGGTGCTCACCGCGGCGGCCCCGCTCATCCAGACCCGCGTCCAGCTGCTGGGGGAGGCCCGAGACATGCTCGGCTTCCTCTTCGTGAGTGACGATGCGCTCCAGCTCGATGAGAAGGCGGTGTCCAAGCTGAAGGACTCCGCGCCGGCCGTTCTGGACGCCGCCATCGCTACCCTGGAACCGCTGACGCAGGAGCAGTGGACAACGGAGCGGCTGGAGGAGGCCCTACGGGCCGCCATCGTGGAGGGCTTGGAGATCAAGCCTCGCCTGGCCTTCGGACCGCTGCGCGTGGCGGTGACCGGGCGCCAGGTCTCCCCGCCGCTGTTTGAGTCGATGGAGATCCTGGGTCAGGACTCCAGCCTGGTGCGTCTGCGTGCGCTGCGCAGCCAGCTGGGCTGAGGCGCGAGCCTGGAGAATGGGGCGGCGTCCCGTGGGATGCCGCCCCATTCTCTATGTGTCTGTACTCACGCGCTGTCAGTTTGCCCTGATGTGGGCTCGCGTGTAAATTACTTCCCGCTGCTCCGAGCGGGCCACCGCCCGGGAAGCACCATTCTTTGGGGTATGGTGTAATTGGCAACACAGGTGATTCTGGTTCATCCATTCTAGGTTCGAGTCCTGGTACCCCAGCGAGAGCGAAGGAATTCGGTCAGCTGAGTCTGAAGTGATCCTGACGAATTCATGTGACTGATTTCTTTTTCTCGGCATAAGTGAATATGCAAGGCCCCGTTCGTCTAGCGGCCTAGGACACCGCCCTCTCACGGCGGCAGCACCGGTTCAAATCCGGTACGGGGTACGGATCAAGAATCCATGTGCGGATTCATGATCGAGGCCCCGTTCGTCTAGCGGCCTAGGACACCGCCCTCTCACGGCGGCAGCACCGGTTCAAATCCGGTACGGGGTACCACGCTGATCGCCCGGCTGCTCACGCAGCCGGGTTTTTTCGTGATCTCGTGTCACGATCCCGGGCGATGTCAACGTGCTCACTGACGCCCGGCGCAAGGCGGGTGGCTGATCCTTGTCATGATGCGCCTTCTGAGGGGCCTGTGTGCTCGCGCCAGCGACTGGGCGCGCAGATCACCCGGGATTGTGACAGTGGATCTCCACCTCGTCACCGCCTCTGGCTACACTGCTTGACGTGACGAACTTTCCTACGCTCAAGGCCCCCGGTCCCATCCCCGACGGTGCGATGCGCATCACGCCCTTGGGTGGTCTCGGCGAGGTCGGGCGCAACATGACCGTGTTCGAGGTTGACGGCAAGCTCCTCATCGTCGACTGCGGTGTCCTCTTCCCCGAGGAGGACCAGCCTGGCGTCGATCTCATCCTCCCCGACTTCTCCTCCATCGAGGACCGTCTGGATGACGTCGTGGCCCTGGTCCTCACCCACGGGCACGAGGACCACATCGGAGGCGTGCCCTACCTGCTGCGCCTGCGTGACGACATTCCGCTGGTGGGAAGCGACCTCACCCTGGCCTTCGTTGAGGCCAAGCTGCGTGAGCACCGCATCCGCCCCACGCTCAGGGTGGTCAGCGAGCACGAGCGCGTCCACTACGGTCCCTTCGACCTGGAGTTCGTGGCCGTCAACCACTCCATCCCCGATGCCATGGCGGTCTTCATCCGTACCGGCGCCGGCAACGTGCTGGCCACCGGTGACTTCAAGATCGACTCCCTGCCCATTGACGGGCGTATCACGGACCTGCGTTCCTTCGCGCGCTTCGCCGACGAGGGTGTGGACCTGTTCTGCGTGGACTCCACCAACGCTGAGGTCCCGGGCATGATCGGTCACGAGAACCAGATCGGCCCCGTGCTCGACGGCGTCTTCGCTGAGTCGGACCAGCAGATCATCGTCGCCTCCTTCTCCAGTCACGTCCACCGCGTCCAGCAGGTGCTCGACGCCGCCGCCCTCCACGGGCGCCGCGTCGCCCTCGTGGGGCGCTCCATGGTGCGCAACATGGGGATCGCTGCGGAGAAGGGCTACCTCAAGGTGCCCGACGGCGTCCTCATCGACGCTCGCGACGTCACCTCCCTGCCCGCTGACGAGCGCGTGCTCATGGTCACCGGATCCCAGGGCGAGCCCATGGCGGCCCTGTCCCGCATGGCGCACGGCGAGCACCGTTCCGTCACGGTCGAGGCCGGGGACACCGTCATCTTCGCTTCCTCGCTCATTCCCGGTAACGAGAACTCGGTCAACCGTGTCATCAACCAGCTCATGCGGCTGGGAGCGCGCGTGGTCCACCAGGGCAACGCCAAGGTCCACGTCTCCGGGCACGCCTCCTCCGAGGAGTTGCTCCACGTCTACAACATCGTGGGTCCGCGCAACGTCATGCCTATCCACGGCGAGATCCGCCACCTCGTGGCCAACGGCGCCCTGGCGGTCAAGACGGGCGTGCACCCGCGCAACGTCGTGCTGTGCGAGGACGGCGTCACCGTCGACCTCAAGGACGGCAAGGCCCGCATCTCCGGCCAGGTCGGCTGCGGCTACGTCTACGTCGACGGCTCCTCCGTCGGTGAGATCGACGAGACCGAGCTCAAGGACCGCCGGATCCTGGCGGAGGAGGGCTTCGTGTCGGTCTACGCCGTCGTGGAGACCAAGACCGGCACGATCCTGGCTGGCCCGGACATCCAGGCACGCGGGATGGCCGAGGACGACTCGGTCTTCGACGACGTCCTGGACGACGTCACCCGTGCCCTTC
Source organism: Actinomyces urogenitalis (assembly GCF_002861525.1). Classification (NCBI taxonomy): domain Bacteria; kingdom Bacillati; phylum Actinomycetota; class Actinomycetes; order Actinomycetales; family Actinomycetaceae; genus Actinomyces; species Actinomyces urogenitalis. The sequence continues at coordinate 580,097 of NZ_PKHA01000001.1, read as the reverse complement.
AGGACGCGCTGGACAAGGGCAACCAGGACGCCTACTCCCTCCAGCAGGTCATGCGCCGCACGGTCGGCCGCTTCGTGGGGCGCCGCCTCAAGCGCCGCCCGATGATCGTGCCCGTGGTGATCGAGGCCTGAGGAGCGGATGAGCGTGCTGCGTCCGGCCTGCTTTATCTCCACAGGCTCCGTCCTTATCGATCTTCCCCTGCGCGTGGACCACATCCCCGCGCCAGGTGGTGCCATCACGGCGGTTTCCTCCGGACCCACGGTCGGAGGCGGCTACACGGTGGTCTCCGCCGTCGCCCGTCAGGGAGTCCCGGCGGCCCTAGCCGCCACCCTGGGCACCGGCCCGAACTCCGCCCAGGTGCGTGAGTCCATGCAGGCTGACGGCGTCGAGCTCGTCGTCGAGGAGCTCGTGGGGGACATCGGCACCTGCATCACCCTCATCGAGCCGCCCGGGAGGCGGACCTTCATCACGACCGAGGGCGTGGAGGCCGAGCCCCAGATCGAGGACCTGGACCGCATCGAGCTGGTGCCGGGGGACTGGATCTACGCCACCGGCTACGACTTGGCCCACCCCTCCTCCTCGGCTGCCATCAGCCAGTGGCTGCTGCGCCTGCCCGAGCACGTGGGCCTCATCCTCGACCTCGGGCCGGTCGAGGCCGAGATCCCGGATGACCTGCTGCGCCGCCTGCTGGAGCGGGCCACCCTGCTCACCGGCAACGACCTGGAGATCAACCACCTCATCCAGCGCCTGGGCGGTGCCGACGAGCTGCGCGAGGCGACCCCGCGCGCCCTCATCGTGCGTCGTACCGGCGTGCACGGCTGCGTGCTGTGGCCGGCGGTGGGTGACCGCATCGAGGTTCCGGGCTTTGCTCGTGAGGTCCTGGACACCACTGGTGCCGGGGACACCCACACGGGGGTGCTCGTTGCCAGCCTCATGGACGGGATGGACGTGGTCACCGCGGCCCGGCGCGCCAACGCTGCGGCCGCTGAGGCGGTCTCGCGCCTGGGGCCTGCCCGTGCACCCCGGCGCGACGAGATCGACGCCTTCCTCGCTGAGGTGTGAGAGCGGCCTCGGGCGAGGAATCGGCCACGCGCGCTGGCTGCGGCGGCGTGGCGAACCGGCCTCGGACAGCGGCACAGATAGCGTCAGAGCATCATGGCCACTCGTCGTACCTCTTCGCCCTCGTCGCCCCGCGCGGGCGCCAAGCGCTCCCAGTCCGCCGCTGCCAAGCCGACCACGACTGAATCCACCTTCACGGGATCCGGTCGTTACCGGCGTACGGCATGGGCCTTCCTCATCCTCGCCCTGGCCGCGGTGACCGGACTGCGTGAGTGGTTTGGTGTCTCCGGCGCTGCGGGCGCGGCTCTCCACCACATCGCTGCCGGTCCGCTGGGCGTCCTGGGCGTCACGGTTCCGGTGCTGCTGGGCGCGCTGGGGATCGCCATGCTGCGTGTCCACCACCTGGCTCCGGTCCACGCCCGTGTGGCGGTGGGCTGCCTGGGTGTGCTCGCCGGCGTGACCGGCATCATCCAGGTTGTCAGCGGCAACCCGGCTCTCTCACGTGGGATCGCTGCGGTTGAGGAGGCGGGAGGCCTGCTGGGGTGGGTGGTTGGCTACCCCCTGGCGGTCCTCTTCTCCGCCATCGGCGCCGTCATCCTGTTTATCCTCCTCATCGCCTTCTCGCTGCTGGTACTCACCGGCGTCACGGTGGCTGACCTGCGCGAGCGCCTGTCCGGGGACAGCGGCCAGGAGTCTGACCAGGCCGAGGAGGAGGCTGACTCCCTGGCGCTGCGGCTGCTGGACCGGGTGCGTGCCCACCGGCAGGAGACCCAGACGACGTCGTTGGACTCCTATGACGGCGACGAGCCCTTCCGCTCGGCCCTCCAGACTGAGCAGAGCGAGCCGCCTGCCCGCAAGCGAGGCAGCGGACGGCGCAGCCGTCGCACTGACGACGATGCCCCCACACGTCAGCTCGCCAACCCGCAGGATGACGGCCGTGGCCCCGCAGGCCAGGAGGCCTTTGACTTTGAGGCCCAGGACGGCGCCGCAACCTCCGTGCTCGGGGAGACTGAGGCCGTCGCTCACACTGGTTCGGGTGCGGCGGCCTCGGCTGCCACGCCGGCTGAGGCGAGCGTGCCGCCCTCGGTGCCGCTGCGGCGTCGTCCCTCCAAGCAGGGGCGCCCCGGGGCGACCACGCCCCTGGACCATCGCCCGGTGCCACCCACCGAGCCCGATGCCGTGACCCAGGAGACGCCTCTGGCGGCGCTGGCCGAGGCCGAGCCGGATCTGGCCGACGAGCTGGCCATGGGCGCAGGCCTGGAGCTGCCCGACGGCACGGTCTACTCCCTGCCTGCCGATGACCTGCTGGAACCCGGCCCCGGCCACGCCACGCGGACCGAGGCCAACGACGCCATCGTCGACAAGTTGCAGGACGTCTTCACCGAGTTCGGCGTGGACGCCACCGTCACCGGCTACACCCGTGGTCCTCAGGTCACCCGCTACGAGGTCCACCTGGGACGCGGCGTCAACGTCTCGCGCGTGACTAGCCAGGCCAAGAACATCGCTTACGCGGTGGGAAGCGATGAGATCCGCCTGCTCACCCCCATTCCTGGCAAGAGCGCCATCGGTGTGGAGATCCCCAACTCTGACCGTGAGATGGTCAAGCTCGGCGACGTGCTGCGCTCGGGGGCGGCCAAGAAGCAGTCCCATCCGCTGGTGGTGGGACTGGGTAAGAACGTTGAGGGCGACTACGTCGTCACCAACCTGGCCAAGACCCCGCACCTGCTGGTGGCGGGCCAGACCGGGTCGGGTAAGTCCTCCTTCGTCAACTCCATGATCACCTCCATCATGATGCGGGCCACCCCACAGGAGGTGCGCATGGTGCTGGTAGACCCCAAGCGTGTGGAGCTGACGATCTACGAGGGCATCCCGCACCTGATCACCCCCATCATCACCAGCCCCAAGAAGGCCGCCGAGGCGCTGGAGTGGGTGGTGCGGGAGATGGATGCGCGCTACGACGACCTGGCCTCCTTCGGCTTCAAGCACATCGACGACTTCAACAAGGCGGTGCGTGCCGGCGAGGTCAAGCCCTTGGAGGGCTCGGCCCGCGTCATCAGCCCCTACCCCTACCTGCTCGTGGTGGTCGATGAGCTCGCCGACCTCATGATGACGGCCCCCAAGGACGTCGAGGCCTCCATCCAGCGCATCACCCAGCTGGCGCGTGCTGCTGGTATCCACCTGGTGCTGGCCACCCAGCGTCCGGTTGCCCAGGTGGTCACGGGCCTGATCAAGTCCAACGTGCCCTCGCGTCTGGCCTTTGCCACGGCCTCGCAGCTGGACTCGCGCGTCATCCTGGACCAGAACGGCGCGGAGACTCTCACCGGTCAGGGTGACGCCCTGTACCTGGGCCCCGGTGCCTCGGCGCCGGTGCGTATCCAGGGCTCGTGGGTCACCGAGTCGGAGATCCGCGCCGTGGTGGCCCACGTCAAGCAGCAGCTGGAGCCGGAGTATCGCGAGGACGTGATCGTCCCCGAGGTCAAGAAGCAGATCGACGAGGAGATCGGCGACGACATGGACCTGCTGCTGCAGGCCGCCGAGCTCATCATCACCAGCCAGTTCGGCTCGACCTCGATGCTCCAGCGCAAGCTGCGCGTGGGCTTCGCCAAGGCCGGACGCCTGATGGACCTGCTGGAGACGCGCGAGGTCGTAGGCCCCTCAGAGGGATCCAAGGCTCGCGAGGTGCTGGTCCAGCCCGAGCAGCTGGAGGAGACGCTCGCCTGGATCAAGGGCGAGGGAAGTGCCCCGGGAGCCGAGGACGAGGCCCACTCCGACGCCGTCGGTGCGGGTACCTCAGAGGCCGGCTCTCCCGCAGGTGGGGCCGGCACCGCCGCCGTCACAGACCGCTACGCCACCGACCCGCTCCACCGCGACCTGGTGGAGTCGGAGTCCTGGGAGGACACGGCCGCCGAGGAGGACTCGGAGGACGCCTGGAGCCTGACCGGCCGCGGCGCCTCCTGGTGAGTCCTCAACCGCGGGGCAGGGGGACCGGGGCCTCGCCCGTGGCCACGGGCACCTGGTCAGAGTAGGTCTGCGGGTTGACGATCCCGGTCACCGCCTGCCAGCGCCGCTCGATCTCCGTGGCGGACAGGCTGGTCCAGGCCGGGACGGCTCCTGCGTGCGCGGCGCCCAGGTCGAGCTGGGTGTGGCCGACGGCGTTGTCCACGGTGAAGGGGTGCCAGTGCAGCGCGTCCACGCTGACGCTCCGCTGGCCGGAGGCGTCCTCGGAGACGGTGACGTCCACCCACACGAACAGGCCGATCGTGGTCATGATCGTGCCCAGGGCCTCGGACTGGTTGGAGATGAAGTTCCCGGCCGAGTAGGACACCCACATGCCCCGCCCTCCCGGTCCGCCGGCGAGCAGCTCGTTGGTCTGGGGAACGTGCGGGTGGGCGGAGAAGAGCACGTCAATCTGCCCGGTGTCTGCAATGGCCTGGGCGTACTCCTTCTGCGACGCGACCGGATCGCGGGTGTACTCCTCGCCGATCTGGGAGTGGAGGACCACCAGGTCCGCGCCCGCCTCGCGAGCGGCGCGAGCCTGGTCCGCCGCCCACTGGACATCGTTGAGGTTGACGGCCCACGCCGGGTCCGCCGTCATGCCGTTGAGGCTGTAGGTCGTTGACAGCTGGGCGACGGTGACGGTGCGGCCCTCGCGCTGGAACTGGTAGAGCTGGTAGGGCCTGGCGGCCTCGGCCTCGGTGCGGTTGGTGCCTGAGAAGCCCATGCCATTGGCCTGGAGCGTGTCCGCTGTGGTGAGGACGCCGGACCAGCCCTGGTCCCAGGCGTGGTTGGAAGCGGTGGCGCACCCGTCCCAACCCGTGGATCCCAGGGCTGCGACCACGCCGGGCAGCGAGCCGAACATCGGGTAGCCCGAGGCTACGCCGCGTGGGGAGACTGGGACCTCCATGCCGCACAGCGCCAGGTCTACGCCGCTGTACCAGGGCTGGGAGGCGGCGATCATGGGGGAGATGTCTCCCTGGCCGCCTGCGGTGTCATTGATGACGGGCATATGAGTGAGTACGTCGCCGGCGTAGCCGATGGTGAGGTGGATATCCGGCGGCGGGGTGGGCGAGGGGGTGGGACGTGGTGAGAGCGCGGGTGAGGAGGCGAGGCTAGCGACGGCTGAGGAGGGCTGCCGGGCAGCGGGCGCCGTCGTCGCCTGGCGGGTGAGGAAGAGGTAGGTGGAGGCGCCGAGCACCGCGACCACGAGCAGGGCGAAGAGGCCTCGGCGCAGCCGGGAGCCCGAGGAAGGGCCCGCGTGGGAGGAAGCCTTGTGGGAGGCAGCCTTGTGGGAGGTGGGTCGGGCGGCGCGGCCTGGCCCGAAGGGGGAGGGATGGGAAGTCACAGGCACAGGCTAGGCTGTGAGTGATGAGCGGGATCAGCACTTCAAGCAGCCCTTCCGGAGCCGCACCCCACACCGGGCAGGCGCCGCTGGTCAATATCGCCAACGCGCTGACGGTTCTGCGCCTGGCGCTGGTACCAGTCTTTGTCTGGCTCATGCTGCAGCCGGGGGACGGGATGAGACTCGCCGCCACGCTGGTCTTCATCATTGCCTCGATCACGGACCGCCTGGACGGGCAGCTTGCGCGCTCGCGCGGGCTCATCACAAGCTTCGGCAAGATCGCAGACCCGATCGCGGACAAGGCGCTGACGCTGTCCGCTTTCATCCTGCTGTCGGTGGCAGGCCGGCTGTGGTGGTGGGTGACGATCGTCATCCTCGTGCGTGAGCTGGGGATCACCCTCATGCGCTTCTTCATGCTGCGCCGTGCCGTCATGGCGGCCTCACGCGGCGGCAAGCTGAAGACGGTCCTCCAGATCGCCGGCCTGATCGGGCTGCTCACGCCCTGGGCGATGTTCCTTCCTCATGCCGTGGCGACGGCGGTGGACCTGGTGGCCTACGTCGTGGTCGGTGCCGCCACCGTGGTCACCGTGGTCACGGGCCTGGACTACGCGCACCAGGCGGTGCTCCTGTCCCGCGGCGGGCAGGCTGACACCACGGCTGGGACCGCGCGCCGTGACGACACCCGCCAGTGAGGAGAGCGACCGTGACTGACACCCTTGGATCCAGCGGCTTGGAGGGCAGCGAGGAGCTGGCAGCGGCCTCCACGCAGGTCGAGGCCGCGCGTTTCCTGCTCTCGACGGCGCAGGAGCGCGGGCTCACGGTGGCCGTGGCCGAGTCCCTGACTGGGGGAGAGGTGGCCTCGTCGCTTGTGAGCGTTCCGGGGGCCTCGGCGGTGGTCGTGGGCGCCGTCGTCGCCTACGCCACCCGGATCAAGCAGGAGGTCCTGGGAGTCGACGCTGATCTGCTGGCCCGCCGCGGTCCGGTCGATGGTGAGGTCGCCCAGCAGATGGCTGCTGGGGTCGCCAGGCTCATGGGGGCGGATATCGGACTGGCGACGACGGGCGTGGCCGGCCCCGGGGCGGCTGACGGTCACGAGGCGGGGACCGTGCACGTGGCGGTGGTCACGTCGCAGGGCTCGCTCAGCCGTGAGCTCCATCTGGAGGGAGACCGTGACGCGGTCCGCGATGGCGCGACGACGGCGGTGCTGGCTCTCGCCGTCGGCGTGCTGGACGTGACGTGAGAAGGTCCCGGCCTGACAAGGAGGTTCCCGTGACGCTTCAAGGAATCTCCCAGTTTGACCGGTCATGATCGTGCCAACACCGCGCAGGATCGCTTCAGCGCTACGGCGATGGACTGTGATCCTGCGCGCGTGGGAATGAAACTCCGCAGTGAATGGTTGTGCCTCACGATGAACAACGCGACTCACCCCCGCACCACCCGTTCGATGCGTCCTGCTGGCAGGACGCCGATGCGACAGGCCCCCGTGGCTGGCTACGGTGCGGCTGTGGACAACACCAAGCACGAGAACGTCCTTCTGCGCCGAGAGATCGGCGAGGTCCTGCGTTCGGTGCGCCAGCACCAGGGACGTACCCTGCGCGAGGTCTCCTCGCAGGCACGGGTCTCCCTCGGCTACCTCTCCGAGGTCGAGCGCGGGCAGAAGGAGGCCTCCTCCGAGCTGCTGGCCTCGATCTGTCAGGCGCTGGACGCTCCTTTGTCCGCCGTCCTGCGCGAGGTCTCGGACCGCATTGCCCTGACTGAGGGCGTGACGATCCCGGACACCGTTCCGGATGAGCTCGTCCGTCAGCAGGGCGCCCTGCGCTGAGGCTGACACTCTCCTTGACACCTCCAGCGCTCGCGCGCTGGCACCTGCCCCCGCAGCTCGCCATGGCTGCGGGGGCAGGTGCGTGCTGGGGCGTACCGGGTTCGCGGTGGGGATAGGTGGGCGCCTGGGCGTGGGAGGGTGTGCGAGAGTGGCCCCGTGAAGCACTCTGAGTTCTGGCGCGCGGTGGAGACGGTCTATGGCTCGGCCTACGGTCGGTCCTTGGCCACGGATCTCGTGCTGCCTGGACTGGGGCGCACCTGCGAGGACGCTCTGGACGCCGGGGTGGCGCCCCGCGAGGTCTGGAACGCCTTGTGTGATGAGACTGACGCCTCGGAGACTGACCGCTGGGTCTACCGCGAGGATCCGCACGAGCGTCGGCGCCGCTGAGGCGGCGAGACCTGAGCAGGGGCTGGCGGCCAGTGGCCCGGAGGCCCGGTGGCACGGCTCATGCAGGACACGCCGAGACGGCCGATCTGACATCGAACAGATGTACGACTAGGCTCGTCCCCAGACGACGGGCTGCCCGAGCTGTCCACAGAGGTGGTTGGGTGCGGTCGTTTGTGTCGGTGGTCCGGCATACCGTCGTTCGTGAGCCCCGGAGAGGGGATCTCGCTACCAGGACCAGCCCTGCCCACCACGGCGCGAGCCGTCGACGAACACGAGGATGACCAATGCCCGCAGCACAGACCCAGGACCGTTCCAAGGCCCTGGCCACCGCTCTGTCCCAGATTGACAAGGCCTTTGGTAAAGGCTCGGTGATGCGTCTGGGGGATGACACTCGTCCTCCGGTCTCCGTTATCCCCACTGGCTCGATCGCCCTGGACGTGGCCCTCGGCGTCGGAGGCCTGCCGCGTGGCCGCATCATCGAGATCTACGGACCGGAGTCCTCCGGTAAGACCACGGTGGCGCTTCACGCCGTGGCCTCGGCGCAGAAGGCCGGCGGTAACGCTGCCTTCATCGATGCCGAGCACGCCCTGGACCCGGTCTACGCCAAGGCGCTGGGCGTGGACACGGACAACCTCCTGGTCTCCCAGCCGGATACCGGTGAGCAGGCGCTGGAGATTGCGGACATGCTCATCCGCTCCGGCGGACTGGACATCATCGTCATCGACTCCGTCGCCGCCCTGGTGCCCAAGGCGGAGATCGAGGGAGAGATGGGCGACTCCCACGTGGGTCTGCAGGCACGCCTCATGAGCCAGGCGCTGCGCAAGATCACTGGGGCCCTGTCCGCCACCGGGACCACTGCGATCTTCATCAACCAGCTGCGTGAGAAGATCGGCGTCTTCTTCGGTAACCCCGAGACCACCACCGGCGGTAAGGCGCTGAAGTTCTACGCCTCAGTGCGTATTGACGTCCGCCGCATCCAGACCCTCAAGGACGGGGACCAGCCGGTGGGTAACCGGACCCGGGCCAAGGTCGTCAAGAACAAGATGGCTCCGCCTTTCAAGCAGGCCGAGTTCGACATCGTCTACGGCCAGGGCATCTCTCGCGAGGGGAGCCTGCTGGACATGGGCGTGGAGAACGGCATCGTGCGCAAGTCCGGCGCCTGGTTCACCTACGGCACGGATCAGCTGGGCCAGGGCAAGGAGAACGCCCGTACCTTCCTCAAGGACAACCCTGAGCTGGCTGACGAGATCGAGAACAAGATCCTTGCCGCCCTCGGGATCGGTGAGCCTGGTCGCAAGGCCCGCGAGGAGGCGGAGGCTGCCGCTGCCCAGAAGGCGAGCGCCGTGGCCGAGCCTGAGGCCGGTGCTCAGGGTGGCAAGGCCGCCAGCACCACGGGGGCTAAGAGCGCCGGGACGCGGGGTGCCAAGAAAGCCAAGGCTGTGAGCGTGGATGATGCCTTTGGCGAGGAGGCCGGCGGCTTCTGATGCCCTGGCTGACACCGGACGAGCACCAGCAGAAGGTTGAGGTGGCGCGGGATATCGTCCTGCGCCGCCTGGACCGCAGCCCTGCCCCGCGAGCCGCCCTGGCGGACTTGCTGGAGCGTAGGGAGGTTGACCCCCGGGTGGCCCAGGAGGTGCTGGACCGCCTGGAGTCGGCCGGACTGATCGATGACGCTGCCTATGCGGCGACCTTGGCCCGGACCCGTTTCGCTGAGAAGGGGGCTGCGCGGCGCGCGATCGCTGAGGAGCTGCGTCGCAAGGGCGTGGGGGAGCGGGCGATTGCCTCGGCCCTGTCTCAGATCGAGTCTGGCGATGAGCGTGAGGCTGCCGTGACGCTGGCCCGTAAGAAGCTGCGCCTGACGGAGAGCCTGGCTCCTGAGGTACGTCGTCGGCGCACTCTGGCCCTGCTTGGGCGCAAGGGGTACTCCGCCTCCGTCGCTGCCCAGGCCTACGAGCAGGCGCTGTCCGAGCTCTAGGAGCGCGCGGGAGGGTCCAGGAAGAGGCGTGAGTGGCTCGTGCATCTGGCAGACGCCGTCAGGTCAGGTCCGTAGGATGGGACCATGAGCCCTCTCGATGGCGAGAACGTGCCGGTCTCCAACGCCCCTGCCCCTGCTTCCATGTCCAGCGAGGACGTCAACCTTGTTGACCTTGCTGCGCGTGCCGGTATCAGTGCCGAGCACGTCATCCCCTATGGCCGGGACGTGGCCAAGATCGATCTCTCCGTTCTGGACCAGGCCGGACACAGCGAGCCGGTGCCCGCGGACCGGGCCCACTACGTCGTCGTCACCGCCATCACCCCGACCTCCTTCGGCGAGGGCAAGTCCACCGTGGCCATTGGGCTGGCTCAGGGCCTGGCCTATCGCGGCCGCCGCTCGATTCTCACGCTGCGCCAGTCGGCCATGGGACCGACTTTCGGCATCAAGGGGGGTGCCGGCGGCTCCGGCTGCGCGCGCATCCTGCCGGCTGAGCGGATGAACCTGCACCTGACCGGTGACTTCCACGCCATCACCGCGGCCCACAACCTTCTGGCCGCCATGATTGACAACCACCTCCACCACGGCAACGAGCTCGGTATCGACGAGCGCACGCTCACCTGGCCGCGCGTCCTCGACGTCAACGACCGGGCCCTGCGCCACATCGTCATTGGACTGGGCACCCGGACGGACGGCGTGACCCGTCAGGCCTCCTTCGACATCACCCCGGCCAGCGAGATCATGGTCATCATGTCCCTGGCGACCTCGCTGAAGGACCTGCGTGAGCGGCTGGGGCGGATCGTCGTGGCCCGCGACAAGGACGGTGCGTGGGTCACCGCCGAGGACCTGGGTGCTGCTGGGGCGATGGCGGCCGTCCTCCGGGACGCCTTGGCCCCGAACCTGCTGCGCACGGGCGAGGGCACTCCTGCCCTGATCCACACCGGTCCCTTCGGCAACATCGCGACCGGCTGCTCCTCGGTCATCGCTGACCTCGTGGCAGCCCAGGGAGCGGCGGGGCACGACGCCGGCCAGGAAGGGGGCTGCGAGCCGGGCTACGTCCTGACCGAGGCTGGTTTCGGTGCGGACATGGGCTTGGAGCGCTTCTTTGACCTCAAATGCTCCGTGTCCGGAATGCGCCCGGAGGCCGCTGTCCTGGTGGTCACGGTCCGCGCCCTGAAGGCCCACTCCGGCAAGTACCGCATCGTCTCCGGCAAGGAGCTGCCCCCGGCCATGTTGGAGGAGAACCTGGAGGACGTGCGTGCTGGGGCTTCCAACATGCTCAAGCACCTGTCGATCGTGCGCGGTTTTGGCATGGAGCCGGTGGTGGCCATCAACGTCTTCCCCACGGACCACGACTGCGAGGTCGAGGAGATCCGCCGCATCGCTACCGAGGCTGGCGCGCACGTCGCCGCCGTGCACCCTGTGACCGAGGGCGGTGCCGGCTGCGCCGATCTCGCGGACCAGGTTGCGGCAGCCTGCGCCCTGGCTCGCCAGACGGGGCCGAGCCAGCCGCAGGAGACCTCCTCGCCGCAGGAGGCCTCCTCGCAGGCGGCCGACGCTGAGCGCGGTCGTCCCCTCTACGTGGCTGGAGACGACCTGCGCACCAAGATCGGCAAGGTGGCGGCCATGTACGGTGCCGACGGGGTGGACTACACCCCGGCCGCCTCCCGCTTCCTGGACGCGTGTGAGGCCGAGGGCTTCGGCCACCTCGCCGTCGTCGTGGCCAAGACGCCGCTGTCCCTGTCCCACGACCCCTCGCTCAAGGGCGTGCCCACCGGGTGGCGCCTACCGGTGCGTGAGGTGCGTCTGGCGGCCGGCGCCGGCTATGTCTACGCCATCTGCGGCTCGATCTCGACCATGCCGGGGCTGCCGTCCAAGCCGGCGGCGCAGCGGATCGACGTCGACACGCAGACCGGAGAGATCCTCAACCTGCGCTGAGGATGCCGGGCAGCCTCGGCGCGCCCATCTTGACCGTGGCTTTGCGTACGGGAACGGGGGATACGTGGCCCACAGCCCCCGTTCCCGTACACAAAACCACGGTGGCAAGGGTCTGGGGCGGAGGTACCCGTGTGACTGGCTCCATGGAGCCCGTAGGACGCTGCCTCTAGCCTCGCGGTTAGGGCACCCTTAGATTGGTGTCATGACCCGATCATGCGCCATCGCGACCACTGTCCTGACGACTGCTGGCCTCCTGGCCGCCGCAGCTGCCCTGACCACGACACTGCGCCCCGCCCGCCACCACGTGGAGGAGGTGGGCACGGACGACGGCGGTCACCGCCCACCGCGTGTCCTCATCGCTGGCGGCGGCTACGTCGGCTTCTGCACCGCGCAGGCCCTGCGCGCCCGCCTGAGCACCGACGAGGTTGAGATCGCCGTCATCGATCCCCGCCCTTACATGACCTACCAGCCCTTCCTGCCGGAGGTCGCCGCGGGCTCTATCCAGCCACGCCACGTCATCGCCTCCCACCGGCGCAACCTTGACGGCATCACGATCATCACTGGCTCGATCACAGGAATCGACCACGCTCACAAGACCGTCACCATCACCCCGCCCGTCCCCGAGTCCACCGGCGAGACGCCGACCCCCTACGAGCTCACCTACGACCACCTGGTCCTGGCGCTGGGAGCTGAGGCCCGGACCCTGCCTATCCCGGGCCTGGCCGAGCAGGCGATGGGATTCAAGCAGGTCGAGGAGGCGCTGGCGCTGCGCAACCGCGTGCTCTCTCGCATCGAGGACGCCGCCTCCACCTGGGACGCTGAGCGTCGGCGTCGGCTGCTCACCTTCGTCTTCGTCGGTGGCGGCTTCGCCGGCGTTGAGGCCATCGCCGAGCTGGAGGACATGGCTCGTGCCGCGGTGTCCAAGATCCCCAGCATCGATCAGCGAGACGTGCGCTTTGTGCTCGTCGAGGGCTCGCGGCGCATTCTGCCGGAGTTGACTGAGGAGCTGTCGGGCTACGGCCTGGAGCAGCTGCGTGAGCGCGGTATCGACGTGCGCCTGTCCACCTTCCTCACCAGCTGCGTCGAGGGGCATGTGGTCTTGTCAGACGGTAGCGAGTTCGACGCCGACACCATCGTGTGGACGGCCGGCGTCAAGGCCGCACCGGTGCTGGCTGACTCCGATCTGCCCGTTGACGCACGTGGCCGCGTGACGGCGCTGCCCACCCTGCAGGTGGTCCGCGACGGCGAGACGGTGGAGGGGGCCTGGGCGGCCGGCGACTGCGCGGCCGTCCCGGACCTTGTCTCCGACGACCCTGAGGCGACCTGCGCCCCTACCGCCCAGCACGCTGTACGCCAAGCCAAGGTCCTGGCCGACAACCTCGTGGCGACCCTGGCCGCCGGCCCTGCGGGCCACGTGGAGCTGGCCCAGTACGCCCACGAGAACCTCGGTACGGTGGCCACACTCGGGATCGGCAAGGGCGTGGCGCGCATCATGGGGCACAACCTGCGCGGCTTCACCGCGTGGACGGCGCACCGCGGCTACCACGTCTACGCCATGCCGACCCTCAACCGGAAGGTGAGGATCATGATGGACTGGTTCGCCGCCGTCGTCTTCCGCCGCGACCTGGCGAGCTTCGGTTCCGTGGCCCTGCCCGGTGCGGCCTTTGCCGCAGCCGCCCAGCACGACGCCGAGGCCGCTGCCCGCCGTCAGGCCGACTGAGCCCGCCCTGGGCCCCAGCGCCCAGGCGCCTTGAGCCCTCCCAGGCGCCATGGGCCCGGAGCCCAGGAGCTCTCACGGCAAGGAGACCGTATGACGTCCACTCGACGTCATACGGTCTCCTTGCACGATGCCGGGCTCTCAGGCCCCAGTGACCTCGGCGTCGAAGCGGGAGGCGTACTCCTCAGCGCTGAGCAGCTCGCCCTCCTGCACCACCTCGACGGTGAAGAGCCAGCCCTCGCCGTAGGGGTCCTTGTTGATGGTGCCGGGCTCGTCGACGACGGCCTCGTTGACCGCTACGACGGTGCCGGTCACTGGCGAGACAAGGTCCGAGACCGACTTGGTGGACTCCAGCTCGCCGCAGGGCTCACCGGCCTCGACCTCGGCACCGACCTCAGGAAGATCAACGAAGACCACCTCGCCAAGGGCGTCGGAGGCGACGGCGGAGATCCCGACGCGGGCAGGGGACTCACTGTTGATCCACTCGTGGTCGGCGCAGTAGCGCAGCTCCGGGCGCACAGGCTGGGACATAGGGGTTCCTTTCTTGACACGGCAGGTCGGGGCGATCCCGTCCTGCCCAGGACTTGGGTGAGGTCAGGGCCACGGCGTGGCTCGCCGTCGCCAGAAGCCGTGGGGACCAGCGGTGGTACCCACCGCCCCTCTTAGCGCGAGCGCTTGTAGAAGGGAGAGGCGACGACGCGCATCGCCAGCTGCTTGCCGCGCACGTCCACCGCAAGCTCAGTGCCCGGCGCCCACGCCGGCTCCTCAAGCGAGGCCGGGGCTACCAGGGCCAGGGCAATGGGGTGACCGAGCGTGGGGGAGAGCAGGCCAGAGGTGACGGAGCCGATGGCCTGGCCGTCGCTGCCCAGGACCGTGCAGCCCGCTCGCGCGGCCCGGCGGCCCTCACCAGCCAGCGCGACGAGTACCTTCGTGCCCGGCTGGCCTTCGCGCTCGGCACGCGCGGCCAGGGCCTGGCGCCCGACGAACTCGCTCTTGGCCAGCTTGACCACGGCGCCCAGCGAGGCGTCAAAGGGCGTGATCTCCTCGGTCAGCTCGTGCCCGTACAGCGGCATCCCGGCCTCCAGGCGCAGGGAGTCGCGTGCGGCCAGACCACAGGGGGTCAGGGCCGCCAGGGTCTCACCCTCCTGGGCAGCCGGCGTCGGAGCGAGCGTGGCCGCGTGGTCAGTGATGACGCTCCACAGGTCCTCCGCAGCCTCCGCCTCGCAGAAGAGCTCGAAGCCGTCCTCGCCGGTGTAGCCGGTGCGGGCCAGCAGGACCGAGTGGCCGGCCGCCGTCGCCCGCACCGCCGCGTAGTAGCGCAGCCGCCGCAGGATCGTGGGCCCGCACAGTACGTCTGCCCCGCAGTCCTCGTCCGCAGGCTCCTCCGGGCGCAGCGCGGCCTGGATCCCGGCGCCGGAGGTAACCACCCCGCGCAGCACCTCCTCCGCACGCGGGCCCTGGACGGCGATGAGCGCCGTCTCCAGGGACACGTCCTGCACCCGGACGTCGAAGGAGGGGGCAGCGCCGGTACAGCGGCGCACCAGCTCCTCGGCCACGCGCTCGCGGTTGCCGGCGTTGGGCACCACGAGGTACCCCTGCTCGCCCACGTGGTAGACGATGAGGTCGTCGATGATGCCGCCCTCCTCGTCCACGATCATCGTGTAGCGGGCGCGGCCGAGCCCCACCTTGGAGATCTCACCGATGAGGGCGTGGTCCAGGGCCGCGGCGGCGTCCGGGCCGGTGACCTTGACCTCGCCCATGTGGGACAGGTCGAAGATCCCGGCGGCGTTGCGCACGGCCCGGTGCTCAGCCAGGTCCGAGGCGTAGCGCAGGGGCATGTCCCAGCCGCCGAAGTCGGTGAAGGAGGCTCCTAGCCTCTCGTGGACCTCGTGCAGGGGGGTGCGGCGCAGGGCCGTGGTGGAGGTGGTCATCACTCGTTCTCGCTCTCGAAGGCGGTGGGGGCAGGGCAGGTGCAGGTGAGGTTGCGGTCTCCCCAGGCGTTGTCGATCCTGGCCACGGGGGCGAAGTACTTGTCCGTCTCCATGCCTGGCAGCGGGAAGGCAGCCTGCGTGCGGGTGTAGGGGCGGTCCCACTCCTGCCCGGCGACCTGGGCCAGGGTGTGGGGACTGCGGCGCAGCACCGAGTCCTCGATGCTCACCGTGCCGGCGGCGACCTCGTCGATCTCGGCGCGGATGGCACGCATGGCTGCGATGAAGCGGTCGAGCTCCGCCAGGGGCTCGGACTCGGTGGGCTCAACCATGAGCGTGCCTGCCACCGGGAAGGACAGGGTCGGGGCGTGGAAGCCGTAGTCGATGAGGCGCTTGGCCACGTCCTCAGCCGTGACCCCGGTCTGCCGGGTCAGCTCGCGCAGGTCCAGGATGCACTCGTGGGCCACGAAGTCGTCGTGGGTGTAGAGCGTCGGGAAGGAGTCAGCGAGCTGACGCGAGAGGTAGTTGGCGCTGGCGATGGCGGACAGGGTCACCTCGCGCAGGTCGGCGTCGTCGAGCAGGGCGAGGTAGGCCCAGGCCAGCGGCATGACCCCGGCCGAGCCGAATCGCGTGCCCATGACCGGGGGCCCGGCGAAGCCGGCGTCCGGGTCACCCTCCTCCGGGGCCGCCGATCCCTCGGGGCCCGCGGGCAGATAGGGCGCCAGGTGGGACTTGACCGCGACCGGCCCCACGCCCGGGCCACCACCGCCGTGGGGGATAGCGAAGGTCTTGTGGAGGTTGAGGTGGGAGCAGTCCCCGCCCAGGTCCCCGGGCCGCAGCAGCCCGGCCAGCGCGTTGAGGTTGGCGCCGTCGATGTAGACCTGCCCGCCGGCCTCGTGCACGAGGCGGGTGACCTCAGTGACCTGTGGCTCGAACACCCCGTGTGTGGAGGGGTAGGTGAGCATGATGGCGGCGACCCGCTCGCCCAGCTCAGCCAGCAGCTCGCGCAGGTGGTCGACGTCGATCGAGCCGTCCTGCGCGGTCTTGACCACCTTGACGCTGAAGCCCGCTCCCGCGGCCGAGGCCGCGTTGGTGCCGTGGGCGGAGGCCGGCACGAGGACGAGATCGCGCTGGCCCTGGCCCTGGGCGGCCAGGTAGTGCTTGATGGCGAGCAGGCCGGTCAGCTCGCCCTGCGCACCGGAGGCCGGCTGCAGGCTGACGCGGTCGTAGCCGGTCAGGGCGGCTAGACGCTCCGAGAGCTGGCCGAGCAGAGTCCGCCAGCCCGCGGTCTGCGAGGCGGGGGCGTAGGGATGGATGCCGGCCAGCGCCGGGTCCAGCCAGGCCGCGGACTCGACGGCGGCGTTGAGCTTGAGGGTGCACGAGCCCAGCGGGATCATCGAACGGTCCAGAGCCAGGTCCCGGTCTGCCAGGCGGCGCAGGTAGCGCACGAGCGCGGCCTCGCTGCGGTAGGCGTGGAAAGTGGGGTGGGTCAGGTACTCGCTCGTGCGGGCCAGCTGCGCCGGCAGCGGCAGGTTCTCGGCCTGCTCGTCAGTGGGCAGCCACTCCTGGCTCCCGGGCTCGGTGGAGGTGAGGACCTCGATGACGTGGGCGACGTCCTCGTCCGTGGTGGTCTCGTTGGTGGACAGGCCCACGTGGTCGGCGTCCAGGAGCCTGAGGTTGTAGCCGGCCGCCTCGGCACGCTCCACGGCCTCCTGGGCACCGCCGGGCAGGTAGACGCTGAGGGTGTCGAAGAAGCGCGTGTGCTCCAGCTCAATCCCTGCGTCCAGGAGCCCGACGGCGATCCGGGCGGCCTGACGGTGGGTGTGCTCGGCGATGGCGCGCAGTCCCTGAGGTCCGTGGTGGACGGCGTAGAAGGCGGCGACGACGGCCAGCAGCGCCTGAGCGGTGCAGATGTTGGAGGTGGCCTTCTCACGCCGGATGTGCTGCTCGCGGGTCTGGAGGGCCAGGCGGTAGGCGGGTGCACCGTCGGCGTCCACGCTCACGCCCACGATGCGTCCGGGCAGCTGGCGCTGGAGCCCATGGGTCACGGCCATGAAGCCGGGGTGGGGGCCGCCGAAGAAGAGCGGCACGCCCAGGCGCTGGGCGCTTCCGACGGCGATGTCAGCGCCCTGTGCACCGGGCTCGGTGAGCAGGGTGAGGGCCAGCGGGTCGGCGTCGACGGCAGCCAGGCCACCACGCTCGTGGACAGCGGCGATCGCGGGGGCCAGGTCCACGACCGCGCCGCGGGAAGTCGTGGCCGCCAGCACCGCTCCGAGGACCAGGGCACCTGCCTCCAGGCCCGAGACCTTGCCGGATGCGATAGCGGCCGGCGTGGTGGTCACCCAGGGGATGGACAGGGCGTCGAGCCGGGCGGTGGCGACCTGAAGGCACTGAGGGTGCAGACCCTCGTCCAGCAGGACGGGACGGCCCTCGGCCTTGCGGGTGGCGCGGGCCATGAGCAGGCAGGCCTCAGCCACCGCCGTGGCCTCGTCCAGCAGCGAGGTACAGGCCACCGGCAGGCCGGTGAGGTCGGCTACGAGGGTCTGGAAGAGCAGCTGGGCCTCAAGCCGGCCCTGGCTGATCTCAGCCTGGTAGGGGGTGTACGACGTCGTCCACGCCGGGTTGGACAGGACGTCACGTACGATGACGGCCGGTGTGATCGTGGGGTGGTAGCCGCGTCCGATCATCTCCACGTGGTGGTGGGCATTGGCGGCGGCGAGCTGGCGCATGACGTCGGTGACCGCGGCCTCGCTCAGGCCACCGCTGGCGCTGGAGGGCTCAGTGTGCTCGGGGGCGTCCAGGCGCGGCAGCCCGGCCGGGACGACGGCCTGGGCCAGCTCTTCCAGGGAGCTCACCGCCAGGGTGCTCAGGACCGGTGAGTCGGCGTCGTGCAGGGCCTCGTAGACCCCGATATGACGGGTGACAAAGCGAGCGTGGACATCGGTAGGGCGCGTCATCGAGACCTCCGGACGGGATGTGGACCGTGTCACATCATAGGGGAGATGTTTCGGGCAGGTGACGAGACGGAGCGGTGGCTCAGGACCGGCACGGGCGGGCTCGGGTCGGGCGACGCGAGGGCGCCGTCCTCCCGCGTGTCGGGGAGGACGGCGCCCTCGTGAGGACCTGATGCCAGGCCTGCTACTCCTTGGTCGAGGTCTTGAACAGGAGGTTGACCTGCTCGTTGTAGGCCGTCAGCGTCGAGGCCGGCTCTCGATCGACCCACAGGGCGTCGACGCCGGGGGTCATGATGGCCTTGACGTCAGCACCGAAGTAGGTGAGCGGGAAGTAGAAGGTCGTGCCTTCCTTGACGTGGTCGGTGAAGGGCTTGGTGGACAGGCCCGTCTCCTCGAACTTGGCCACTGCCAGCTCGGTGGAGGAGGAGATCGCCGGGAACACGATGCCGTAAGAGGCGACGATGTCCTGGGCCTCCTTGGTGCCGAGGAAAGCCACCCACTTCGAGGCGTTCTCGATGTTCTTGGACTGCTTGACGATCGAGTCTCCCAGACCGTTGAGCAGGCTCATGCTCTTGCCGTTGGGGCCAATCGGGTGGCGGGCCAGCCCGAGGTCGATGTCAAGGCCTGCGAAGATCTTGAACATCCACGCACCGTTGATGCACATGGCGATGGAGCCGCTGCCCAGCTGGACGTCGGTGCCAGTGGTGGTCGAGAAGGTGCCGGCCGGAGGCATGTAGCCCTTGTCGATGAGCCCGAAGTACCAGTCCATGGCGCGCTGGAAGTCCGGGTCGTCGTAGCGGTAGCGAGTACCCCAGGTCTTCTTGTCCGTGTACATCCAGTCGCTGATCGTGCTGGTGAAGGGACTCCAGGCGGTCTGGCCGTCGTTGGACCCGGCATCGTTGATACCGATGCCGTAGACCGCGACGCGGGTGGGGTCGAAGCCCTCCTCGTCCCCGCGCACCCCGTTCTTGTCCACGGTCAGGCGCGCCAGGATCTTCTCGAAGCTGCCGCCGTCCTCGGGGTTCCAGTCCCAGTCCTCCAGGTCGGACTCGCTCAGACCGGCCTCGGCGAGCATGGTCTTGTTGTAGAAGATGGCCTCGGTGTCCCAGTCCTTGGGACAGCCGTACTGCTTGCCGTCCTCGCCCTTCCACAGGTCGATGAGGCCTTCATGGAAGGCGGACTCGTCGACGTCGGCCCAGGCAGGCTGCTCGTCCAGCGGTACCAGAACGTCGAGGTCAACGAACTGGGCGAACTTGGCGATGTGGTCAGTGAAGACGTCAGGGCCGGTACCGGCGATGAATCCGGCGGTCAGCTTGGTCCAGTAGTCACCCCAGCCGACCTGGGTGATATTGACCTTGATGCCGGTCTTCTCCTCAAAGCGTGCGGCACAGGCCTCGTAGGCCGGCTCCTGGGCGGAGTCCCACAGCCAGTACTCCACGGGGCCACCGGCCTTGCGGCCGGCGGAGGAGGAGCAGGCGGCCAGGGTTGCCGCACCCGCTGCGGTGACCAGTCCGCACAGGAAGCCACGGCGGGACAGGGGGGAACGCAGGGCCGGCAGGGCGGTCGCGAGATGCGTGTGTGTGGAAGTCATCTGGTGCCTCACTTGATGCCGTTGAAACCGATGGAGTTAACGATGCGCTTGGCGAAGGCGGCGAAGAGCAGCAGCATCGGGAGCGCCGCGACCAGCGTGGCCGCCATGAGACCGGCCCAGTCGGGACCTGTCTGCGGGGACTGGGACTTGAACACCGCCAGGGCGACGGTGAGCACCCGCGAGGAGTCGGTGTAGGAGACCAGCAGGGGCCAGAAGTAGTCGTTCCAGGCCGCGATGTAGGTCAGGATCGCCAGCGTGGAGATCGGCGCCTTGGCCATGGGCAGGATAAGGGTGAAGAAGACCCTCACCTTCGAGGCGCCGTCCAGCAGGGCGGCCTCCTCCAGCTCACGCGGGATGTTCATGAAGAACTGCCTGAGGAAGAAGACGGCGAAGGGCGTCATGAGCATCGTCGGCAGCGAGATGCCCAGGAGAGAGTCGATGAGGTGGAGCTGCTTGACCAGCACGAAGTTGGGCAGGAGCGTGAAGATCGAGGGCACCATGAGCGCGGCCAGGAAGATGCCGAAGACGGTGTCCCGTCCCGGCCAGCGCAGGCGGGAGAAGGAGTAGGCCGCCATGGCGGAGAAGAAGACCTGCCCCACGGTGACCAGCGCGGCCACGACGACGGAGTTGCGCAGGTAGAGCCAGAAGTTGATGGCGGCGCCGCTTCCGCCGTCGGCCAGCGCCTCCTCGGTGGACTGCATGCCGAAGACGCGCTCAAAGCCGCGCAAGTTGGTATCCACCGGCAGCAGGCTCGTGGGATCGGAGGCGATGCCCGCGTTGGAGGACAGGGCCGTGCGCAGCACCCAGTAGAAGGGCAGCAGCGTGAACAGGAGGATGAGGACCATGGCGGTCCAGGCCAGCACACGTCCTAGCGAGGGGCGCTTGCGCGGCTGGTCGGTCTTGGTCATGCGGACCGAGGTGGAGGATGTCGTCGTTGTCATGGCTGGTGTCCTCTCAGTCCAGGTCCGTCTGGCCGGCGCGCGTCATCTTGTACTGCAGCGCGGTGATAGCGGCCAGGATGATGAGCAGGCCCACCGCCAGGGCGGAGGCGTAGCCGAACTGGAAGCGGCCGAAGGCCAGGTCGTAGATGTAGTACTGGAGCACGCGGGTGGCGTTGACCGGGCCACCCTGGGTCGTCACCGAGACGGTGTCGAAGACCTGGAAGGAGCCGATTATCGTCATGATGAGGACCAGGGCCAGGATCGGGCGCAGCAGCGGGACGGTGATCTTCCAGAACATGCGCCACTCACTGGCGCCGTCGACCTTGCCGGCCTCGTAGACCGTGTTCGGGATGGACTGGAGCCCGGCGAAGATAAGCAGGGCGGTGTAACCCACGTGGCGCCACACGTTGATGATGGCGATGGTGGGGATGGCCAGCGTGGAGGAGAAGAAGTTGACGGTGTCTCCGAAGACCGCCTCGATGAGCTGGTTCGTCACACCCAGCGTCGTGTCCAGGATCCACAGCCACAGCATGGCGGCCACGACGTTGGACACGAGGTAGGGAGTGAGCACCAGGGAGCGCACGAGCGTGGACTGGGTCAGGCGCTGCATGAGGACGGCGATGAGAAGAGCGAGGATCGTCTGCAGGCCGATGTTGATGACCACGTACTCCACGGTCACGCCAACGGCGTTCCAGAAGATCTTGTCCTGGACCATGCGTGAGTAGTTCTGAAGCCCAATGAACTTCTCGGGGGTCAGCAGGTTGTACTCGGTGAAGGACAGCCAGATGCCCCGGATGAGGGGCCAGATGTAGAAGGCGATGAGGCCGATTCCGGCCGGCAGGATGAATCCCAGGCCGAGCCGTAGGTCGGTCTTGGGCCGACGGCGCATGGCGCCTGCGGGACGGGAGGGGGCTGAGACAGACATGTTTCCTTCCATATCGTCGTTGAAGATGGAGACGGAGGTTGACGGGAGGAGGCAGGTGAAGGACGGGTGGTCCCTCACCCGTCTCAGACGGCGGAGCCGACCGCGGTGGCTCGCACGAGGACCAGGTGGTCAGGGTGGAGGTTGGCCAGCGCGAGCCCGGTGGTCGAGAGGTAGGAGCCTGGCAGGACGACGCCGTCGTCCTCCATCCACGCTGCTGGCAGCCTCAGCTCGGGGTAGGGCGGGGCGGCCAGGCGCACGTGGTAGCGACGCCGGGGGTCCAGGCCGGGCAGAGGCCGGGGCGCGCAGGGCCAGGAGTGCTGTAGGCCCAGGCAGGCGATCTCGAACAGGGCGTCGGTCCCGTCCTGGCTCACCACGCCCTCGATGCGCAGGTTGTCGTCGTCGGCCAGGTCGGCGTGGACGGTCAGTCCTGAGTGCAGCAGGGGGCGCAGCTCCTTGTGCAGGGCGATGATCCGGGCCAGGCGCTCGCGGGTGGGGGTGTCTGCCTTGGTCAGGTCCCACTCGACTCCCATGTGTCCCCACAGGGCGGTGCCGGCGCGGAAGTCGATGTCGAGGTCCCGCAGCGTCGTGTGGGCGCGGCCGGCGCCCACGTGCGTGCCGATGAGCTCGGGTGGGAGCAGGAGAGTAGTGCCGCGCTGGATGTCGTGGCGGTCGTGGGCGTCGATGGAGTCCGACGCCCACACGCGCTGCGCCCGCTCCATGATCCCCATGTCGATGCGGCCGCCGCCTCCGGCGCAGGACTCGATCTCGAGCTCGGGGAAGCGCTCGTGCAGCGCGTCCAGCAGCCGGTACAGAGCCAGGGTCTGGTCGTGGACGGCGGCGGCGCCCCAGCGGCCTGCGGCCGGCTGGGCGCACTCGTGACCCGTGGCCAGCAGTGGGGAGTTGTGGTCCCACTTGAGGTAGGCGATGCCCAGCTCATCGACCAGATGGGAGATGGAGGTGAAGAGGTAGTCCCAGGCTCCAGGTGCGGTGAGGTCCAGCACGCGCTGGTTGCGGTGCTCGGGAGCCCCGCCGGCGCCGTCGCCCAGCACCCAGTCCGGGTGGGCCCGGGCCAGGTCGGAGTCGAGGTTGATCATCTCCGGCTCGAACCAGAGCCCGAACTCCATGCCGAGGGAGTGCACGTGCTCCACCAGGGGACGCAGCCCTTGCGGCCAGACGTCCTGGGACACCTGCCAGTCACCCAGGCCTGAGGTGTCGTCACGGCGCGAGCCGAACCACCCGTCGTCGAGCACGTAACGCTCGATACCCACCGATGCGGCGGCGTCGGCCAGGGCCTTGAGCTTGTCCAGGTCGTGGTTGAAGTAGACGGCCTCCCAGGTGTTGAGCAGCACAGGGCGCGGGCGCGAGGGGTGGGAGGGCAGGGCACGCAGGAAGGCATGGGTGCGGTGGGACATGGCGTCCAGGCCCTCGCCCCAGGAGAAGACGGCCCACGGCGAGGTGTAGGTGCGCTCGGTGTCCAGGAGGACCTCCCCGGGCAGGAGGAGCTCCCCGGCACCCAGCAGCTTGCGTCCCTGCGGGGTGGAGGAGGCGAGGTGACGGGTGTTGCCGGACCATGCCAGGTGGACACCGTGGACGGTGCCGCTGCGGAAGCCGAAGCCGGCGCGTCCTGCGGCCAGCCACGTGGTGGCGTCGTGGCCGGGACGTCCCTCCCAGCTCTCGCGCAGGTGGGTGCCGGCGGTGAGTGGGGTGCGCTGCAGGCTGCGCTCGGCGATGTGGTGGCCGGTCATGTCCAGCAGCTCGTCGGCAGCCTCGGGCAGCGGCAGGACGGGAGTGACCTCGTCGACGACGATCGGGGCCAGGTGCTGCCCGCCGTCGGCCTCGCGCTCGTCGCGCACCCAGGCGCGCAGGCGCAGCAGGCCGCTGGGCTCCAGGCGCAGCTCGGTGCCCAGGCTGAGGGCATGGACCTCGTCAACGGCCTCGGAGGTGACGACCTCGACCGTGCCTGCTGGGCCGGACTCTGTGCGGTGGGCGTGGGTGACGTGGCTGGGGTGCGGGCTGAAGGAGGTGCCGTCCGCGCGGTGCAGGAGCACACCTGGGCGCGAGGACCAGGCCTGGGCGGGCAGGGGGAGGACGGACAGGTCGTTGGCGATCCAGGCGGTGTTGGTGCCCAGCGAGGTGCGCTGGGCCCGCTCGACGTCGTCGAGGGCCGCGGAAGGCAGGTCACCGAGGTCGGTGCCCCAGTGGCGCACGACCGGCAACCGGTCCGGGAGGAGGTCGAGGACCACGCTGGTCCCGCCGTTGCGCAGGTGGAGGGTCATCATCGTCCTTCCAAAGACGCCACAGTGTGACGCACTTAAAATCTTGTAGCATGAAAATAATGCATGGAGGGTGGCTGTGCAAGGCCCTGTTATCCCGGGCGTCGAGCGGGTGTGGCACGATGGCGCTTGGCGGACCCCTGCCAGCACCTGTGCGTCCGCCGTGCGAAGACTTGCGTGCCCGCCGTTGTGACGCGTCGTGACGGACTGTGGAAAGGACCTGGTATGCCCTCGCGTGCAACGCTGACCGAGCGTGGTCCCGTTGCTGCTGTCCTGCTGTCCCTGGCCTCGCGCGGCCCGGCCTCGCGCACCGAGCTGGCCGCCAGCCTCGGGCTGTCGGCGGCGACCCTGACCCGCGCCACGAGGGCGCTGGCCGAGGCCGGCCTGGTCGATGAGTCGCGCGTTGAGGCGGAAGGACCCGGCCGTCCCCTCAGCCTGGTGTCCCTGGTGCCCGGGTCCGCGGCGCTCATGGGCGTCAAGCTCACCGGCACTCACGCCTGGGCCGTGGTCATCGACCCCGTGGGTACCGTCCTGGCCAAGGAGATGGAGCCGCTGGCCGGTGGGGCCCCGCACGAGGTGGCTGCCCAGATCGCCGGGCTGGCGCGGCGACTGGCCGAGGACTGCGGCCAGGAGCCCCGCGGCATCGGGATCTCGCTGGGTGCGAGCGTGGTGGGAGGCCGGATCGTGCGGGTGGCGCCCTTCCTGGACTGGCATGACGTCCCCTTTGCCGAGCTGGTGACGCAGACCAGCGGCCTGCCGGTCAGCCTGGCCAATGACGTGCGTGCCTTCGCCTACGCCGAGGCCTGGTACGGGCTGGGTCGTGAGGCCAGCCCCTTCGCGCTGCTGACGGTGGGGGCCGGAATCGGCTGCGGGCTCGTCGTCGACGGCGAGCCGCTGGAGGGGGCGCACGGTGCCGCGGGCAGCGTCGGGCACCTGCCGGTGGCGCAGGACGGGCCCGCCTGCGAGCTCGGGCACGTGGGCTGCGCCCGTGCCCTGGCCTCGACCCCCGGGATGCTGGCGCGTGCGGCGCAGCTGCTGGGGCGGGAGGTGGACCTGGACGAGCTGGTCCGCCTGGACGCTGAGGGGGACCCGGTCGCCGGGCGGGTCCTGGGTGACGCCGCCTGGGCGCTGGGGGTCATTGCCGGCGCGCTGGTCGCCGTCGTCGACCCGGGGCTCGTCGTCGTGTCCGGAGAGGCGGTCGGGGCCATCCAGCCGCACGAGGCCGAGCTGTACGAGGCCGTTGAGCGTGCCAGGCACTGGTCGGCTCCGCAGCCGCAGATCAGGCTGCGCCCCTTCACCTTTGCTGACTGGGCTCGCGGCGCCGCCACGCTCGCGGTTGAGCCCTGGGCGCTGGCCGTCCAGTCCGCGGCCCGGGCCTCCTGAGCCTCGCGATCGTGGTCTCCTGTGCTGGACCGTGTCCTGAATCGCAGCCAGGCCACGGTTGATCACAGGAAACCACGGTGCCGATGGCGGGCCGGCCCCCATAGACTGCACGGCGATGACCACCCAGATCTCTGCCTCCGCTGCCTCGCCGATTCCTGCCCTCAGCGCTACCGCACCCGCGAGCGCGACGGCGCCTTCGACGTCGTCCCTGCCGCGCACCTACCACGTGCGCACGCTGGGCTGCCAGATGAACGTCCACGACTCCGAGCACATGGCCGGCCTGCTGGAGGCGGCCGGGTACCGGCGCGTGGAGGAGGTGCCGGCAGCCGCCGCGCGGGCGACCGAGGCTGGCGACGGCGGGGCCGACGTCGTCATCATCAACACCTGCTCAGTGCGCGAGAACGCCGCCACCCGCCTGTTCGGCAACCTCGGGCAGCTTGCCGCCGTCAAGCGCGAACGCCCCGGCATGCAGATCGCCGTGGCCGGGTGCCTGGCCCAGCAGATGGGTGAGGGGATCGTCGAGAAGGCCCCGTGGGTCGACGTCGTCTTCGGCACCCACAACCTTGACGTCCTGCCCGCCCTGCTCGAGCGCGCCCGGCACAACGCCGAGGCGGCGGTCGAGCTGGAGGAGTCCCTCAAGGTCTTCCCCTCGACCCTGCCCACACGCCGCGAGTCGGCCTACGCCGCCTGGGTGTCGATCGCCGTGGGATGCAACAACACCTGCACCTTCTGCATCGTGCCCTCGCTGCGCGGCAAGCAGCGCGACCGTCGCCCCGGCGAGGTCCTGGCCGAGATTGAGGCCGTGGCCGCCCAGGGAGTCACCGAGGTGACGCTGCTGGGGCAGAACGTCAACTCCTACGGCGTGGGCTTCGGGGATCGCGGGGCCTTCGCCAAGCTCCTGCGCGCGGCCGGCGGCGTGGAGGGGATCGAGCGCGTGCGCTTCACTAGCCCCCACCCCGCCGCCTTCACCTCTGACGTCATTGACGCGATGGCCGAGACCCCGCAGGTCATGCCGAGCCTGCACATGCCGCTGCAGTCCGGCTCGGACAAAGTGCTGCGCGCGATGCGCCGCTCCTACCGCTCCGAGCGCTTCCTGCGGATCCTGGACGAGGTGCGCGAGAAGATCCCCAACGCCGCCATCACCACCGACCTCATCGTGGGCTTCCCCGGTGAGACGGAGGAGGACTTCCAGGCCACGCTGGAGGTGGTGGAGAAGGCGCGCTTCGCCTCGGCCTTCACTTTCGAATACTCCCCGCGTCCGGGCACCCCGGCTGCCGACCTGCCTCAGGTGCCGGTCGAGGTGGTCAAGGACCGCTATAAGCGCCTGGACGAGCTGGTACGCCGTATCACCCACGAGGAGAACGTGCGCCAGGAGGGCAGCGTCGTCGAGCTGCTCGTGGCCGAGGGGGAGGGACGGCGTGACGCCGTCACCGCCCGTATCTCAGGGCGCGCGGCGGACAACCGTCTGGTCCACGCGGGGCTTCCGGCTGGTCTGGCCGCTGACGACTACGCCGGCGGTGCCCCGCGCCCGGGGGACATGGTGCGCGTGCGCGTGACCCACGGCGCCCCGCACAACCTCATCGCCGACTCCGCCCTGTGCGGGCGGGAGCTGAGCCAGGCCGAGCGGGCTGAGAACGAAGCCCGCCGCGCGGGTGATCGGGTCTGGTACGACGACGGCCCGGCCCTGTTCGAGGTGCGTCGCACCCGGGCCGGTGACGCCTGGGAGCGGCGCCAGCGCGAGGAGACCGGTGAGCCGGAGCCGGACACGGCGCCGGTGACCCTGGGGATGCCGATGATCCGCGTGGGTGCGCCAGGCGCCGTGCGTGAGAGCAGCGGAGACATGGGCGGGCGGACGATGCTCGGCCAGCCGCGGACGATCTGAGGCCTGACGCTGTGGAGCCCTGCGCGGAGCGACGAGGGCCTGCGGCTGACGCGGGCGTGGCGGAGACCGGGGACGGCGCGGGCGCGCTTGCCCCTGCCGGGCACGCACGCTTCGTTGGCAGCCGTCCGGCTGCGGCTCCTGAGCAGGCTGTGGCCCCGACTGTGGTCTCCGCGTGCCTGGCGGGGATCCCGTGCCGCTACGACGGCGCCGCCCGGCCCGACCTGCAGGTCGTGGCCGCCGTCGAGGCAGGGCTGGCCGTGCCCGTGTGCGCGGAGGTGCTGGGCGGGCTTCCCACGCCCCGGCCACCGGCTGAGATCGTGGGCGGGGACGGCTACGACGTCCTGGCCGGGCGGGCCAGGGTGCTTGCTCAGGACGGGCATGACGTGACGCGGGCCTTCGTGGCGGGCGCGAGCGCCGTCGTCGAGCAGGCCCGGGAGCACGGCGCCGAACGGGCGGTGCTCAAGGCCAAGAGCCCCTCGTGCGGGGTGGGGCAGGTCTACGACGGCACCTTCAGCGGGACCCTGACAGGCGGCGACGGCGTGCTTGCCGCGGCGTTGAGGCGTGCCGGCGTGGAGGTCGAGAGCCGGTAGCCCCGCCGCCGCTACCCCGCCGCCACCGTCGCTACCCCTTGGTGTCCTTCGCATCCCCATAGCGCGCGCCACGGGGTAGCGGAGGGCTAGATGGGGTGGCGGGCGTTGGCATGGGGTAGCGGAGGGCGCGCGGGAGTACCTGCCTACTCGTTGGGCTCCAGAAGGGAGTCGACGACGCTGCGCACCTGCGCCGTCGTCATGCCAGCGGCCTGGGCCCGTCTGACCGCCTCAGCCAGCGCTTGGCGGGCCTGGTCCCGGGGCGGGGCCGCGTGCCCGGGTGCGACCCGTGTGCCGGCAGCGCGGCGCGTGACCACCATGCCGGCCGCCTCCAGCTCCTTGTAGGCGCGGGCGACGGTGCCCGGGGCGAGGCGCAGGTCGCCGGCGAGCTGACGCACGGGGGGAAGGCGCTGGCCCTCCTCCAGGGCGCCGTCGACGATGAGCGAGGCGATCTGGGACCGGACCTGCTCAAAGGGCGGGGTGGGGGAGTCTGTGATCGTGATCGTCAGGTTCATGCCGACACCTGCCGGGGGGAGCGAGCGAGCAGGACCGCGCCGTAGACCATCGACGCCACCGCCACGACGATACCGACACCGCCTATCGTGCCGCGCCCGTAGTCCCAGCCGGCAGCCTCCCAGGTGGCCGCCTCGATCATGGGGACGCCCAGGAGCGGAAGGGGGAGCGCAGCGGAGACCAGGAGCAGCCCGAGCGCTCCCTCAGCCAGGTAGCGCCGTAGCTCCTGGTCGAGCGGGCCGGGGCGGGACCCGACCTGTCCGCGCGTGGCGACCCGCCGCAGCGCGAGGAGACTCGCGGTGAGCTGGATGATCAGGCCTGCGGCAAGAGGTACCAGCATGCGTGGCCCGGGCCAGGGGGCGTAGGCGCTGGAGATGGCCTCGCCCGTTGACGCCGTTGAGACCCCGAGGAAGTAGGAGCCTGCGGGTAGGGCGGGACCGCCAGGGGCATGCCAGGGCTCGGCGGCTGTGACAGGGAGCCCGACGGCGGCGTCCGCGGCTAGCGAGAGCACGGCCAGCAGGAGCAAGACGAGGCCGGTGGCGGGTAGGTAGTCGACGATGCGTCGGCGGGCCAGGGAGGCGGTGCGCTCCGGGGCCATGACGGTCGGGGAGCGACGCTCGCCGAGCAGCAGGATGGCTAGCCCGACGATCCCGAAGAGTGCCACGCCCTCGGGGTGCCCACTGAGGTAGGCGGCGGCTGTGGCGGCCAGCGCGAAAAGGACCGCTGCAGCGCGGGTACGCGTGGAGTGCCGGATGATTGCTGACAGCGGGTGGGCCTGTGCGGCAGGACGGGGACAGGTGGCGCGCAGCGCGCTGATGACGAGGGTCAGGAAGACGGCGGTGAGGACGAGGAGGAGAGCGATGTACGGAAGAGGTGACACAACGGCTCCTTTGTGTTGAGATGATGATACAAGAGTGCTCGTCCTGGACGTTTGTGTCAACCCTGTGGTGCAAGCGGGTGCGGCGAGTGAATGTTGCTCGCCGTCGCTACCCCGCTGTCGCCGTCGCTACCCCTTGGTGTCCTTCGCACCCCCGTAGCGCGCGCCATGGGGTAGCGGAGGGCGCGTTGGGGTAGCGGGCGTCGGCATGGGGTAGCGGAGGGCGCGCGGGAGCTGGTTCAGCGAGGTGCTTGAGGATGGGCCTTGCCCGCTCGCCCAGCCAGGATCTTCTTGCGGGTAACGAGCCAGGCCCCGGCCAGGCCGGCAACGGTGAGCACGAGCCCGCAGGCGACGTCTGCCCAGCGCTCAGGCCAGGGCAGGAAGGACGGCTGTAAGAGCCAGGTGCGTACCCACGGCTCGGCCACGGCACCCACCGGGACCACGAGACCGGCCACGAGCCCCGGCCAGCCCGGTCGCCTGGCCACCCAGCCCACCAGGCCAAGGGGAGCGCAGGCGAGGACGCCCAGGATGAACCAGTGGGTGTTCTCCGCCCATATCCCGACGTTGTACATGCCCACCAGCTGGCCGAGCCCGTAGTGGAAGGCGAGCGTGCCCTCAGCGGCGAGGACCGCAGCGACCACGGAGATCGTCGGACGGCTCATGAGCCAGCCTGCGAAAACTCCAATGCCAGCCCACACAGTGCCGCAGTTGACGAGCTTGCTCACCGTCTTACGCAGGAAGGAGAACACCTGTATCTGGCCCTCCAACTCGCTGACAGAGACCCAGTTCGAGGCGAGCGAGACCAGTGCGAGTCCGGTGCAGACCAGCACCAGGCTCAGCCACGGGCGTCCTTGCAGTCTCGATGTCCTCATGCACCCAGTCTCGCAGCGGGTGGGACGCTGCGCACCGCAATGAGGGGCCTGATGAGACCCACCCGGCCGCGCACCTGGCCGCTTGAGTGCTGGAGCCGGTCATCTAGACCGTAGCTTTCCGCGCGGAACCGTAGGTTGCGCTGCCCACAACCCACGGTTGTGAGCAGGAAACCACGGTCTGAGTGAAAACCCTTGCGCTCAGTCGCGGGCCCGCAGGGTCTGCCCCAGGCTCTCTCGACGGCCGGCGCGGGAGGACAGGACCATGGCCAGGCAGGTCGTGGCCAGTGTCATCGCGCTGACCAGCCCCATGGCCGTCCAGGGGCCGTGGGCCACGACCTGCCTGACGGGCCGGTCCAGGAGCTCACCCAGCAGCGCGCTCGTCCCGACCGAGACCACGAGCCCCAGCATGATGGCGCACGCCGCGTGCAGTACGCCCTCCAGCACCTCGATGCCGAGCACCGCCGACTCGCTCGCACCGGCCGCGCTCAGCAGGGCCGCGTCACGACGACGGCGTCCCGCACTCATGGCGATCACCGCCACTCCGCCTGTCCACGCGGTGAGGAAGGCCAGCCCGAACAGCGTCACAAAGCCGGAGACCTGCATGTTGCCGATGCCAGCGGACTGCACCCCGAACATGACAGCCACCATGCCGATCGCCACGAGGAAGGGCAGGACCGTGGCGGAGGAACGCCGGGACTCTAGCGCCGCGGTCCGGGTAGCCACGAGCCAGGCGGGTCCGGGCAGCGCCAGCGCCGCGAGCGCCCGCAGCCCAGCCGGCACGAGCCACCTCGCCAGCACGCACAGGACGACGAGCACGCCGAAGGCGCTGAGGATCGCGGTCGTCGCTGCGTCGTCATTGCTGAGCACGCCGCGGTGCAGCCCCACCCAGCCGACGACGACGCCGGCCGCGCAGCCCGCTGCGACGGCCAGTCGCGTGACCAGCCCCGTCACGCGGCCCGCGGTCCACCGGCGCCGCGCCGATCCCCGCGCGGTCATCAGCTCGATCTCCTGCGCCCGGGCGGCGCGCCTGGCGGGACCCCAGCCGCCAAGAACGACTGAGCCGGCGACGACGACCGCGCACCAGATGAGGTCTGAGGATCCCCGTGCTGGCTGGGTCCCAGGCAGGACCGCTTCCTGGTCCACCATGAGCGGGATGACGGCCGCGGCGACCGGGCGCCCGAGCAGGCACCCGCCGCACGCGCCCACGGCGCCGACCACGCCCAGCTGGACCAGCAGCAGGACACGCAGCGCCGCTGGCGCCAGCCCCAGCGCCCGCCACAGGCCGTGGTCTGGACTGCGCTGGCTGATGACCATGCCCGCTGACGAGCTGAGCACGGTGGACGCGGCCAGCACCACGCAGATGATGCAGAAGACGGACAGCGTCTGGGCGGCGTCGAGCATCTCGTGGCGCTGGCGCGCCTGAGCCAGGGCGCGGGCGGAGGCGGTGGCCCCGTGCATGACCTGCAGCTGGCCTGCCACGCATGCCCCGGCGACGACGGCGACCACGCACACCCAGGTCCACGAGCCCGCGTGGCGGCGCAGGTCTGAGAGCAGCAGTCGGATCATCGTGCCTCACCTCCCACCTGGCTGTCTGGCCTCTGGCTGCCCTGCCTCTGACCTGTTCTCTCCTGGCTGCGCGTGGCCAGCACGGCCTGGGAGACGGCCTGCGGATCACCGCCGGGCAGGGCGGCGACGATCCGCCCGGCGCTCATGACCAGGACGGAGTCGGCCGCCGCCGCGGCTGAGGCGTCGTGGGTGACCATGAGGACCGTGGTTCCGGCGCCGGCCAGCTCCCGGAACCACCTCAGCACCTCGGTCCCAGCAGCCACGTCCAGGGCCGCCGTCGGCTCGTCAGCGAAGACGATGTCGGGGCAGGAGGCCAGGACCCGAGCGACCGCCACGCGCTGGCGCTCACCGCCGCTCATCTCGTGGGGCAGGTGCCGGGTCTGCGCGCCCAGCCCCACGCGCTCCAGGGCCTGGGTGACCGCCCGGCGCGGTAGGGGACGGTGACGCAGCCGGCCAGGCAGGGCCACGTTGTCGCGGGCGGACAGTGAGGTGACGAGGTTGTCGTCCTGGAAGACGAAGCCGACGTGGTCGGCTCGGAATCGGGCCGCCGCGCGTGGGCGCAGCCGGCTCGTCGTCGTCCCCAGCAGGTTCACGGTGCCCGACGACGGGGCGTCCAGCCCGGCCACGCACTGCAGCAGGGTGGACTTGCCGCAGCCGGAGGCACCGACCAGGGCGGTGAAGGAACCGGCCGGCAGCGTCAGGCTCACCCCGTCCACGGCCGTGACCTTCTCCCGTCCGCGACCAGGCAGGGGGAAGATGCGGCTGAGGTCGGTGACGAGGACAGCCGGTGGCGCGTCGTGACAGGCCCAGGCTCCCTCTGCCCGCCTGGCAGGGGCGGCGGGCGCGGCGGGGGCCAGGTGCGGGTGGCTGGATGGTGGTGGGATCTGTTGCGTCCTCATGGCTCCAGCACACTCGGCCGCTGGTCCTCCGTCACTGGCCTCAGCTCCCGACCTGCCGGGGTGGAGCCAGCACCACCGAGAGCCTTGCGTCGTCGGAAACAGGGGTGCCAGCACCCGTGGCAGCGCCAGAGCCGGCACGTAACCTCGGCGCCATGATCACCTCCTCCGGCGCTACCGCGGCACCGAGCGGACAAACGCGTCTGCCGGCAGACCTTCCAGCGCGGACCGGCCACGCGGCGGCGTCCTCAGCGCCACGCCACCGAGCCTGGCGGGTGGTGGTCATGGAGCTTGTCCGGGCTGCGCTGCTGATTCCCGTCATCATCGTGCTCGTGGCTGGGCTCCCGCTCTTCTACATCACGATCCCGTTGACGGCCCAGGGGGAGAGAGCGGCGGCTCGGCTGTGCGGTCTGGATGTCTCCAGCGCCAGGCCGGCCGGCACCCCTGGCTGGCCCTGGCTGGTGCGGCGCGTGACGAGCGCCGGCTTCTGGAAGCAGGACCTGCCGATGGTCGTCATCGGCCTGGTGATGAGCCTGGGCAGCTTTGTCATCGCTGTCTCGGGCTTGTCCACGGCGGCGGTCCTGGCACTCGTGCCCTGGCACACGACGCCGGAGAACCCGACCACCATCGTCCTCGGGGTATGGGCCACGACGCAGACCGACGGGACGCGGATGGGCTGGGCCGTGGTGCTTGCGCTCGCCCTGCTGGCCCTGACCTGGTTGCTCCTGTGGGGAACGGGCGCGCTGCGGATGCTGCTGGTGCGTGCCCTGTCCGGCCAGAGCGAGGAGGAGCGGCTCAGCCGTGCCAACGCAGCCTTGAGCGCCGAGGTCGGGCACCTCGCGGCTGGCCGGGCCACGCTGGTGGACGCCTTCGACGCTGAGCGCGCCCGCATCGAGCGGGACCTGCACGACGGCGTCCAGCAGGACCTCGTGGCTGTGACAATGAGCATCGGCGCGGTGCGGATGCAGCTCCAGGCACTGGCAACCGGTGCGCAGGACGACGGCGACGGCACAGCCCGAGCCGCCCTGCTCGCCGGCCTCGACTCCGCCCAGGAGCGCGCCGAGGCTGCCATGCGCTCCCTGCGGGAGACCGTCCACGGCATCCGCCCCGCGGTGCTCACGGAGAGAGGTCTGGCCCCGGCGCTGCGTGACCTGGCCGGGCGCGCCCCTCTGCCCACTACCGTCAGCGTGCGTGGCGAGGCGGCTGCTGGCCAGACTGTCAGCTCGCCTGTTGCCACAGCCGTGTACTTCGCGGTCTCGGAGGCGCTGACCAACGCTGCCAAGCACGCAGGGCCGCAGGCTCGCGCCGTCGTCGCGCTGGAGGTCCAGGAGGACCAGCTGCGGGCTGTCGTCACCGATGACGGGGGCGGCGGTGCCTCCCCGCAGGCTCCCGGAGCCACAGGACTGGCAGGAATGGCGCAGAGGGTGGAGTCCGTCGGTGGGACGCTGGACGTGGTCTCGCCATCGGGTGGCGGCACACGGCTGACGATCACGGCCCCGCTTACCCCGCCCTGGGCCCGGGGGGAGTAGGCGGGGGGCGGGCGCTGGTGCGTCGTCGGAAGCCAAGGAGGCGGCTACGGCACAATGACGCCTATGAGAATCGTGCTGGCCGACGACGTCGCTCTTCTGCGGGAAGGACTTGCGGGACTGCTGACCGCGGCGGGGCACGAGGTGGTCGCCCAGGCTGCTGACGCCGATGAGCTGCGCGCCGCGGTGGCGAGGCTAGCCAGCGCCGGAGAGCTGCCCGACGTCGTCGTCACGGACGTGCGGATGCCGCCCACTGGCACCGACGACGGCCTGCGGGCGGCGGTAGACCTGCGGGCCGCATACCCAGGCCTGCCGGTGATGGTGCTCTCCGCCTACGTCGCCGGGCCCTACCTGCGCGATCTGCTCGACGGCGCTGGCACGCAGGCCGGGGGAGTGGGGTACCTGCTCAAGGAACGGGTCGGGCGCGTGGACGACTTCGTGCGCAGCCTGGACGTGGTGACCTGCGGCGGCATCGTCGTTGACCCCGAGGTCCTGGCCACGCTCATGGCAGGCCGCGCCTCGGCGACCAAGCGGGCGACGTCGGATCCCAGGACAACCGCCCATGAGACCGTGGTTTCACGGTCGGAACCGGGGGCTGCGCGGGCTGTAACCCCCGATCCAGGACACAAGACCACGGTTCAGAGGGCGGATGAGGCTGACCGCACGGGCGAGCGAGGTCTGGAGAGGCTGACCCCGCGCGAGCAGGAGGTCCTCGCGCTCATGGCCGAGGGTCTGTCTAACGCGCAGGTCGCCGAGAGGCTCGTGCTCTCCGACGGCGCGGTGGCCAAGCACGTGGCCAATACCTTTGCCAAGCTGGACCTACCTCCCAGCGAGGACAACCGCCGGGTGCGGGCGGTGCTGGCCTGGCTGCGCTCGCGGGCCTGACCGATCAGCGTGCCTGCTCATGCTGGTCCTTGTGCCGGTGTGCCTGCGGGCCGCTCGGCGTGCTCGTGACTCGGTCTAGGCGAAGTTCCGTCCCAGCTGGGTGACCGTGAACTCGGTCGGCGAGCTCGCACGCACGATGAGCCAGATCGTGTAGCCCGACTCGTTGTCCGGAGCGGAGGGAACGGCCTCGGTCAGTCCCATCGTGTTGACCGGGCAGATGGCGTCGCCGTCGCTGACGTCGTACAAGGTCGCCTTGATCTCTCCGCCGGTGCCCTGAAGGTAGTACGAGCCGGCGCCGACCGGGCCGATGAGCGAGCAGGTGTCCACCTTGCCTCCCGGCGGGAAGTGGATGGCGCGGAACATCAACGCCGGCCTGGCTTGAGGGTCGCAGTCATCGGGTCCTACGCAGGCGTGCTTGATCTGGTCCATGACCTCGGCGCTGGCGTAGCGGGCTGCGGTGGCGTCGTCTCCGCTGGCGGCAGCGTCGTAGAAGGCCTGCACCGTGGCCTGGTCAGGCACGGCCACGTCATCTGACGGGGTGTGGAAGACCTGGCTCGTGACCTCGAAGCCGGACCCAGTCCACTGAGCCGTCTCTGTCAGCGTCGCGGATCCGCCCGAGGCGTGGTCGCCAGGGTCACTGGGAAGCTGGATCTCCGGGAGGCCGATGATGACGGACTCGCCCTCCACCCGCACCGAGCTGATGACGAGATCAGCGGTCTGGGCTGGCAGCGGTGTCCCATGGCCCCAGTGCTCCAGCCAGCCCAGCAGCTCCAGGCTCGGGCTGTAGGCAGCCAGTGAGGAGTGGGTGTAGGACCCGCCTCCGTTGCAGGCCAGGGTGACCAGCGCCGTCGCCCGGCCGGACAGGAGCGCCGGGGTGACGTCTCGGATGGTCACTGTGGCATTTGCCTGGTGGGAAGCGGTGGAGTTGTAGATCCCGGAGCTGAACTGGTGGGTGGCTTGGCCGTCGTCCGCGCTGAACTCGGTGCAGGAGGGAGGCAGCGCTAGAGCGGCCTCAGACAGCTGCTCGCGCGTAGGCGCCTGGGACAGGTCCGCCTTCTTGGTCAAGGTCGCTGGCGAGGCCTCGGTCTGGGACCGTGGGGAGGCCGTCGCTGAGCCGGTGGAGATGACGGTGACCTTGACCGGCGTGCCCATGGCGCAGGCGGCCAGGCCAGTGACGGCCAGGCAACAGGTGAGGGCGGCGGCAAGACTCCGTGAGTGGGACGGGACCCAGGAGGCAGCCGAGAGGCCAGAGCGGGAAGAACGACGGTGGGCGAGCATGACTGCTCCTGAGCGTGAAGCGGGAGGGGTGGGAGGGGGGATGCCTGTCATGGTGGTCAGTGGCGCGTCCCTGTCAGGCGCAGTGCCCTGGCGGGGACCTGCCTCACAGACCCATGGGGCACCAGTCGCTAGGGTTGTCCCCATGTCCTCCTCCACGCCCACGACCTCGCAGGTCCCTGTCCCGGCTGTTCCCTCGCCGGTTGACGTCGACCGTGTGCTGGCCTGCGTGCGGGACCTCGGCCTGCGCTACTTCGTTGACGATGAGGGGGACATCGGCATCCCCTGGCGCTACGTTACCGTCCACGTCATCTTCCAGGACGATCGCGCCATCCAGCTGCGGGGCGTGTGGCACCGCATCTCGGACACCGAGCACCTGGCCCGGCTGCGGGGGCTGGTGGAGGAGTGGAACGCCACCCGGATCGGCCCCAAGGCCTACCTGACCATTGCCGACGGCGGCATCGTCCGTCTGCACGGTGAGGTCACCTACCCGCTGGGCGCCGGGATGACGGACGCGCAGCTGGAGAGCTTCGTCTTCACCAGCTGCCGGCTGATCGTCGCCCTCATGCGCGAAGCGGAGAACCTCTTCCCTGACCCCCTGCGCGGAAACCTGGAGCCCTGAGATGCCTCGATCACCTCGCAGAGGGCTGGCAAGGATCCTGGCCCGGTTGCTGGGCCGCGGTGAGCGCCGTCCAGCACGCCGCTCCACCAGCGGTCCTCGCCCCGCCCGCACCACGCCGCCTCGCGGTCACCGGACCAGCCCGCAGTCGGCCACCCTCGCTGGCCGGTCCGAGCAGTCCGGGCGGCGTGACGACGCCGGCGCCTCCACAGCCCCGACCGTCACCGGATCGGTACGCGAGCTGCTCACCCCCCTGCGCCGCACGGCCCCGACGCATGAGGGCGCGCATGGTGCCCAGGCCTCAGGCCTGACCTCTCCTCTCACCCTGGAACGCATCGAGGCGATGCTGACCGGCCCGATGGGCTACGCCGTCGAGCGCCGCCAGGAGGAGGGACACCTCTTCCTCGTGGGCAACTGGGACGACTTCCCCTTCGTCATCGAGGAGCCGGAGGAGCACGAGGGCTGGCTGCTCGTCTCCGGGGACGCGACCCAGCCGCTGCCTCTGGGGGAGCGGGAGGAGATCGGCGCCAGCGTCAACGACTGGAACCGGGACAAGTTCTTCCCCACCGTGGCCGTGGTTGACACGCCCATGGGACCCCTGGTGCGCACGACCTACCTCGTGGACCTGACCGATGGCGTCAGCGACGCCCAGCTGCGCCTGCACCTGGAGACGGCGTTGTCAGCCTGCACCCAGGCACTGAGCCAGGTCGGCCCCCTCCTACCGGAGCTGTGAGCGAGATGGTTGCTCCTTCCTCACCGGCCCCGAGCGCACCGGCCGGCTCCGCCCCGATGCGTATCGCCGTCGTCGGCCCGACGGCGAGCGGTAAGTCTGACCTGGCGCTTGACCTTATCGAGGCCCTGGGGGAGGCAGCAGGATCCGCCCACCCGGCTGAGGTCGTGGGGGCGGACGCCTCCCAGCTCTACCGCGGGATGGACATTGGCACGGCCAAGCTGCCGCTGGAGCAGCGCCGGGGCGTGCCCCACCACCAGATCGACGTGCTGGACGTGCGCCAGGAGGCGAGTGTGGCCTCCTACCAGCGTCACGCCCGCGCGGACCTGGCAGCGATCGAGGCCCGCGGGGGGCGTGGACTCATCGTGGGAGGGTCGGGCCTCTACGTGCGGGCGCTGACTGACGCCCTGGACTTTCCCGGCACTGACCCGGCGGTGCGCGCCGGTCTGGAAGCGCGCGTGGAGCGTGAAGGGCTGGCGGCGCTGCGCGCGGAGCTGGAGGCCAGCGACCCCCTCAGCGCGGCGCGGATCCAGCCCACTGACGCCCGTCGCATTGTGCGTGCCCTGGAAGTGGCGGCCGTGACGGGACGTCCTTTCTCCGCGAGCCTGCCGCGCTACGAGGACCTGGCGCCGACTCTTCACCTGGCGCTGCGCCCCGAGCGCGAGGCGCTGCGGCGTCGGATCCGCCTGCGCACGCAGGCGATGTTCGCCTCCGGACTGCTGGAGGAGACCCAGGCGCTGCTGGACCAGGGGCTACGTGAGGGGCCAACAGCCTCGCGCGCCATCGGATACGTCCAGGCCGTTGCCGTGCTGGACGGAGAGATGAGCCTCGCCGAGGCGATCGAGTCGACCTCGCTGGCCACGCGCCAGCTGGCCTCGCGCCAGCTCAAGTGGTTCCGCCGCGACCCACGTGTGTGCTGGATCGACGTCGCTCTTGACGAGGACGGCGCCTGGGCTGCCGGCGAGCGTGAGCGTGTGGTCGAGCAGGCTCTCGCCCTGCTTCGTGAGCACGGTGACAGGCTGTGACCATGAGCCTGGGCGCTACGCCCTTTAGGCTGTGCACCATGACCGAGCAGACGCCCCTGGCAGGCCGCACCCTCATCAAGGGGCACGCCACGGAGAACGACTTTCTTCTCCTTGTGGACCCCGACTGCCAGGTGGCCCTCAGTGCTGGTGACGTCGCCGAGGTGTGTGATCGTCACGCCGGGGTCGGGGCGGACGGCTTCGTCCGTGTGGTGCGCACCTGCGCGCTGCCCGGCGTGCACCGCTTCCACGAGGCCGTGCCCGAGGCCGAGTGGTTCATGGACTACTACAACGCTGACGGCTCGCTCGCCCAGATGTGCGGCAACGCGATCCGGCTCATGGCTGAGGTCCTGGTCTGCGAGGGCCTGGTCACCCTGGACGACGGCGACTCGGTCACCATCGGCACCCGCGGCGGCGCGCGCACGCTGACCCGCGCCGGGCAGCTGTGGACGGTGGACATGGGACCGGCCCGGCTCATCCGCCCCGAGCACGCGCTGGGCGAGGTCGACGACGAGGGCTGGGACACGGCGGTGACGGTTCCCGGGCTTGAGGGGCCAAGGGCGGCACTGTCGATCGCGATGCCCAACCCGCACACCGTCGTCGCCCTGTCTGAGGAGGCCGAGCTTGACGCCGCGCTCTTCGCGGGCCTGACTGACTCCGACGCCCCCGTCTACGAGCCAGTGCCCCCGCAGGGGACCAACCTGGAGCTCGTCGTCGCGCTGGGGGAGGAGTCCGACGGCGATGCTGCAGAGTCGACCGGCCAGGATGCCGAGGCATCCGTACGTGTGGGCCGCGCCCGCATGAGGGTGCTTGAGCGCGGCGTGGGGGAGACCCGCTCCTGCGGAACGGGCTGCTGCGCCGTCGCCGTCGCCCTACACGAGTGGGAGGGCGAGGACGCGCCCACCGACTACCTCATTGACGTTCCCGGAGGCCAGGTGGGTGTCCACGTCGGCGCTGACCCGTGGGCGCCGGACGCTACCGTCCTGCTGACAGGTCCGGCCACGATCACCGGACGCCTCACCCTGGTCTGAGACCAACCCGATATCTCCGTCATCCCCGCTGCCCGGGGCCCTGACACTGCCCGCCCACCAGATCCCGGAAAGACCCATGGCTGACCTACCTTCGAGTAACTCGGGCCGGACGTCGTCGCCCGCCATTGACGTCATCATCACCGGCCTCATGCTCTTCGCGCTGTTCTTCGGCGCGGGCAACCTCATCTTCCCGCCGGTCCTCGGGGCCTCAGCAGGAGACCACCTGTGGCAGGTCGTCCTGGGCTTCTGCCTCACCGGTGTGCTGCTGCCGCTGATCGCCGTGATCGCCGTGTCCACCTCGGGTGAGGGCATTCTGGGGCTGGCTCGCCGGGTGGGACCCACCTTCGGACTGCTCATGCCCCTGGCGGTCTACCTGTCCATCGGACCCATGTACGCCGTGCCGCGAGTTGTCACCGTCTCCTACGAGCTGGCCACCAGGCCGGTTCTGGAGCTGACGGGGATGACGCCCGGACGCTGGGCGCTGACGATTCACGCGGCAGTCTTCCTCGGGGTGTGCCTGGTCCTGGGACTGCGCCCCTCTAAGCTGGCCGACAGGATCGGACGCTGGCTGACCCCGGCACTGCTAGCACTCATTGTGGTCCTGTGCGCCATCACGATCTCCTCCACCGCGCCCCTGGACCGCCCGGCGCAGCCGGACTACGTCGCTGAGCCGCTGGTGACTGGACTGACCCGGGGCTACCTGACCATGGACGTGCTGGCGGCCACGGTCTTCGGCATCGTCGTCATCCAGTCCCTGCGGTCCCAGGGCTTCCACTCCACCAACGCGGTCACGAAGGCCACCATCGGGGCCGGTACTCTGGCGGCAGCGCTGCTCGCGGCCGTCTACGTGGGCCTGGCGATGATCGGCGCACGGACCCAGGGCGAGGACGTGTCAGACGGTACGGCCCTGCTGCGCAACGCGGCGGACGCGGCGCTGGGGAGCACCGGCGTCATCGTGCTGGCGGGCATCGTGCTGCTGGCATGCCTGACCACGGGAGTGGGACTGCTGTCCTCCTTCGCGGCCTACGCCCACTCGGCCTGGCCCAAGGTGCCTTTCGCGAGCTGGCTGTCCGGCTCGACGGCGGTGTCCTTCGCCCTGGCGAACCTGGGCCTGACCACCGTGCTGGCGATCATCTCGCCGCTGACCCTGCTGCTTTACCCGATCGCGATCACACTTGTGGCGGTCACCCTTGTGGACGCCGCTGCGCCGGGTCACCTGCGGATGACCTACCTGCTGCCGGTAGCCACGGCCATTGTCCTGGGAGCCGTCTCAGCGGCTGCGGACATGGGATGGACCGCACCGAGTGACCTGCTGGCACGCACCGGGATATGGAATGACTCCACCGGCTGGATCCTGCCGACCCTCGTGGTCCTGCTGATCGGCGTGGGTATTGACGTGGCGACGGGGCGCTGGTCCCGGCCGGCCTCGGACCTGTCCGGGGCGGATGACGACGTCGCGCGGGTGGCGGCCGAGGGCTTCTGAGCGCGTCAGCGCCGTACGCGCAGGACCCGGAAGCCCTTGGACGAGGCCTCCTTGCTCACCGTGTAGCCCTGGTCTGCCATCCACCGGGTGAGTGAGTCCGCGCCCAGGTTCTTGCCGACGACGAGCCAGGCCTCGCCGTCCTCGGCCAGGAGCCCCAACCAGGTGCCCAGCAGCTCGTGCAGCGCCTCCTTGCCGATGCGCACCGGAGGGTTCGACCAGATGAGGTCCAGGCGCTGTCCGGTCTCGCGCAGCTCGGCGAGCAGCTCCTCGGCCTGGACCGCTCGCACCTGGTGGTGGCCGGCAGCGGCGGCGTTGCGGGCCGTGAGCTCGAGCGAGCGCTCGTTGACGTCGGCGGCCAGTACGTGCGCCTGAGGGGCGGCGTCGGCCAGTGCCAGGGTGATCGGCCCCCAGCCGCAGCCCAGGTCCAGGAAGGTCCCGGTCTCGGGCGGGTCGGGGACGTGATCGAGCAGGACCTGGGTGCCCTTGTCCAGGCGGGATCCAGAGAAGACACCGGAGGCGGTGACCACCTCGTGCTCACGACCGCGGATCGTGAAGCGGTGGCTCTGTTCCTGGGCCGGGACAGCGGGGGAGGCGGTGAAGTAATGCTCGCTCACGCCGTCCAGGCTACCCAGGGCAGGGGCGTCGGGTAAGGCCGTGGACAGTCGGTTTGGTTGTGGCGGGGATGGGGATCGACTGTTGAGGGCCTGAAGCGACGCAGGCTCCTGGCTGACCTGACGTGATCTGCATCGATCCTCACCTTCCAGGCTGGTGTCACGGGCGTGGGCCCGTTACGATGCCGCCCATGTGGATTTTCCGTATGCGCTGAGACGGCGACAGCCGACGTCGCCGTCCTGACGAGACCGCCGGTCCGTTGAGCCTCGTTCCGGACCTCCGCACGCATACGACGAAGGACTCTTCTTGACTGACCGTACTGACAACCACACCACTGACACCCACATCGCCGCCCACGCTGGTCCCGGCACCGAGGCGCCTAGCGCCGAGGACATCGTCAACCGCATCCTCTCCCGCCACGGCACCGCCCTGGCCTCCACGGCCGCCGACCACACCCGTCACGACCTGGCCGACGACGGCGCCCTGGAGCGTGAGGCACGAGCCGCCACCCGGCGCGTGGCCTCCCTGACCACCGAGCTGGAGGACGTCTCGGAGGTCGAGTACCGCCAGATCCGCCTGGAGAAGGTGGTCCTGGTGGGGCTCGAGCTGCCCGCCGCCAGGCCTGCCGCGACCACCGGGGCCGCCGCCTCGCCGTCGTCCCGGCACGGATCCGCGCTCGAGGCCGCCGATGCCCAGGACGCCGAGACCTCGCTGGCTGAGCTCGCGGCCCTGGCCGAGACCGCCGGCTCGCAGGTGCTGGACGCCCTCATCCAGAAGCGCGACCACCCGGACCCCGCCACCTACCTGGGCTCCGGAAAGGCCAAGGAGCTGGCGGAGATGGTGGCGGCCGCAGGGGCGGACACCGTGATCGTCGACGGGGACCTCGCCCCCTCGCAGCGCCGTGCCCTGGAGGACGTGGTGCGGGTCAAGGTCGTGGACCGCACTGCCCTCATCCTCGACATCTTCGCTCAGCACGCCAAGTCCCGCGAGGGCAAAGCCCAGGTGGAGCTCGCCCAGCTGGAGTACCTGCTGCCGCGTCTGCGCGGATGGGGTGAGTCCATGTCCCGCCAGGCTGGTGGACGCGTGGCCGGCGGTCAGGGCATCGGCTCGCGCGGACCCGGTGAGACCAAGATCGAGCTGGACCGCCGGCGCATCCGTGACCGCATGGCCAAGCTGCGCCGCGAGATCAAGGCCATGGCGCCCTCACGCGAGGTCAAGCGCGGCTCGCGCCGTCGTGGTCCCATCCCCTCGGTGGCGATCGCCGGCTACACCAACGCCGGCAAGTCCTCCCTCATGAACCGGCTCACTGACGCCGGCCTCATGGTCCAGGACGCCCTGTTCGCCACCCTGGACCCCACGGTGCGCAAGGCAGAGACCTCCGACGGGCGGCTGTACACGCTCACGGACACGGTCGGTTTTGTGCGCAACCTGCCGCACGAGCTCATCGAGGCCTTCCGCTCCACGCTGGAGGAGGTGGCGGGCGCGGACGTGCTCGTCCACGTCGTCGACGCCGCCCACCCCGATCCGCTCAGCCAGATCGCGGCCGTGCGCGCGGTGCTGGCGGAGATCCCCGGGGCGCTGGAGGTTCCTGAGCTCATCGTCCTCAACAAGGCGGACCTGGCCGATGCCGTCACGCTCGCAGCCCTGCGCACCCGCCTGCCCGAGGCGGTCATCGTCTCAGCGGCCACGGGCGAGGGCCTGGACGAGCTGCGCTCTCGCATCGAGGAGATGCTGCCGCGCCCCGACGTCCCGGTGGACCTGGTCATCCCGTACTCCCGCGGGGACCTGGTGGCCAAGGTGCACGCCGACGGCGAGATCGACGCCATCGAGTACGTTGAGGCCGGCACGCGCGTGCGCGGGCGAGTGGACGCGCCGTTGGCCGCCGAGCTGCGGGCAGCGGCGGTTGCTGAGCCAGAGCCGGCAGCCGGGGCGTCGGAGCCCGGCCCGGCAGGCTCGGCTGGGCGGTAGAGGACGACGGCGATGGCGTCAGCAGGTGCACCGGGCCGCTCGGGTGGCGGTAGTGACGAGCAGTCACGTGCCGAGGAGGCGCTGGCTGAGGCGGTCTCCCGCCTGGGCGGTGCCCCGCGGCAGGGCCAGGTCGAGATGGTGCGTCGCGTGGTAGAGACCATTGAGGGCGGAAGCCACCTGCTGGTCCAGGCTGGTACGGGAACGGGGAAGTCCCTGGGCTATCTGGTCCCGGCGATGGTCCACGCCGCCAGCAGCGGGGAGCGGGCCGTCGTCTCGACTGCCACCCTGGCCCTGCAGCGCCAGGTGCTCACCAAGGACGCGCCGCTGGCTGCTGACGCCGTTGAGGCCGTGACCGGTGTGCGCCCCACGGTGGCGCTGCTCAAGGGCTGGCAGAACTACCTGTGCCGCCACCGTGTGGCCGGCGGGTACCCGGATGACGACGCCGACTCCCTCTTCTCTGCCTCCGAGGCGACTCGACCTGCGCGAGTGGGTGAGGCGGCGAGCGCCAGCCTGGGGGAGCAGGTGGTGCGCTTGCGCGAGTGGGCCACCCGCACGAGTACCGGGGACCGTGACGACCTGGTCCCCGGGGTCTCAGACCGGGCCTGGGCACAGGTCTCGGTGGCCAAGGCCGAGTGCCTGGGATCGTCCTGCCCGCTCAAGGACGAGTGCTTCCCCGAGCTGGCGCGAGCGGTAGCCGGTGAGGCGGACGTCGTCGTCACCAACCACGCGATGCTGGGTATCGCCGTGGCCGGCAACCCCGGCGTCCTGCCGGAGCACCACGTGCTTGTTGTTGACGAGGCCCATGAGCTGGCCGACCGTGTGCGCAGCCAGGGCACCGTGAGC
This sequence comes from Actinomyces urogenitalis, assembly GCF_002861525.1. NCBI lineage: Bacteria > Bacillati > Actinomycetota > Actinomycetes > Actinomycetales > Actinomycetaceae > Actinomyces > Actinomyces urogenitalis. The sequence goes on along the minus strand of NZ_PKHA01000001.1, from coordinate 535,681 downwards.
CTGTCCGCCGGGGCTGTGGCGCGTGTGGCCCAGGCAGCGCGCAAGCACGCCAGCGTCATCGCCACCGGCCTGGAGGAGGCCGGCCAGGGCCTGCAGCTCGTGCTTGCGGAGCTGCCGGACGGTCGCCTGAGCGAGGGCGTGCCTCCGGCTCTGCGCACGGCGCTGGTGAACCTGGACGCCGCAGCACGCCAGGTGCTCACAGACGTACGTGAGGCGGCCAAGGCCGCGGGTGGCGGCACGGCAGGCGAGGGCGCCGGGGGAGTGGCCCTGGCGCGGGCCGCCGTGGCGGACCTCGTGGAGGCAGTGGAGCGCATGACCTCGGACTCGGTGGCCCAGCGCCGTGACGTCGCCTGGATTGAGCGGCCACGGATGGGAGCTGAGCCTGCGCGCCTGACCCTGGCACCGATTGACGTGGCGGGATCCGTGGCGGACACGCTGCTGGCTGACCACGCTGCGGTGCTCACCTCAGCCACCCTGGCCCTGGGCGGGAGCTTTGACCCCATGGCGCACGCGTTGGGGCTGACGCTGGCTGCCTCGCCCTGGGAGGGGATCGACGTCGGCACGCCCTTTGACTATGCCCGTCAGGGCATCCTCTACACCCCCACCCACCTGCCCAAGCCCGGCTTCGGGATCTCCCAGGAGGCCCTGGAGGAGGTGGTTGCCCTCACCCAGGCCTCGGGCGGCGGGATGCTGGGGCTCTTCTCCTCCCGGCGAGCGGCCGAGGAGGCGGCGCAGCTGCTGCGCGAGCGGACGGACCTGACCGTCTACGCCCAGGGGGAGGACCAGCTGCCGACCCTGGTGGAGGCCTTTGCTGCCGATGAGGACGCGTGCCTGGTGGGCACCCTGAGCCTGTGGCAGGGCGTGGACGTGCCCGGACGCACCTGCCGCTTGGTCATCATCGACCGGATCCCCTTCCCGCGGCCGGATGACCCGGTGGCCCAGGCTCGCAGCGAGGCGGTGGCCGCCGCCGGGGGCAACGGCTTCATGAGCGTGTCCGCCACCCACGCAGCCCTCCTGCTGGCTCAGGGGGCCGGCAGGCTCGTGCGGCGGGCGGACGACCGCGGCGTCGTCGCCGTCCTGGACCCCAGGCTGCGCACGGCACGCTACGGCTCGTTCTTGGCTCGTTCAATGCCGGCGCTGTGGCCCACGCGTGAGCGTGATGTGGTGCTGGGAGCGCTGACCCGTCTCGCGGCAGGCTGACGGCCGCAGGCGTGAGGTGCGTCCTGCGTGAGGTATGGCGCACGAGTGTCATAGGAGGTGGCTCACCGCGTACCCTTGCCATGGAGGGGCTGCGGCTGTCCCTCGTTACTCATGATCCGGAGGTATCCCCGTGTCCGAGTCCATCATCCCCAACACCGCCCAGGGTTCCTACCCCACCGCGCCTGGGGGACGCCCCTCCAAGGTCGCGATCATCGGTGCGGGTGCGGTCGGTTCGACCCTCGCCTACGCCTGCGTGACCAAGGGTGTGGCCCGTGAGGTCGTCCTGCAGGACATCGTCAAGGAGAAGGTCGAGGCCGAGGCGCTCGACATCGCCCAGGGCATCCAGTTCACCTCCGCCGGTGCCGTCTCCGGCTCTGACGACCCTGAGATCTGCCGCGATGCTGACGTCATCGCGATCACCGCCGGCGCCAAGCAGAAGCCGGGACAGTCCCGCCTGGAGCTGGCCGGGGCGACCGTGGGCATCATGGAGAAGATCCTGCCCAAGCTGGTGGAGGTTGCCCCCAACGCCATCTTCGTGCTCGTGGCCAACCCGGTGGACGTGGTGACCTACTGCGCCAAGAAGATCACCGGACTGCCCGAGAACCAGATCTTCGGCTCGGGCACGGTGCTGGACACCGCCCGCATGCGTTACCTGGTCTCCCTGGAGACGGGCACGGCGACCCAGAACATTCACGGCTACATAGCCGGTGAGCACGGAGACTCCGAGGTCCCGCTGTGGTCCTCCACCCAGATCGGTGGAGTGCCGATCACCCAGTGGGGCAAGACGGTCGACGGCGGCTATTTCGACCAGGACAAGCGTGACCGTATCGCTCACGACGTCGTGCGTTCCGCCTACCGCATCATCGAGGGCAAGGGCGCGACCAACTACGCCGTGGGCCTGGCGGTCCAGCGCATTATCTCCGCCGTCCTCAACGACGAGCAGCGTGTGCTCACCATCTCCCCGCTGCTGGACAACTGGCACGGGATCTCGGACGTGTGCATGGCGGTGCCGACCATCGTCGGCCGTGACGGTGCCGGGCGCCGCCTGGAGCCGCCGTTGACCCTGGACGAGCGCGACCGCCTGACGGCCTCGGCCGAGCGCCTGCGCGACGTCGCTCGCGGCCTGGGCTACTAAAGGGCACGTTCGCTGCCGCAACCGGCAAGACCGACGACGCAGCCGCACCTTCCGTGTCAAGGTGCGGCTGCGTCATTCGTTGTGGCCGCGGCTCAGGCGGCGGGCTTGGCAGGCTGGGCTAGAGCGCGCGCAGGACGGTGACGACCTTGCCCATAATCGTGGCCTCGTCGCCGGGGATCGGGGCGTAGTCAGGGTTGCGGGGTAGCAGCCACTGATGGCCGTCTCGGCGTGAGAGCACCTTGACGGTGGCCGAGGCGCCGTCGACGTCCTCGAGCATGGCTGCCACGATGTCTCCGTTGGAGGCATCCGGCTGGGAGCGGACGACCACCCAGTCGCCGTCGCAGATCGCGGCCTCGATCATCGAGTCGCCGTGGACCTCAAGCATGAACAGCTTGCCGTCTCCGGTCAGGCGCCGGGGCAGGGCCATGACGTCGTCGACCTCCTGCTCGGCCAGGATCGGCGAGCCGGCGGCGATGCGCCCGACCAGGGGGACGGCCACCGCCTCGCCCTCGGCCACGCCTGGTAGGACGGGCAGCTGCGGCTGCGGCTGCGGCTCGGCAGTGGAGGGCGGCGTGGTCTCGGGCTCAATGACCTCCAGGGCGCGCGGCAGGCGGGGATCGCGGCGGATCAGGCCGATGCGCTCGAGCTTGTCGAGCTGGTGCTTGACGGAGGAGGGGCTCGTCAGCCCGACCTGGGAGCCGATCTCGCGCATCGAGGGCGGGTAGCCGTGGGAGAGGACGGCCTGTCTCACGGCCTCGTAGACCTCGCGTGCCCGTTCATCCAGGCCCTCCAGGACCTCAGCCACGCTCTGGGGCTCAGTCACGGAAGGAGCGGAGGAGATCATGCCCTCCTCGGAGGGGGAGAGGGAGCGTTGTGTCATCGCCGTGTCCTTCGTGTCAGCCGCGCTAGCCGAGCAGCGCTGCTGCTCGTGCACGAATTTGTGTCGGTGGTCGGTGGTGGTCTTGACGTGTCAAGCCTACGGGTCACACGCCGAACCTTCAAACATGTGTTCGAAGAAACTCTGGACGTGTAGCCCTGATGGCGCTACTGTATCGAACAGGTGTTCGTCGAACACATGTTTCAGGAGGAACTCATGAGCGCTCTTGCCGTCCCGCCCTCGCCCCGTCTGCGTGCTGCGTCAGCCGCCTCGGCTGAGGCGGCTGTGGCCCAGCGCCTGGAAGGTGTGCGCGCAGGCCGCCCTCACCTGCGGCTGGTGACTCCTGACTTTGTTCCTGAGCAGGCCTCGACCTCGCGAGGGGCGAAGCCGGTTGGGCCGGCGCCGGTCAAGATCGGCCAGCGTGCCACCAAGCGCGCGGAGGCTGTGGCCGGGTCTCAGACCTCCTCCTCGGCCGCGGTGACGCGTGAGCGTCCGGCTGCTCTGGCGGCGGCTAGCCTGCAGGAGCTGGCGCCGCGCCACCCTGCGGTGCGGGCCCAGCGTCGCTGCGGTGAGGCGGGATCTGTGTCGGTGGCGCAGGAGAGCGTGGAGCGCGGTCAGGTGCGCCTGGGCAGCGTGGCTCGGCCGGCGAGGGCCTGCGAGGAGCACGCGCGGGTCGGCCTCGCCCAGGCGTCTACGGTGCAGGAGTCGAGGCAGGCCGTGCCCGCGGCGCTGCGTCGTCTGGTGGTACTGGCGTGCGCCGCCGTCCTTGGAGCCCTGCTGGTCGCAGGAGGCATCGTCCTGTCCGGCTTGATCTCCGAGCCGGTTGCTGGCGGGACCACGACGGTGCAGCAGGGTGAGTCGTTGTGGGACATCGCCTCGGCAACGGGTGCCCAGGACGTCTCTGCGGCGGTCTCGCAGATCGTGGAGCTCAACAACCTGGAGAGCACGACTCTTCAGCCGGGGCAGACCCTCATCCTGCCGGCGAGCTGAGCCTCCAGGCGCGGCAGGCTTGCGACTGCGGGCGTGTGGCCCTACGCTCCGAGCACACGAATTGCGAGGACTCGGAGGCTACGCGTGCACTGCCCATTCTGCAGATACGACGGTTCGCGCGTTGTCGACTCCCGGACGACTGATGACGGGCTCGCGATCCGCCGTCGTCGCGAGTGCCCCCAGTGTGGGCGGCGCTTCACCACCACTGAGACGGCGAGCCTGTCGGTACGCAAGCGATCGGGGGCGGTGGAGCCCTTCTCGCGCGACAAGGTCGTGGTGGGTGTACGCCGTGCCTGCCAGGGACGTCCGGTGTCCGACGATGATCTCGCGCTACTGGCTCACCAGGTTGAGGAGGCGATCCGGGCCTCCGGGCAGGCGCTCATCGACTCTCACGACGTCGGCCGGGCGATTCTGCGGCCGCTGCGGGAGCTTGACGAGATCGCTTACCTGCGCTTTGCCTCGGTCTACTCCGGATTCAACACCCTGGATGACTTTGAGAAGGCCATTGCCGAGCTGCGCGAGGCCCACCACAAGGACTGACTGACGCAAGGCACCTGGCGCCTGGAGGTCTGCCACCAGGCTCGGCCGCAGGTGGCAGGTAGCAGGTAGCCTGGTAGGGCTGCCTTGATGGCGCCGGACTATCTGGCGTCGATCGTGGCGATAAGGCTGTCGACCAGGGCGGGCCAGGTCCAGCGTTCCTCCATCAGCGCGCGCCCGGCGCGGCCCATGCGCTCACGCAGTTGAGGGTCCTGTAGCTGACGTACGAGGGCGGCGGTCAGGGCGTCCTTGTCCCTGCCATCGACGACGTTGCCGGTCACGCCCTCCTCGACGGTCTCTGGGGCGCCGCCGCTCGTGCCTGCGATGACGGGCAGGCCGGCAGAAGAGGCTTCCAGGAAGACGATGCCCAGGCCCTCGACGTCGAGCCCACCACCTCGGGTACGGCAGGGCATGGCAAAGACGTCGCCCATGGCTACGTGCCAGGGCAGTTCCTCGTAGGGGACCTTGCCGGTGAGGATGATGGACTCGCGAGCAGGCGAGTCGCGTTTGAGGTCGGCCAGACGCTTGGCGTAGGAGCCCCATCCCACGATGACCAGGCGGGCCCCCGGGACCTGCTCTGCGACGCGAGGCCAGACCTTGATGAGGCTGTCCTGTCCCTTGCGGGCGACCAGGCGTGAGACGCAGACGACGGTCGGGGCCTCGCCGAGGCGGTAACGGTCGCGCAGCAGGGCTCGGGCGGCGGGGTTGGGATGGAAGCGGTGGGTGTCAATGCCGCTGGGAAGTCGCAGGAGCTGCTGGTCAGCCGGCATGAAGGGGCGCAGGCGGCCCAGGGTGTAGTCAGAGATGTAGGTGATGACGTCAGCGTCACGGAAGATCTTGCGCAGCGCCTGGCGAGCGCCTGGGATCATGGACCACCCGACCTCGTGACCGTGAGTCGTGGCGATGACCCGTGTAGCGCCGGCGCGGTGGGCCGCCGCTCCCAGCAGGCCCAGAGGGGCCGCCGCCCCGAACCAGACGGTTTCGATGCCGCGCTGCGTGATCGCCTGCTCCATGCGGCGGCGCACATCCGGGGTGGGCAGCAGCATATGGGTGGGGACTCGCAGGACCTCGTAGGGCAAGGTGGCGTCGTAGGCGCGGGCTGCCTCCTCTCCCTCCGGCGGGGTTGAGGCCAGGACGGTGAGGTCCTCCGCCGGTAGGCGGTGGCAGTAGTCGTCCAGGTAGGACTGGATCCCGCCCACGACGGGCGGGAAGTCATTCGTGACCAGGAGCGTGCGGCGCATGGGGGCCAGTGTAGGTGGCGGGCGCAGCGGATCCTGTGGTGGCGGGCGCAGCGGGTCAAGGCGAGAGGCTGCGGGCGCTGACCTGTGCCTGCAACCCCTGCAGCCGTGCAGCCTCAGCCCTCGTCGGCGCTGCGCAGCACCTCGGACAGGCGCCGGGCGGCGGCCATCACCACCGGGCCGTGGACGCGTCCGGGCTGGCGGCCCATCCGCTCGATGGGGCCGGAGATGGAGATCGCCGCGATCACCTTGCCGCTGGCCCCGCGTACCGGCGCGGAGACCGAGGCGACCCCGGGCTCGCGCTCGCCCACGGACTGGGCCCAGCCCCGGCGTCGGACCGCCGAGAGCATGGTGGCGTTGAAGCGGGCCCCGGCCAGCCCGCGGTGCAGGCGGTCCGGCTCCTCCCATGCCAGGAGGATCTGTGCTCCGGATCCGCCGAGCATAGACATGGTGGCACCCACAGGGATGGAGTCACGCAGGCCGATCGGACGCTCGGCGTTGGCCACACAGATGCGCACGTCGCCCTGGCGGCGGTAGAGCTGGGCGGACTCGTGCGTCTTGTCCCGCAGTGCCGCGAGCACGGGTCCGGCGGCAGCGAGCAGGTGGTCCTCACCAGCGGCTGAGGCGAGCTCGCTCAGCCTCGGGCCCAGGATGAAGCGCCCCTGTGAGTCGCGCGCGACCAGGCGGTGGTACTCCAGGGCCACCGCGATGCGGTGAGCCGTCGGTCGGGCCAGGTGTGTGGAGGTCACGAGCTGCGCCAGGGTGGCCGGGCCGGCCTCCAACGCACTCATCACCAGCGCCGCCTTGTCAATGACGCCGACGCCGCTGCTGCTCTCCTCAATCGATGCGTCCATAATCTGATACTGCCATCCCAAGGGGTGAGATTTCAAGTTAAGGTTTCATGCAGTCAGAAACCTCGTGAAAGGAAGTGTCGCGATGGGAAAGACCCTCGCTGAGAAGGTGTGGCAGGACCACGTCGTGTCCCAGGGAGCCGACGGCGCCCCGGACCTGCTGTATATCGACCTTCACCTGGTCCACGAGGTCACCAGCCCACAGGCCTTTGAGGGACTGCGCCTGGCCGGCCGTCAGGTACGCCGTCCTGATCTCACGCTGGCCACCGAGGACCACAACACCCCCACCCTGGACATCGACCTGCCGATCGCGGACCTGACCAGCCGTACCCAGATCGAGACCCTACGCCGCAACTGTGCGGAGTTCGGGGTACGCCTGCACTCCCTGGGGGATGCTGACCAGGGCATCGTCCACGCCGTCGGCCCACAGCTGGGCCTGACCCAGCCTGGCATGACGGTGGTGTGCGGCGACTCCCACACGTCCACCCACGGCGCTTTCGGGGCGCTGGCCTTTGGCATCGGCACCAGCCAGGTCGAGCACGTCCTGGCCACCCAGACCCTGCAGATGAAGCCGTTCCAGACGATGAGCGTGCGCATCGACGGCGAGCTGCCCGCCGGATCCGGGGCCAAGGACATCATCCTGGCCATCATCGCCAAGATCGGCACCAACGGTGCCCAGGGCCACGTCATCGAGTACCGCGGCAGCGCCATCGAGAAGCTCTCGATGGAGGCACGCATGACGATCTGCAACATGAGTATTGAGGCCGGGGCGCGCGCCGGCATGATCGCGCCGGACCAGACCACCTTCGACTACCTCCAGGGCCGCCCCCACGCGCCGCAGGGGGAGGACTGGGACGCCGCCGTGGCCTGCTGGAGCTCCCTGCGCACCGATGAGGACGCCGTCTTCGACACCGAGGTCGTGCTTGAGGCCGAGGACATCGAGCCCTTTGTCACCTGGGGCACGAACCCCGGCCAGGGCCTGCCGATCTCGGCCACGGTCCCCGACCCCGAGCAGATCGCCGACGAAACCGAGCGCCGCGCGGCTGAGCGGGCCCTGGAGTACATGGACCTGCGTCCGGGCACGCCGCTGCGTGAGATCCACGTGGACACGGTGTTCCTGGGATCGTGCACCAACGGCCGCATCGAGGACCTGCGGGCCGCTGCCGAGGTGGTGCGTGGACGCACCAAGGCCCCAGGAGTGCGCATGCTCGTGGTTCCTGCCTCCGCCCGTATCCGCCTGCAGGCTGAGGAGGAGGGCCTGGACCAGGTCTTCAAGGACTTCGGCGCAGAGTGGCGCAACGCCGGCTGCTCGATGTGCCTGGCTATGAACCCGGACAAGCTGGCCCCCGGCGAGCGCTCGGCCTCGACCTCCAACCGCAACTTCGAGGGACGCCAGGGCAAGGGCGGCCGCACGCACCTGGTCTCGCCCGTGGTCGCCGCGGCCACCGCGGTGCGCGGCACGCTGTCCACGCCTGCGGACCTTCCTGCCCTGACCACCGCGGCCTGACCGCCCCGAGACCCAAGGAGACACTCATGGAGAAGTTCATCCGCCACACCGGTATCGGGGCACCGCTGCGTCGCAGCGCCGTCGACACCGACCAGATCATCCCCGCCGTGTACCTCAAGCGCGTCACCCGCACCGGCTTCGAGGACGCCCTGTTCGCCTCCTGGCGGGCGAACGAGTCCGACTTCATCCTCAACCAGGAGGCCTACAAGCGTGCCAGCGTGCTCGTGGCCGGCCCGGACTTCGGCACCGGCTCCTCGCGCGAGCACGCCGTGTGGGCGCTGAAGGACTATGGCTTCAAGGTGGTGCTCGCCCCGCGCTTCGCGGACATCTTCCGTGGCAACGCTGGCAAGCAGGGTCTGGTGGCTGGCGTCATCTCCCAGGAGGACGCCGAGCAGCTGTGGAAGATCCTGGAGACCGAGCCCGGCACCGAGGTGAGCGTGGACCTGGAGCAGCGCACGGTGGCCGCAGGTGGTTTCCGTACCACCTTCCAGATCGACGACTACGTGCGCTGGACCCTGATGGAGGGCCTGGACGACATCTCGCTGACCCTCCAGCACGAGGACGAGATCGCCGCCTACGAGGCCGCGCGTCCCTCCTTCAAGCCGCGCACGCTGCCGGCGCGCCACCTGCCTGAGGCACAGGTCGTTCCGGCGCGCGCCGCGGACATGCCGCAGGCCTGAGCCGCAGTGGGCGCACCCAGCCCACCTGCAGGCCCTCCCGGACCACACGACGACGGCGGTACCGCCCCCTCCGGAAGGCGGCACCGCCGTCGTCGCTCACGCAAGAATTGCGCGCTGAGCGACGCCGTCGCGCACCTCACGTCGCGCGCGGCCTGCGTGCCACTATCCTGGGGCGACCGTGCCCGGCCGCACCCCCACGCGCCTCGGGCCCCGCTTGAGGTGACGGAGGTTGACGATGGTCGACGGACTGCTGCAGGTCCACGGTGGCCGCCCACTGCGCGGCGAGATCACGGTGCGCGGCGCAAAGAACCTCGTACCCAAGGCCATGGTGGCGGCGCTGCTGGGGCGTACCCCTTCGGTGCTGCGCAACGTGCCCCTCATCCGTGACGTGGACGTGGTCTCCGGGCTGCTGAGCCTGCACGGGGTCTCCATTGACTACGACCAGACCGAGGGGATCCTGTCCCTGGACTCCTCCAGCGTCGAGAGCGCCCATATGGCGGACATCGACGCCCACGCCGGGTCCTCGCGCATTCCGATCCTCTTCTGCGGCCCGCTTCTGCACCGACTGGGGGAGGCCTTCATCCCGGACCTGGGCGGGTGCCGCATCGGAGACCGCCCCATCGACTACCACCTGAACATCCTGCGCAGCTTCGGCGCGGTGGTGGACAAGCAGGCGATGGGTATCCGGCTCACGGCCCCGCACGGGCTGCACGGCACAGTGATCGACCTGCCCTACCCCTCGGTAGGTGCCACCGAGCAGACCCTGCTCACCGCGGTGCGCGCCGAGGGACTGACGGAGCTGCGCGGGGCCGCGATCGAGCCCGAGATCATGGACCTGGTGGACGTGCTACAGAAGATGGGCGCCATCATCTCCGTGGACACCGATCGCACCATCCACATCGAGGGCGTGGACGAGCTGGTGGGCTACACCCACACCGCCCTGCCCGATCGCATTGAGGCCGCCTCCTGGGCTTCGGCGGCCCTGGCGACCCACGGCGACGTGTTCGTACGCGGCGCTCACCAGTCGGACATGACCACCTTCTTGAACGTCTACCGCAAGGTCGGCGGCGCCTTTGACGTGCGTGACGACGGCATCCGCTTCTGGCACCCGGGTGGTGACCTGAAGTCGCTGGTGGTGGAGACCAACGTTCATCCTGGCTTCATGACCGACTGGCAGCAGCCGCTGGTGGTGGCCCTGACTCAGGCGGACGGTCTGTCCATCGTGCATGAGACGGTGTACGAGAACCGCTTCGGCTTCACCTCGGCGCTGCGCAAGATGGGCGCCACGATCCAGGTCTACCGCGAGTGCCTGGGGGGCTCGGCCTGCCGCTTCGGGCAGCGCAACTTCTACCACTCCGCCGTGATCTCCGGTCCCTCGCCCCTGCACGGGGCGGATATTGAGGTGCCTGACCTGCGCGGCGGTTTCTCCCACCTCATTGCCGCCCTGGCGGCCGAGGGCACGAGCCGGGTCGAGGGCATCAACCTCATCGACCGTGGCTACGAGCACTTCATGAGCAAGCTCGCCGCGCTGGAGGCGGACGTCACCCGTCTGGCCTGAGCGAGCGGCGGCGCCTGCGCACCCTGAGTGGTGCCTCCCAGTAGAGTCGCGGTGTGGCTTCGACTCAGCACCGCACCATAACGCCCTTCTACCGCTTCGCCGCGCGAGGGGTGATCATCCCCTTCCTCAAGGCCGTCTCGCGCCAGCAGGTGACGGGGCTGGAGAACATCCCGCGCTCGGGCGGGTTCGTGGCGGTGGCCAACCACTTGTCCGAGCTGGACTCGCTGACGGCCATGCGCGCGCTGGTGGATGCTGACGTCCCGGTCTACTCCCTGGCGAAGTCCAGCCTGTTCGAGATCCCGGTGCTGGGTCACGTCTTCAAGGCCGGTGGCCAGATCCCGGTCTACCGCGGCACGGACAAGGCGGGCAACGCTCTGGTGGAGGCCGAGCGGCGCCTGCGTGCCGGGGACGCCATCATGGTTTTCCCTGAGGGTACGCTCTCGCGCGACCCCCTTCAGTGGCCGATGACCGGCAAGACGGGTGCGGCCCGCTTGGCGATGGCCACCGGTGTCCCCGTCCTGCCCATGGGACAGTGGGGTCCGCAGGACATCCTTGACTCCTTCGAGGGCGGAGGCTTCCACCCCTTCCCACGCAAGGACGTGCGCGTGAGCATCGGTGAGCCCTTCACCCTGGAGGCCTTTGGCTCCGACACCACGGACCGCGACGCCGTGCGTGAGGCGACGGCTGAGATCATGCGCCGCATCACCGCGATCGTGGAGGATCTGCGCGGGCTCAAAGCCCCACGCCCCTATGACCTTCACTATGACGGCAACCCGGGCAAGAACAAGCACGGCCGGGACAAGCGCGGCACGCGTCGCCCCGATCCACTGCCCGGGCAGGAGGGCGACGGCGAGGCTCAGGCATGAGCGGCTTCTCGCGTGCCGCCGTGATCGGCTCAGGCGCCTGGGGAACCACCTACGCCTGCCTGCTGGCCAGTGCCGGCACCCCGACGACGATCTGGGCGCGTCGGGCTGAGCTGGCCGATGAGATCAACGCGGGTACCAATGCCCGCTATCTTCCCGGTACGCCGCTACCGGCCGGGATCAGCGCCACCACGGACCTGGGGGAGGCCGTGGACGGCGCGGGGATCGTCGTCGTCGCGGTGCCCTCGCAGGTCTCGCGCCAGGTACTCGCGCCCTTGGCCGGCGCTCTCGCGCCCGGAGCCGTGGCCGTGTCACTGATGAAGGGCATTGAGCTGGGAACCGGGCTGCGCATGAGCCAGGTCCTCGGCCAGGCGCTGGAGCTGGAGGAGGGGCGTATCGCCGTCGTCTCCGGGCCGAACCTGGCCGATGAGATCGCGGCAGGCCAGCCCACGGCCACGGTGGTGGCCGCACGTGATCCGCAGGTGGCGACGGCGGTGGCGGGCGCCTGCGCGACCGCGACCTTCCGGCCCTACACCAACACCGACGTGCTCGGTGTGGAGCTGTGTGGGGCGGTCAAGAACGTCATCGCCCTGGCCGTGGGAATCGCGGCTGGACGGGGTATGGGGGACAACTCCAAGGCCACGATCATCACCCGGGGACTGGTGGAGATCACACGGCTCGGGCTCGCGCTGGGTGCGGCGCCGGAGACCTTCGCGGGGCTGGCGGGCATGGGAGACCTCGTGGCCACCTGCTCCTCTCCGCTGTCACGCAACCAGACCTTCGGGCGCCGGCTGGGGGAGGGCATGAGCGTGGCCGAGGCCTCGGCTGCCTCACGTGGCGTGGCTGAGGGGGCCAAGTCGGCTCGCGCTGTGCTGGACCTGGCTGAGGCGCACGGCGTCGAGATGCCGATCACCGCCGGCGTGGTGGCCGTGGTGGAGGGGTCCGCGACGGTTCCCGAGGTCACTGACGCCTTGCTCGCTCGCCCGCGCAAGGCTGAGGGCGTCCACGCCACGCCGCAGGCCTGAGCATCTCTCGCCCGTCTACCGCCGCAGGCCTGGTCCTGCGCCGTCGGGGTACCCCGGGCAGGTCTCCTGATCAGGGCTGGCGGACGTCGATGACCAGGCGGGAGGGCTCAGAGAGCGTGAAGACCCGGTACTGGGTCGACTCCGTGCCCAGCACCAGCTGGAACTGGTCCTCAAAGGTCCGGTCCAGGTAGACCTGCTTGAGGGCCGTGCCACCGGCGTTGACCAGGGCGGGGCCGTCGTAGTCGATCTGCTGGTCCTGCTCGGTCATGGGCATCTGGGTGCCGCGGCCGTAAACGCGGATGAGGTGGCTGCCCTCCAGGCTGAGGGGATCGCCCTTGCCCTGGGTCGAGGCCTCATCGACGACGTCAGCGAACCAGCCGATCGTGCCGGTGCCCGAGGTCTGGACGACCACCCGGTCATAGCCCTCGTGGACTCCCGTGCGCAGGGCCGTCTCCACACCCGCCTCGCCGCTGGGCTCCGACTCGGAGTGCCCCTCGGTCCAGGCAGCCTCAGGGTCCTGGGCAGACTCCTGCGCGGTCAAGGCCTGGCTCGTGGCCTCGGCTGAGGCGGAAGCCGACGGCGTCGCTGAAGCAGCCGGGGAGGACACCGACGGCGAAGGCGAGGACGCGGCTGACCCGGCCCCCGACGTCGAGCCGCAGGCGGCCAGAGCACCTGCCAGGACCGCGCCGAGCCCGCCAGCGAGCACCCCGCGGCGTGTGAGGTCTGTGGTGCCGTGAGCGCCGCGTACGCCAGTGCGAGACGAGGTCGTCATCGGGTCCTCCTGAGGATGTGGACGGGCTTGGCTTCCACCAGGGTACGGGCACGGCGTCACGGAAGCAGTCAGCCAAGGCGGTAGCGTTGCGGCCATGTCGTCCACGAACGCGCCTGAGACCGCCACCAGCCGACCCCTGACCGCTTCGCCCGGGACCGAGCCGGGCACGGCCAGCGAGGCCGGCGTCGCACGCAAGCCGCGCGTCGCCGTCGTCTTTGGGGGCCGCAGCGGTGAGCACACGATCTCCTGCGCCACCGCGGCCGGGGTCCTGTCCGCGATCGACCGTGATCGCTTTGACGTCCTGCCGGTGGGCATCACCCTGGACGGGCAGTGGCTGCTGGTTGACGACGACCCAGCCGCCCTGGCCCTGGACGAGTCCCGCCCGCCGGTCGAGATCACGGCCGAGGGCCTGGGGCGCGGCGAGCTCGCGATGCGACTGGGCGGGGGAGCCTTCACCGCCGTCACCCCCACCGGCCCCAAGGTGCTGGGCGAGGTCGACGTCGTCCTGCCCCTGTTGCACGGCCCCTACGGTGAGGACGGCACCATCCAGGGCATGCTGGAGATGCTGGACATCCCCTACGTGGGATGCGGCGTGCTCGCCTCGGCCGCCGGCATGGATAAGCAGGTCACCAAGGTGCTGCTCAATGCCGCCGGGATCCCGACCGCCCAGCATGTAGTGGTCCACCCCCACCGTTGGGACAGTGAGCGTGAGCTCATCCTGGACGCCTGTGAGGCCCTGACCTACCCGCTCTTCGTCAAGCCCGCCCGAGCCGGCAGCTCGCTGGGCATCACCAAGGTCGAACGCCGGGAGGACCTGCCCGCGGCCATCGAGGCGGCACGCGAGGTCGACCCCAAGGTGCTGGTCGAGTCCGGCGTCGAGGGCCGGGAGGTGGAGGTCGCCGTCCTGGACGGTCACCACGGCGCCGCCCCACGCGTGGCCGAGCCCGGCGAGATCGTCATGGACGCCTCCCACGGGGCCGGGGAGTTCTACGACTACGAGACCAAGTACCTGGCTCACGACGCCGTCCAGATGGTCTGCCCGGCGCGCGTGAGCCACCAGGAGTCCGAGCTGCTCAAGGAGACGGCGGCCCGCGCTTTCGAGGCGCTAGGCGGGGAGGGCCTCATGCGCGTGGACTTCTTCCTCACCCCGCGCGGGGAGGCTGTGGTCAATGAGGTGAACACGATGCCCGGGTTCACTCCCTTCTCCATGTACCCCTACATGTGGCAGGTGTCTGGCCTGAGCTACACGGACCTGGTCAGCGAGCTCATTGAGCTGGCGCTGGAACGCCCGCGCAGCGTCAACCGCTGAGCGAGGCGACGCGCGCGGGCGGCACGGAGAGACAGGCAGACGTGGGCAGGACGGGATCCCGGGCCGGTCACCGCGGCACGACGACGGCGCGACCAGGAGGCTCGCTGGCCTCGCCTGCCACGGTGGCCGAGCTGGGGGAGGCGGGCCTGCTGGCCGTGATCACGCCGTTGCTGCCGGCCAGCCCCGTCCAGGTGGTGGGCAACGGGGACGACTGTGCGGTGCTCGCGGCACCCGACGGGCGCTACGTGGTCTCCACCGACGTCCTCGTGGAGGGCCACCACTTCCGCACCGACTGGTCGGGCCCTGAGCAGGTCGGGCGACGCGCGGCTGCCCAGAACCTCGCCGACGCCGCTGCCATGGGAGCGCGGTCGGTAGCCCTCGTGGTCAGCCTCGTCCTGCCAGGCGACACTCCTGTGTCCTGGGTGGAGGGACTGGCCCGGGGCCTGGGTGAGGAGTGCCGCAAGGCTGGGGCCGGCGTCGTCGGTGGGGACCTGAGCGCGGGGGAGAGCATCGTCATTGCCGTCACCGTCCACGGGGACTTGGAGGGCCGTGAGCCGGTCCTGCGCAGCGGGGCACGGGCCGGGGACCTCGTGGTCCACGCCGGCGACCTGGGCCTGAGCGCGGCAGGGCTGGCGCTGCTGGAGGCCGGAGCGGCGCCGGGCTGTCACGGAGGCTGTGAGGCACCTTGGACGGAGGACGGCGATCGCGCCGCTCGCCTCGGAGGTGGGGCCGGTGCGGGTGCCAAGGAGGCGGGACTCATCCGCCGCTGCGTGGAGCGTTTCCTCGCGCCGGCGCCGCCGATTCAGGCTGGGCCCGCGCTCGCGGAGACTGGTGCCCACGCGATGATGGACGTCTCGGACTCCCTGCTGCGCGACTGTGGACGGATCGCGGCGGCCAGCGGCGTCGTCGTCGACCTGGACGATCCTGAGGACCCGCGCACGGTGCTGGGTCGGGCGGCCGCGGCACTGGAGCCTGTGGCGCAGGTGGTGCTGGAGGCTCGCGGTCAGGGGGAGCCTGGCGGTGCGGCGAGGCTCGCGCGCCAGTGGGTGCTGACCGGGGGAGAGGACCACGGCATGCTCGCCTGCGTGCCGGCTGACGCGATCCTGCCCGAGGGGGTGCGCGTCATCGGGCGCGTGCTCGAAGTCGGTGAGCCTACCGGGCAGTCGGCGCCGGGAGTCCTCGTCGGGGGACGGCCGTGGACGGGCGCGCTGGGCTGGGACCACTTCGCCGGCTGAGTGGGTGGCTCTTTCGTTGTGGTTGCAACTGGGGAGTGGGCTTGAGTCTTTTTCTGGGGTGCTGAGATCGCGCTTGCGGACCTGAGGAGGTCGTATAGGCCTGCGCTCGGGCGGTTGGAACGTGCTGCGGCGGATGCGTGCGTCGGTACGCGACGAGAACGTGCCTGACGAGGCTTGGGACGCACGTATGCGTGGCGTCAAGGCGCACTCATCTGCGTAGGGCCGTTCCAATGGGCGTAGGGCGCCTGATAGCCCAGCCTCGAGCCCGCAACCGCCCCCCAAGTGCGGCTCGCAGACCGCCGCCCCCCCCCAGGCGCCATCCCCCCCCCAGGGCCCGCCAGGCACGACGAAGGCCGCCACCCGAGGGTGACGGCCTTCCAGCGCCAGATCGGCAGGCTGCGCTCAGATGTTGCGCGTGACCTTGCCGGCCTTGAGGCAGGAGGTGCACACGTTCAGGCGCTTGGGGGCGCCGTTCACGAGAGCACGCACTCGCTGGATGTTGGGGTTCCACCGGCGGTTGGTCCGCACGTGGGAGTGCGAGACGCTCTTGCCGAAGATGGGGCCCTTGCCGCAGACGTCGCACACAGCAGCCACGGTCTCACTCCTGAATCTTCAATGCTTCAACGCTCGGACTCGTCGTCCGGCGCTAGGTCCACCGCCCGGGGAGTGCTCCCTCGGGCAACCCGGACACTGTATCGAACTTCGGGGCCCGCTCCCAAGCGCATCCAGCGTGGGCTGAGGCACAACCGTGCCACCTGGCTGGCGCAGCCAACCGCCTCAGGCAGGTAGCCTTGAGGGTATCCCACGGCACGCAAGGAGGACGAGGTGAAGGACGACGGCGCACGCCTGACCCCCCAGAGCGTGGACGCCGAGGCCCTGCGCACCTGGTTCTCCCTGGCCAGGGACACTGCCGAGGCCACCCGCAGCCTGGTCGACTCTCTCAACGTCTTCCCCGTCCCTGACTCTGACACGGGAACGAACGTCGCCCTCACCCTGCGCTCGGCGGTCGAGGCGCTCAGGCTGCTGCCGGCAGGAGCTGACGCCGCCCAGGTCTCCCGGGCTGCCGCTGACGGGGCCGTGCGCGGCGCCCGCGGCAACTCCGGACTCCTGGTCTCCCAGGCGCTGTCCGCCCTGGCGGACGAGGTCGCGCAGGCTCCGGACCCGAGCGGGCTGCGGCCGGTGGAGCTGGTGCACGCCTACGAGCGCATCGCCTCCACCACCTGGGCGGCGGTCTCACGGCCGGTGACCGGGACGCTGCTGACGGTGGCCCGCGATGCTGCGAGCACGGCACGCCAGACCCTCCAGGACGCCGATGCCGCACACCCGGCGACGGTGGCGGACATCGCGGCCGCGGCGGCCCTGGGCGCTCAGGAGTCCGTGGTCGAGACCGCAGGAATGGGGCACGGCCCGGTCGACGCCGGAGGAGCTGCCCTCATGCTGCTGCTGACGGCACTGTCCGACTGCCTGGGAGAGCAGGCGCAGGCCGCAGGCTCTGTGACCACGGGAGTCTCGGGGACGGCGTCAGAGGCGACCTATACGCGGGTAGCCCACCAGATGCTCATTGACCTGGCCAGCTCCGGCACGCCTCACGGTCACCTCTACGACGCCCAGGCCTCGCCCGACGCCTCGACCGGGGAGTTCGAGGTCATGTACCTGCTGGAGGCCACCGCCTCGCAGGCCGCTGCCCTGCGCCGCCAGCTGGAGGCCGTGGGAGACAGCGTGGGCGTGGTCGGCACCCCGGACGCCCTGGGAGTGGGGCTCTACCAGGTCCACGTCCATACGGACACCCCGCGCGCGGCGCTGCCTCGCGGTGGGCGTGCCCGCCAGGTGTGCATCCACCACCTGACCCCGACCACCATGGCGCTGGCCGGGGGCTGGGACGCAGCCGAGCCGCCGCTGGCCTTCGCCCACCCCGCCCAGGCGCAGGCCAGCAACGTCATCTCCCTGGAGCGCCTGGCTGCCAGGCGTCAACGCCGCGAGGCTGAGCGCGAGGCAGGTCTGCGTGCTCACCCGTCCCAAGGTGGAGCCCCCTTGCCGCGTCCCCAGGAGCGCGTAGGCGTCATCGCCTGCACCCGAGCCCCGGGCCTCATTGAGCAGCTGGCCCGCACCGGCGCCGTCGTCGTCCTCGATCCCGAGCGCGAGGGCATCGTCAGGGCCGTGGGTGACCTGGGCCTGGCTCAGGTCCTCGTCCTTCCCTGCGACGACGACGGCGCAGCCGCGGCCCACGAGGCGGCTCGTTACCTGGCTGCCCGGGCTGTGCCCTCGGTCGTCTCGGGTCCGACGGGGGCGCGCCTGGCCGCCCAGGTCGACCCCGTGCCGGGCCAGGGCCTCAACAGCCCTCAGCTGCTGGTGGCCGATACCGACGACGAGGCTCGTGCCCTGGCTGCAGCGGTGGCCGTGGCTGGTTCTGTACCGGGTGGGCCTGGGGGAACCGGCGTGACGACGCCGGAGAGCACCAGCCTGACCGAGCTGGCCCGTCGCGCGAGCCTGGCAGGTGCGCATATGCACACCCTGGCCTTCGACGGTGCCCAGGCCGAGGCCGAGTCCGTCGCCTTCGCCGTCGCCAGTCTGCTGCGCGGCGACGACGAGTTGGTCACCGTTATCCTGGGCCGTGACGCCCTGCCGGACGTCGGCTCACTGGCGGCCACCGCCGTCGCCCAGCGGGCTGAGACCCTGACCGGCTCGGCCGAGGCTATCGAGGTCGTCGTCCATGCCGGCGGCCAGGTCGCCCCAGATGTCCTCATCGCCGTCGAGTAGCACCTACCACCGTGTCCGTCCCTGTCTCCTCCACATCCTCCGCCCCTACTCCGCTCGGGTCTCGTCCGCTCCTGGCCACGCCCGTGGACAAGCTGCTGGGCAAGCGCACGGCCGAGCAGCTGGGCCGCCAGGGCGTGGAGACCGCCGGCGACCTGCTGCGCCTGCTGCCGCGACGCTATGACACCTGGGGGGACCTGACGGACCTGTCGAGCCTGGTTGAGGGTGAGCAGGTCACCGTCCAGGCCCAGGTCATGCGCTCAGCCGCTCGTCGCGCGCGCGGAGGCCGCCCGCCTGCCCTCATGGAGGCGCTGGTCACCGACGGCGCCTCCAAGATGGACGTGGTCTTCTTCGGCGCCGCCGGGCTCATGGCTCACTACGCCGAGCAGTTCTCGCCGGGGACCACCGTCCTGCTGTCAGGCAAGGTCGGTATACGCCGCGGTCACCGCCAGCTGGCCAGCCCTCGCTTCCAGGTCCTGGACGAGCTGGACGAGGCCGAGCGCGCCGAGCTGCTGGCGCGACCGATGCCGATTTACCCCGCCACCGAGTCCCTGCCGTCGTGGCGGGTGGCCAAGGCTGTGCGCACGGTGCTTGACCAGCTCACCGAGCAGGACGTCCCGGAGCCCCTGCCGCCTGAGGTCCGCCAGGCCCACGACCTCGTTGGCGCCCTGACCGCCTGGCGCTGGGTCCACACGCCTGAGGACGCCGAGCAGTGGCGCGCGGCCCGCAAGCGCCTGCGCTACGAGGAGGCCTTCGTCCTCCAGAGCGCTCTGGTCCAGCGTCGCGCCGCCCATGAGGCCACCCATGCCGCCGTGGCCTGGCCGCGTCCGGGTGCCGGGTCCCTGCGAGCCAGCCTGGACGCCAGCCTTCCTTACACCCTGACCCGCGGCCAGGAGCGGGTGGGGCGTGAACTGGAGGAGGCACTGGCCTCAACGGTCCCGATGCAGACCCTGCTCCAGGGGGACGTCGGTAGCGGTAAGACCCTCGTGGCTCTACGGGCCATGCTTCAGGTGGTCGGTGGTGGGGGACAGGCCGCCCTGCTTGCCCCGACCGAGGTCCTCGCCGCCCAGCACCATTCCTCCTTGGAGCAGCTGCTGGGGCCCTTGGCCCGGGCCGGGATGCTGGGGGGCGCCAGCCAGGCCACCCAGGTCCTGCTCCTGACCGGTTCCACCCCTACGCCCCAGCGCCGGGAGATCCTGGCAAGGCTGGCTGGGGGTGAGAGCGCGATCGTGGTAGGCACGCACGCCCTGCTGTCAGACACCGTCCAGATCCCCTTCCTGGGACTGGTCGTCGTCGACGAGCAGCACCGCTTCGGCGTCGCCCAGCGTGATGCCTTGCGCGAGCGAGGCAACGTGCGTGACCCGGACACCGGCCAGCTGCGCACCCCCCACCTGCTGGTCATGACTGCTACCCCGATTCCCCGCACCATCGCCATGACGGTCTTCGGGGACCTGGACACCGCGGTCCTGGACGAGCTGCCTGCCGGACGCAGCCCGGTGGCTACCCACCTGGTGCCCTGGGAACGCACCGGCTGGGTGGAGGGCATCTGGCAGCGTGCCGCCCGCGAAGTGGCCCAGGGCGGGCGGGTCTACGTGGTGTGCCCACGCATCGACGCCGGTGAGGCGGACCCGGGCGACAGCGCTGACGACCCGCAGGCCAGCGCCTCGCGCGGCGGTACGGTCCCGCTGTTCGCTGCCGTGCCCGGGACAGGGGATGAGGCAGCGGATGAGGAGAAAGCGCCGGCGCGCCCGCTTGCCTCAGTCGAGGACTGGGTGGAGCGACTGCGTGGCGAGCCGGCCCTGGCCGGGGTCAGCATCGGCACGCTGACCGGTCGCATGAGCCAGGCGGACAAGGACGCTGCGATGGCGGACTTCGCTCGCGGACGCGCACCGGTCCTGGTGTCCACCACCGTCATCGAGGTGGGCGTGGACGTGCCTGAGGCCACCATGATGGTCATCCTGGACGCTGACCGCTTCGGCCTGTCCCAGCTCCACCAGCTGCGCGGACGCGTGGGCCGCGGCCAGCGTGAGTCGCTGTGCGTGGCGGTCACCGGCGTCGAGGTCGGCTCGCCCGCCTTCCACCGGCTGCGCGCCTTCGCCCAGACCATGGACGGCTTCCGCCTGGCTGAGGCGGACCTGGAGCTGCGCAGCGAAGGCAACGTGCTCGGGGCGGCCCAGTCTGGCCGGCGCAGTGACCTGGACCTGCTGCGCGTGACGCGCGACGGCGCCCTCATTGCCTCAGCCCGGGCTGAGGCCGAGGCGCTGGTCAGTGCCGATCCGCACCTGGCCGATCACCGTGACCTGGCGGCAGCCATCGCTGACCGCCTGGATGAGGAGTCCCGGGCCTACCTCGAGCGAGCCTGAGCCACAGCCCGCAGCCCTGGTCGGTGCCCCTGGCGGGAGAGGGTGAGACTGGGTACAGGGTGAGGACTTCTCGACAAGGACGCCGGGGGACAGGATCGTGTCCTGGCGCTGCTCACGCAGGAGGACCGTGGCACACGCAGGCATTCCTCAGGACCAGGTGGCCCAGGGGCCGGTGCTCCGACCCCGCCTGCCCCTGTCCGTGGTCACCAAGCCCACCGGCGCCGCCTGCAACCTGGACTGCCAGTACTGCTTCTTCCTGTCCAAGGAGCTGCTCTACACCCAGAGCGGGGACGCCGTGACCTCGCGAAGCGTGAGCCCTCTGGGCTACGGCCGCTTCCTGACGGCGGTCTTCGATGAGTGGGTCCGCCAGGACATCGGCCGCGTCTTCGTCCAGGACCTCGACGCCGCCTTGTCCGCCCTGTTCGGCATCTACCCGGTGTGCGTCCACGTCCCCGAGTACGGGGTCAACCTTGCTATGGAGCTCAATGGCGACGTCTACGCCTGTGACCACTGGGTGGAACCGGACCGGCGGCTGGGCAGTGTCCTGGACAGCTCCTTCGCTGCGCTGGCCGCCACCCCGGTCATGCGCCGTTTCTCCCGCAAGAAGCGCGCGGAGCTGACGATGCAGTGCCGTCAGTGCCCGGTCGTGGGGCTGTGTCACGGTGGCTGTCCCAAGGACCGTTTTGAGCGCTCGGCCGACGGCGAGGACGGCCACAACTACCTGTGCCTGGGATATCAGCACTTCTACCGCCACATCCTGCCTGACCTGCAGGCCATGGCCAGGCTCCTGCGCGCAGGCCGCGCTCCTGCCGAGCTGATGGACCCGCGTACGCGCGAGCAGATGCGTGCCACTGGGCCGGCCAATCCGGCTGCCGAGGAGGGGCCTGGACGATGACTGTTGTGACTGCCTTGCTCATCGGTGCCTGTATGGGCTCCGCGGGCTAGGAGCTCTCCTGGTCGGGCTCGTCGAGCTCGGCGAACCACACGCGCGTCTCGCCGTAGGTCTTGTCCGCGAAACGGCGCATCCCCGCAGGCCAGCTGGGCTCAGGAGAACGGGTGGAGCGTTCCAGGACGACGACGCTGCTGGCTTCCAGCCACGGGTCCTCCCGGCGGGTCAAGGGCTCCAGCACCGCGCGCACGCCCTCCTCGTCGAGGTCGTAGGGAGGGTCGATGAGCACCAGGTCCACTGGCGCGCCGGCCGGGCCGGCCACGTAGGTAGCTGCCTTGGCGGTGACCGTTCGCACGCCCCGTATCCCCAGGGCGCGCACGTTCTTCTCACACACTTGGGTGGCTGTGCGTGCGGAGTCGACGAGCACCACCTCGCCGGCCCCGCGGCTGGCCGCCTCCAGCCCCAGCGCCCCGGAGCCGGCGAACAGGTCCAGGACCCGGGCGCCGTCGACCACCCCGTAGTGCTCCAGCCGGCCGAACAGCGCCTCGCGCACCCGCTCAGAGGTAGGACGCGTTCCGGCGCGGGGAACCTCCAGCCGGCGTCCGCCGGCGAGCCCGGCCACGATCCTCGTCATGCCGGCAAGCCTATGACAGCTCGGTGGAGTCGCGAGCCTGCCAGGTGCCGCGCCTGGACCACGCCGAGCGCGGTCAGCCGATAGGCTCAGTCACGTTGACCAGCCAAGGAGGAGACAATGACGTCAGCGCCCTGCGCCGCCCATGACGACGCGCCCTGGATGCTTCCCACCACCCCTGGACCAGGCCGGGGACGTCACCTGGTACCGCGAGCATGGGTACGCCGTTCCAGCCCCAGCCTGGAGCTATCGGGCACCTGGAGCTTCCGCCTGCATCCGGTGGCCGCCCCCGAGGGCGTGGATGATGCCGGCCGGAGTATCGAGCCCACCTTCGACACTGAGGACGCCACGCTCGGAGCGTGGAGCACCATCGAGCTGCCGGCGCACTGGGTGCTCACTGGCCAGGGGAAACGTGGCCTGCCCTGGTACACCAACGTCCAGTTCCCCTTCCCCCTGGACCCGCCCTTCGTGCCGGATGAGAACCCGACGGCGGACCACGTGCGGACCTTCGTTCTCCCCGACGGCTGGGGCCTGGGCGAGGAAGGAGGGCTCGACGTCCTGCGACTGGACGGGGTGGAGTCCTTCGCCTCGGTGTGGGTCAACGGCACCTGGGTCGGCACCACCCAGGGCTCCCGCCTGCCCAGCGAGCTGGACGTGACAGGGCTGCTGCGAGCCGGCAGCAACGAGATCGCGATCCGAGTCAGCCAGTGGTCACCCGGAAGCTACGCCGAGGACCAGGACCAGTGGTGGCTGCCAGGCATCTTCCGGGAGGTCACCCTCCACCACCGCCCGGCCGGACGCATCGACGACGTCTACGCGCGCCCGGACTACGACCCCGCCACCGGGACCGGCCGCCTGGAGGTCGAGGTATCAGGCCCCGCCGCGGCCTTCCCCGCCGAGGTCGTCCTGCCCGAGCTCGGGGTGAGCACCACCCTGACGGGTCCGGGGCTGGCGGTCCTGGAGGCGGGCGCCGTCGAGCCCTGGAGCGCCGAGATCCCGCGCCTGTACGAGCTGGATGTCCGTGCCACCGGCGAGACCGTCCGACTGCGTACGGGCTTCCGCCGCATCGAGGTGGTCGACGGCCAGGTGCGCGTCAACGGACAGCGGCTCATTCTGGCCGGGGTCAACCGCCACGAGGTGGGGGCAAGCCGCGGACGCGTCTTCAACGAGGAGTGGAGCCGGGCGGATCTGGCTCTGATGAAGGCCCACAACGTCAATGCCATCCGCACCTCTCACTACGCCCCGCACCCGCGCCTGCTGGACCTGGCTGACGAGATCGGCTTGTGGGTCATGGACGAGTGCGACCTGGAGACCCACGGCTTCGAGGCCGTCGGCTGGCAGGGCAATCCTGCTGACGAGCCGGCCTGGCGCGAGGCCCTGCTCGACCGTGCCCGCCGCATGGTCGAGCGGGACAAGAACCACCCCTCCATCATCTTCTGGTCGCTGGGCAACGAGTCCGGCACGGGACGCAACCTGGCGGCCATGAGCCAGTGGATCCACGAGCGTGACCACCAGCGTCTGGTCCACTACGAGGCTGACTTCGCCGGCCAGTACACCGACGTCCACTCCCGGATGTACCCCACCTTGGAGGAAGTGGCCGCCGTCGTCGAGCGGGATCCCGCCTCCCCGGCCGGCACCGGCCCGGTGGCGCTGTCTGGCATCCCTGCCTCCAGGCTCAGCCCCGGACAGGCGGCCCATGTACGCACCCTGCCCTACGTCATGTGCGAGTACCTCCACGCCATGGGCACCGGCCCGGGAGGTGCCGAGGGCTATACCAAGCAGGTTGAGCCCAACCCGCGCCACCTGGGCGGCTTCGTGTGGGAGTGGCGTGACCACGCGCTCATCGATCCTCGCCCTGAGGCCAGCGGCGCGCTGCGTTACGGAGGGGACTTCGGTGAGGACGTCCATGACGGCAACTTTGTGTGCGACGGACTGGTTACCGCCGACTCCGTGCCGAGCGCCGGCACCCGTGCCTGGGCCGCCAGCGTGGCGCCGGTGGTGGCCACCGCGCTCGCCGACGATCCCGGAGCAGTGGAGCTGCGTAACCGTTTCCACTCCCGTACCACTCAGGGCCTGGCCCTTGCCTACCAGGTCCTGGCCGAGGACAGCGGCCAGGCCGTGGTCACCGGCCAGGTCAAGGCGCCCGAGCTCGCTGCCGGCGAGTCCACCGTGCTGCGTGTGGAGGGCCTGGGCGAGGCCATCGAGCGTCTGCGGCGCGAGGAGCCGCAGGCCGTGGTGCACGTCCAGGCCGCGGTCCTCGACCCCGTGGTGGCAGGCATCCCGGCCACCTCGCCGCGGCAGGTGGACCCCGTCACCGGAGCGGTGCTGCTGCCACAGATCGGCCAGAGCACCGAGGACGGCCTGCGAGTGATGAACCTGCGGGAGACCTCGCTGGCACCGCTGGTTCCCGCCACGACCCGCCTGAGCGTGAGCGAACCGGGAGCGCGGCGGGTGAGCGGGGCGGTGGAGCTGGGCCAGGCACGCCTGGACAGCCTCGGCCGCCTGGTGGAGCTGGGCGGCGTCGAGATCGTGGGGCCCGAGGTCTGCGCCTGGCGCGCCCCCACGGACAACGACGACGGCCACGGCCCCGTGGAGTACTGGGACGTGGCGCCCACGCCGCAGAACATGGGCGGCGGCAGCGCCACCGGCGGCGCGTGGGGCACCCCCTCCTCGGCTGACCGGTGGCGCGAGGCCCGGCTGCACCTGCTGCGCGAGCGGTCCTGCGGCATTGAGATCGACGACGACGCCGTCACCGTCCGCTCGCGCGCGGGCGCACCGAGCCGGCAGTGGCGCCTGGACGTCACCACACGGTTCACCGCCGAGCGTGGCGGGCTGCGTATGCGCACCACGATCGAGCCTTCGGGGCCCCTGCCTAGCGTCCTGCCGCGTCTGGGGATCCGCCTGGGGCTGCCGGCCGGGCTGGAGAAGGCCACCTGGTCGGGGACAGGTCCGGCACCCTCCTACGCGGACATGGACCTGGCAGCGCGCCACGGCGTGTTCCAGGGGCAGATCGAGGACCTGTGGGAGATGCAGGTACGGCCCCAGGAGGGCGGCACCCACCCGGGTCTGCGCAGCCTGTGGCTCACCGGTCAGGACGAGGCCGGGCCGCTGCGCCTCATGGTGCTCACGCACGGGGCTCCTGCCTTCTCCCTGTCTGCCTGGCACCTGGACAACCTCACCGCGGCCAACCACGTGGAGGAGTTGAACAAGGACGAGCACCTGTGGCTCCACCTGGACGGGCTGCACCACGGCATCGGCACCCGCTCGTGCGGCCCTGACACCCGCCCGCAGTTCGCCGCTACCGCGCGCACGGTGGTCCTGGACGCCTGGATCGGGGTCCAGCGCGGCTGAGGACGCCTCGATCGTTGAGCCTGCCGGCCCTGCCCGCCCCGGTCCCCGAGGCGGGCAGGGCCGTGACAGGAGGGGAGAGGACGGGCCCGGCTGCGCCGTCGGCCACAGTGAGGCGGGCAGCGGCGCGGGGCCACCCACGAGCCGGGCAGGGCGATACCCTCACGCCATGACCCTCGCCGTCTACCCTGGCTCTTTCGACCCGATCACCACGGGGCACCTCGACGTCGTCGCACGCGCCCTGACCCTTTTTGACCGGGTCGTCGTCGGCATCGCGCACAACGCCGCCAAGTCAGGCCATCACCTCTTCGACGCCGAGACCCGCCTGAGCCTGGCACGCCAGGCCCTGGCGCAGCTGCCTGGTGCCGAGGTGGACCTGGTGCCTGGACTGCTGGCTGACTACTGCCGTGGGCGCGGGGCCACCGCGATCGTCAAGGGCCTGCGCAACGGCACGGACCTGGACGCTGAGGTGCCCATGGCACTGCTCAACCGGGACCTAGGGGGCCCGGAGACGGTCTTCCTCGCGGCCGCGCCGGCCCACGCCCACGTCTCCTCCTCCCTGGTCAAGGACGTCGCCCGCCACGGAGGAGACGTCTCGGCCCTGGTCCCACCGGTCGTCGCCGCAGCCCTGCGTCAGGAGCTGGGGCAGGACTGAGGCTGCCTGCCTGCCAGGCCTCGCGCCCTCCCACCGATACCCTGCGCCACCTCAAGGAAGGAAGAACTCGTGACCACCAGCCCAGACGCCGGTGACGACCTGCTCGCGATCCTCAGCGAGCTGGACAGCCTCATCTCCGGTTCACGCACCATGCCGATGAGTGCCTCCGCCATCGTCAACCGTGAGGAGGCCCTCGACCTCATTGACCGTGCACGTCGGGCCGTGCCACGCGCGGTGCACCGGGCCGAGGACATCGTGGCGGACGCCGACGCCGTCGCGGCTCAGGGACGGAAGGAATCCGAGCGCCTGATCCGCCACGCCCACGAGGAGGCTGAGCGCCTGGTCTCCTCGGAGAACGTCGTGCGCCAGGCCAATGACCGTGCGGACGCGATCATCGCCGCCGCCGAGGAGCGTGCCGCCCAGCTGCGCCACGGGGCTGACGACTACTGCGACCGCACGCTGGCCAGTCTGGAGATCGAGCTGGGACGGATCGGCGAGCAGGTGCGTGCCGGACGTGAGGTCCTGGCTGGGCGCCTGGAGTCCCGGGCCTCCACGGGCTACGGTCCCGGCCACACCGAGGCTGAGCGCCCCGAGCCTTCGCGGCGTTCCCTGCGCTCGTCAGCCAGCTGGTCCGTGGATCCCTCCGCCCAGCGCTGAGAAGGCTGCGCTCGGGCGGCGGTGACCGGCTCGGGCAGGTAGATTCGCACCGCAAGGTCCGCACCCGGACCGGGACCATGAGGAGGAAACCGTGACCGGACTCGTCGTCGACATCGTGGACCTGCCGCGCGCGGTAGGCTCGGTCAAGAACGTCCGCCTCGACCTGCCTGCGCCCACGGGCCTGGGTACGGAGGTCGTCGGCGTGCCCGAGGGCAGCGAGATGACGCTGGTTGCCTCATTGACCTCCATGGACGACGGCGTGCTCGTGCGCGGGGAGGCAGACGTCCACGTCCACGGTGAGTGCGTGCGCTGCCTGCGCGACCTGGACGAGGACCGCACCGTGACCTTTGACGAGCTCTACTTCCTGCCCGAGGCCGCTGCGGCCCAGAAGGAGGAAGGGGACGAGGAGGCGGAGGACCTCTTCCTCGTGGGGGAGACGAGCCTGGACCTGGAGCCGGCGCTGCGTGATGCCCTGGTCCTGGACCTGCCGTTCCGCCCCCTGTGCCGCCCGGACTGCGCGGGCCTGTGCCAAGAGTGCGGTGAGCGCCTGGACGACCTTCCCGAGGACCACCACCACGAGGTGCTGGACCCGCGCTGGTCGGCTCTGTCCGCGTTGCTGGAGGAGCCGGGCGAGCAGAGTCAGGAGGAGCAGGCCTGATGTCCCGAGGCTCGCACAAGCCCTCTCGCAGGACGGCTCCGCCGGCCCGTACGGACGTGGAGTCGCTGGTCTACCGCTGGGGCTGTCAGATCGAGGACCCGCTGCTGGACCTGGCGCTGACCCACCGCTCCTGGGCGCACGAGAACGGTGGCCTGCCCACCAACGAGCGCCTGGAGTTCCTGGGGGACGCCGTCCTGCAGATCATCGTCACTGAGGACCTCTTCCGTGACCACCCGGAGGTGCCCGAGGGACAGCTGGCCAAGATGCGAGCGGCCACGGTCTCCGAGCCGGCCCTGGCAGGCGTGGCCCGGGATCTGGGACTCGGTGAGTTCATCAAGCTTGGTAAGGGCGAGGCCCTGTCCGGCGGGCGGGACAAGGACTCGATCCTGTCCGATACCGTCGAGGCGCTCATCGGCGCCACCTACCTCACGGTCGGCCTGGAGCCTGTACGTGAGGTTGTCCTGCGGCTGGTCAGCCGCTTCCTCACCGAGGCCCCCTCGCGCGGCGCAGGCCTGGACTGGAAGACGAGCCTGCAAGAGCTGGCCGCCGTGCACCGCCTGGGCAGCCCGAGCTATCGCGTCACGAGCGTGGGTCCTGATCACGCCCGCGTCTTCACCGCCGTCGCCGTCGTCGACGGCCAGGAGCGTGGAGAGGGGACCGGCAGCTCAAAGAAGGTCGCTGAGCACGACGCCGCCGAGGCGGCCTACGCCTCGATCCTTGCCTCTCACGGTGACGGAGGGCTGGAGATTCCCGGGGCGACCGAGGCCCTGCGAGCGGACCTGGGGCTGCCGACCGGGCAGTCCAGCCCTGCCGGCGGCGCGGGTGCCTGAGCTTCCTGAGGTCGAGGCCGTCCGCAGGGGCCTGGAGCGCCACCTCGTCGGCCGTGTGGTCACGGGAGTCGAGGTCCTGGAGCCTCGTGCGCTGCGGCGTCAGGAGGGCGGCGTGGAGGCCTTCATCCGGGGCCTGGCCGGGCGCAGGCTGGAAGCGGCCGTGCGCCGCGGTAAGTTCCTGTGGCTGCCCCTGGATGACGGCCGCGCCCTGTCCGCCCACCTGGGGATGAGCGGGCAGCTTCTGGTCAGGGGCACAGGACCGGCAACCAGCGCGGGCGGCCAGGAGCCGGGCTCTGTGGGCGACGCGCCCGCTGCTGACGCCGTCGTGGCGGACCCGTCCGTGCCCCGCGTGGACCTGACCGCGACCCGCGCGCCGAGCCTGGTGCGGGACCTGTCTGTGCGGCTCAGGCACCTGAGGGTGCGTCTCCACCTGACCTCGCGTGAGGCAGACCCACACCCGCAGGCTGGGGCCGCGCTCGACCTGGTGGACCAGCGCATGCTCGGGGGCCTGCGCCTGAGCGAGATGGTGGCGACGGCTGACGGAGCGAGCGGGGGAGAAGGATCACCGCAACCGTTCCTGCCGCAGGACGCGGCGCATATCGCGCGAGACCTGCTGGACCCCGCGGTGGACCTTGACGGGGTCCTGGCGCGGATGCGCTCGTCACGGCGAGGTGTCAAGGCTCTGCTGATGGATCAGGAGCTGGTGTCCGGGGTCGGCAACATCTACGCCGATGAGGGCTTGTGGGCAGCTCGGGTCCACGCGGCCTCGCCCGGCCGCAGCCTGGGTCCACGGGTCGGGCGCCGGCTCCTTGAGGCCACCGCCGAGGTGATGCGCCGGGCGCTGAAGGTGGGCGGCACCAGCTTTGACGCCCTCTACGTTGACGCCGAGGGCGCCGCCGGATTCTTCGCCCGCGAGCTTGAGGCCTACGGGCGCGCCGGTCAGGAGTGCCGCCGCTGCGGTGCCACCATGCAGCGCCAGGTCATCGGCGCCAGGAGCCACACCTTCTGCCCGCGGTGCCAGCGCAGGTGGGGTACCAGCAGCTGATTCCTCTGCTGCTGGGCGGGAATGCTGAAAGGAAGCGGTGCGGCTTTTGTGACGTTGGTCCCCAGCGCTGGTACTCTCTCACGTATGCCGACTCCCTCCTCAACCGAGCAGGTCCGCGTCATGATCGTGGACGACCACGAGATCGTCCGGCGCGGCATTGCTGAGATCATTGATCGTGCAGACGACCTCGACGTCGTCGCTGAGGCCGGCAGCCGCGCTGAGGCGGTACGCCGTGCCGAGCTGGTCCGCCCCGACGTCGTGCTCGTGGACCTTCAGCTTCCTGACGGTACCGGGATCGAGGTGATGAACGACCTGCGCGAGACGGTGCGGGAGGCCCTGCCGATCGTGCTGACCTCCTTCGACGACGACGAGGCACTGGCGGAGGCTCTGGAGGCCGGGGCACGTGCTTACCTGCTCAAGACCGTCCACGGCGCGGAGATCTCCGACGTCGTCCGGGCGGTGGCCGCGGGCCGGGTCCTGCTGGACGAGCGCACCGTGACTCGTCGCCGTGCTGACCATGACGACCCCACCGCTGACCTGACCAACGCCGAGCGCAAGGTCCTGGAGCTGATCGGGGACGGCCTGTCCAACCGGGAGATCGGCGAGCGGCTGGGCGTGGCGGAGAAGACCGTCAAGAACCACATCACCGCGCTCCTGGCCAAGATGGGCCTGCAGCGCCGCACCCAGGTAGCCGCCTGGGTGGCCGGGCAGCGCGCCTCGGGCTGGCGCAACCACTGAGCCTGGGTACCTGGACGCGTGTGGCCGCCCCAGCTGGGGCGGCCACACGCGTATCCGGGCTACCGGACCTGACGCGGTTGAGCCGGCTCGGCCAGCGGTACCCGCCAGGTGAAGCAGGTCCCGCGGCGTCCGCCGTCGGACCTGGCTCGTGGCCCGATGACGAAGGTGCCGCCGTGGCGGCGAGCGCGTTCGGCCATATTGGCGGTTCCTGAGCGGCGCGTGACGGAGGGATCGACCCCCACGCCGTCGTCACGGCACACGATCTCGACGACGGGGCTACCGGAGAAGGGCGCGGAGCTGCCCGTCGCGGCGTCGTTGGGCTCCTCCTGACCTGGCTCGGGCTCCAGGCAGCCGGCTGGCAGCACGCCCTCAAGCTTGATGTCAACGGTCACGGAGGAAGCGTGGGCGTGGCGGGCCACGTTGCTCAGCCCCTCACGCACCACGGCCACCATGTCATCGGCGATATCAGGCTCCACCGCGGCGTCGACGGCGTCAATGAGCTCGTCCTCGGCCTCGCGCGGTGCCTGGGCCAGCCCGCGACCGTCCACGCTCAGGAGCAGGGAAGGGGCGTAGCCCAGCGAGGTGCGGGCCAGCGAGGCCTCACGGCGCAGGCGTTCCACGAGGCTGACGTCCTCGTCCCGGTCACGTAGCGAGCGGACGATGGATCGGATCTGGCGCACGGAGTCGTCCACGGCTGCCAGCGAGGACTCCAGCACCTGGCACACGGCGTCCACGTCCACCTGGGTGGCTCCCGCCTGCTGCGAGGCAGCCTGAAGCCGGTCCTTGGCAGCCGTGATCTGCATCCCGGTGGCGAAGAGCTGTTGGATCGCCAGGTCGTGCAGGTCCCGACCGATCCGGTTGCGCTCGCCCAGCAGCAGCGCCATCTCCTCAGCGTGCTGGGCGTCAGCCAGCTCGAAGGCCATAGTCGCCTGCCCAGCGACGAGCTCAGCGATCTCCAGGTCCTGGGCGGTGAAGAGCGGGGCTCCCTGCTCGCGCAGGAGCAGCATGACACCCACACCCTTGCCACGGTGGATCATCGGGGCGTAGAGCGCCGGACCGAAGCGGGCCAGGGCCTCGACCTGGAGCTGGGAGTCGTCCCACAGCTCGTGCAGCGAAGGGATGATGAGTCCGGTCTGGTTGGACAGGGTCTGCAGGGCACGTCCCTCGGCCGGGAAGTAGGTGCCGATGAGGTCAGCGCCGTGGGCGCCGTCGGCGATCTCGCACACCCAGGTCTGGCCGATGCTGGGCAGGACCAGGGCGGCCGTGTCCGCGTGGGCGACCTCGCGCACCCGCCGGGCAATGAGGGTCAGGGCGTCGTCCTGCTCGGCGCCGGACAGGAGCATCGTCGTCAGCTCCTGGGAGACGGCCATCCACTGCTCGCGGCTGCGCGCGACCCGGTACAGGCGTGAGTTCTCCACGGCGACGGCGGCGGCCTCAGCCAGCGTGGCCACGGTGGTGACGTCAGCCGGGCCGAAGCCACCGGGCTTGTCGCACAGGTAGAGCCGCCCGTAGACCCGGTCATGGACCTTGAGAGGAGCGGAGAGCACGGAGCCCGGGTCCTCGCCCTCGATCGCGCCGGTAAAGGCGGAGGAGCCCATGAGCTCGTTGACGACGACGACCTCCTGCTCCGAGCTGGCCGTTCCCAGCAGCGCCTGGAGGTGCTCGGGTGAGGCCGTGGCGGACCCGGCGGTGACCGGGTCATTGGGCTGCCCGGTGGTGCGGGAGCGGTCCTCGACGGCGATCGTGCCCCAGGTCGCGCCGGTCAGTGAGCAGGCGGAGTCCACCAGGCGGCTGAGGGCGTCAGGAACGCGCAAGGAGCTGGTCAGACGCAGGGCTGCGCGCAACAGCTCGACCGTCGTCTCCTCCAGCGGCTGGGCGACCCGGTGGCTCCTGGTGGATCCCAGGGCGTCCAGGTGCACGGCGTAGGTCAGCGCGCCCAAGGTTGAGGAGTCCTCCGGGCTGGGCACCGAGGGCAAGGACATGAGCAGATCGGTGGAGGGCATCCCCGGCACCATGACACCAGCGGCGTGCGGTGCGTGCTGGGGCGTGTGCTGTTCAGGCACGTCCCGCTCCTTCCTGTTCCAACGACCAACGGTAGCCCTCGTCATGCTCGCTCAGCCAGGCATGGGTGCCGCGGGCCCGCACCCGTGCCGGGCCACGGGCCTGGGTCCCCAGGACCAGGACCTCGTGGGCGCAGTCCAGGGCACTGAGGCGGTGGGTGACGAGCAGGACTCCGCGGGAGGAGTCTGCTGTGAGCAGGTCTGCCACCAGCTGGTCAGCGGTGGCGGTGTCCAGGTGCTCACCCGGCTCGTCCAGGAGCATGAGGGGGGCCGGAGCCGCCAGGGCGCGCGCTAGCAACAGACGACGTCGTTCCCCGCCTGACAGTGCGGTGGCGTCCGTGCCGACGACGGTGTCCAGTCCCTCGGGCAGCGTCGCCAGCCACGTGCCCAGGCCAGCGCGCTGGAGCAACGCCGTGGCCTCCTGCGGCGTGACGGTGCCGCGGGCCACGCGCAGGTTCTCCAGGACGGAGGTGTCGAAGATATGCGCGTCCTCCTGGGTGAGGGTGACGCGCTCCGCCACCTGGTCACGGGGCACGGACCAGGGCACCACGCCGTCCAGGGTCAGCTCGCCTGCACGCGGGGGAAGCAGGCCAGCCAGGGTGAGTAGGAGGGTCGTCTTGCCGATGCCGGAGGGGCCCACCACGGCCAGGCGGTCACCGGGTCCCAGGTCGAGGTCGATCCCCTCGGCCACCACCGGGCCGCCGGGCCACCCCACGGCCAGGCCGCGCGCACGCAGACGGGAGGCACCCTGGCTGGGCGATGAGAGCCGAGGGCCCTGGGCGGAGTCCGGCGTGGGCAGCGCTGTGGCCTCGGCGCGGTCAACGAGCTCGATGATGCGCACGGCGGCGCCGGCGGAGGTGACCAGCTGGACCGAGGCTGGTCCGAGGTTGGCGGTCGCCTCGAAGGCGGACAGCGGGACCAAGACGATGACGGCGAGCCAGACCGGTCCCAGCGTCCCCGCGGCGACGGCTGGCAGACCAACCAGGACGGCTCCGAGCACAGCCAGCCCCATGGCCAGGGTGTCCACGGCCGCCGCAACCGCGGCAGGCCTGGCGGCCTTGTCCCGGGTGGCGGCCAGGTGGCGCTCGACCCGGTCCAGATCGGCCAGCAGGTGGGGCATCCGCCCGGCCACGCTCAGCTCGCTGCCGCCGTCGATCGCGGTCAGTGCCGTCGCGGACAGGTCCGTGGCCTGCTCCTGCCGGGCAAGCTCGGCAGCGCGGGCGGATCGGATCGTAGCCATGGGGCCCAGCACGCCCGCCAGGATGAGGCAGGCAGCCAGGATGAGTCCGGCCGGCCAGTAGACCAGGCCGATCGCCACGCTGGTGACCAGGCCGACCGTGGCCGCCACACCCGCGGGCAGGAAGCCTCGCACCACGAGGTCCCCGACGGCGTCGACGTCGGTGCCCACGCGGGAGAGCACGTCTCCGCGGCGCAGGCTCGCTACCATGTCCGTGCGCGAGGAGGCCAGGATCTCGTACAGGTGGGTCCGCAAGGCGTTCATCCCGCGCAACGCGGTGTCATGGGAGACCAGGCGTTCGCAGTAGCGCAGCACCGAGCGGGAGACACCGAACAGGCGTACCAGGACGGGGGCGACTCCCAGAGCCACGACGTCGGGCATTTGAGAGGCCCTGGCGATGAGCCAGGCGGCGACGCCGGACAAGGCGACGGCCGAGGTCAGGCCGAGCGCACCGGTGAGGACGGACAGGGCCACACGGCCGCCGTCGAGCTCGAGGAGGGACAGGGCACGCCGCAGCGCTCGTCGCTCGTCGCGGTGAAGGAACAGGCTCATCGGGCGGCCTCCTCAGCGTCAGTGAGGGCGGTGGCGGCAGGTGCCGAGCCAGGACTCCCATCGTCCTTGGCCGTCAGCCCGGCCTGCGGCGCGGGAGCGCTGGAGACGGTGATGACGTCGTCGGCCAGGGCCAGGACGCTGGACCGGTGGGCGATGACGACGACGGTGCGTCCTGAGGCACGCAGCGCAGCCAGGCCATCCAGCACGTGCGCCTCGCTGGCGGCGTCCAGGTGCGCGGTGGGCTCGTCCATGACCACCAGGGGAGCGGTGGACACCAGGGCCCGGGTCAGTGCCAGGCGCTGGCGCTGACCGACGGACAGGCCGGTTCCTGCGTGGCCGACGGGGGTGTCCCAGCCCTGGGGCAGGGAGTCGATCACCTCGTTCAAGCCGGTGACCCGAGCGGCTTCCAGCACCCGCGCCGGAACCGGGGCGTGCGCGCCGTGATCCGGGGAGGAGACGTCGTCGGTGGGCATGAGGTTGGAGCGGATGGTGCCGGGCAGGAGGACGGGACGCTGGGGAACCCAGGAGATCTGCCTCCACCAGCTCGTGGGTTCGGTCTCGGCCAGGTCCTGTGCGGCGCCGTCGGCGCTGATGACGCGTACACGGCCCTGCTCAGGCTCCAAAAGCCGCAGGAAGACCTGGGAGGTCGTGGTCTTTCCAGCGCCGGAGGGCCCGGACAGTGCCGTGAGGCGGCCCGGACGGATCGTGGCGCTCAGGTCGTGGGGTGCCCAGGCCCCGCGAGCGGCGACGCTGAGGTGCTCCAGCTCGATGCTGGCGTCCTCCAGGCGGGGAGCGGGCAGCGTGCCGGAGCTGAGGGCGGGGGCCTCCAAGACCTCGAAGACGGCCTGCGCGGCCGCCATGCCGTTGGCTGAGGCGTGGAACTGGAAGCCGACCTGGCGCAGGGGCTGGTAGACCTCAGGCGCGATCATGATGACCAGCAGCCCGGTGGCCAGGTCCATGTGCCCGAACAGGAGCCGGAAGCCGACCTCGACGGCGATGATGGCGACCGAGAGCGTGGTGAGGAACTCCAGGACCGCGCCGGACAGGAAGGCCACGCGCAGCGTCGCCATCGTGGTGCGGTTGTAGGCTCGTCCCAGCTCACGCACGCGCCGCCCCGGTCCGATTTCGCGTCCTAGTGCCTTGAGCGTGGGCAGGCCGGCGATGAGGTCGAGGACCTGGGCCCCCAGACGCTCCATGGCCTCCAGCCGGTCGGCGGAGTGCTGCTGGGTCATCTTGCCGATGAGGATCATGAAGATCGGGATGAGCGGGATGGTCAGGACCACCGCGATGGTGGAGGGGACGTCCTGGAGCAGCATGACCAGGCCTGTCAGCGGCGTGACCGTAGCCGCCATGAGCAGCTGGGGCAGGTATCGGGTGAAGTAGGGCTCCAGGTCGTCCATGCCTCGGGTGAGCAGCGTCGTCGTCTCGGCGCCGTGGGCGGCCTGCCAACGCGGTCCCAGGGCCGCGGCCCGCTCGATGACCAGCCGGCGCAGCTCGATGATGGTGCCGGTTGCCGCCCGGTGCGCGCGGACCTCCTGGATGAGGAGCACGAAGGCACGCAGGATGACGACGACCGCGAGCACGCCCACCAACGGCAGGACCTGGGACACCGTCGACTCACCGGTGATGACGGGGGAGATGACCCGGGAGATGAGGAAGGCCTGCGCGACGACGAGGACGGCGGTGGCCAGCCCGGTGACGGCGGTCAGCACGATATAGCGGCGCGCCGAGCGTGCGTAGCGCATGAGTCGGGGGTCCAGTGGCTTCACCGTCCCAGGATAGTGGGGTAGGACCCTGGTCCTCGTCCATCCTCGTCGTTTCAGGCCCTCAACAGTCGGTCCCCATGCTCCCCGCCAGGGAACCGACTGTTGAGGGCCTGAAACGACGGCGAAAGGAACCCGCCCGCCACCCAACTGAACTGGATGACGGGCGGGTCCGTTCTGGTGACGGCTCTGGGCTCAGGGCCTAGGAGACCGCCAGGTCCGTCAGTATCCGACGGCGGCCTCCGGCTGAGCGGAGTCACGCACCTTGGTCGGGTGCAGACCACCCTCGTTGGGGTCGATCTTCTCGGCGCTGACGCGCTTGGAGAAGACCTTGTAGCCCCAGATCGTGTAGAAGAGCACGACCGGCACGAAGATGATCGCGGCGACCGTCATGATCGCCAGGGTCACGTCATCGGAGGCGGCCTGGGCGATCGTGAGGGAGTAGGAGTCGTCGATCGACGAGCGCATGACGTTGGGAGCCATGGCCGAGAAGATGAAGACGACGGCGAAGGCGATGCCACCGAAGTGGAGGGAGAAGGCCCAGCCCTGACGCCCAGCCCAGGTCATGAGCAGCGAGGCGATGAGGAAGACCGCGGCCACGAGCAGCGGGATCCAGGCCAGGGCGTTGAGCGAGTAGGCCAGCTGGGCCCACAGGGCCCACACGGCGGTCAGCGCCGTCGAGGCGATCGCGGACTTGCGGGCGAAGGCCTCGGCGCGGGCGGACAGGTCACCAGCGGTCTTGAGCGCGGTGTAGAGCGCGCCGTGGGTCAGGAACAGCGAGCAGGTGACCAGACCACCCAGGATGGTGAAGGGGGTCAGCAGGCTGAAGAAGCCACCGGTCAGCTCGTGAGAGGCGCCAGCCAGAAGGGTTTCGGAGGGGACGTTCTCGGCCGGGATGACGTTGCCGGTGGCAACCTCGACGACCTCGATCTTCATGCCCTGGACCAGGTTGGCGAAGGCGGCACCCCACAGGATGGAGGGCAGCCAGGTGGAGACGGTGTGCGCCCAGTCCCAGTTGTCACGCCACTTCTGGGAGTTGATCTTGCTGCGCCACTCGATGGCGCAGATGCGGACGATCAGGCACAGCAGGATGAGGAAGAGGACCAGGTAGGCACCGGAGAAGAGGGTGCCGTACCACTCCGGGAAGGCGGCGAAGGTGGCGCCACCAGCGGTGAGCAGCCAGACCTCGTTACCGTCCCAGTGCGGGCCGATGGTCTTCATCATGGCTCGGCGCTCCTGCTCGTTGCGGCCGAGGATCTTGAGCAGCATGCCGACACCGAAGTCGAAGCCCTCAAGGGTGAGGTAGCCGATCCACAGGACGGCGATGAGGATGAACCAGAGGATGGAAAGCAGCGTCATGGTGTGTTCTCTCTTCTCTCGGCTCAGTACTCGAAGGACAGAGCAGGAGCGGCCTGGCCGGTCTCCTGCGAGGCCGCCGAGCCCTGCTCCGTCTGCGTGCGCACACCCTCACGGATGTAACGGCGCAGGAGCATGAACCAGACGACGCCGAGGCCGGCGTACAGGAGGGTGAAGATGACCATCGAGGTCAGGACGGTGCCTGAGGAGACGACGGTCGACACGCCGTTCTGGGTCAGCATGTAGACCTGAGCGACGGGGTCGCCGGCCTCGAAGGAGGCCAGGTTGGGGGCGACGACCCAGGGCTGACGGCCGATCTCAGCGAAGATCCAGCCGAAGGTGGAAGCCAGGAAGGGCAGGCCCATGGACCACAGGGCCAGCTTGCCGTAGCCCGAGGAGGTGATGAGCCGGTCCTTGCGGATGAGCCACAGGGACACCACACCGATCAGGACGCTCAGGCCACCCAGCACGATCATCGCGCGGAAGGTCCAGAAGGTCGTCATCTCGTCGGGGGTGTAGTCGATCTCGTTGCCGGCCACGTCCGTGGTGCCGTAGTTGCTGGCGTACAGCTCCTGGGCCTCCTTCAGGCCCATGACCTCAGCGTTGGGGTTGTTGGTGGCCATGAAGGAGTAGACCTTCGGGATGGTGACGACGTGGCTGGCACTGCCGTCCTCGCACGAGCCGAAGGCTGCAATGGTGAAGCCGGCACCCTGCGCGGTCTCGCACAGCATCTCGGCGGCAGCCATCTTGGCGGGCTGCTCCTTGACGACCAGCTGGCCCTGGAAGTGGCCGGAGAACATGCACAGCACGCCGGCGATGACCATGGTGATCGCGCCGAAGCGGGTCATACGGCGCCACTGCTGACGAGCCTCGAAGTCCTGCGTGGCCTTGGCGGCCTTGGTCATCCACCACACGGACACGCCCAGGATGATGGCACCAGCCACCAGGAAGGAGGTGGTGATGGTGTGGAAGAAGGTCGTCCACAGCAGGGGGTTGCCCAGGACAGCGAAGAAGCCGCCCACGCCGTCCAGGACGGCGCGGCCGGTGTCAGGGTCGATTTTGGCGCCCACCGGGTGCTGCATCCAGGAGTTGGCCCCCAGGATGAACAGGGCGGAGATGTTGACGCCGATCGCCATCATCCAGATGCACAGGTTGTGCAGCTTGGGGGACAGGCGGTCCCAGCCGAAGATCCACAGGCCCATGAAGGTGGACTCAAGGAAGAAGGCGAGGAGGGCCTCGAAGGCCAGCGGCGCACCAAAGATGTTGCCGACGAAGCGGGAGTACTCAGACCAGTTCATTCCGAACTGGAACTCCTGGACGATACCGGTGGCCACACCCAGGGCGAAGTTGATCAGGAGGATCTTCCCGAAGAACTTGGTCGCCACGAGCCACTGCTTGTTGCCGGTGCGGTTGTAGAGGGTCTCCATCAACGCCACGAGCGGGGCCAGACCAATGGTCAGGGGGACGAGGATGAAGTGGTAGACGGTCGTGATGCCGAACTGCCAACGAGCAAGATCGAGGGAGTCCAGCGCCAAGGGTGTGAGAACCACCAGCGCCACCTTTCATAGGGAGTGATGACTTCAATAGGGCTGCCGGGACCGAGGTCACGGTGACACAGGTCAAGTGTAGCCGTCGGTGTGACGCAGTGTCGTCAAAGCGGCATCGTTGGTACGCCTGTGTTGTGACGCTTTTCTGACTTCTGTCAGGTAGGCCCGCGTTTTCGACCCCTGGGACTTTGGGCGCGAGAGACGTGGGGACTAAGGTCCTAGGCCTTGAAGTCCTTGAAAGGCCGGGCGATTCCGCTGGAGGCGATGGCTGCGGGGTGGTCATGAGGTGGGTGGGAGGCGGTGAGTGTGGGATACTCGCCGTGGCCCCGGGTGTCACGTACCGGCCCCCGGTGTCCGAACCTCGTGGTCCACCCCGTCCGGGAGCCTTGCGCCGCCTTGAGCGCTGCTGCGGTCCCGACGCGTGAGGGTGACGACGACGGCCGGCGCCGCAAGGCGCATACGCAGACTTTCTGCTCCGCCCCGGAGCATGACCGTGCCGCGGTCTCGTAGGTACGACGAGAACCGCGGTGCCCGGAGAGTGCATCGCACCATGACCACAACCTCAGACCACAGCTCGGTCGAGTCGGCTGACGAGCAGGAGCCCCAGGGCGTCCAGGAGGCAGCCTCGCAGGAGGCTGCCGCCGAGGAGCCCGCCAAGGCCCCTGCCAAGCGCACCCGTCGCACGACGACGCGCTCGCGCAAGACCGCCACCAAGACCTCCTCCGCGTCCGACAAGGACGAGGCTGCCGAGAAGGACGACAAGACGGCTGACCCCCAGGAGCCCGAGCAGGGCGCGGCGGAGGAAGCCCCCAAGGCGCGTTCTCGCAGCAAGTCCTCCACGCGCAAGACCACGACCACTCGCACCCGTAAGACTGCGGCCTCGACCAAGGCGAAGGCCTCCGCGAAGGGCGCCGAGGCTACCGAGTCCGACCTACCTGAGCAGACCAAGCCGGCCCAGGAGGAATCGCAGACCACCGCGCCGGTCGCCGCCGCGGAGCCGGAGACCGGCGCCACCACGCGCCGCCCGCGTCGCTCACGCAAGGTCACTGCCACCCAGTCCGCACCTGCCCCAGCCCCGCAGCCTCAGGGTGAGGTTGTTCCGGTGGCTCCAGGCTCACCGTCTCCCG
This sequence comes from Actinomyces urogenitalis, assembly GCF_002861525.1. Classification (NCBI taxonomy): domain Bacteria; kingdom Bacillati; phylum Actinomycetota; class Actinomycetes; order Actinomycetales; family Actinomycetaceae; genus Actinomyces; species Actinomyces urogenitalis. Next base: position 495,694 of record NZ_PKHA01000001.1, on the reverse strand, counting down.
CAGCCTCCTCGTCCCAGGACGAGGAGGAGGTGGTCTCCCGCTCCCGGAGCACGACGCGCCGTCGCCGCCGGGTGATGGCCGTCCAGGCTGCCTCGGACGCCGCCCCGGTGGTTGAGACCATCGTGGCCCCCGAGGACGTTGAGGAGGCTTCTGACGAGGAGCCGGCCGCCGAGGTGGCCGCGCCGACGGCGGAGCAGGACGCATTGCAGTCCGCCGACTCTGCTTCCTCCGCTCCTTCGGCACCCTCGGCTGACCAGATCGAGGAGGACGAGGAGGACGACGACGTCGAGGAGAGCCCGGCCCAGCACGAGGACGAGGAGGCCGAGGCCTTCCTCCCGGCTGCCTCGCTGCTCTTCCAGGCCCCGGACCCCACGCGTGCCCGCCGTCGTCGTAAGGTCACGGCCGCCCAGGCGGCTCCGACGGCCGCTCCTGAGCCGCAGGAGGACGGCGAGGAGCAGGATGCCCCTGCTGATGCCGCCCAGCCTCAGCCGGAGGCCGAGGAAAGCCGGCCGGCCAAGCGTGGGCGCCGTCGCCGTAAGGCCACGGCGGCCCAGTCGGCCCCCGAGCACGCCCCGGAGCCTGAGGAGGCGTCCGCACCGGCCGAGCCTGATGAGGCCTCCCAGGAGGAGACCGAGGACCAGGAGGACTCCACCAACGGGCGCCGCAAGCGCCGTCGTGGCGGGCGCGGACGTCGGTCCCGCTCCCGCGCGGAGGCCTCCGAGACCGAGAAGGGCTCGGAGCCTGAGGAGGAGGCCGCGCGCGAGGAGCGTGAGGACTCCGAGCCGCAGTCCGAGGAGCCTGGCCAGACCACCGAGAGCGCTGGTGAGGAGGGCTCGGCCAGCTCCCGTCGGCGCCGGCGTCGTCGCTCCCGCTCACGCTCGGACTCCGGTCGCGACGTGCGTGACGAGGTGACGGCCCTCAAAGGATCGACCCGTCTGGAGGCCAAGCGCCAGCGCCGCCGCGAGGGGCGGGCCGCAGGACGTCGTCGTCCCATCGTCACAGAGGCCGAGTTCCTCGCGCGCCGGGAGTCGGTGGACCGCCAGATGATCGTGCGCGAGCAGGACGGCCTCAACCAGATCGCCATCCTGGAGGACGGGATGCTCGTCGAGCACTACGTCGCCCGCCACACCCAGACCTCGATGGTCGGCAATGTCTACGTCGGCCGTGTCCAGAACGTCCTGCCCTCCATGGAGGCCGCCTTCGTGGACCTGGGCAAGGGGCGCAACGCCGTCCTGTACGCCGGCGAGGTCAACTGGGACGCCGCTGGCATGGAGGGCAAGCCCCGCCGGATCGAGGACGCCCTCAAGAGCGGGGACACGGTCCTGGTGCAGGTCACCAAGGACCCGATCGGTCACAAGGGGGCACGTCTGACCAGCCAGATCACCCTGGCCGGGCGCTACCTCGTCCTCGTGCCCGGCGGCACCATGACCGGTATCTCGCGCAAGCTCCCGGACACCGAGCGTCACCGCCTCAAGGGCATCCTCAAGCGGATCGTCCCCGACGACGCCGGCGTCATCGTGCGCACGGCCGCCGAGGGGGCCAGCGAGGAGCAGCTGCGGGCTGACGTCGAGCGCCTGGCCACCCAGTGGGCAGCGATCGACAAGAAGTCCAAGCAGATCCTCTCCGGCTCCGGCCGCGCTCCTGTCCTGCTCAAGGGGGAGCCCGAGCTCGCCGTGCGTGTGGTGCGGGACGTCTTTAACGAGGACTTCCGCAAGCTGATCGTCCAGGGTCCTGACGCCTGGAAGACGATCTCGGAGTACGTCACCGAGCTCAGCCCGGACCTGGCCGACCGGCTGGAGCACTGGGTGAGCCCGGAGGACGTCTTCAGCGCCCACCGCATCGACGAGCAGCTGGCCAAGGGCTTCGACCGCAAGGTCTGGCTGCCCAGCGGCGGCACGCTCATCATCGACCGCACCGAGGCGATGACCGTCATCGACGTCAACACCGGGCGCTTCACCGGTGCTGGCGGCACCCTGGAGGAGACCGTCACCCGCAACAACATCGAGGCGGCTGAGGAGATCGTCCGGCAGCTGCGTCTGCGCGACATCGGCGGCATGGTCGTCATTGACTTCGTCGACATGGTCCTGGAGTCCAACCGTGACCTCGTGCTGCGCCGTCTGGTGGAGTGCCTGGGACGCGACCGCACCCGGCACCAGGTCACCGAGGTCACGAGCCTGGGGCTGGTGCAGATGACCCGCAAGCGCGTGGGACAGGGCCTGGTCGAGGCCTTCTCCACCCCGTGCGAGTGCTGTGGTGGGCGCGGCTTCATCGTCCACGACAACCCCGTGGAGAACCAGCAGGCGGATATGTCCGTCTCCGCCTCGCGCAGCGCGTCCAAGAGCCGTCGTGGCAAGGGTGAGGGCGAGTCGGGTAAGTCGCGCGGCCGGGGACGCAAGGGCCCGGACGCCGACGACGTCGCGGACGACGCCACGCGCGCTGCAGTCCGCGGGGCGCTGGCCCAGATCGCGGCGGCCGCCGAGCATGCCCACAAGGATGCTGCGGAGCAGGCCGAGGCTGCCGGCTCCCAGGACTCCGCGGCGCAGGGCGACAGCCAGTCCGAGGACTGAGCGCACTGCCCGGAAGGTGACCGACCTGGCAGGACCGTGCGGAAGAACACAGCCGTCACGGGCCTGCTCAGGTTGGCCAGCCAGGGCGGATCGCATAAAGTAATCCGCCGGTGCGTCTCGCACCTTGCCCAGGAGACATGCCCCGCCGAGCGCCACGCGCTGACAGGGTGTGTCCGAAGATTTCGACAGAGATGAGCATTCAAGTGGTCTACGCGATCGTCAAGGCCGGCGGCCGTCAGGAGAAGGTCTCCGTCGGCGACGTCGTGGTTGTCGACAAGCTTGCCGGTGAGATCGGCGACGAGGTCACCCTCGCCCCCGTCATGCTTGTGGACGGCGACGCGGTGACCACCGCTGCTGCCGACCTGGCCAAGTCCTCCGTCAAGGCCGAGATCATCGGCGACGAGAAGGGCCCCAAGATCAACATCCTCAAGTTCAAGAACAAGACGGGCTTCCGCAAGCGCCAGGGTCACCGCGCCCAGCTGACGGCCGTCAAGGTCACCGCGATCAAGTGACCGCCCACGCGGCATCCTGAACGCATCAGCTCGACAGAAAGAAGCCTGACATGGCACACAAGAAGGGTCTTGGTTCCTCCCGCAACGGCCGTGACTCCAACGCTCAGCGTCTGGGCGTCAAGCGCTTCGGCGGCCAGTTCGTCGGCGCCGGTGAGATCATCGTCCGCCAGCGCGGCACCCACTTCCACCCCGGCAACAACGTCGGCCGTGGCAACGACGACACCCTGTTCGCCACTGCTGCCGGCAACGTTGAGTTCGGCACGCACCGCGGCCGCAAGGTCGTCAACGTTGTGGCTGCGCAGGCCTGAGCCTGACACACATCACGCTTTCGCGAGGGCGAACGGCTTCGGCCGTCCGCCCTCGCGGCGTCTAACCTGACCTTCACCACAGCCTCGCGCGACTCATGCTGCTAGCCGCGCCCCGCCGTCGTCCCCAGGAGGAGACATGCCTAGCTTCATCGACCGAGTGGTCCTCCACGTGGCTGGAGGCGACGGTGGCAACGGCTGCACCTCGATCCACCGCGAGAAGTTCAAGCCGCTGGCCGGCCCCGACGGTGGCGACGGCGGTCACGGGGGCGATGTCATCCTCGTGGCTGACCCGGACGTCACCACGCTGCTGAGCTACCACCGTTCGCCACACCGCAGCGCCAAGGGCGGTACCCCGGGCATGGGTAACTGGCGACGAGGAGTCGACGGCGAGGACCTGGTCCTGCCCGTGCCCACCGGCACCGTGGTCAAGACGCCTGAGGGCGAGGTCCTGGCCGACCTCGTCGAGGCCGGCAACCGGGTGGTGGTGGCGGCCGGTGGGACCGGCGGCCGCGGCAACTTCTCCCTGGCCTCCTCCAAGCGGCGTGCGCCCGGCTTCCACCTGCTGGGCGAGCCGGGGGACCGGCTGGACGTGGTCTTGGAGCTCAAGACCATTGCGGACGTGGCCCTGGTGGGTTACCCCAGCGCCGGCAAGTCCTCGCTCATCGCCGCTATGAGCGCGGCTCGGCCCAAGATCGCCGACTACCCCTTTACCACCCTGGTTCCGAACCTGGGCGTGGTCGAGGCCGGCGCCACCCGCTACACGATCGCCGACGTGCCTGGGCTCATCCCCGGCGCCTCGCAGGGCAAGGGCCTGGGACTGGACTTCCTGCGGCATATTGAGCGCTGCGCGGTGATCGTCCACGTGCTGGACTGCGCCACGCTGGAGCCGGGACGCGACCCGCTCAGCGACCTGGACACGATCGAGTCCGAGCTGGCCGCGTATGCCGACGGCCTGGGCGAGGCGGAGTCAGATCCGTCCCTGACCGGACGGGTTCCGCTCATGGAACGACCACGCGTGGTGGTCCTCAACAAGGTGGACGTGCCGGAGGCCGAGGAGCTGGCCGACTTCGTGCGCGAGGACATCGAGGCCCGGGGCCTGAGGGTCTTCACCGTCTCCGCCGTCGCCCACACGGGGCTGCGGCCGCTGTCCTTCGCGCTGGCGGAGCTGGTTGAGGCCGCCCGTGCTGCCCAGCCTGAGATCGCCGCGCCTGAGCGCCCGGTGATCCGCCCGGCTGCTGTGGGACGGCGCGGTGGTGAGGCCGTGGCCCGTGTGGCGCTCATCCAGCACCCCAGCGAGGGGCAGGTCTACCAGGTCCGCGGGGACAAGCCGGAGCGCTGGGTGCGCCAGACCGACTTCACCAACAACGAGGCCGTGGGCTACCTGGCTGATCGGCTAGCCACCGCCGGGGTGGAGGACGAGCTGGTGCGCGCGGGCGCCCACGCTGGCGACTCAGTGCTCATCGGCGAGATCGAGGGCGGTGTCCTGTTCACCTGGGAGCCCACCGTGACCGCCGGGGCCGAGCTGCTGGGGGCGCGTGGGACGGACGTGCGCGTGGAGGACTACCACCGCCGCACCAACGTCGAGCGTCGCGAGCAGTACCACGCCTCGATGGACGCCAAGGAGGAAGCGCGGCGCCAGCTGCGTGAGGAAGCCGCTGAGGGCCTGTGGACCGATCCGTCCTGGCAGGAGGAGCACCAGTGAGCACGCAGGACGCCGGGTACACCGCGACCACCCGCCCCACCGCGCTGCCGGCTGGCGCGCGGCTGGTGCTCAAGGTCGGATCCTCCTCCCTGACCCGTGAGGACGGTGGGCTCAACCTCAACCGGATCGACATCCTCACCCGGCTCATCGCCGGGCTGCGCAGGCGCGGTCACGACGTTGTCCTGGTCTCCTCCGGCGCGGTGGCAGCCGGGCTGCCAGCGCTGGGGATGGATGAGCGCCCCAGCGAGCTGCGCCTGCTTCAGGCAGCGGCCAGCGTGGGTCAGGGCCGGCTCGTCTCTCGCTGGCAGACGGCGATGAGCGCCTACGGCCAGGTCACCGCCCAGGTGCTGCTCACTGCGCAGGACGTCGCTGTACGGCGTCACTACCGCACTGTGCGCGCCACCTTCGACGCCCTGCTGTCCATGGGGGCGGTGCCGGTGGTCAACGAGAACGACGCCGTGGCCAACGCCGAGTTCAGCCTCGGGGACAACGATCACCTGGCCGCGCTCGTGGCCCACCTGGTCAGCGCGGACGTCCTGGTGCTCTTCACTGACGTCGACGGGATGTGGACGGCCAAGCCCGGAACGCCGGGAGCCACGCCGATCCGTTTCGTTCCCGACGTCACGCACCTGGAAGGCGTCAACGTTGACATGCGCGGATCCGCCCTGGGTACGGGAGGCATGCGCACCAAGCTGCAGGCAGCCACCATCGCCTGCGCCTCAGGCACGGACACGGTCATTGCCAGCGCTGACGACGCCGTGAGGCTGCTGGGGACCGACGGCGTCCCGGCGGACCTGGGGACCTGGTTCTCGGCCACCGGGCCGCACCGCCCCAGCCGCCGCCTGTGGATGGCGCACGCCTCGGTGCCTGAGGGGCGGGTGCTGATCGACGCCGGTGCCGCCCAGGCCCTGACGGTGGGCAAGAAGTCGCTCCTGCTGCCCGGGGTCACCGGGGTGGCTGGGGACTTCGAGTCAGGCGCGGTCGTCGAGGTCGTGGGGCCCGACGGCGTGCTGGCGCGAGGCATCTGCCGGTACGCCTCCGCAGAGCTGGACGAGGTCCTGCAGGCGCGTCGCAGCGGGGGAGAGGTCCCGGACCACGTGACTCCGGTGGTCCACCGCGACGACCTCGCCGAGCTGCCGCACGGGCTAGGGGCCTGAGGCACGCCCCCGGGCACTGCGCCTTGGTGGCTACCCCTGCGCCTGGCAGGGCGCGGAGCACCCGGTGTTTCGGCTGTGTAGCGCATGTCTTCTAGGGTGGACCCATGACTGCGGACCCCACCCTCGATCCCTCCCAGGCCACTGATTTCGTCGCCGCGCTGGCTCGTTCGGCGCGCGCGGCACAGCGTGAGGTCGCTGGGGCGACCCGTGAGGTCAAGGACGCCGCCCTGGCCGCGATGGCTCTGGCCCTGCTCGAGCAGGAGCCTGCGATCCTGGCGGCCAACGCCGTCGACCTGGAGCGTGCGCGCCAGGAGGGGATGAAGGAAGGACTGGTCGACCGCCTGACCCTGACCACGGAGCGTGTCGGGGGCATCGCATCCGCCCTCCACGAGGTGGCGAGCCTGCCAGACCCGGTTGGCCAGGTGATCGATGGCCAGACCCTGCCCAACGGGCTGCGGGTGCGTCGCCTGCGCGTGCCGCTGGGCGTCGTCGGCGTCATTTACGAGGCCCGCCCCAATGTCACTGTGGACGTCGCGGCCCTGGCACTGAAGTCCGGCAACGCCGTCCTGCTGCGCGGTGGGCACGCGGCCGAGCACACCAACGCGGCGATCGTGGCGACCCTGCGCGGTGCGCTGGAGTCAGCCGGTCTTCCGCCGGAGCTGGTGGCCACGGTGGACCCGGCCGGGCGCGCCGGGGCCAGCGCGCTCATGCAGGCGCGCGGGCTCGTCGACGTCCTGGTTCCGCGAGGCGGGGCAGGGCTCATCAAGGCCGTGGTGGAGTTCTCCTCGGTGCCGGTGATCGAGACAGGCTCAGGAAACTGCCACGTCTACGTCGACGCCTCGGCGGTGCTAGAGGACGCGGTGGCGATCATCGTCAACGCCAAGACACAGCGCGTGGGCGTGTGTAACGCCGCTGAGACGCTCCTCGTCCACCGCCAGGTGGCGCCTACCTACCTGCCTCAGGCGGCCCGTGCGCTGTGGCAGCGTGGCGTGGTCCTGCACGCCGACGACGCCACGCGCGAGATCCTTGAGCAGGAGGCCGTGGCGGCCGGTGCGAGCCAGCTGCTCGTGGCGGCGAGCCAGGAGGACTGGGAGACCGAGTACGGCAGCCTGGACCTGGCTGTGCGGGTGGTTGACGACGTCGATGCGGCCACCGAGCACATCCGCCGCTACTCCACCGGACACACCGAGGCTGTTCTCGCCCAGGACCTGGCGGTGGTGCGCCGCTTTACCGCCGGCGTGGACAGCGCCGTCGTCATGGTCAACGCCTCCACTCGCTTTACTGACGGGGGCCAGCTGGGCCTGGGAGCAGAGCTGGGGATCTCCACCCAGAAGCTGCACGCGCGAGGCCCGATGGGTCTGGCGGCCCTGACCACCACCCAGTGGCTGGTCGAGGGAGAGGGGCATGTGCGCCCCTGAGGGCGCTTCGTGGCAGGATGGGGCCATCCGCGCGTCCGGCGCGGTGGGATCGAGCAGCACGGCAGGCCTGACGGACCTGGCTGAAGCGGGAGGAAGACACGTGGACCAGGGTTCCCGACCTCTGCGCATCGGCATCATGGGCGGCACCTTCGACCCGATCCACCACGGTCACCTCGTGGCGGCCTCTGAGGTCCAGAACGTCTTCGACCTGGACGAGGTCATCTTTGTGCCGACCTGGGCTCAGCCCTTCAAGCGGGACCGGCGGGTCTCGGCCGCCGAGCACCGCTACCTCATGACGGTGATCGCCACGGCCTCGAACAACCGCTTCACGGTCTCGCGGGTGGATATCGACCGGGGCGGGACCACCTACACGATCGATACCTTGCGGGACATTGCTGCCGAGTATCCTGGTGCTGAGCTGTTCTTCATCACCGGTGCAGACGCTCTGGCGCAGATCCTGACCTGGAAGGACAACCAGGAGATCTTGAACATGGCGCACCTGGTCGGTGTGACCCGTCCTGGTCACGTGCTCGCCGATCCTGGTCTGCCTGAGGACGGGGTCTCGCTGGTCGAGGTACCGGCGATGGCGATCTCCTCAACTGACTGCCGTAACCGCGTGGGGCGCGGGGCACCGGTGTGGTACCTCGTTCCTGACGGTGTGGTGCAGTACATCCGTAAGTACGGGCTCTATCGTGTGAGTCAGCAAGCAGGGCCGACGCCCTCCATGACAGCGCGCGTGGCGCGGTCGCAGTCTCTTCGGAAGGAGAACAACGGTGAGTGAGCACAGCGAGACTGGTCACCTGGATCAGGCGGACGGTGCCGCGCCGCGTCGCTCCCGGCGAGCGATCCGACAGGCAGAGCGACAGGCTGAGCGTGAGGCGCTGCTCACTGGCCAGCAGCCGCTGCTGACCCGACGCGAGCTCAAGCGCCTGCGTGAGGAGGCGGAGGCCCTGCGCGCAGCGGTTGCCGCCGGAGAGATCACCCTGGAGCAGGCCAAGGCGCTGCAGGACCCGCTGGCGGACCAGCCCAACGTCGACGTCCCCTCGCTGTCCGCCACCGGGACCCACGCCGCGGTCCCCGCTGAGCACCAGGCACCTGAGTCCGCGGCCTCACCGGAGCCTGTCGCTGCCGAGGCTGCCTGGACGACGTCGGGACCGGACACCGCTGAGAAGGAGGCTCTCGCCGAGGTCCCCACGGGCGTGCTTCCTGCTGCCGACCGGCCTGACGCGGTGCCGACCGCCGCGAGCCCTGCCGTGGCCGAGCCGGCCTCGGTTCCTGAGCGTCGATCGGTTCTGGACCGCGCAGCCCAGCCTGCGCAGGCGCCCGCTGCGGTTTCCTACGGCTACGGCGCGACGACGGCCACGCCCGCCCCTGCCCCGGCTACCAGTAGCGCCCCGGACGCCGCCGCGCAGCCTGCCCCGACCCCGTTCAGCCCGGCCGAGCCGGCTGCTCAGGAGACTGCGTCCGCTGCGGCTGAGCAGGCGGCTACGCCGTCGTCACCTGAGCCTGCGGCTCCGACGACGCCGACGCGCCGCCCCATCGTGCGTATCCCTGCCTCGGTGCAGGGAGTACGGACCGTGGACTCCTCCACCGGTGAGCTCAGTGCCGTGCAGGTGATGGGGGAGGGCCAGACCATCGAGACCCCGCAGTGGAAGGCGCTGCGTCAGGATGACGCCTCGCCCTCTCACACGCAGGATGCGCAGGCTCCCGCCGCGGCGCCGTCGCACCACTCCCACCGTGCTGCCGATGGTGCGCAGCACGCCTGGGCCCACGCGCCTGAGCCCGACTGGGCAGAGGTCCCCAGCGCCAGGGAGGCTGAGGACCAGGGACGGCAGGGGTTCCCGCTGACCCACCACCTCCTGATTGCGCTGCTCGTCCTTGTGGTCGTGCTGGTGGTGGGGACCCTCCTGTGGTTCTACCTCGGGCGCAACACGGGCACCAGCGCCGCGCCGGGGCTTGAGAATCTGCCATCGCTTGAGCAGCTCAAGCTGCTGCTGTCCTGACCGACTACCTGGCCACCGACCCCGACACGGAGAAGACACGTGCCTGCCACCCCCGAAGCAATCGAGCTGACGATCGCCGCCGCGCGTGCGGCCGCTGACCGGAAGGCTGAGGAGATCATTTCGATCGACGTCTCTGAGCGCCTGGCGCTGACGGACGTCTTCCTCGTGGTCTCCGCCGCCAACGACCGGCAGGTGCGTGCCGTCGTCGACGCCGTCGACGAGGCGATGATCAAGGCCGGAGCCAAGCGCAAGCTGCGCGAGGGCTTCGAGGAGGCGCACTGGGTGCTGGTCGACTACGGCGACGTCGTCGTCCACGTCCAGCAGACCGAGGATCGGGAGTTCTACGCCCTGGAGCGGCTGTGGAAGGACTGCCCGCTCGTGGAGCTGCCCGCTGACGTGCTGGCAGGCTCGGGCGCGGCTGAGGGCGGCGCGGCCGACTCAGTGCGGTGAGCGAGCTCATCCTGTGGCGCCACGGGCTGACGGACTACAACGTCGCCGGGCGCGTCCAGGGACAGGTTGATATCTGCCTCAACGAGACGGGGCTGGCGCAGGCGCGTGCTGCGGCGCCGGCCTTGGCAGGCTTGTCCCCGAGCCGGATCGTCTCCTCGCCGCTTGAGCGTGCCCAGTCGACGGCGGCCTGCCTCGCGGCGCTGACCGGTCTGCCGGTGGAGAGCGACGAGGCGCTGGTTGAGCGCAGCTTCGGTCAGTGGGAAGGGCTGGCTCGCCAGGAGATCCAGGCCAGGTGGCCTGACCAGTACGCCCGCTGGCGTGCGGGGGAGGACCCTGAAGGGCTGGACGTGGAGACGCGTGCGCACACAGCCCAGCGCGTGGGACGTGCGCTAGAACGCTTGGCTGGGCAGCAGAAGAAGGCTCAGAGTACTCAGGGGACCATCGGCGCGAGCACGGCTGAGGGCGCAGGCGCAGGAACGGGCGCGGGGCGCGGTCCCGTCGTCGTGGTGGCTCATGGGGCTGCGATCACTCTGGGCACCACGTACCTGCTGGGCCTGGACCCGGGAGGCTGGTTCGGGTTGCGGGGCCTGGACAACTGCCATCACGCGGTGCTGCGCTCTGGTTCTCGCACGCCTGGGTGGACCCTTGTGTGTTGGAACGCCGGTGGCGGGCAGACGGCCGGTGCTGGTGGTGCTGCTGGATCCGGCGAGCAGGGACAGGGGGCGATCGGGGCCTTCCTCGCGTGAGGGTGAGGTACCGCACGCGGTGCGGATTTGCTCCGTGGGGGCCTTTTTCCTTACAGTTATCCGCGTCGCCCGCGAGGGTGGACGCCCATCTCGGGGCTATGGCGCAGTTGGTAGCGCGCTTCCATGGCATGGAAGAGGTCGGGGGTTCGAATCCCCCTAGCTCCACGATCTGCTTGGAACGTCAGTTCTCAGCGGTCTCCCATCTTGGGGCTATGGCGCAGTTGGTAGCGCGCTTCCATGGCATGGAAGAGGTCGGGGGTTCGAATCCCCCTAGCTCCACGATCACCAAAGCCCAGGCTTGCGAGCCTGGGCTTTCGTCTTGCTGGCGTGCGTGTGGCTTCCGGGCGCATGGGGCCGTCGTGCCCGAGGCTGCTGCGCCTGCGGCTGCGGCTGTTGTGCCCACGGCTGTGCCTGTGCCTGCAGCTGGCAGACCAGGAGCGCAGGGGGCTCCTGTGGGGCGCTTTGGTGATTGGTACGTGCGTGGGCGATTGGTGCGTGCCCTGCGTGGCGGGTAGCGCACGTAGTCATCGAGAAGGCGCTGGCCCATCGGGCAATGGGATCTGAGGCCTGCGTGGCGACCTCAGACGTGGTGCTGGTACTGATCTGCGGAAGGGCATACCGATAGTTCCTCCCATGTGGGCGGCCTGGCTTATAAGGTAACCGTATGACTCAGATTCAGACTGCATCACAATCCGCATCTGGGCGCTTCGGTGGTGCCGAGACCGTGCCTGCCGGTGGGCGGGTTCTGGTGGTTGGTACCTCGGGCAGCATCGGCCAGCACGCCGTCCGGGCGGCGTGCTGGCCGCGGGACTGTGCACGCGCGCTCGTACGCGATGACTCCGAGGCTGGGATGTTCCCGGACGAGGTCGAGGTAATCGTCGCTGACACGTCCCGGCCTGAGACTCTCGGCAGGGCGGTTGACGGCGTCCACGGCGTCGTCTCGCGTGCCCAGATTGCTCAGGTCCTCGTTGCCAGCCTTCGTTCCACCGCGGCCACGGGCAAGACCCTGGAGCTGGTGGCGACGACGGGGCAGGCGACGAGGGACCTGGAGGCTTTGTTTGCTGCCCTGGAGGTGGACACCGGCCTTGAGGGAGTCCATGACCGTGACACCCTGCCACTGGCTAGCGAGCCCGAGGATGTTCGTCAGGCGCTGGAGGCGATGACCGGGGCGTTCATCGCCTGATCGCCGTCGATCACGGTGAGCAGGATCAGCACACCGTCGGAGACGAGCTACGAGATCGCGAGGGGCAGCGCATATGGCCCGCGCAGCCGAGAACCCGGCGTGCGGCCAAGGTTGCCCAGGTAACCTGGAGGGGCCAAGCGCGGCACAATCGCAGCCAGGAACTGAGGAGGAAGCCATGCGGCAGGTTGGATGCGGGATCGACATCGGAGGCTCTGGCGTCAAGGGCGCCCTGGTGGACCTGGGGACGGGGGAGTTCATCGGCGAGCGCGTGCGTATCCCGACCCCGATGCCGGCCACGCCTGAGGCCGTGGCCGGGGTGTGCCGCGAGATCATCGATGCGCTGGAGGTCGAGCCGGGCACGCCGGTAGGCGTCTCCTTCCCGGCCCCGATCATCCACGGCACGGTTCCGTTCATGGCCAACCTCGACCAGTCCTGGGTCGGGGTCAACGTCGATGTGCTCATGACCAAGACCCTCGACCGCCCCTGCCACACCCTCAACGACGCCGATGCGGCAGGACTGGCTGAGGTCGCCTTTGGTGCGGCCAAGGGGGTCAGTGGCACCGTGATCGTGACGACCCTGGGCACGGGGATCGGCTCGGCGGTCATCGTCGATGGCACCCTGGTTCCCAACGTCGAGCTCGGGCACCTGGAGATCGACGGGCACGACGCGGAGAAGCGTGCTTCCTCAGCCCAGAAGGAGCTGCAGGACCTGTCATGGAAGAAGTGGGCGAAGCGTCTGCAGCGCTACTACTCCCACGTGGAGATGCTCTTCTCCCCAGACCTGTTCGTTGTGGGCGGCGGCATCTCGAAGAAGCATGAGAAGTTCCTGCCGCTGCTGGACCTGCGCACCCCGATCGTGCCGGCGGCCCTGCTCAACACCGCCGGCATCGTCGGCGCCGCCTACGCCGCCTCGCGCCTGTCCTGAGGCGCGCCACGCACGCACGAGGGCCGACGACGTAGCTCACCTGCGTCGTCGGCCCTCGTGTGCTGGTGCTCAGGCCAGGCCCAGCTCCTTGACCTTGGTGGTGAGCTCAGCCTTGCTCGGCTCGACCAGGAAGGTGTCGTCGGAGAACTGGATGACCGGGATGTGCTTCTGGCCGCTGATATCAATGGCTGCCTGAACCGCGGACTCGTCCTTCTCCAGGTCGTGGTAGGTGAAGGGGACCTGAAGGTCCTCCAGCACCCGCTTGGCCATACGGCAGTCGCCGCACCACTGCGCGCCGTAGAACTCGATCGTCGACTCAGCCATAAGGATCTCCCTGGTCGGTGGTGTTGTCTGGTCAGGCGAGGAACACGGGGCGGGAACGCGTTATTCCGGGCGCCTGGGCCTCGGACGTGACGACGCCGCCGTCCTCGGGCTCAGTCGTTGAAGGTCTCGGTGTCGATGACGTAGCGGTAGCGGACCTGAGAGGCGGTGACCTTGTTGTAGGCCTCGGTGATGTCCTCACCACCGATCATCTCCACCACCGGGTGGATGCCGTGCTCGGCGCAGAAGTCCAGCATCTCCTGGGTCTCAGCGATCCCGCCGATGTTGGAGCCCGCCAGGATCTTGTTGCCGCCCACCAGGGCGCTGAGGCTGATGCTGGCCGGCACCTCGGGCAGACCGACGTCCACGAAGACGCCGTAGGGCTTGAGCGCCCGGATATAGGCCGTGTAGTCCAGGTCCGAGGCGCTGACCGTGCACAGGATGACGTCGAAGGTCGAGGCCAGGGCCTCCAGGGCACCCTCCTCGCTGGAGGCGTGGTAGTACGAGGCGCCCAGGCGCAGGCCGTCAGCCTCCTTGGAGCGCGAGTGGGAGATGACGTGCACCTCGGCGCCCATGGCGGCAGCGATCTGCACACCCATGTGCCCCAGTCCGCCCATGCCGAGCACGGCGACCTTCTTGCCCGGACCAGCGCCCCAGCGCTTGAGCGGGGAGTAGGTGGTGATACCGGCACACAGCAGGGGAGCGGAGGTCTCGAAGGGGATGGAGTCAGGGATGCGGCAGGCGAAGTCCTCACGCACCGTGAATCCCTGGGCGTAGCCGCCGGTGGTGGGGTTGCCCTGGGCATCGCGGCCGTAGGTGAAGTAGGCGTGAGGGTTGTTGCAGAACTGCTCCTCGCCGGCACGGCAGTACTCGCAGTCCTTGCAAGAGGCGAACATGCAGCCCACGCCCACCTTGTCTCCCACCTGGAACCTGGTGACGGCGCTGCCGACCTTGGTCACGACGCCGACCAGCTCATGGCCGGGTACCAGCGGGTAGGTGGCTGGTCCCCACTCGCCGCGGGCGGTGTGGATGTCCGAGTGGCAGATGCCGGCGTACTTGATCTCGAAGTAGATCTCGTTGTCCGCGGGCTCGCGCAGCTCGATGGTGGTGCGGTGGAAGATGCTGCGCTCGTCCTCGCAGGCGTAGGCATAGACCTGGGGCATGAGGGCTCCTTGAGACGGACGGTAGAGATCGTGAACAGAGCGTATGGCTTAGCTGAGCGCTGCGGCCAGGGCTAGCTGCAGTGAGTCCTGGAAGCGGGTCTCGCGCTCGGAGGCGTCCATGTCCGCGGAGTGGTCCAGCAGATGGTCGGAGATCGTGAGCACGGCCAGTGCCTGCTTGCCGAACTCGGCGGCCACGCCGTACAAGGCCGCCGCCTCCATCTCCACGCACAGTGTTCCGTAGTGGGCGAGCCTGTCCGTCTGGCCTTCAGGCGTGAAGTAGAAGTGGTCGCGGGAGATGATCGTGCCGGCGTGCAGGCGATCGCCCAGCCCGGCCTCGACCCCGGCCTGGTAGGCGGCCATGGCCAGGCGGAAGTCGGCGACGGCGGAGAAGCTGACCCCGGGGATGCGCAGCTGGTTCATAGCGGAGTCAGTGTGGGCCCCAGTGGCGATGACGACGTCGCCAACCTTGACGTCCTCGCCGATACCGCCGGCAGTGCCTACGCGGATGATGCGCTCGACGCCGAACTGGCTGAACAGCTCGGTGGCGTAGATGGAGAAGGAGGGCTGGCCCATGCCTGATCCCATGACGCTCAGCGGCTTGCCCTGGTAGGTCCCGGTGAAGCCAAGCATGCCTCGCACGTCATTGACCAGGCGGGGAGACTCCAGGACCGACTCGGCGATGCGCTGGGCGCGCCTGGGGTCGCCAGGCATGAGCACAGCGGGAGCGAAGTCGGTGGGCTCGGCGTTGATATGAGGAGTGGCCATGGTGTCTCCTTGTGGCGGTGCAGTGGGTCAGGGGCCGCGGCAGGGCTCAGGGAAGTGTGCCCCGGGTCTGCGACGGTCCCAGTCTCCCACAGGCGTGCAGCGCTCGAGCGAGCAGCGCCTGACGAGCTGCGTCGATGGAGGACGTGCGGTCGCACGGCCCGCGATTCCACTATGTGGGACAGTCTCTGCTCGGTCGCCGGTCGGCGTTAGCGTTCCTGAGTTCCCGCCCCGGGCACACCGTTGCCCGGCCTGTACGAGGACCGCAGGCATGGTCCTACGGCAGGATCCCCTCCTTCAGGAAGGTCAACCACCCATGTCCGCCACCTCCTCTTCTCCATCGCCGGTCGCCGGCGTCGAGCGTGAGCAGTGGAGCGGCCAGCTCGGCTTCCTCATGGCTGCCATCGGCTCAGCGGTGGGGCTCGGAAACATCTGGCGCTTCCCAGGCGTCGCCTACACCAACGGCGGCGGCGCCTTCATGGTTCCCTACATCGTGGCTCTCCTGGCGGCGGGTATCCCGATCCTCCTGCTCGACTACGCCACCGGCCACCGCTACCGGGGATCCTCACCCACCGCGCTGCGTCGCATCTCCAAGCGCTTTGAGTGGCTGGGCTGGTTCCACGTCATGATCTGCTTCGTCATCATGACCTACTACGCGGTCATCGTGGCCTGGTCGCTGCGCTACATGCTCTTCTCCCTCAACACGGCCTGGGGGAGTGACGCCGGCGGGTTCTTCAACTCCTACATCGGCCTGAGCGAGCTGCCCGACTCTGGTAGCCCCAGCTACTCCGCCCAGCCGGTCCTCGGCGTCGTCATCCCGCTGCTGCTCGTGTGGGTCTTTGGCCTGTTCACCATCGCTCGCGGCGTGAGCAGGGGGGTGGAGAAGGCGAACAAGATCTTCCTGCCGCTGCTGGTGGTCATGTTCATGGTGCTGGTGGTCCGCGCCCTGCTGCTGCCCGGCGCCACCGAGGGGCTCAACGAGCTGTTCACCCCCAACTGGTCGGCGCTGGGGGACCACCGCGTGTGGATGGCTGCCTTCGGCCAGATCTTCTTCTCCCTGTCCGTGGGCTTCGGCATCATGCTCACCTACGCCTCCTACCTGCGTCCGCGCTCCAACCTGGTGGGCACGGGACTGGTGGCGGCCTTCGCCAACTCCTCCTTCGAGCTGCTGGCCGGCATCGGCGTCTTCTCCACCCTGGGCTTCATGGCGCACTCCGAGGGCGTGGGCGTGGCCGATCTGGAGGGCATCTCAGGGGTTGCCCTGTCCTTCGTCACCTTCCCGACCGTCATCTCCGAGATGCCCGGCGGCCCGCTGTTCGGGGTCCTGTTCTTCGGCTCCTTCGCCATGGCGGGACTGACCTCCTTCATCTCGATCATTCAGCTGGTCAGCGCCGGCGTGGCTGAGAAGTTCGGCTGGCCCACCCTCAAGGCGACGCTCGTGACGGGCATCCCCTCCGCGGTGCTCTCCTTCGTCCTGTTCGGCACCTCCTCGGGCCTGTACGACCTCGACGTCGTGGACGCCTTCATCAACAACATCGGCGTGGTAGCCTCGGCCCTCATCGTCTGCGTGGGTCTGGGACTGGTCCTGCGCCGTCTCAAGGTCCTCCAGCGCCACCTCAACCTCGTCTCCGAGACCCGCCTGGTGCGCGGCTGGTGGCGTCTGCTGGTCGCCGTCGTCATCCCGGTGCTGCTCGGCGTCATGTTCGTCCAGACCGTGTGGTCCTACGCTACTGAGGGCTACGCCTACGCCCGCAGCTTCGAGGCGGTCTTCGGCTGGGGCATGCTCTTTGTGGTCGCGGTGGGCACGGTCGTGCTCACGGCTGTTCCCTGGCGTACTCCGGTGGACGACTTCACCCCGGCTGATTTGGACGTTCTTGAGGGGGTGAAGTGACATGCACGCACCCGCGATCATCCTCATGCTCATCGCCATCGTCGTCCTGTGGGGCGGTCTGGCCGTCTCGGTCACCGCGCTCCTGGTACGCGGCCAGCGCGAGGAGGACGAGGAGCGCGCGGCAGCCTTCGCCCGCGCCCACGCCCACCTGTGTGAAGGCGCTCCACAGTCCTGAGGACGCTGCCCACCTGCTGCTGAGCCCCTGGGCAACGCGCCGACACGGGCCCGCCACCGGTTTTCCTGGTGGCGGGCCCGTGCGTCACAATGCGGCCATGAGCGAGACGACGCCTGAGAGCACCGCCGCGGCCGTCGAGGCCGACGACGCCACGCAGCTGCCCGCCCTGGTCGCCTTCGACCTGGATGACACGCTGGCCCCCTCCAAGACCGCGATGCCGGAGCCGATGGCGGTGGCGCTGCGCCTGCTGCTGGACCAGGCCCAGGTCTGCATCATCTCCGGCGGCCAGATCAAGCAGTTCCGCGACCAGGTCCTGGCTCACCTGGGCGCCACGAGCGAGGAGCTTTCCCGCCTCCACCTCATGCCGACCTGCGGCACCCGCTACTACACCCACGCCCCGGCTGCTACCGGCGACACCGAGGACGACTGGACGCTGGTCTACTCCAACGACCTCAGCCCTGCCCAGATCGAGGAGGGCTTCGCCGTCGTTGAGCGTGAGGCCCGCCGCCTGGGGCTGTGGGAGGAGGAGACCTGGGGGCCGGTCCTGGAGGATCGCGGCAGCCAGATCACCTTCTCGGCACTGGGCCAGGAGGCCCCGATCGACGCCAAGCGCGCCTGGGACCCGACGGGGGAGAAGAAGGCGATGTTGCGCGACGCCGTCGCCCCCTACTTGTCCGAGCTGGAGGTGCGCTCAGGAGGCTCCACCAGCGTCGACATCACGCTCAAGGGTGTGGACAAGGCCTATGGCATGCGCCGGCTCACCGAGGTCACGGGGATCAGCCTGGATGACATGCTCTTCGTGGGCGACCGGCTCGACCCGGACGGCAACGACTACCCGGTCAAGGCCCTGGGCGTGGCCTGCCACGCCGTGGGTGGCTGGCAGGACACGGTCACCTTCGTCACCGAGCTGGCCGCTCGCCTGGCCGCCCAGCGCCTGAGCACGCAGGAGGCCTGAGGCTACGGTGACCTCCACGCTTCGCTCCGACGCCGAGCCCAGCTCCCAGCAGCCAGCCTCACAGTCGACCGGGGCCCACCAGGATCGCCGCGCCAGGGCCCGGGCAGCGGTGCACACGCTGACCCGTCCGCTGGCCAGGGCGCACCAGGCTCGACGGCGCTGGTGGTCCTCGCGCACGGTCGCCTTCCGCAAGGTCACGCGCACCCTCGTGCTGCTGGCGGTCACCGCCGTCCTCTCTGTGGCGATCGGCCTGGTCACGGCCAGTGCCAGCTCGCCGATCGGTCCCCACACGGCCCGGTGGTCCACCACCCTGGACTCCCAGATCACCCTGGACCTAGGCCCCTTGGGGCAGGCCTCGCTGGACTCACCGGCCGGAGTCATCGGCGTCGAGGTGGTCCTCGGCGAGATTCCCGCCGAGAGCACGAGCACCCAGGTCGACGCCTCGACGCTGGGCCAGACCCTGTCCACCGACGCCTCGTCCTACGTCTCACTCGTCTCTCACCCGGACCTCACGGTCAAGGCGGGACTGCGGGCCCTGCTGGCCGACGCCGTCCGCCGAGCCGGACTGGTGGCCTCCCTGGTCCTGTGCCTGGTGGCTGTGGGGCGCCTGGCGACCTCAGGACGCCTGCGGGACTCGCTGCTGGCCTCCATGCGCCACGGCATGGCCACGGGTCTGGCGGCCGTCACCGCCGTCGGCACGGTCCTGGCCCTGCTGGTACCTGCGCTGGGCACGCACACCTCGACCGGCACCACCCTGTCCGTCCTGGCGGGTACGCCGCTGGAGGGCGCGCGCCTGTCCGGGCGCCTGGCGGACGTTGTCCAGGCCTACGGGCCCAAGGTACGTGAGGTCATTGACGACAACGAGGCCTTCTACGCCAAGGCCGGTGCCAATATGACGGCGGCCTGGCAGGCCTCGCAGGAGGTCGACGGGCTGGTCGACGTCACGGTCGCTGACGCGGCCGTGGACACGCAGGCCTTGCGCGCCCAGGCTGACGCGCTGGTGGCCAAGCAGCTTGACGATCTGCCGAGCCCGCAGCCGGGTGCCTCCGAGCTCACCGGCGGGAAGGCGCAGGAGACTGCGACCGCGCAGGCGACCCAGGCACCCCTGGTCACCGGTGGTCTGGCCGTGCGTGAGCACGTCGCGACGACGGCGGTGCTGTCCACCGATCTGCACTGCAACCTCGACATGATCACCCTGGCCGGCCAGCTCGACCGTCTGGCCGGGGCACAGGTACACCTTGATGACGGTGACCTGACCATGACTGGCTCCAACCCCGAGCAGCTGTGCGTGGACGCGTTGACCTCGGCCGTCCCGCGCGGCGTGGCGCGTGTGGCCACAATCGGCAACCACGACTCTGACGAAACCGGGCAGCAGCTGCGCTCGCGCGGCTGGACGGTGACCGACGGCACGGTTCAGGAGGTCGGCGGGCTACGGGTGCTGGGCGACGTCGACGCCAACCGCACCCCTGCCGGCCGCAACTACCAGCGTGGGCAGGAGAACTCCGAGCAGATCGGCCAGCGCCTGGCCGAGGTGAGCTGTGAGCCGGGCAGCGACGTCGACCTGGTCCTCATCCACCAGCCCTACACCTTCTCGCCTCTCATCTCCTCCGGCTGCGCCCCGCTGCTGGTCGCCGGGCACTCCCACCAGGAGTACGGCATGAGTGTGTCCGAGGGCGCGCAGGGGCCGGTGGCCCAGCTGCGTGCCGGTGCGGGACTGGGCGGGACCTCGGTGGGCAAGCTCAAGTCCGACGCCTACCTGCATGTGCTCGCCTTCGATGAGGAGGGGCGCCTCCTGGGCTGGCGCGCGGTGACTATCCACACCGACGCCTCGGTGACGGTGGGCGCCTGGAATGAGGTTCCACCGGTGGGGACGAGCTGGCAGGGCGCGTCCCAAGCGGCCCTGGAGATCGTCTCCGGGGACTGAACCGTCACCTGGACCCTCCAGGCAGGTAGGGCACAATGGGGCGCGCGCCGCTCGGCGCCGCAGACCATGGAGCCAGGAGGACCGCGATGGCTCGCATACCGACCGAGGCAGAGATCGACGCGATGAGCGAGGACGAGCTGCAGGCTTACCTTGCTTCGGTCCGGGCGGAGGACGGCCAGGCGACTCCCGGCGGCCTGGAGCGGGCAGAGGAGGCTGAGGCGGTCCCGGCCTGGCGGCGTGCCACTGGTTCCTCGCGTTCCTACGCCCTCCTGCTGGTGGTGGCCTCCCTCATCGGCATCGCGGCCAGCTGGGAGCTGATAGTCAGCGAGCTGAGGATCATCCGCGAGCCGCTGGCTGATCTCACCTGTGACATCAACCCCTTGGTCTCCTGCGGTGACACCTTCAACGTGTGGCAGGGCAACCTGCTGGGCGTGCCGAACTCCTTCATCGGCGCCATGGCCTTTGCCATCCTGCTGGCACTGGGCCTGCTGCTGGCCTCAGGCGTGCGGCTGCCACGGTGGATGTGGTGGGGCATGGTGGCGGGGACGGTCGGCGCGATCGTCTTCGTGGCCTGGTTCCTGGGAGTCTCGGTCCTTGCCTTCGGCAAGCTGTGCCCCTTCTGCATGGTGATCTGGGCGGTGACGATCCCGACGGCGGCCGCGACCTGGGGCGAGGCCGCCTTGCGCGGGCACCTGGGCCTGCCCGAGGCGGCGGCGCGTCGGGTCTGGCAGGCGCGGTGGTGGATTGCCGGTGCCATGTACGTCATCGTCGTGGCGATCATCCTGATCGCCTTCTGGGACGGATGGGTGGCGCTGCTGCGATGAGCGAGCGCAGCAAGCGGTCAGGTGGCGCGGACCAGGGGACCGGCGGGGAGGACTCGGCCGTCACCCAGGACTATCTCAAGGCCGTGTGGGCGGCCTGCGAGTGGGGCGGGGCGGGGGCCTCGGTGACCGGGCTCGCCCGGCGTATGGGTGTGGCGCCCTCGACCGCCTCGGAGAACGTGGCCCGGCTGGTTGAGGCCGGGCTGCTGGAGCACGAGCCCTACCGGGCGGTGACCCTGACCCAGGCCGGGCGGGAGCGGGCGATGAGCATCGTGCGTCGTCACCGGCTGCTGGAGACCTATCTCGTGGAGCGCCTGGGCTTTGAGTGGGACGAGGTCCACGCTGAGGCGGAGGACCTGGAGCACGCCTGCTCGCAGCGCCTCCTGGAGGCTCTCGACCGGGCGCTGGACCACCCGGTGCGTGACCCGCATGGAGACCCCATCCCCACTCAGGACGGGCGGGTGGTGGTCCCCGCCCTGCGCGCGGTGGAGACGGTGGCCGTGGGGCGCACCGTCGTTGTGGGACGGATCCGTGACGACGCCGTCGTCCTGCGCGAGCTCTCGCAGGCGGGGATCGGACTCGATGTCCCGGTCACCGTGGTGACGCGGGGCAGTGCCTCCTCCGGCTCGGGGCGGGCCCGGCGCACGACGACGGTGCGCGCCGCCCTGGCACGTCAGGGCGCCGGTCAGCAGGAGGTTGTCCTGCCTGCCGGGAGCCTGTGGGTGGTGGCCTGAGCCCGGGCCCGGTCAGGTGGCTAGGCTTGGGCCCATGAGCGACCAGACCACCACTGCTGCCCCGAGCCCTGCTGAGCCTCCCGCTGAGCCGTCGGTCTTCACCCGCATCATCGCCGGCCAGATCCCCGGCCGCTTCGCGTGGGCGGACGAGGTCTGCGTCGCCTTCGCCACGATCGAGCCCCAGACCCCCGGCCACGTGCTGGTGGTGCCTCGCGAGCAGGTGGAGTCCTACATCGACGCCGACGACGCCACGATCGCTCACCTCGCCGTGGTCGCCAGGCGGATCGCTGCCACCCAGGTGCGGGTCTTTAAGGCTGTGCGTCCCGGGATCGCCGTGGTCGGGATGGACGTCGCGCACCTGCACATCCACGTCCTGCCGCTGCACGAGGCGGCGGATATCGCTCCCTCTCGTGCTCGTCAGGCCGACGGCGCCGCGCTGGATCAGGCCATGGAGCTCTTGCGGGCGGGCCTGCGTGAGGACGGCTGGGGCGCCTTTGTACCTGCGCAGATGGGATCGCCGGCACTGGCCTGACCAGCCTCGGACGTGACCACTCTCGCCTGACCGAGCGGCGGACAGCCGCCGAGGCCCGGCACCTGGGGCGATAGGCTGGTCCACATGACGGACAACGTGCAGGCACCTGAGAACGCGACGCCCTTCCGCTACACCGCGAAGCTGGCTGACACTATCGAGTCTGCCTGGCAGGACCGCTGGGAGGAACGCGGCACCTTCAACGCCGACAACCCCGTGGGAGCCCTGGCAGGCCCGGCCGCCTCCAAGGAGAAGTTCTTCCTGCTCGACATGTTCCCCTACCCCTCCGGTAAGGGGCTGCACGTGGGCCACCCGCTGGGCTACATCGCCACCGACGTCGTGGCGCGCTTTACCCGCATGACGGGCAAGAACGTCCTGTACACCATGGGCTACGACGCCTTCGGCCTGCCCGCCGAGCAGTACGCCGTCCAGACCGGGCAGCACCCGCGCATCTCCACCGAGGCCAACATCGCCAACATGCGCCGTCAGCTGCGTCGGCTGGGCCTGTCCCACGATCCGCGCCGCTCCCTGGCCACGATCGACGTGGACTACGTGCGCTGGACCCAGTGGATCTTCCTGCAGATCTTCAACTCCTGGTTTGACCCCACCGCCCCGCGCCGCGACGGGCGCGGCCTGGGCGCCGCCCGCCCGGTGAGCGAGCTGGAGGCTAAGCTCGCCTCCGGCGAGGTCGAGGTGCCTGGCGGGCGCAGCTGGGAGGACCTGACCGCAGGGGAGCGGGCCGACGTCGTCGACTCCTTCCGCCTGGCCTACGTCTCCTCCGCCCCGGTCAACTGGTGCCCCGGCCTGGGCACGGTGCTGGCCAACGAGGAGGTCACCAGCGAGGGCCGTTCCGAGCGTGGCAACTACCCCGTCTTCAAGCGCAACCTGCGCCAGTGGATGATGCGCATCACCGCCTACGGTGACCGCCTGGCCGAGGACCTGGACACCGTGGACTGGCCCGAGAAGGTCAAGTCCATGCAGCGCAACTGGATCGGCCGCTCCGAGGGTGCCAACGTCACCTTCGCCGTCGAGGGCCTGGCTGAGACGGCCGGCTCCGCAGGCGGCGCCACGCAGCAGCCCGCCGCTGAGCTCACCGTGTACACCACCCGTCCTGACACGCTCTTCGGCGCTACCTTCATGGTGGTGGCCCCCGAGCACCCGCTGCTGGGCGGCCTGCTGGGCGCCAGCCAGGCCGAGGACGCCGCCGCCCTGACCGTGCCGGTCTCCTGGCCCGAGGGCACCCGCGAGGCCTGGAAGGCCGGGCACGCCACCCCGCGCGAGGCGGTGGCCGCCTACCGCGCCTACGCCGCCGCGGCCACCGAGGCCGAGCGCACGGACGAGGGCCGTACCAAGACCGGCGTCTTCACCGGCCTGTGGGGCGTCAACCCTGTCAACGGCAAGCGCGTGCCGGTCTTCGTGGCCGACTACGTCCTCATGGGCTACGGCACCGGCGCCATCATGGCGGTGCCCGCCCACGACGACCGCGACTACGCCTTCGCTCACGTCTACGACCTGGACCTTGTCCAGACCATCGGGCCGGCTGACGACCCCCACGGCATCGACCTGTCCGAGGCCGCCTACACCGGCGACGGCGTGGCCGTGGACTCGGCCAACGAGGAGATCAGCCTGGACGGCAAGTCCAAGGACGAGGCCAAGGCCGCCATGATCGCCTGGCTGGAGGACAAGGGCTACGGCCGCGGCGCGGTGACCTACCGCCTGCGTGACTGGCTCTTCTCCCGCCAGCGCTACTGGGGCGAGCCCTTCCCGGTGGTGTGGGACGAGGACGGGCACGTCCACGCCCTGCCTGAGTCCATGCTGCCCGTCGAGCTGCCCGAGGTCACCGACTACTCCCCGCGCTCCTACGACCCTGACGACGCCGCCTCCTCCCCGGAGCCCCCGCTGGGCAAGGCTGAGGAGTGGGTCAACGTCACCCTGGACCTGGGCGAGGGTCCGAAGACCTACCGCCGCGAGACCAACACGATGCCGCAGTGGGCCGGCTCGTGCTGGTACGAGATGCGCTATATCGACCCTACCGACGACGCCGAGCTGGTCGCCCCGGCCAACGAGGCCTACTGGATGGGCCCGCGCCCGCAGACCGGAAACACCTCCGGTGGGACGGACCTGTACGTCGGCGGCGTGGAGCACGCAGTGCTCCACCTGCTCTACTCCCGCTTCTGGCACAAGGTCCTGTTCGACCTGGGTGTGGTCAGCTCGTCTGAGCCCTACCACAAGCTGTTCAACCAGGGTTACGTCCAGGCCTACGCCTACACGGACTCCCGCGGCCAGTACGTTCCGGCTGACGAGGTCGAGGGTGATGAGACCGCCGGCTTCACCTGGAAGGGCGAGCCAGTTACCCGCGAGTACGGCAAGATGGGCAAGTCCCTGAAGAACATCGTCACCCCGGATGACATGTACGAGGCCTACGGCGCGGACACCTTCCGCGTCTACGAGATGTCCATGGGGCCGCTGGACCAGGACCGTCCCTGGGACACCCGCGCCGTGGCAGGAGCCCAGCGCTTCCTGCAGCGCCTGTGGCGCAACGTGGTCGATGAGTCCACCGGCGAGACCACCGTGGTGGATGCTCCCGCGGACGAGGCCACGCGTCGGCTGGTGGCCAAGACCATCGTGGGCGTGCGCGAGGACTACGAGGCCATGCGCCTGAACACCGCGATCGCCAAGCTCATCGTCCTCAACAACCACCTCACGGGCCTGCAGTCCGTCCCGCGCGAGGCAGTCGAGGCTCTGGCGCTCATGACCGCGCCGGTGGCCCCGCACATCGCCGAGGAGATCTGGAACCGCCTGGGCCACACGGAGTCGCTGGCTCACGAGGCCTTCCCGGTGGTTGAGGACGAGTCGCTGCTGGCGGCTGAGAAGGTCACCTGCGTGGTCCAGGTCAAGGGCAAGGTCCGTGACCGCCTCGAGGTTGACCCTGGCATCAGCGAGGCCGAGCTGGAGAAGCTTGCTCTGGCGGCTCCCGGCGTCGTGCGTGCCCTGGAGGGCAAGGGCGTGCGCAAGGTCATCGTGCGCGCTCCCAAGCTCGTCTCGGTCGTGCCTGAGTGAGCCTGGGACAGTCGTGACCTTCCTCAGGACGGCTGTGGCCAGCGACCTGGCCGCGCTCAACGAGATCTGCGTCCGCACGGCTGCCTACGGCCGGGACATCACCCCCCAGATGAGCCGGCCCGAGCTGGTCGGTGCGGTCTACGCCGATCCGTACCTGCTCCACGATCCTGCCAGCTGCTTCGTCCTCGCCTCCGGGAGCGGGGACGAGGCCGAAGCCGGGGCGGGCCAGGGCCGCGGGCGGGCGCTGGGCTACGTCGTCGGCACCCTGGACACACTGGCCTTTCGCCAGTGGTTCACCGGTGAGTACGCCCCGGCGCGCCTGGAGGAGCTGGGTCTGGCTGCGGCGGGGGAGGATCCGGAGAGCCTGACGCCGACCGACCGCAGCTACCTCAGGCTGCTGCGCGCGCCCGCGCCTGAGCCGGCACCCTGGCTCGGGCGCTACCCCGCCCACCTGCACATCGACCTGCTGGAGCCGGTGCGGCGCCAGGGATGGGGGCGGCGGCTGGTGGAGGCCTGGATCGACCACGCCCGCGAGCGTGGAGCCGCGGGCCTGCACCTGGGTGTGGGGGCGGACAACACCGGCGCCATCGCCTTCTACGAGGCGATCGGCCTCCAGCGTATCGGGCAGGATGACGGCGGGGTGACGATGGCGCGCTCGTTGCGCCAGGACTGACGCCCCCAGGGTCATCGCTTCAGCTCCTGAACAGTCGGATCCCTCGCGGGTAGCGGGGGATATCGACGGTCCAGGAGCTCAAGCGACGCCCGGCAGGCCCTTAGCGCAGGGTGACGGCCACCTCGAAGGGGCGCTGCCAGGGCAGTCGGGCGCTGACCAGCTCCACCTGGGGCGCCTGCGGGTGGGTGGCGATGAATGCTCTCATCTGCTCGGCCACCTCGGCCTCGAGGCCTGCCAGGGCCGAGGCGTCCTCAATGACGGCCGTCTGGCCTCCGGTGGAGCGGTAGTACTCCGTGCGGATCCGGGTCTGGTAGAGGTAGTCGTCCAGGAGCCGGGTCCACAGGGCGATGTCGCGGGCACGCTCGCACAGCTCCCCGCGCTCGCTGCCCACGTACTCGGCCACTGCCGTCGCCAGCACCGCGCCGATTGTGTTACCGGCCGTGTTCCACCCGCCGTAGGCGGACAGGGACCAGAAGGTGCCGTCTGCCAGCAGGTCCTCCACCAACACCGGATCGGCACCGTTGGTGTAGCGCACGTCCGCCAGGGCCACGCGCTTGCCCGAGGCCAGCAGCTCGCGCACGAGGCTTGCGGTCAGCGCGGCGGCCTCCGGCTCAGGCTCGGGCGTGGATCCCCACCAGTCGTCGTTGACCGGGCCCGGGGCGTGGACGACGAGGTGGATATCGGCGTCGTCACCGCTGGAGGGCAGGGCGTCACAGGCGCGGATCTGGGCCTCCACCGAGATGGACAGCGGGACGTTCTCGTAGCTGGGAATGCGCAGCATGCCCTCCTCGTCCGCGCAGTGGACAGCGATGGCGGGCTGGTGGGCCCCGGCGACGAGCGCGCGGGCCGTCATGGTGGCGCCGACCTCGTCAGCACCGGGGTACATGAGCATGTTCCTCAGGGAGGGCAGCGCCCGGCGCCAGTGGCCGATCCAGTACTGCTCGGCGGATCCTGCGGAGTAGTAGGCAGTGTCGTCAGCAGTGACGGCCAGGGAGGAGACCACGCCCTCGTGGACCAGGTCCAGCGTAGCGAGGTTGACCATGTGGTTGCGCAGGCGGCGTCCCTCATAGTCCTCCCGCACCTGCGCGGGCACCGGCGAAGGGGAGGGCGGCCCGGCAAGCTCGTCACGGATGTCGAGCTCCAGGCTGCGGTGCAGGTCCGCACCCAGGGCGTGGAGCTCACGTCCGTAGTCGGACCAGTAGGTGGGCTCCTCCTGGTTGGAGTAGGAGTCCGAGGCACGCATGACCAGCGAGGTGGCGATGATCCTCAGGCCCGGGTCGCCAGCCTTGAGCGTGCGCAGCAGGTCGAGGCGTCCCAGCGCCTGGCTGACGGAGTCGTCGGTGATACGGGCGGGGATGATGCCGCCGAAGACGAGGGTGTCTATGCAGGCCACCAGGCTCGCCCCCTCGTAGTCCTGGGACTGCTCGCGTACCCATCCGGCCAGCTCGTCGAGGTCCGCGGGGGTGCGGAAGCGGGGGAGCGCCGCGGTGGGCGGCAGGCTGATCGAGGCTCCTCCGATGGAGGCGACGAGCGCCGGGATCTGGGTGTTGACCGGGCGCTCGTCGAGCGGGATGACGACAATGTGCATCTCAGTTGCCCTTCCTCGTGATGGTGTTGTGGTACTTGTACCGGTCGCCGCGCAGAAGCGTCTCGCAGTAGGCGATCGGGGTGCCGTCATGGCTGCGCATCGTCTTGGCCACCAGCAGGGCCGGCATCATCGCCAGGGTCCGCAGCATCTGGGCCGAGCGCCGGTCCAGGACGGAGGCGGAGACGGTCTCGTCGATCTGGTCGATGGGCAGCTCGTAGCGGCTGAGCAGGGTCTCCAGCAGGGAGGCGTCACGGTCCAGGCTGGTCAGGTCCTCCACGAGGTCGCGGCGGATCCAGGTCTGGTCAATGGCGATCGGGGCGCGGGCGATGGTGCGCAGGCGCATGATCGTGCGCAGCTCCGTGCCCGGAGGGACCTCCAGGAAGGTGGACATGCGGGCGTCGGCACTGACGGTGGAGATGGAGACCTGCGCGTTGCCCGGCTGGAGGCCGCGGGCGCGTGCCTCCCCGGTGAAGGAGGAAGTGATGAGGCTGCGTGAGCGCGAGGCGCGTGAGACGAAGCTGCCCGCGCCCTGACGACGGCGGACCAGGCCTTCGGTGACCAGGGCGTCGATAGCCCGGCGCACGGTGAGCCGGTTGACGCCGTAGGTGGTGGCGAGCTCGCGCTCGGAGGGCAGGCGCGCACCGTCGGCGAGCTCGTGGGTGACGAGCTCGATGAGGGCCTCACGCAGGGCCTGCGGACCGGTAGGTGGTGAATCAGTCGCCAATGTGGAGTACTCCAGTGTGCTCTGACTGTGTGGTGGGGTGCCTCGTGTGTACACCTCTTGAAAGAAGGATGAGGCCAACATGTGGCAAAAACAAGCGGATAAGTATGAATGTGACTTGAGTCATATATGAAGTGGGTGGACAGTTAAGGGAGTCCCTCTTAATTTGCTGGTGTATCCCAATTGCGGGTTGGTCATCTTTCTCGATGGCGAGAGAGCCCTGACGGGTCTCAGCGGCCAGCGCGCGTCTCACGGAAGGAGCACGGGATGGACATCGCAAGGAGGCGCTTCCTGGAGGCTGCCGCGCTCACCATGGCCCTGGCCGGCACCGCAGCCTGCGGCGGCGGCAACGACGGCAGCGGCAAGGGTGAGGGCTCGGGCACGCTGGAGTTCTGGACCATCGCGCTCCAGCCCACCTTCACCGACTACTTCAACGGCCTTATCAAGGCCTATGAGGAGGCCAACCCCGGGGTCAAGGTCAACTGGACGGACCTGCCCTATGACTCCATCGAGGAGAAGCTCATCACCGCCTCGGCCGGCGGCACCGCCCCGGACGTGGTCAACCTCAACACCGAGTTCGCCCTGACGATGGCTGGCAAGAAGGCCCTGGCTGACATCGCCAAGCTGACCACCAGCGAGGAGCAGGCCGTCTACATCGAGAGCCTGTGGGACTCGGCCAAGCTGGGGGACGCCGTCTACGCCTTCCCCTGGTACGCCGCGCCGAACATCATGATCTACAACAAGTCCCTGTTCGAGAAGGCAGGGCTGACCAGCCAGCCCACCACCTACACCGAGGCCCTCCAGATGGCCCCGACCATGAAGGCGGCCACCGGTGCCTACCTGTTTAACCCGCCCACGCTGTTCAACCTCTTCTCCGAGGAGGACGTGGCGATCCTGAGCGAGGACAAGACCAAGGCCACCTTCGCCACCGATACTGCTGACAAGCTGCTCTCCAGCTTCAAGGAGCTCACGGACAAGGATGACCTGCCCAAGACCGACTGGGGGCAGTGGGACACCGAGCTCAAGCTCTTTGAGACCGGCCAGTTGGCCATCATCAACTCCTCCTCGGCCTCGGTGGCACGCATCAAGGACGAGGCCCCGGACGTCTACGAGCAGATCGGCATCGCCATGCCGCTCAAGGGCACCGCAGGCGTCTCGCGCAACCCGCTGATGAACCTGGTCATCCCCTCCAAGTCCTCCCAGCAGGAGGCTGCGGCCAAGTTCGCCATGTTCATCACCGGTGATGACAACCAGCTCAGCTTTGCCAAGGAGGCGGGGATCTTCCCCTCCACGGTCAAGGCCTCGCAGGACCCCTACTTCACCTCGGACACCTCCACGATCGAGGGTCAGGCCTCGGCCATGTGCGCTGAGGCCTCCAAGACCAGCGCGGACTTCTCTCTGGGAGTGGAGGGCCAGTCCACCATCGCTGACGAGGTCAACAAGGCCTACGAGGCGGCCGTCATCAACGGCGACGACGTCAAGGAGTCCCTGGCCAGCGCTCAGGAGGCCGTTGACGCACTGCTGAAACAGGGATGAGCCAGCCTGTTCACCGGTGGACGGCTGGCGGCCGCGGACCGCTCACTGCCGGTCCTGAGCCGGCGGTCCGGGCCAAGCTGGCCCGGACCGCGCCGCCCACCCAGCCCCTGAACCCCACTCTCACGCTGAAAGCACTGTGATGAAACTCCGAACCAGGACGACGATCCTTGCCTACCTGTTCATGGCACCGGCTCTCGTCATGCTCGTGCTCTTCGTGTTCCTGCCCATCGCAGGATCCATCCCCCTGGTCTTCTA
The DNA here is from genome assembly GCF_002861525.1 of Actinomyces urogenitalis. Taxonomy (NCBI): domain Bacteria; kingdom Bacillati; phylum Actinomycetota; class Actinomycetes; order Actinomycetales; family Actinomycetaceae; genus Actinomyces; species Actinomyces urogenitalis. The sequence continues at coordinate 465,615 of NZ_PKHA01000001.1, read as the reverse complement.
CGACTACTCGATGATCGGGGACGTGGAGTTCATCGGCCTGGACAACTTCCGTCGCGCGCTGTCAGACGGCACCTTCCACATCGCGATCGTCAACACCATCACCTTCGTGGCCGTGGTCCCGGTCATCCAGCTGTGCTCGATCGCGCTGGCGAGCCTGGTCAATCAGAAGCTGAAGGGCATCGTCTTCTTCCGGACCCTGTTCTACGTCCCCGTCATCACCTCGATGGTGGCGGTCTCCATCATCTGGTCCTTCCTGTTCGACTCCCACGGCATCATCAACACCTGGCTGATGGAGTGGGGCCTTGCCAACCAGCCGCTGGGCTTCGTCAACTCCTCCAAGACCGCGATGATCTGCATCATGTTCATCACCCTGTGGCAGGGGCTGGGCTACTACATGATGCTCTACCTGGCGGGACTGCAGTCCATCCCCGCCGAGATCGAGGAGGCTGCCCGGACCGACGGCGCGAATGCCCTGCAGGTCTTCTTCCGCATCAAGGTCCCGATGCTCAAGCCCTACATCTGGTTCTGCTCCCTGAACTCCGTCATCTCGGCCGTGGCGATCTTCGACCCGATCTTCGTCATGACCCAGGGCGGACCCAACAACTCCACCATGGTGATCAACTACTACTCCTACATCCGGGCTTTCAAGGACTTCGAGTTCGGCTACTCGGCGACCCTGGGACTGGTCCAGGCCGTCATCACGGGCCTGCTGTCCGTCGTCGTCTTCGTCTACGGCAAGAGGAACGGGGGAATGACCTATGACAACGCCCGCTGAGACCATGTCCGCGCCCGCCTCCTCGCCGTCAGCCGCTCGCTCCCGCCGCGCCCTCAGGCGAGGCCAGCGCGCCGGCGTGCCTCGCCGTCGTCGCCCGGCGAAGGTGGTGGCGCGCCGCAGCGCCACCATGACGCTGAAGTACGTGGCGTTGCTGGCCGTGGCCGTCATTGCGGCCGGCCCCTTCCTGTGGATGACCATCACCGCCTTCAAGAGCGGGCAGAACATCTACGACCCCTCGATCAAGATCAGCCAGCTGACGGTAGCCAACTTCGTGGGCGTGTGGGAGTTCCTCAACATCCCGGCCTACCTCGGCAACACGGTGGTCATCACGGTCGGCTCGATCGTCATCGACGTGGTGCTGGCCTCCCTGTGCGCCTACCCGCTGGCCTGCATGCGCTTCCCGGGCCGCGACGTCATCATGGTCCTGCTCATTGCGGCCATGATCATCCCGGCAGCCGCGGGCATGGTCATCAACTACCTCACCCTGTCCAAGCTGCACCTGCTCAACACCCTGGTCGGCGTCATCCTGCCCGGCTCCCTCAAGGTCTTCTCCATCGTGCTGCTGCGCCAGGCCTACCTGGGCGTGCCGCGAGACCTCATCGAGGCCGCCCGCATCGACGGTGCCTCGGAGCTGCTCATCTGGCGCAAGATCATGATCCCCTCGATCTTGCCGGCCATCTCCACGGTGGTGATCTTCGACTTCATCGGGCGCTGGAACGAGTTCCTGTGGCCGGTCATCGTCCTGCAGGACCCAGCCAAGTACCCGCTGGCCGCGGCGCTGCAGTACCTCAACGGTTCCTTTAACTACAAGTTCGGCTACATCGCCGCCGGCACGGTCATCTCGATCATCCCGGTGCTCATCATCTTCATCATCTTCCAGAAGAACTACATCAACGCCGTCGCCGGCGCGGTCAAGGCCTGAGGAGGCCCACGCATATGCCCGTCCTTGACATGCCCCTGCCCGAGCTGCGTGCCTATGCCCCCGAGCTCGACGAGCCGGCCGACTTCGACGCCTGGTGGGCCGCCCAGCTCCAGGGCCTACCGCAGCGCCCCGAGCTCATCTGTGACGAGCTCCAGGACACTCCCTTCCCAGGGCTGACGATCCGGGAGCTGGTCTTCGCCGGGGCCGACGGCGATCCGGTCCATGCGCTGCTCACCGTGCCTGACGCTGGTGGCAGGCAGGACGCCGCTGCTCTGGGCACTGCCGGCCTGCCCGGCGTGGTCCAGTTCGTCGGTTACGGTGGCGGGCGCGGCCTGCCCGGCCAGGTTCCCTGGTACGCGATGGCCGGGTTCGCTCACCTCATCGTTGACCCTCGTGGCCAGGGCGGGGACTGGGCCTACGGCTCCACCGCAGACCCCGGCAGCACCGGCGCCCACGCAGCCGGATGGCTGACCGACGGCGTGGGCTCCCCGGAGACCTTCTACTACCGCCGCACGATCCTGGACTCGGTGGCGGCGGTACGCCTCATGCGCACCCTGGAAGGGGTGGACGCCTCGCGCATCGCCTGCGTGGGCGGCTCGCAGGGTGGGGGACTGTCCCTGGCCGCCGCGGCCCTGGACGGCCACGTCCAGGCGGCCTGCGTGGACTCTCCCTTCATCACCCACATCCCGCGCGCCCTGCAGCTGGCCAGCGCCGGCCCCTACCTGGAGCTCGTGCGCTTCCTGGGGGTCAGCCCGCAGGCCGAGCAGGCGGCGCTGCGGACCCTGTCCTATGTCGACGGCGTCAGCTTCGCCTCGCGGCTGAGCGCCCCGACGCTCTTCTCCACGGGCCTGCTGGACCCGGTGTGCCCCACCTCTACCTGCTTCGCGGCGCACAACCTGTGCTCGGCCGCGGACAAGCGGATTGACGTCTACTCCTACGGCGCCCACGAGGGCGGCGGGCACCGCCAGGTGCTGGCCCACTGCCGCTGGCTGCAGGAGCACCTGTGATGAGCGCCGTGACGCCCTGCGCCTACGAGGTCCGAGCCGTCCACCTGGACGCCGGCCGGAAGTACTTCAGCGCCTCCTGGATCCACCGCCTGCTGGAGCGCATGGCCGCCCTCGACCTCAACGAGCTCCAGTTGCACGTGTCTGACAACGAGGGCTACCGCGTGGCCTCAGCCGCTCATCCCGAGGTGGTCAGCCCCGAGCACCTGAGCCGGAAGGACCTTGCGGGACTGGTCGAGGCTGCCGGCGAGCTGGGCGTGCGCCTCGTGCCCGCCCTGGACGTGCCCGGGCACCTGGGAGCGGTGCTGGCCCACCACCCCCGGCTGCGCGCCAGCCAGACCCAGGAAGGGTCCCGGCTCCTGGACTACTCCAGGCCCGAGGCCGTCGCCCTGGCGCTGGAGCTTATCGACGAGCTGCACGAGATGGTGCCCTCCACCGCCTGGTGCCTGGGCGGGGACGAGGCCTTTGACGTCACCCAGGAGGCGCCGCTTGCCGAGCGCTTCCCCCAGCTGGCGGCGGAGGCCGAGCGGCGTTGCGGGCCCGGCGCCCACGTCCTGGACGGTTACGTCCACTTCCTCGGTGAGGTGGTCTCGCACCTGGAGAGCCTGGGGATCACGGATGTGCGTGCCTGGAATGACGCCCTCTACCAGCCTGGTACCCGCCAGGGGCTGTCGGCGCAGGTGACGGTCGGTTACTGGACTGACTGGCACCCGAGCTACCCGTCCCTGGAGCGCGTCCTGGCTGCCGGGCATCGCGTCATCAACTACTCCGACCGCGACCTCTACTACGTCCTGGCCGGTCCCGGTCACCCGTACGCTGCGCGTCCGACTGCGCAGAGCCTGGCCGGCTGGAACCCGCGCCGCTTCCCAGCGCGCCCTGACGGCACGCGCCAGGACCCGCAAGGAGACACCCCGTGGCTGCGCGGCGCGAGCATGGCAGTGTGGTGCGATGACCCGGGCCTGGAAACGCCGGAGCAGGTCTGGCAGGGGCTGGAGCCTGCCATGGAGGCCTTCGCCCGCATCATGCAGGGCTGAGGGCCTGCGGTCTCAGCGCCGGCGCAGGTTGCCCAGGATCGAGCGGGTCAGCTCCCGGGTGACCTGGCGGCCGATGCTACCCAGGGTCTTGTCGATCTCGCGCTGACGGCGCTCGGCCGCACGCTCGGCAGCGCGACGCTCACGCTCAGCGGCCTTCTCCGCCTCGCGCTGAAGGCGCTCCGCCTCCTTACGCTGGGCCGCTGCCGCTCGCTCCGCCTCCTTGCGACGCTCCTGCTCAGCCTTCTCCTGGGCCGCACGGGCCTGCGCTGCGGCCTTCTCCGCCTCGCGTGCCTGCTCAGCCTGGACGAGCCGACGGGCCAGGGCCTCGCTGGCCGAGTCAGGGTCGATGGGCTCGGCGTAGCGGGGCAGCAGCGTGGAGCCAGTGAGGATCTGGCTGACGGTGGTCGCCTGGGCGGGCCCCATGACTGAGGCCGGGGCGTCCACGACCACCGGCGCCACCGGTGCCGGGCGGCCCTTCTCATCCAGCACGCTGACCACGGCCTGGCCGGTGCCCAGGGTCTGCAGGACCGTGGGCAGGTCCAGCGGGGAGGTGGGGAAGGTCGTCACGATCTTTTTCAGGTTGGCCGCGTCCGCAGGGGTGTGGGCGCGCACCGCGTGCTGGACGCGTGAACCTAGTTGCGCGAGCACCTGGGTGGGAAGGTCGGTGGCTGACTGGGTGATGAGGACGATCCCCACGCCCTTGGAACGGATGAGGCGCACGGTGTGGGTGACGGCCTCCAGGAAGGCGGGGGAGGCGCCGTCGAAGAGCAGGTGGGCCTCGTCGAGGAAGAAGACCAGCCGGGGACGCTCCAGGTCCCCGACCTCGGGCAGCTCCTCGAAGAGCTCGCCCAGCAGCCACATGAGGAAGGTGGACACCAGCACGCCCTGGGACTGGACGTCGTCGAGCTCCAGGGCGCTGATGACGCCGCGCCCGTCCGCGGTGGCGCGCATCAGCTCGTGCACGTCCAGGGCCGGCTCACCGAAGAAGCGGTCGGCGCCGTCGGCCTCCAGCGCGGTGACCTGGCGCAGGATGACGCCTGCGGTGGCTGAGGACACCCCACCGATGGTGCGCAGTGCCGCCTTGCCCTCGTCCGTGGTAGTCAGGTAGGTCACGACGTCGCGCAGGTCCCCCAGGTCCACCAGGGCCAGACCCTGCTCGTCCGCCCAGCGGAAGACCAGGCGCAGGGCGGCGGTCTGGGTCTCGGACAGGTTCAGCACGCGGGCGAGCATGACGGGGCCGAACTCCGTGACCGTGGTGCGGATCGGTACCCCGTGGCCCCGGCCACCGAGGCTGAAGAGCTCCACGGGGAAGGCCTGGGGCGCCCACTGCTGCGCGGTGGAAGCCAGGCGGGCCTCCAGGCGCTGAGAGGAGGTACCTGGCTCGGCCAGGCCCGTGAGGTCTCCCTTGACGTCGGAGAGGAAGACGGGCACGCCCGCGGCTGACAGGCCCTCGGCCATGAGCTGGAGCGTGCGGGTCTTGCCGGTGCCGGTGGCTCCCGTGATGAGGGCGTGGCGGTTGAGCAGGCCCATGGGGATACCAACCCGTACCCCGGGCACGGCGGTGGGCTCAGCAGCGGGTTCGGCGGCGGGGGAGCCGCTCGACGCCGTCGGCGCGCTGAGGTAGGTGCCGACCGGCAGCACAGGGCCGGAGAAGGAGTAGCCGGCTGCCACGGAGGCGGCGTAGGGATCGTCCTGGGGTGAGGCATCAGGTGAGGGCTCAGGCGCGCTCGGCGCCTGGGGCGAGGCAAGCGCCGCCTCCAAGGCTGCCTGCGCGGCCGCAGCACGTGCCTCGGCGGCCTGGGCCGCAGCCTCGGCAGCCTCAGCAGCAGCCTGGGCGGCTGCGGCCTTGAGACGGGCGACCTCAGCGGGATCAGTGGGCTGGGTGGAGGAGGCGTCAGTCACAGGGGAATGGTACGTGCTCGGGGTCCGGGACCGGGCCCGGTACTACCCTGGACGGCATGAGCCTCGCCGTCGTCACCGACTCCGCGGCCTGCCTGCCGCCCGAGCTCGCGCGCCGTCACGGCATCGAAGTCGTCCCCCTGCACACCGTGCCTGGCGCGGACGGTACGCCCGCCTCGACCTCTCGACCGAGCGTGGAGGAGCTGCGCCGTGCCTACGAGACGGGGCTGGCACGCGGCGGGCCGGTGCTCGCCCTGCACCTGACGGCGGCGCTGTCAGGCACGGTGGACAACGCGCGCCTGGCAGCCGCGCAGCTGGCTGAGGGTGGGTCGCAGGTTACCGTCCTGGACCTCGGAGTGAGCGCGGGGGCGCTGGGCCTGGCGGCGCTCGCGGCCAGCCAGGCTGAGGACCTGCGCCGCGCGCTCGCCCGGGCACGTGAGTCCGCCTCACGCTCGCACCTGACCTTCCTGGTGGACGACCTCGCCCCCTTGCGCCGCGGAGGGCGGCTGGACCGCACGACGGCGATGATGGGCGGGGCACTGGGTATCCGTCCCCTCCTACGGGCCGATGAGCGCGGGATCAGCCTGGTTGAGGTGGTGCGTGGTCGAGCGCGAGCCCGACGCCGGCTCGTTGAGATCGCGGTGGAGCAGGCCGGTGGGGGCCGCACCCGTGGCCCACGCCCGCCGGCCATGCCCGTGCGCCTGGCCGTGCACTATGGGGATGACCCCGCTGACGGGCGGGAGCTGGAGAATGACCTTGCCCAGGCCATGGCCGAGGCCGGCACGCAGGTGGAGGCGATCTTGCGCTCGCCGGTGGATGAGGCGACGAGGGTGCACCTGGGGACCGGGGCGCTGGGCGTCGTCGTCGCCCCGGCGCTGGCTGATCCTCGCCGCTGAGTAGTCCCAGCGGTCTCAAGCGTCCGGTTGCGAGGCTGACGCGCCGGGCGGCGAAGCGTGGTGGCCCGGACGAGGCGAGCCCGGGCTCCACAGGCCGGCCCCGCGACAGGCCTGGCAGCGTCCGTCCACAGGCTCGCAGCGGCCGAGACAGGACTAGCCCTACCGTCGGTGCTATGAGCGGTCGACGTGCCAAGGGCCCAGCGCCTCGCGCCAGCTTGGAGGAGCTGGTGCGTCTGGCCTGCCGCACGGAGGACGAAGCGAGCCAGATCCGTCCACGCAGGGCCGCTCTCCTGCCACGGGTGGCCCTGGCGCTGGGGGTGTGCCTCATCGCCCTGGCCCTGGTACTCGCCGCCCGCACCATGCTGACGGCGCCCGCCGGGCAGGAGGCGCCACCCGGCCGGCGGGCTCAGTCGCCGGTCCCCACCTCCTCCCTTCCCCCAGGTGACCAGGACCTGGTCCCCGTGGACCCAGCCTCGCCCGATAGCGGCCCGGCCCAGGTGGTGGTGCATGTGGCTGGCGCCGTGGCCGTGCCCGGCGTCGTGGTCCTGCGGCCGGGTGCGCGCGTGGCCGACGCGATTGACGCTGCCGGTGGCCCGGCGGCGGACGCGGACACTGACCAGCTCAACCTTGCCCGTCCGCTCGCCGACGGCGAGCAGGTGCGTGTGCCGCGGGCGGGGGAGGACACCTCAACCTGGGCGCAGCAACCTGCCGGCAGCGGGAGCGGGCAGGCTACCGCAGGGCAGACTGACGGGCAGCCAGCACACTCGCAGGGGGCGCAGGCTGGCGGCCTCATCAACCTCAACACCGCTGACGCCGCCGCGCTTGAGGACCTGCCCGGCATCGGACCGGCGCTGGCCGAGCGCATCGTCAGTCACCGCGAGTCCCACGGGCCCTTCGCCACGGTTGAGGACCTCCTCGACGTCCCGGGCATCGGCCAGGCCAAGCTCGAGGCGCTGCGGGACAGGGCCACGGTATGACGGAGCCGCAGTATGAGCAGCGGGCAGCAGGCAGCAGATGACCGGCGGGGCAGTGGCAGTCAGTCGGTGCCCGAGGCCGCCACGGCGCCGACTGCTCCCGAACCCCTTGACCTGCGCCTGGTCCCGGCTGCGGTAGCCGCATGGGTGACGGCGTGGTGGGCGGTGGCGCAGGAGGCACACCTGGGCGTCGTGGTTGTGGCAGCCGTGGTCTGGATCGGAGTCGGTGTGCTCGCGCTGAGGCGGGCGCGGCGCTACCGGCCCGCGCGTCACCGCGCCGACCCGCGCCCAGGGGTAGGGACGGACACCGCCACGGTGCGCGGACCGGCGTCGGCCAGTGTTGCCCTCAGTGCTCTGGCAGCCTGCGCCGTGCTGGTGGTCAGCGCTGCGGGTCTGCACGCCCGGGCAGCCGACCCCCTGATCCAGGCGGCGAGGGCAGGTAGAGAAGTGAGCATCGAGGCCGTGGTGGCGACGGCGCCGCGGGCCACGGCATCTCAGCGCGCCACGAGCGTGCTCGTTGAGCTGACGGTCCTCAGCGTGGACGGCCGGGCCTCACGGCAACGGGCGATGGTCTTTGGCAGGGAAGGGTGGCTACACACGCACGTGGGGGAGCGGGTGCAGGTGCGTACCAGGTTGCAGGCGGCGGAGCCTGGAAGCGGCGAAGCGGCCGTCATCGGGGCGCAGGCGCAGCCGAGGGTGGTGGGGCCGCCGTCGGGCGCGCTCGCGGTGGTCGGGCGCCTGCGTGAGGGACTGGTCGAGGCCGCGGGACGCGAGGGCGTGCAGGCCAGGCGTTGGCCACCGGGAAGCCACGCGCTGGTGCCGGGGGTCGCGCTGGGTGACGACTCGGCGCTGCCGGGTCAGGTCCGTGAGCAGATGCGAGCGGTCTCGCTCACCCACCTCACCGCGGTCTCCGGGCAGCACGTGGCGATCCTGGCCGGTCTGGTACTCAGTGCCTTAGGGATCCTGCCGCGCCGGTGGCGTGCCCTGGCTGGTGCGGTTGCCCTGGCTGGCCTGGTGGTGCTGGTGCGACCGAGCGGCTCGGTGCTGCGAGCGGCTGCTATGGGTAGCGTCATGCTCCTTGGAGTGGCGCTGGGCAGGCGCAGCGCCACGCTGCCGTCGCTGTGCGGGGCGCTGGTGGTGCTGCTGCTGGTGGACCCGTGGCAGTCGCGTGACTACGGCTTCGCGCTCTCGGCCGCGGCGACGGGCGGGATCGTCTTGGGGACGGCGCCGGTGCAGGCGGGTCTTGGCCGGTGGCTGCCGAGATGGCTGGCGACGGTGCTGGCCGTGCCACTCGTGGCGCAGGCGGCGTGTGCGCCGCTGCTCGTCACGCTCCAGCCGAGTGTGGGGTTGTGGGCGGTGCCTGCCAACGTCCTGGCGGCACCGGCGGTGCCGGTGGCCACGTTGTGCGGCTTGGCGGCGGCGTTGGTGGCGCCGCTGTGGCTGGGGCTCGCGGCGGTGGTCGCTTGGCCTGCCCTGGTGGGCTGTGCCTGGCTCGCGCTGGTGGCTCGCGCCTTCGCCTCGTTGCCAGGGGCGGTGGTGGCCTGGCCGGAAGGGGTCTGGGGAGCCGTGGCTCTCGCGGCGATCGAGACGACGGCGGTGCTGGTCGGCTGGCGGAGCGCGAGGGCTAAGCGGCGCAGCCGAGGTGGATGAGACGCGATGGGTCCTGTCACGTGCAAGGACGGACAAGGTGAGGCCCGGGGTCCTCAGTCGATGAGTTCCACTGAGGACCCCGGGCCTATGAGATGGCGGCCATCTCCTTAGGAGCGGCTGCGCCTCCTGCTCAGCAGGAGGGCTCCGGCGAGCAGAGCACTACCTGCAGCGGAGAGTGCCAGTGCGGTGGACGTACCGGTCTTGGCCAGGCTGCGCTTGACCACAGGCTTGGCCGACGGCGTGGGCGTCACGGTTGACGTGGGGCCGGCCGTGGGCTTAGACGTCGCGGTGGGCTGATCGGTTGGTGCCGGCACCGGCTTGGTGCTGGCGGTGAAGATCCAGGTGCCGATGAAGTGGGCGTCGGTCTTGTTGATGGTCTGCTCGGTGGCGTCCCAGGCCTGGAAGGTCCAGGTGCCGTCGTTGGCCTCGTCGACGTAGTCGGTGGCGTCGAAGGTGCCGGGGTTGACGGTGGTGCCGTTGAGGATGCCCTCCTGGTTGGCAGGCGTGCGCTTGGTGATCTCGTCGGGCAGGTCCATGCCCTTGGTGCCGGAGACGAACTCGTGGGTCACCTTGTAGGTGTTGGGGGTGAACTCCCAGGCGCCGTAGAGGGTGGTGTCCTGGGTGATGGTGAAGCTCTGGGCCTTGGTGTTGAGGTCGCTGGTGGTGTACCAGCCGTTGAAGGTCCAGGTTCCGGGGGTGCCGTCCTTGTCGGTAGACTCGGTGCTCAGGCCGTCGGCGATGGTGACGCCGGCGTTGTGGGCGTAGGTGGACACAGCAGGCAACTCGTCGCTGGTGGTGGGAGCGTCTCCCACGATCTTGTAGTCCACCTGGTGCTTGACCTGCTGGGACTGGATCGTCACCTCGACCGGATCAACAAAACTCTTGCTGGGGCGGTCGAACGCCAAGGCGCTCCCGCCAATCCCGTGCAGGGACCCACTTGATGTTCCATCAAAATAGGTATACGTGAAAGACGAGGTGGGTCTCAGCGCGAAGGCTGCCCAGAATGGGCGATTGCTCGGGGCCGCAGATATGTGGTCACTGCTGTAGACAGAGTTCTTTGAGCCGCGGTTCGCACTCTTTTCTCCTATCGTGACGGAGCTGCCCGCGTACGCCTTGATGAGGTTGTCAGAATCGATATTGACAGCCTGTCCTTCATCGACGTCTGTGAAGATGAGGAGTGGGGTTACTTCAACAGGTTTTCCGTTGCTCAGGAAGTCAACCTTGATCGTGACGTCATACTTGAGGGTCTCAAACGCAACCGAGCGCTTGTCGATCATGACTGCGTTCAGCGGAACCTCATCGACCTCTCTCACGGTTCCGTCATTGTTGTGGGATGCTGCTGACATCAGGGTCAGTCGCAAGTCAACCCATGATCCCTCATGGGCATTCTGAAAGACGTTCGAGTAGCTCCAGCTTTGGCCGACCGTGACCTTCTTGGCCGTGATGAGGTCGCGTCCGTCCGAGTTCAGTGTGAACTTGTGGTTCTCGTCCCGCTCCTTGGTTGCGGGGGTTATGACTGAGAGACTGTCCCAATCCACCTCGTCTCCAAGAACGAGCCCCTTGTTGCTCTCTACCTCGAGGACCTTTTTGAGTTCCTCTTTCAATTTTGTCTCAAACGCAAGATTGTATTCTTGCTGCTTCGTGACTGCCGTGTTGAGAGCCTTGATCGCCTCTGCGTTAGACCGCTCGATCCGGGTCTTGGCCTGCTCCGCGTCGTTGCTGGCTACAGCATCAAGCTTCTGTTCTGAGGTGGTGACGGTGACTCCGGCCTCGCGGGCTTTGGCGATGGCGGCGTCCAGGTCCTGCTGGTTGCTGGCGACGATGTAGCCGTTCTCGTCCCACAGGGGCGCGGCGTCAGCGGTTACCGCGTTGTCAGTGGCTGGCTGGGGGGGGGAGTGCTGTCGGCGCTGGCGGCGGGGGCGAGCCCGGTCAGCAGGAGGGCTCCTGCTGCCGCGCTGGTGAGTACCCGCCTGAGGTGGTGTGCCACGGCTGTTCACTCCTTGACGTGTGGTGTGGGACCCGGTGGGGGCCGGGCTGGTAGGTGACGCGGCGCCGTCGTCCGTGTCCTGCGTCCTCGCGCGACCAGGTGAGCTGACGCGTTGGGAAGTGCGGGGAGCGGGGGAGAAGTCGGGCGAGCCGGCATCTTGTGCACAGTCTATGTGCCCCCTCAGGCTCAGTCGACCGCGTGACGGACTCGGTGCCATCCCCAGGACCGCACCGGGTGCGGATTCGTGTCCGAGGTCCGTGGCAGGCTTGGCCCATGGCAGCTTCACGGTCCCCACGCGAGCGCAAGGCACCGGCCGGCCCGGCCTGGAACGAGGTCGGCCTGGCGCCGATCATCCTCATCCGCGCCGGTGAGGAGGTCCTGGCAGACCGCGCCGTGGCCCGCGTGCTCTCCCTGGCCCGCCAGAAGGACCCGACGACGGAGGTCGTGCGCCTGGAGGCCGCCACCTACGAGTCCCACCAGCTCGACGCCCTCGTCTCACCCTCCCTCTTCGGCGAGCCCAAGCTCGTCCACGTCCCCGCCCTGGAGCAGATGAGTGACGCCCTGCTCGCCGACCTGCTCGCCTACGCCTCCCACGCCGACCCCGACGTCGTCGTCCTTCTGCGCCACAACGGCGGCCAGCGCGGCAAGAAGCTGCTCGATGCCCTAGCCGCCTCGCCCTACCCGGTGGTCACCATCGAGGCCGTCAAGTCCCCCAAGGACAAGGCGGCCCTCGTGACCGCGGACGTACGCGCGGCTGGGCGCCGTATCGAGACCGAGGCCGTGGGAGCCCTCGTCGACGCGCTGGGCAGCGACCTGCGCGAGCTGCTCTCCGCCGTCGACCAGCTCGTGGCGGACGTCGAGGGCACCATCACGGTGGAAGCCGTCAACACCTACTACGCCGGGCGCTTCGAGGCCACCGGCTTCACCGTGGCCGACGCCGCAGCCGCCGGCAACGTGGCCAAGGCCGTCACCGCCCTGCGTCACGCCATCGCCACCGGCACTGAGCCCGTCCCGCTCGTGGCGGCCCTGGCCATGAAGATCCGCCAGCTGGCGCGCGTGGCCGCCTCCGGGGGACGGCAGATGAGCCCCAGGGACCTGGGGATGGCTCCCTGGCAGGTGGACCGCGCTCGCCGCGAGCTCGCCGGCTGGTCCGACGACGCTTTGGCCTACGCCATCCAGGCCGTGGCCCGCGCCGACGCCGAGGTCAAGGGAGCCTCACGCGACCCGGTCCACGCCGTCGAGCGCGCCGTCCTGGCCATCTGCAACGCCCGCCACGGACGCATCCCGCGCCCGCGCCACTAAGAGATCCGGAGACAGCCTTCCCGGCCTGCCGCCCTCAGCGCTTGCGGTACAGGGACTTGGTGGCGAAGACCGGCTCGTTGGTCACCTGGATCCCCAGCTGACGGAAGATCCCCTCATCCACCGAGCCCAGGATCGTCGAGGTGTGCACGTCGCAGCCCCGCAGCGAGTCCAGCTGGGCCAGGGCGCGGGCGGCGTTGTCGTCCCCGTTGGCGCTCACTGCCAGGGCGATGAGCACCTCGTCGGTGTGCAGGCGCGGGTTGCGTGAGCCCAGGTGCCGGGTCTTGAGTGCCTGGATGGGTTCAATCGACTCCTTGGCCAGCAGGTCTACCCCCGAGTCGATCCCCGCCAGACGCTTGAGCGCGTTGAGCAGCATCGCCGAGCAGCACCCCAGGAGCTCACTGGTCTTGCCTAGCTCGATCGTGCCGTCCGGCAGCTCGATCGCCGCAGCCGGCGCCTTGGTGGACTTGGCGAGCTTGAGCGTGGGCGGGACCACCGGCCGGTCCTCGCGGTCGATGCCGAGCTTGGACATGAGCAGGGCGATGCGCTCGGACTGGACCGGGTCGGTCATCTCCCGTTTCTCGGCCACCAGCGCCTTGTAGTAGCGGCGGATGACCTCCTGCTTGGAGGCCTCGCGGCAGGCCTCGTCGTCACTGATGCAGTGGCCGGCCATGTTGACGCCCATATCCGTGGGGGACTGGTAGGGCGAGGACCCCAGGATCTCCTCGAACAGCCGGGACAGGACCGGGAAGATCTCGACGTCGCGGTTGTAGTTGACCGTCTGGACCCCGTGGGCAGCCAGGTGGAAGGGATCGATCATGTTGACGTCGTCCAGGTCCGCGGTAGCGGCCTCGTAGGCGATGTTGACCGGGTGGTCCAGCGGCAGGTTCCAGATCGGGAAGGTCTCGAACTTGGCGTAGCCCGAGGCCAGCCCGCGAGCGTGGTCGTGGTACATCTGGGACAGGCAGGTGGCCATCTTGCCTGAGCCAGGGCCGGGAGCGGTGACGACGACGAGGTCGCGCTCGGTCTCGATGTACTCGTTGCGTCCGTAGCCGTGCTCGGAGACGATCCTGGCGACGTCGTTGGGGTAGCCGGGAATCGGGAAGTGGCGGTAGACCTTGATGCCCAGGCGCTCGAGCTTGCGCTTGAAGGACTTGGCCTGACGGTTGTCGTCCGTCCACTGGGTGATGACGACGCTGCCCACGTACAGCCCGTAACCACGGAAGGCGTCGATGTGGCGCAGGACCTCCTCCTCATACCCCGTCCCCAGGTCCGCACGCACCTTGTGACGGGCCAGGTCCTTGGCGGAGACCGCCACGATGATCTCGACCTCGTCCGCCAGCTCGGCCAGCATGACGATCTTGTTGTCCGGGGTGAAGCCGGGCAGGACACGCGAGGCGTGCATGTCATCAATGAGCTTGCCGCCGAACTCTAGGTAGAGCTTGCCGCCGAACTGCGCACGACGCTCGGCGATGTGCTCTGACTGCATCCGCAGGTACTTCTCGCGGTCAAATCCGATTCGCATCGGTGTCTCCTGACGTCGGGGGCTAGCGGGAGGCGGGCATCAGGCACCGGCCCAGGGGATTCTACTGCGTCAGGCTCGCTGACCGCAGACCGCGCGCACTCACCACTGGCACGGATGACAAGGTCGCTGTGTGATCGTCAAGACAAAACTGCTGGACGCCGATAGGCTCACCCTACCCATCTCATTGCCCCCCGAGTACGGATCCGGAGACTGCCATGGGCTTCTTCAGCAAGGACGCGTCCACCCCTTCCTACAACCCGCTCGCCCCGCTCAGCCTCGACCGTGTGGCCAAGGTCCTAGAGGATGACGAGCTCAAGTACGGCTATGACGAGGACGGTGACCTCGCCTGCGGCTGGGACACCGGGATCTTCTTCTTCATGCGTGGTGGTGAGCAGGGTGAGATCCTGCGTATCCAGGGGCGTTTCCATCTTCCTCTGCCTGCCGACGAGCTGCCCAAGGCCATGCAGGCGTGCAACGATTGGAACACCAGGGCCCTGTGGCCCAAGACCTTTGCCGCGCTCAACGATGCCGACCAGACGGTCGTCATGGCTGAGCACAACGTGGACTTCGAGCTCGGAGCCGCTGACGAGCAGATCGCCTTGGCCGTGCACTGCGCCATGACAACGGGTCTGAGGTTCTTCGATCACCTGACCACCGAGATCTTCCCCGAGGAGTGGAAGGTCTTCGAGGCTGAGCAGGCCGAGCGCGAGGCGCTGGGTGAGTGAGCCTGCGGGGGGTGACGTCTCTTTTCCCAGGAGCTTCCAGACACAGATGGCTGATCGTTTCCAGGTAGACCTGGGCGGGATGGTGGACCTGCTCTCCCGCCACCTGTACTCCGGCCCGCAGGTCTATCTGCGCGAGCTGCTGCAGAACGCCGTCGACGCGATGACGGCGCGCGGCCAGCTGCCCGAGCCCGGGCAGGAGCCGATGCGAGTGCGCCTGCGTACTGGCACGGCACCTGACGGTCAGCCCACGCTCAGCGTCACTGACACTGGCATCGGGCTGACTGCGGACCAGGCGCGCGAGCTGTTGGCAACGATTGGTCGCTCCTCCAAACGCGACTCCCTGCTGGGGGAGGGGCGCCGGGAGTACATCGGTCAGTTCGGCATCGGCATGCTCGCGGCCTTCATGGTGGCCGACGAGATCGAGGTCATCTCCCGCTCCTACCTGCCCGGCTCACCGGCGATCCGCTGGAAGGGCAGGGCGGACGGCACCTTCAGCCTGGACGAGCTGGACCCGGCCGGTCATGAGATCGGCTCCCAGGTCCGGCTCGTGGCGCGCCGGGACTGTGAGCACTGGCTCGCCCCCGACATGGTCACCCAGCTGGCACGTGACTACGCCGGCCTGCTGCCAGTGGACCTGGCTATCGCCACGCAGGTCGACGGCGAGGAGCACTGGCTGCGCCTGACCGAGCCCGTCCTGCCCTGGCGCAGGGAGTACTCCTCCCGGGCTGCCCGTGACCAGGCCATGTCCGACTACTGCCAGTCCACCTTCGGCTGGCAGCCGCTGGCCTCCATCCCGCTGGAGGTGCCCGTGGCAGGGGTCAGCGGCGTGGCCTTCGTCCTGCCTCAGGCCGTGGCGCCGGGATCGGGCAGCCACCGGGTCTACACCAAGCAGATGCTGCTGGGACCCCGGGTGGACAAGATCCTGCCTGAGTGGGCCTTCTTTGTGCGCGCCGTCATCAACGCTGACTCCCTGACCCCCACCGCCTCGCGCGAGGACCTCCACGAGGACGAGGTGCTGTGGCAGGTGCGCGAGGCCCTGGGCGAGCAGCTCAAGAGCTGGCTCACCACGTGCCTGAGCGCGCGGGGATCCACCGCGCAGGCGATTATCAAGACCCATCACCTCGCACTGCGCGCCGTCGCCCTGACCGACACCACCGTGCTCGACCTGTGCGCACGTGTCCTGCCCTACGAGACCACGGACGGCCTGCTGACCCTGGCCGAGGCCCGCGGGGAGAGTGAGCTGCTCTACACCTCCACCACCGAGGCCTTCCGCCGCGTCAGCTCCGTGGCCCGTGCCCAGGGCCTGACCGTGGTTAACGCCGGCTACGTCTACGACGCCGATCTCGTCGCCGCGCTCGGCAGCCGACGAGGCTGGCCCATTCGCGAGCTGGAGGCCAAGGACGTGGTCCACCTGCTCTGCCTGCCCACCTCCCAGCGCCTGGCGCAGGTGGCCGCGGCCGTGGCGCGGGCTGAGCAGATCCTCCAGTCATCCGAGACCGCCGTCATGCTGCGCGAGTTCGATCCTGCCGAGGTCCCGGCCATCGTGCTGGTGGACCCCGAGGCTGAGCGTCGGGCGGCGCTGCACGCCGAGTCCGAGGCCTCGCCTGACTTGTGGGGTGGGTTGCTGGGCTCGCTGGACACCGCGCCGCAGGAACCGGCTCGCACCCTGGTCCTCAACGACCGCAGCGAGGTGACGCACCTGCTGCTGGACGCCTACGGCGAGGAGGTCTTTGACGCAGCCCTGACCTCCCTGCACCTGTCCGCCGTCATGCTCGCCGGAGAGGGACTGGGTGCCTCCCAGGCGCGGGCCTACGGAGCCGGCCTGGCTGAGCTGCTTCGCTCGGCGCTCAGACCTGGCACCGGCCGGCCGGGATAGCTACCGCCACCCGGGCGAGGTATCGGACCGGGCAGCAGGCGGCGTCGTCGTCACGATCTCACGCAAAGGAGCCGTACATGAACGAGCAGGAAGCATTCTCCGAGCTGCGACGCATCTCCTCCATGCCATACGGCCAGGCAAGGATCCTGGCTGCCGAGCGCGTGGTCAAGGACATTGAGACCCATCAGCTGGACCGGCTGCTGCCCGTGGGTCTGCTTGACCTGGTGGAGGCCTATACCTTTGCCGATGAGACCATGAGCACGCTGGCCACCTTCGCCAGGATCCTGCGCCTGTACGACTCCCGGCCCGAGCTCTTTGACGCCGTCGACACCCGCAACCTTTATTGGGAGTACAAGTGGGTGGTCAACGACGCCATCGACTACCCGCAGGTCACTGCCGCGCAGGTCGAGGCGCTTATCGAGGACATGGAGCGGCGCTACCGGCTGGCAGGCCTCGGGCTCGGGCCGGTGCGCACGGCGCGGTTCCTGTGGGCCTCCCACCGCGGGGACCCGGAGGTCTGGCAGCGCCTCCAGGAGGTCAAGACCGAGCCCGGCTCGCAGCAGGACGACTGCCGAGCGTGCCAGATTGGCACTGAGGTCAACACGCTCCTGGATGCGAGTCGCTATGAGGAGACGATTGCGCTGGCACGTACCCAGCAGTGGGAATGCAACCAGGAGCCGTGGAACACCCGCACAGCAATGGCGCTGGCGGCCTTCTACGCCGGTGACGACGAGCTGGCGGTGCGTGCCTACAAGGACGCCCTGGCCAGCCGCGACGACGAGCCGCACCACAACCGTGGCGAGAGCCGGCAGATCGAGCTGCTGGCCAGCTCCGGGCACGTGGAGGAGGCCGTCCACCTCATCCGGGAGGCCGAGCACCGGCCGACCCCTGAGCCACCCCGGCCGGCCCTGCTGCGCCTGCTGCACATCATCACCGGGCTCAGCGCAGCCGGGGACGAGCGTTATGAGCCGCTGCGTCAGCGCTCGATCGACAAGGCCCGTGAGCTAGCGGCAGCCTTCGACTCTCGTAACGGCACGACTCGTTACGCCCAGATGCTCGACGCGGCGATCAACACGCCGGTCAGCGGGCGTCACCTGGACTTCGACGCCCGGGCACGCCAGCTCCTGGCCGCCAGCAGCGCCGGCGAGCCCTTGCCTGCGAGCCTGGATGACGACGGCGTGGCTGGGCCGGGTGGGCAGACCCCACCGGCCCCGCCGGCGCAGCAGGACGAGGCCGGGCTGCACGGCGACGGCGCAGGGGCGTGGGCCAAGGCTGAGGAGGCGTTGGGGCAGCAGGACTACCTGCGGGCTGCCTACTACTACCAACGTGCTGCGCTGATCGCCCGCGACGCTGGATTCCTGGAGCGAGCCGGGGCGGCGTACGCCGAGGCCGCGCAGAGCCTCAACGCCGCTGGCGAGGGACTGGCGAGCTCCCTGTTCGCCAAGGCGGTGCCGTTGCTGCGTGCGGGCCAGGCTCCGGCGGACATAGTGGCAGCGGTGCTGGAGGCCTGGGCGCCGGTGGCCTGCGCGCGTGGGGAGGCGGACGCCGTCCTCACTCACCTGTGCCAGATGCTGGAGGAGCTGGCGCGCCGCGAGGACCAGGCGGATCAGACGCGCCTGCGTGCCCGGCTGCAGGACACACTGGCCCGGACGCTGTTCGCCCAGGAGCAGGATCTGGAAGAGGCCTACAAGCTGGCGACCCAGGCTGGCGAGGACTTTGCGGGTTCGGGCTTGGTCAAGGACGTCGCTCACGCCTTCTGGCTGGCCGGACGGATCGCGGTGGCTCTCGGGCGTGACGAGGACGCTGTCTACGCGCTGGAGAGCGCCTTCGAGGGCTTCACGATCGCCAGGTGCCTGACCGAGCGCTCCCAGATCGGGGAGGAGCTGCTGGCGCTGCTGCGCTCAACGGGTCGCACGGACCGGGCCGAGGAGCTGATCAAGGCCCTGTAGCGCGCAGCGACGCGACCAAGGACGAACCAGGGGCGGGCCTGCACGGCAAGTGCTGGCCCGCCCCTGGTACGCCCGAGGCTCAGATTCCCTGGGTGTTGTAGGACTCGGAGATGAAGTTCATCGCCTGGAAGACCCGGTAGCAGTAGACGAAGGGACCCACGATGATGAGCGAGCCCAGCACCATCCACAGCCAGAAGTCGGCGGAGGAGAGCATCCCGGGACGGCCGCGGCGGGCGGCCTCGGCACCGATGCGTCCGCAGATGTTGTGAGACCACACGAAGTAGCCGATACCAAGTGTCAGCGGGGCGACGATGAGAGCCAGCAGGAGGTAGTGCATCGTCTTGCGCCCGTCATAGCGGGAGGCGATGGCGTTGATCGTTGAGGAGATCTCGCTCCAGCGGTACAGGCTGTACAGGCCGAAGGTGAAGAAGGAGGCAATGAGGTAGCCGATCAGCGAGCGCGAGGTGGTGAAGCTGTTGGCTGCCGTGGGCATGGCCGGGGCTGACTGGCCGTAGGCGCCAGCCTGGCTGGGGGCCGGAGGCGCTGTGGTCACGAGTTCCCCGGTGGGGGCGACGGCCGCGCCGGCCATCGTGCCGGCCGCTTCAGCACTGGTCAGACCAGCGGCAGCCGAGGACAGGGGATCGGGATGCGGCGGCGTCGGCTGAGAGGCACCGGCAGCCGGGGCCGCCGGCAGGCTGATCTGCCCTGTGGCTACCAGCCACGAGACGAGCGCACCGGCCAGCGCGAAGAACATGAAGACCATGGAGATCTTCCCCGTCGTGTAGTACGGCCACACAAGAGAGCTGAGTTGCTCGAAGGGGCCGGTGGTGTACCAGACCCCGCCGGCGCCGATGGCCCTGATGATCCAGTTCAGCACGCGGAAGACGACCTGCCACATCAGCAGCGGCACCACGATGAAGGCCACGGGCAGGGCGAGCGTACTCAGCGCCGCCTTGACAGACGTCTGCCGGGAGGGAACCGCAACGGCCGTAGCAGCCATGTAGACCGCCACGGCGCCACCAGCGAGTGCACCGACCAGGCAGACCAGGTTGATGATCATCAGCATCATCCCGGTCGCAAAGCCCCAGTAGTCGAAGTCGCCCAGCGTGTACCGCAGTATCCGCAGGTTCAGGAAGGTCATCAGCACGGTGCTCATACCTCCGACCAGCCCGACAGCGGCTGCGAGGGCCTGCGGCAGGTGCGTCTGCGGGCTGGCCAGCATCGTCTGGAACCCGGTACGGACCTGGTCGAGGGAGATCCGGGGCTCAAAGAAGGAACGCACAGCGCTCACCGCTGCGGCACCAGTGACGCCAGCCGTACGGGTACCTGCGCCTTGGCCGGGTGCGGGAGCTGCCTGCGCGCTGGAACCACCAGGCTGAGGAGGCGCCGTCGGCACAGGCGGTACCGCAGCCACGGCAGCGCTTGGAGCAGAGGTCAGCGGTGGCAGGGGCGCGCTTGCCTGCGGGGCGGGCGCAGCTGAGAGCGGACTCGGCGGCGGGGGAACCGGCTGGCTGTAGGCCTGTGATGCTGATGGCTGCGTGGCCGGCGGTGCAGGGACCGGCGTCGTCCAGGAGACGGGAGCCGGGGCGGTGCCCGCAGCCGCCTCGCTGCTGGGAGCTGACGGCGGTGCTGGCGCGACAGTGCGGACGGCGGCGTCGTAGTCGGCCTGGGTGGGCTCGCGGCCCGTGACCTGGCGGAAGGCCTGCGCCCACTGCTCGGGCAGGGTGAGGGGGTTGATCGACATCAGCGGTAACCACTCAATCGTGTTGTTGGGAGGTGATGGGCCCGGGCAGGGACAGGGCAAGAGGCATCGGGTGTCACACCAAGGGGATCGTGGGGAGTGGGGAAGACAGCGTCAGCGGCTGCAGTGCCATGCTAGCCGCCGTCGTCATGAGGGAGAAACAACGAGGAGGGCGTCTCCCGCAGTGGGAGACGCCCTCGTGACTGACTGCGGACTCGGTGAGCCGGTCAGGTTCCTCAGATGGAGGCGACGCGCTTGGCCAGCTTGGACTTGCGGTTGGCGGCCTGGTTCCGGTGGATGATGCCCTTGGAAGCGGCCTTGTCCAGCTTGCGAGCAGCCTTCTTCAGACCCTCCTCAGCAGCAGCCTTGTCTCCAGCCTCAACGGCCTCGCGCACGCGGCGCACGTAGGTCTTGAGCTCGGACTTGACAGACTGGTTGCGCAGGCGGGCCTTCTCGTTGGTCTTGATGCGCTTGATCTGGGACTTGATGTTCGCCACTGTGAAAGTTGCCTTCTCGAAGAGTGAATGGTCAATGGCCGGAGAGAGGGTTCGCGTCAGCAGACCAAGAGGTGGTGGAAGCACCCGGCGAGTCCGCCCGCTGGACCCCACAGTCGGCCAGGCCAGAGGTCCAAGGCGTGACTTTACCAGCCGGGCTGCTGGATTTCCCTCACGCAGGCCTGCGTGAGGCGTGAGGTGCGTCAACCTGCCAGACGCTCGCTCAGACAGGCCGCCCGCTCAGCGTCCTGCCCAGTGGGCACGCAGCGCGGCGACCACGCCGTTGAAGGTACCCCGGTCCATCGTCGCGCCTTCGCGCCGGACGGCGTCAGGATCCACCACGAGCAGCCGGTCCAGCCTCACCTCGCTGGGACGCCCCTGGCGGTCCCAGGCCCCGGATCCGACGTCGTGCCAGTAGCGGCCCCAGCGGGCCTCCTGCTCGGCGTCGCGGTCATGGTCCTTGCTCGTCATCTGTGCCACCACGAGCCGGCCGTGCTCACGCGCCAGGACCAGGACCGGGCGGTCCTTGCCCCGTGAGGCGTCCTCCTCGTAAGGAACCCAGGTCCATACGACCTCGCCGGGGTCAGCGTCCCCGTCCGGGTCAGGGGCGTAGACGAAGTCCGGCAGCCCCAAGCTGGCGACGTCGTAAGGCAGAACCGAGGTCGAGGCCGGCGTGGTGGGAGAAGCCGAGCGGGGACGGGTGGTGGTACGGGCGGAGGCGGCACCACCGCGCGGCACCGGCCGCTGACCACGCGGGGCTCCGGTGCCCTGCTCCGTCCGTGACTCTGTCCGCGTCTCCTCCCGCGGCGCCGCGTGGGAGAGGAGGCGTGCCAGGGCCCCCAGGACCTGACCGAGCCTCATCGCGTGGCCGCCTTCATGGCGCTCACCAGCTCGATCAGCTCCGCCCGCAGCGCCTCCAGCTCCGTGGCGCGCTCAGGTGAGCCTGCCGGCGCCGACATCAGGGCGGGGGCGTGGGCCTCGACCACCTTGACCACTGCGGAACCAGAGATCGCGCCGTCCGCCCCGGCCGCGATCGCCTCAGCGACCTGCTCGGGCGTCGAGATCCCGAAGCCCAGCATGACCGGCGCGGCGGCGTCGGCCCGCAGCCTTGCCACCGCCTCAGCCAGCCCGATCGTGGACGAGGCGGTCTCGGTCCCAGTCACTCCGGCCCGTGAGACGGCGTAGACGTAGCCGTGTGAGGCCGCGGCCACGCCGGCCAGCGTGTCAGGGCTGGCCGAGGGCGGGGCGATATAGACCGCGTCGATCCCAGCAGCCTCAGCGGCCTGGGAGAACGCGTCGCCCTCGCGCACCGGGACGTCCGGCAGCAGGACCGAGTCGATGCCGGCCTGCGCGCACTCACGGTAGAAGGTCTCCAGGCCGACGGCGAAGGGCACGTTGCCGTAGATGAGCATGCCGATGGGCAGCTCAGGGTGACGCTCACGCACCCTGGCCACAACCTCCAGCGCCGAGCGGAATCCGACTCCCGCCTCCAGCGCCCGGATGTGGGCGCGCTGGATCGTGGGGCCGTCAGCCACCGGGTCCGAGAAGGGCACGCCCAGCTCCAGAGCGTCCGCTCCGCCCTCGATCAGGGCCTCGATGACGGCCTCGCTCAGACCGGCGTCGGGGTCGCCCACCATGACGAAGGGGACGAAACCGCCCTCGCCGGCATCCGCCAGGCGCTGGAACATCTGAGGGTAACGGGACATCTCAGGCCTCCTCGTTGGTCGTGGTCGGCGCAGCCTCAGTCGCACTGGCTGCCTCGCGTCGGGCCAGCCCCACGTACTCGGTGCGCTTGCCCATCTCCTCCACCATCGCAGCGGCCCGGGCCACCGCGCCGTCGCAGGTAAAGGAGCCGCCCAGGCGCATCCGGATCTGCTCCAGGTCCTTGTCCCCGCGCCCGGACAGGCACACCAGCAGGTGCGGGGTCGGGGCGTCAGCCGGGGTCTGGCGCGCGATTTTGAGCGCCTGGGCCAGCGCGTGGGCGCTCTCCAGGGCCGGGATGATGCCCTCCCACCGGGAGAGCTGGACAAAGGCGTCCACCGCCTCCTCGTCCGTGACCCCCACGTAGCGGGCGCGCCCGGAGTCTGACAGCCACGCGTGCTCCGGTCCCACGCCCGGGTAGTCCAGACCAGCCGAGACGGAGAAGGACTCCTCGACCTGCCCCTCGTCAGTGCGCATGAGGTAGGAACGGGCCCCGTGCAGGATCCCGACTTTCCCGGCGTTGATCGGGGCGCCGTGGCGCCCTGAGTCCAGGCCCTCGCCAGCCGGCTCGACCCCGATGAGGCCCACGCCGTCGTCGCCAACGAACTCGCTGAACATACCGATCGCGTTCGAGCCCCCGCCCACGCAGGCGATGACCTCGTCAGGCAGTCGTCCCGTCATGGCCAGGATCTGCGCGCGGGCCTCGCGCGAGATCACTCGGTGGTACTCGTGGACGATCGTGGGGAAGGGATGGGCCCCGGCGGCCGTGCCCAGCAGATAGTGGGTGTCCTTGAACGAGGCCGTCCAGTCACGCAGCGCCTCGTTGACGGCGTCCTTGAGCGTGCCCGCCCCCGAGGCCACCGGAACCACCCGGGCCCCCATGAGCTCCATACGCTCGACGTTGGCGGCCTGACGCACCACGTCGGTCGCGCCCATGTAGATCGTGCAGTCCAGCCCCAGCAGCGCGCACACCATCGCGGTGGCCGTGCCGTGCTGGCCCGCGCCGGTCTCGGCGATGATGCGGCTCTTGCCCATGCGCTTGGCCAGCAGGGCCTGACCAAGCACCTGGTTGCCCTTGTGCGCCCCGCCGTGGACCAGGTCCTCTCGCTTGAGGAAGATCCGGGCGTTGCCCTCGCGCGGAAGGTGACGCAGCTCGGTGACCGGGGTGGGGCGGCCCAGGTAGCGGCGCATGAGCTCATCGAGCTCGGCGTGGAAGGTCGGGTCAGCCTGGGCCTCGATAAAGGCGTCCTCCAGCTGGTCCAGGGCCGGGATGAGCAGCTCTGGCACGTACTGCCCGCCGTAGGGGCCGAAGTAGGCGGGCAGTCGCGGGTGGGTGTGGCCCTCGTGCTCGCGCGGTGCCGGCTGGGTGGCCGACGACGACGCCGCGCCGTGCGTGGGCTGGCTCGCCTCCGGGGCGGGCTGGGGGGCGTCAGCGTCCTGGCCGGTGCGCCCAGCAACCGGGACCGCCGTCGCCAGGACCTCAGCGACCACGGCCGGGTCAGGGGAGGAGGAGACCGAGGAGCCAATGAGCAGGGCGTCAACGAGCCCGGCCAGGCGGCGTACGTCGTCGGCAGTCTCCACCCCGGACTCACCCACGAGCACCACGCCAGCAGGAGCCAGCGGAGCCATCTGCTCGGTCCTGGCGATATCCGTGGCCAGGGTGCGCAGGTCACGGTTGTTGATCCCCACCACCGTGGCGCCCAGCGCTGCGGCCCGGTGCATCTCCTCAGGCGTGGAGACCTCAGTGAGCACGTCCATGCCCAACTCAGCGGCCAGGGACGCCAGGTCACGGTAGACGTCGTCGGGCACCACCGAGAGCATGAGCAGGATCGCGTCCGCGCCCAGGCTGCGGGCCGCGAGCACCTGGACGGGGTCGACGATGAAGTCCTTGCACAGCACCGGCACGTCCACCACCGCGCGCACCGCCGCGAGGTCCTCGAAGGAGCCTGCGAAGCGGTCAGGCTCGGTGAGCACCGAGACAGCGGCAGCCCAGGGCACGTAAGCGCTGGCCAGAGCCGCCGGGTCGTAGTCGTGGCGGATGGTCCCGCGTGAGGGAGAGGCCGACTTGCACTCCAGGATGAGCGCGGGCTGAGGACTGGCCGAGTCTCCTGAGCGGGTGCGCAGGGCCTTGGCGAAGGAGCGCTGCGAGCGAGGCAGCTGCTCGGCACGCAGGTGACCGAAGCGTGCGCGCAGCTCGGCCAGGCGGGATCGCCGACCGTCCACGATCGAGTCCAGGACCGTGCCGGTGCGCACGAGGCGCTCGTCGACCGGCCGCAGCTCGGGGCGAGGGTCGTTGCCAGTGGTCGAGGTAGTCATCAGGCCTCCTGGGTGGAATCGGTGTGCGTCAGCGCGTCAGCGTTGCGGGTCATGGACTCCAGGTGCTCGGCGACCTTGCCGCTGGCCAGCTGCTCCAGAGCAGCCTGGGTGCCTTCGCGCAGCGTCTCCACGCGCCCGGCCAGGTAGAGCAGCGCGCCAGCGTTGACGGCGATGGCGTCACGGTGACCGGCCTGCCCGCCTCCGGCGAAGACCTCGCGCAGGATCGCCGCGTTCTGGCTGGTGGCGCCGCCCAGCATCTCGGACAGCTCGTGAGTGCGCACACCCAGGTCCTCGGGCGTGACCTCGAAGGAGCGCACGCCCTGCGGGCTCACCTCGCGCACGGTGGTGGTGCCGTGGACGGTGATCTCGTCCAGGCCCAGGCCGTTGATGACCAGGGCGCGCTCGCGGCCCAGCGCGTGGAGGGTGTGGGCGATCATGTCCAGCTTGCTTACGTCAGCCACACCCATGACCTGGTAGCTCAGGTGGGCGGGGTTGATGAGGGGGCCGAGCACGTTGAAGATCGTCGGGGTCTTCAGCGCCCCGCGCACCGGCGCCACGAAACGCATGGCCGGGTGGTAGGCCTGGGCGAAGAGGAAGGTGAATCCGTCGCGCTTCAGGACGTCAGAGGCCTGCTCGGGGCTCAGGTCGAGAGGCAGGCCGAGCCCGGCGATGACGTCAGCGGCACCCGTCTTGGAGGACACGGCCCGGTTGCCGTGCTTGGCCACGGCCAGACCCATGGAGGCGGCCACGATGCCGGCTCCGGTGGAGATATTGATGGTGCCTACGCCGTCCCCGCCGGTGCCCACGATGTCGAACAAGGGCACGTCCAGCTCGGGGAAGGGACGGGCGGCAGCGCGGAAGGCCGCGGCGGCCCCGGCGACCTCGGCCACGTCCTCGCCGCGTGCGTGGAGGCCGGCCAGCAGCGCGGCGGTCTCGGTCTGGCTCAAGGCCCCAGCCGACAGCGCGGCGAAGACGGTGTACGCCTCCTCGTAGGACAGGCGCTTGCCCTGGATGACGCCGCGCAGCAGGACGCGGGCGGCCTCGGCCTGCTCAGGTTCCAGGGCGTTGTTCTCAGCGGGTGCGGGTGTGGTGGACATGTGATCTCCAGTCAGGTGTGTGTCAGTTGGTGGGAGGGACGCGGGGCAGTGGCGGGCGCTGGGCCCGTGCGCCGCCTACCGGGCGCGAGCCAGGTCAGCGGTCAGGGCCCGCAGGATGGCGGGTCCGGCCGGGGTCAGCACGGACTCGGGGTGGAACTGCAGCCCGACGACGGGGCGGCTGGCGTGGCGTGCCGCCATGACGACGCCGGCGCCAACCGGGTCAGTGGCCGCCGTCGCGGCGAGGCTGACGAGTGTGGGCGGCAGGTCGCGGGTCCCCAGGGAGTGGTAG
This sequence comes from Actinomyces urogenitalis, assembly GCF_002861525.1. Taxonomy (NCBI): domain Bacteria; kingdom Bacillati; phylum Actinomycetota; class Actinomycetes; order Actinomycetales; family Actinomycetaceae; genus Actinomyces; species Actinomyces urogenitalis. The sequence continues at coordinate 439,462 of NZ_PKHA01000001.1, read as the reverse complement.
CGGGCGACGTCGAGCGGCCCACCCTCCAAGGGGGCGAAGGCGGGGTCGGTGAGCCCGGCCGGCGTGACCTCCACGCGCACCGAGCGGCCGTGGACGGGGCCGACCCGGCCCACGTGAGCGCCGCAGCCCTCGACGATGGCCTGGAAGCCGAGGCAGATGCCGACGGTAGGCACGTCCTCGCTCAGCGCGCAGGCGACCAGCTCCATGAGGCAGCCGGCCTCACGGGGGTGACCGGGCCCGGGGGACAGGCACAGCACCGGGCGCTGGCCGGCCTCGGCCTCGGCGGGGGTCGGTGACAGGGCGGCGCGCACACGGTCAGCCGGCACCGTGTTGCGGTAGACCTCGATCTCGGCACCGAGCGTGGCGAAGAGGTCGACGAGGTTGTAGACGAAGGAGTCGCGGTTGTCGAGCAGGACGACGCGCATCTCAGGCCTCCTCGGTGGTGGTCGGGGCGGTGAGGGTGGCGGGGGTCTGGGAGTCGATGACGAGCCTCGCCCCGGCGGCCGCGGCCACGGCATGAAGCACCGCCGAGGCCTTGTGCACGGTCTCGGCAGCCTCCTTGGCCGGCACCGAGTCCGCCACGACTCCCGCACCGGCCTGGACCAGGGCCTGGCCTCCGGTCACGAAGGCGGAACGGATGACGATGCAGGTGTCCAGCTCGCCGTCGCCGCGGAAGTACCCCACGGTGCCGCCGTAGGAGCCTCGACGCACGCCCTCGGTGGTGCGGATGAGCTCGGCCGCGCTCAGCTTGGGGGCTCCGGTGAGTGTGCCCATGGTCATCGAGGCGCGGAAGGCGTCCAGCGCGTCCAGCTTCGGGTCCAGGGTGCCGGTGACCTCCGAGACCAGGTGCATGACCCGGGAGTAACGGTCCACACGCAGCAGGTCCACCACCCGGCGGGTCCCGGGAACGCTCACCCGGGCGACGTCGTTGCGAGCCAGGTCCACGAGCATGACGTGCTCGGCGACCTCCTTGGCGTCCGTGCGCAGCTCCAGCTCCAGGCAGGTGTCGCGCTCGTGGTCGATGCCGCCGTCGGCGGTGAGCCCGCGTGGGCGGGTGCCGGCGATGGGGCGGATGGAGACCTCACCGGTCTTGGCCGAGTGGAGCAGCGCGGACTCGGGCGAGGCCCCGAAGAGCTCGAAGTCGGGGGTGCCCAGGTAGAACATGTACGGGCTCGGGTTGGTGCCGCGCAGCTCGTGGTAAGCGGCCAGCGCGTCCGGGCAGGGCATGGTGAAGCCGCGCGAGGGCACCACCTGGTAGACGTCTCCGGCAGCGATGGCCTCCTTCATCGTCTCGACTCCTGCCGCGAAGTCAGCGTCGGACTGGGTGGGCACGGCGTGGACCACGGGGGAGACCGTCGTCTGGCTCGTTGTGCGCTGCTCGTGCTCGTCCGCCAGCGTGGTCTCGTCGACGGCGTCGATCGCTGCCGCCAGCGCGCTGAGGCGACCCTCCAGGTCAGTCGGGTCCACGCTGGCTCCCACGAGGGTGGCCTCACGCGTGGGGTGGTCGATGACGAGGATGATCCGGGCATCGTAGAAGACGTAGTCGGGGCAGGTGTTGGCCCCGGGGGCCACTGCGGGAAGCGTCTCGAAGGTGGCCAGGTAGTCGAAGGCGACGACCCCGGCCTCCAGCGGCAGGTGCGGGTGGTCGACCTCGACCCCGGCCAGCACCCGCAGCGGCTCGATCGAGGAGGTCGCCCGCAGCCGCTCGCGCTCCTCGGTCTGCTCGTGCGCCGTCGGGGCGGGAAAGGTGAGGCTGAGGCAGTCCGCACGGGCGTCGTCAGTGACGTAGGCGGCCAGGTGCTCACGCAGCCGGGCCACGGCCGCCTCGCCGTCGGCCTGGGCCTGCGCCAGGGCCTGGATGCTGACGCTCTGGCCCTGGCAGGTCAGGCGTGCGGAGGCCTCCAGCACGGCGATGGTGGTGCGTGAGACCTTGGTGGCGATGTCGACCGACTCCAGCAGGACGGTGTCAACCGGACAGGCGTGGTCGCCGGAGTCCGCGGTGGTGGCGACCAGGCCCTGGGCGGCCAGGTGCTCCAGGAGGAGGCCGCCGTCGGCGTGGTAGCGCACGGACCGGGTGCGGACGGTCGGTGGGGGTGTTGTCATGAGGATTCCTCTGCTTGTGCCACCGGCATCGCCTCCAAGACGAAGAGCCCGCCGGGTGGCGAGCTCTGTCTGTCGTGTTCCGTGTACGCGAAGGAGTGGCTCGCCCTTAGGGGAGCCACCACCACTGACGGTTGCGGAGTACGGTCACGGCACTGAGGCTAGAGCGAAGGGGCGGGCTCGGACAAGTTGGCGTCAGCATCGTGAGACTCTGCGGGGGCCAGGCCGGGCGTCGAGTGTGCAGGTGCGGCGGCCGGTGTGCAGTCCCCAGGTGCACACTCGGGCTCGCGGCTGCACACTGGCGAGGAGGCGGAACGTCGTCGTAGCGAGATGATGAGCGCGGCCAGGGCGACGACGACGGCGACCGCCCACCACCCGCCGGCCTCCATCCACGTGGCAAAGACCGCCAGGCCGACGGTGGAGTAGATCGCCGCCCAGATCGCGCAGCCCACGCTCACTGCCGGTAGGTACAGGCGCAGCGGCATACGGCTGACACCTGCCGAGAGCTGGACCAGGCTCTGGGTGCCGACGGTGAGGAAGGACAGCGGGACCGCCAGGACGCCCCAGCGCTCCGCCAGGTGCTGGGCGCGGGCGTAGGCCGCCGAGGTCAGCACCCCGGCCCACCGGGTACGGCCGGTGCCGGCGGCCACGGCGCGGCCGATCCAGTAGGTGCCGTTGGCTCTACCCATGACGCTGACCCACAGGAAGAGGAAGGCCCACCCCCAGGGCAGAGCGAGGATGCGGTCGATCATGGGCCGATCATCGCATACCGGTGAGGTGAGGCTTGCCTGGCTGACTCGCGGGCTGGTCGGGGGAGGAACGTCCGGTAAGTAATGACTCACACCCGCCGGGCGCGGCGCTGAGGCCTGCGCGTGGGAGACTTGCCCCAGAGTCCGCCACACCGACAGCACCGGCCTGCCTCCTGGCACGCCCAGGCGCTGTCCCGTCCTGGAAGAGCACACGTGTCACCGATCCCCACGCCCGAGCAGATCGCGAGCATCCAGCCCGCCTCAACCCCGCCCGAGCTGCTGCGGAACTTCTCGATCATCGCCCACATTGACCACGGCAAGTCCACCCTGGCCGACCGCATGCTGCAGGCCACCGGCGTGGTCCAGCCCCGCGACATGCGCGCCCAGTACCTGGACCGCATGGACATTGAGCGCGAGCGTGGCATCACCATCAAGTCCCAGGCCGTGCGCATGCCCTGGACCGTCGAGGGGCCCGAGGGCGCGCGCACCTACGCCCTCAACATGATCGACACCCCCGGCCACGTCGACTTCTCCTACGAGGTCAACCGGTCCCTGGCCGCCTGCGAGGGCGCGGTGCTGCTGGTCGACGCCGCCCAGGGGGTCCAGGCCCAGACCCTGGCCAACCTCTACATGGCCATCGAGGGCGACCTCACCATCATCCCGGTGCTCAACAAGATCGACCTGCCGGCCGCCGAGCCCGAGCGCCACGCCGAGGAGATCGCCTCGATCATCGGCTGCGACCCGTCCGACGTCCTCAAGGTCTCGGGCAAGACGGGCGAGGGCGTGCCTGAGCTGCTCGACCGGATCGTGCAGGCCGTGCCCGCGCCGGTGGGGGACCCCGACGCCGCTGCCCGCGCCATGATCTTCGACTCCGTCTACGACACCTACCGCGGCGTGGTCACCTACGTGCGCGTGGTCGACGGTGCCCTCAAGCCTCGTGAGCGCATCGAGATGCTCTCCACCCGTGCCGACCACGACCTGCTGGAGATCGGCGTCATCAGCCCCGAGCCCGTTCCCACCCAGGGACTGGGCGCCGGGGAGGTGGGCTACCTCATCACGGGCGTGAAGGACGTGCGCCAGTCGCGCGTGGGTGACACGGTCACCACGGCGGCTCGTCCGGCCGCCGAGCCCCTGGCCGGTTACCAGGACCCCAAGCCCATGGTCTTCTCCGGCCTGTTCCCGGTGGACGGCTCAGACTTCCCGGCGCTGCGTGACGCCCTGGACAAGCTCAAGCTCAACGACGCGGCGCTCACCTACGAGCCGGAGACCTCGGTGGCCCTCGGCTTCGGCTTCCGCTGCGGCTACCTCGGCCTGCTCCACCTGGAGATCATCGCGGAGCGCCTGGAGCGCGAGTTCGGGCTGGACATCATCTCCACCGCGCCCTCCGTGGTCTACCAGGTCACCACCGAGGACCGCGTGGTCCACACGGTGACCAACCCGAGCGAGTTCCCCGAGGGCAAGATCCTGGACGTGCGCGAGCCGGTGGTCTCGGCCACGATCCTGACCCCCAGCGAGTTCGTGGGCACGGTCATGGAGTTGTGCCAGTCGCGGCGCGGGACCATGAAGGGGATGGACTACCTGTCCGAGACGCGGGTAGAGATGCGCTACACCCTGCCGCTGGCTGAGATCGTCTTCGACTTCTTCGACGCTCTGAAGTCGCGCACCCGCGGCTACGCCTCCCTGGACTACGAGCCCGACGGCGAGCAGAGCGCGGACCTGGTCAAGGTGGACATCCTCCTCAACGGGGACAAGGTGGACGCCTTCAGCGCGATCGTCCACAAGGACTCGGCCTACTCCTACGGCGTCATGCTCACCAAGCGGCTCAAGGAGCTCATCCCTCGCCAGCAGTTCGAGGTCCCCGTCCAGGCCGCCGTGGGCTCGCGCATCATCGCGCGCGAGACCATCCGTGCCCTGCGCAAGGACATGCTCGCCAAGTGCTACGGCGGTGACATCTCCCGTAAGCGCAAGCTGCTGGAGAAGCAGAAGGAGGGCAAGAAGCGCATGAAGGCCATCGGCCGCGTGGAGGTTCCCCAGGAGGCCTTCATCGCCGCGCTGGGCGCAGACACCCCCACCGGCAAGGACAAGTAGCTCCATGGCGCAGGTCCACCCTCCCCGTTCCCACGCGATCCGTTCGCGGGTACGGTCCTTCTCCCGTGCCGGGGGACGCCTGACCGACTCCCAGGTCCAGGCGATGGCTGAGCACGGCGAGCACTACGTCATCCAGGTCCCTCGGGCGGACGCGATCCGTACCGTGGCCGCGGACTTCCGGCTCGATCCGCAGGAGGTCTTCGGTCACGTGGGCCAGGTGCGTCCTGTGGTGGTCGAGGTCGGCAGCGGCGGTGGGGAGGCCCTGCTCGCTCACGCGGCTGCCAACCCTGGCACCGACCACCTGGCGGTGGAGGTGTGGGAGACCTCGATCGCCAAGATTGTGCGTGACGCGGCCAAGGCCGGACTGGACAACGTCCGCGTGGTCCCGGCCGACGCCTCTCAGCTCCTGGCCACGGCGCTGCCGGTGGGCTGCGCCAGCGAGGTCTGGGTCTTCTTCCCCGATCCCTGGCGCAAGCCGCGTCACCGCAAGCGCCGGCTGGTCACGGCGCACTTCGCTGACTCGGTCGCCCGCGTGCTGCGCGGCGGCGGGGTGTGGAGGCTCGCCACTGACTGGGCCGACTACGCCTGGCAGATGCGTGACGTCTTGGAGGACGTCTCGGCGCTGCCGGAGGGCCTGGAGACGGATATGACCGAGCCCTACTTCCGTTATGACGGCGCCGGTCGCCTCAGCGAGCTCGGGGCGGACACCTGGGAGCAGGACAGCCTGGGCAACGGACCGGACCCCGGATCGCCCTCGGGCACCGTGGGCGGGTGGTCGCCTCGTTTTGAGGGGCGTGTCCTGACCCGTTTCGAGCAGCGGGGTATCGAGGCCGGACGCACCATCCGGGACCTGACGGCGGTGCGGACCGAGACCACCTGGAAACCCGAGCGCAGCGAGGCGATGCTCGTTGCCCTGGACCGCCGAGCCGGTACCCGGCGCGAGGCAAGAAGCGGAAGGAGCCTGGCATGAGCCAGCCACAGCGTCGGCGGCACCTGCCGCGTCGGGCCTGGATCGGCGTCGTCGTCCTGGGCTTCCTCGCCTTCTGCTCGATCCTGCGTGCCCCGATCGGCGTCATCCCGCCTCTGCTGAGCCAGATCGGCGCGGACCTGGACATGGACGACGTCGCACTGGGCGCCCTGACCAGCGTGCCGATCCTGTGCTTCGGGATCATGACGCCGCTGGCCTCCGTCCTGCTGCGACGGATCGGGGCGAATGCCGGCGGCCTGTGGGCGCTGGTGCTCATGAGCGCGGGATCCCTGCTGCGCTCGGGGGGAACCACCTGGGCGGCCTTTGCCGGCACGGTCATCATCGGCGCCGGTATCACCATCGGCAACCTCGTGGCCCCGATGGTCATCGGGCGCGACTTCTGGCACCGCACCTCGCTGCTGACCGGCATGTATTCGGCCATGACCAACCTCGTGGTCACCGCGGGCACGGCCCTTGCGGTGCCGACGGCGCAGCTGACCGGGTGGCGGGGTGCGGCGGCGCTGTGGGGAGCGGTGCCGACTCTCATCGCCCTGGCGCTGTGGCTGTGGGTCTACCCGGCAGGCCTGGGCCACCCGCGCGAGAGCCTCATGCAGCGCTCCGGCATGGTCCACTGGGTGACCGAGTCCGGGCAGGCCGGGACCGAGCGGGTGCGTGTGGCGGTGTGGAAACGGCCCCTGACCTGGGTGATGGCGGCTGCCTTCGCCACCCACACCTTCTCCTACTACGCCATCTCGGGATGGCTTCCCACGGCATTGCACGACCTGACGGGGATGACGGAGGCGGGCGCGGGGCTGGCTGCCTCGGTCTTCTCCCTGACCGGGATCGTGGGGCCGCTGCTCGTGCCCGTCATGTTCGAGACCCTGCACTGGTCCGGGGCTCGTGTGCTGGGAGTGCTCTCAGGCTGCTGGCTGGTGCTGCCGGTGTGCCTGGTGACGGTGCCCAGCGCCTGGCTCGCGGCCTGCCTGGTCTCCGGAATCGCGCAGGGCGCCTTCTTCGCCGCGCTGTTCACCCTGGTCATCCGCCGCTCGGTGGACATGGATGAGAACCGCGCGACCTCCGCCTTCCTGCAGACCTGGGGCTACACCGTGGCTGCTGCGGGTCCGGTGGTCCTGGGCTGGCTGCGCACGATGACGGGCGGGTGGATCGGCCCCTTCCTCGTCATCCTCGTCATCCTCATCGTCATGACCGTGTGCGGGCAGCTGACCGCCACGCCGCCACGCTGGCTGCAGTCGCGTCCCGGACCGCAGGCGGCCGGCGTCGCCGACCCCTCGTGAGCCCGCGTCAGCCTGAGGGGCAGCCGCTGCCAGGGACGGGGGAGCTGCCCGAGCAGGTCATCGCGCGCCGTCGGGGCAGGGGCGGGGAGCAGGAGCCCGTGCCCTTCTCCGTCTACCTCCACGTGCCCTACTGCCGGGTTCGGTGCGGCTACTGCGACTTCAACACCTATACCAACCTCGAGATGGGTGGTGGCGCCTCAGCGGCTGACTACGTGACCACCCTGGCTGGCGAGCTGAGGCTGGCGGCAGCGGCGATGGAGCGCGCCGGCCTGCCTCGGCGTATGGCTCAGACCGTGTTCCTGGGCGGCGGCACTCCCACGATGCTTCCGGCAGCAGACCTGGCGGCCATGCTGGAGCTGGTGCGCACCACCTGGGGGCTGGCCGAGGGCGCCGAGGTGACGACCGAGGCCAACCCGGAGACCGTGGACGAGCGCTACCTGGCCACGCTCGCCGAGGCTGGTTTCACGCGGGTCTCCTTCGGCATGCAGTCGGCGGTGCCCCGGGTGCTGGCTACCTTGGAGCGTAGCCACACCCCTCAGCGCGTGCCGCAGGTCGTGGCCTGGGCCCGGCGATCAGGCCTGGAGACCAGCCTGGACCTCATCTACGGCACGCCAGGAGAGTCGGTCCAGGACTGGGCACGCAGCCTGGAGGCCGCCGTCGAGATCGGCCCGGACCACCTCAGCGCCTACGCCCTGGTGATTGAGGAGGGCACGCGCATGTGGACCCAGGTGCGTCGCGGCGAGCTGGAGATGCCGGCGGACGACGACGAGGCCACCAAGTACGAGATGGCGGACGCAGTCCTGGCCGAGGCCGGCTACGAGTGGTACGAGATCTCCAACTGGGCCCGACCTGGCCATGAGTGCCGCCACAACGAGGCCTACTGGCGTGACTGGGACTGGTACGGAGCCGGGCCGGGTGCGCACTCGCACTTCGGGGACGTGCGCATGTGGGACACCAAGGCGCCCGTGGCGTGGGCGGCTCAGGTGCGTGCTGGCCGGTTGCCCGTGGCGGGCCACGAGGTCATTGACGACGGCGCCCGCGAGCTGGAGCGGGTCATGCTCGGTATCCGTCTGCGCGAGGGACTGGACCTGGCGGGTCTGGCCCGGCCCGGCGAGGAGACGACGGCGGACGGCACCCCTCGCCGGCTCGTACCGGTGGTGGGGGCGCTGATGAGTCAGGGGCTGCTGGAACCGGCAGCCGCCCTGCGCGGCCGCGCGGTGCTGACCCTGCGTGGCCGGCTCATGGCGGACACTGTGACCGGCCGGCTGACGGACTGACGCCAGGCGGACGTGGCGGAGGGCGGACTCGTCCTGAGCGAGGAGGGAAGAATCCTCCAGGCGGGGGAGGTGCGGCCTCCTACCGTGCGGCAGGATCAGAGTCATGAATGAAACCCCTGCCTTTCAGCCCTATCCGAGCCAGACCTACGCGCAGGCCGATCGTCTGACCGTGGGGCAGGCGCTGACCTGGTCATGGAGGCGCATCGCAGACAACCCGGCCCCGCTGCTGGTGGGCTTTGCGATCTGGACGGTACTGACTGGGGTGGGGGCGTCCGTCTCTTACCTGGGCACGGATTCTGACTCAGGCGGAATCATCACTGCCATCGCGATGATCCTGTCCCCGATCCCCTTTGCGCACGTCGGTCTGCTCACCGCTGCCGGTCGCAAGGCCCAGATCCGTGACTTCTTTACCTTCCCGAACCTGTGGCCGATGGTGCTGGCCGGGATCCTGACCGGGATCCTGCAGACGATCGGCTTCGTCCTGCTCATCATTCCCGGCGTCATCCTGGTCTACCTGTGGTACTTCACCCAGCTGGCAGGGGTGGACCGCGGACTGGGAGCCACGGACGCCATGCGCGAGTCGTGGCGGATCCTGTATGACAACGCCAGTGCCCTGGTGCCTTTTGCTCTCATGGGGGTCCTGCTCGGCTTCGCTGGCCTGGTGACCGTGCTGGGCTGGGTGCTCACGACGCCGCTCGTGGTGCTCATGTCCGCCTACGCCTACGTCACGGCCACGGGCCGCACTGTGGTTGGCTAACAGACCCCGAGAGGATCGTGCGTCCGACTGATGGGGCGTCCCGGGATCCGGGACGCCCCTTGTCGTACAGTGGACCAGTCGTCGTCGGTACCTGGCTCCCTGAGTCCGTGGTGCCGTGCTGTCCAACCCGATCGAGGAGCCCTCGTGCACCTGCAGTGGTGGTCCATCCTGCCCTTCGCGGCGATGCTTGCGAGCATCGCTGTCCTTCCGCTCGTCCCTGCGACCTCGCACTGGTGGGAGAAGCGCTCCAGCCAGCTCACCGTCGCCCTGGTCCTGGGGCTGCCGGTGGCCGTGTGGATGTGGGTGGCCGGGGGATGGCAGGTCGTCTTCGCCTCAGTGGTGGAGTACGTGCAGTTCATCATGCTGCTGCTCGCCCTCTTCGTGGTCTCCGGCGGCATCTTCCTCAAGGGTGACATCCAGGCCACCCCGCGCACCAACACCGTCTTCCTAGCCATCGGCGGTGTGTTGGCGAGCTTCGTGGGAACCACGGGCGCGGCCATGCTGCTCATCCGCCCGCTGCTCAACACCAACGCTGAGCGGCGTTACCGCATGCACACCGTGCTCTTCACGATCTTCGTCGTGGCCAACTGCGGTGGCCTGCTGACGCCACTGGGCGACCCGCCGCTCTTCCTGGGCTTCCTGCGTGGCGTCCCCTTCACCTGGACCTTCCACCTGGTGCCGGAGTGGGCCTTCGTCAACGGCGTGCTCCTGGTTAGCTACTACGCCCTGGACCGGTGGTTCTACGCCCAGGAGCCGGCCTCCGCCGTGCGCGAGGACCGCAGCGAGGTTGAGCCCCTGGGACTGCGCGGAGCCAGCAACCTCATCTGGTTCGCCATCATCATCGCGGCCGTGGCCTTTGCTCCCTCGATCGACGCCGAGGCGATCGAGGCGGGACACGCCAGCCTGACCGACTGGATCCCCACCCGCGAGATCATCATGGCGGTGGCGGCCTTCGGCTCCTACAAGTTCGGTAACCGCCGGGTGCGCTTTGAGGACAACCAGTTCGAGTGGGGTCCGATCGTCGAGGTAGCGACCCTGTTCATCGGTATCTTCCTGACGATGATCCCGGCGCTGCACTACCTGGACGAGATCGCTGGCAAGCTGCCTCTCAACGAGATCACCTTCTTTATCTTCACCGGTGGGCTCTCCTCGATGCTGGACAACGCTCCCACCTACGTCACCTTCTTCGAGATGGCCGGCCAGGTCTCTCACCCCGGTGGGGCGACGGTGGCAGGAGTGCCCGAGCTCTACCTCGTCTCGATCTCGCTGGGCGCGGTGCTGTGCGGCGCGATCACCTATATCGGCAACGGCCCCAACTTCATGGTCAAGTCCGTGGCTGAGAGCCGTGGGGTGCAGATGCCGAGCTTTGGCGCCTACGTGGCCAAGTCCTTCACCCACCTGGTGCCGGTGCTGGCGGCAATGGTCTGCCTGTTCATCGCTCAGCCGGTGTGGGCCAAGGCTCTGGGCGGGGTGATCGTCCTCGCCCTCCTGGCCAATGACGCACGACTCATTGTCCAGGCTCGCCGCCTGGATCTCCAGGACGCCTGAGCCCGGAGCGCGCTCCGCTTGGAGCCGATTCCCCCTGGTGGAGCTCGGGCCCCCGGTCGCGGCGTGCTGCGTGACCGGGACGGCGTGACGTCCTGCCGGGACGGCGTGCACTGGTGCGGGGCCAGTAAGTCTCCTACCGCGTGCCGGGAGCGGTGACGAAGTCGATGAGCTCCTCCATACGGCCCAACAGGGCTGGCTCCAGGTCCTTGTAGCTGCGCACGGTGGCGAGGATCCGCTGCCATCCCTGAGCGATATCGGCCTGGCAGGCGTGTGGCCAGCCCAGGGCCTCCAAGGTGCCGTGCTTGATGTCCGTGCCGCGGGGAACCGCTGGCCAGGCCCGCAGCCCCACCCGCTCAGGCTTGACCGCCTGCCACACGTCCACGTACGGATGCCCGAGCACGAGCACGTTCTCACCGCCTGGCATGGCGCGCACGCGCTCGGCGATGCGTGACTCCTTCGACCCGGCCACGAGGTGGTCGACGAGCACCCCGGCACGGCGCGTGGGACTGGGGGCGAAGTCGGCCATGACCTCCTCCAGGTTGTCCACACCGTCGAGCATGAGGACCACAACACCCTCGTGACGCAGGTCGTCCCCCCAGACCTTCTCCACCAGCTCGGCGTCGTGCTTGCCCTCCACCCAGATCCGTGAGGCCCGCGCGACCTTGGCTGCCTCGCCCTCCACCGCGTAGGAGCCAGAGGCCGTGAGCTTGCGGCCGCTGGCACTGACCGGGCCGGTGGGCTGGCGACGGCGGGGTGCCGGTGGGTCGAGGATGACCGGGCGGCCCTCGATCCAGAAACCGGCCCCGAGGGGGAAGCCGCGGCGCACGCCGTGGCGGTCCTCCAGGACCACGATGTGGCGGCCACCCGACTTCTCCACGGCGACGGCTGCCCCGACGAAGCCTGTCTGCCGGTCCTCGACGACGAGCCCAGCGGTGACCGGCACGTGCACCGAGGCCGGACGCACCGCATGCGGTCCCACACGGTGCGGGTCGGCAGCCAGGACGTCACCGCCGTAGCGGTCCGACGTCGTCGGCCGGGCTGGCACAGCAGCTGAACGACGGCGCTGAGCCTCGGCCTCGGTGAGCCTCCCAGCGGCCCGTGCCTCCTGCTGCTGACGAGCTGCCTGCTCGCGCAAGGCGGTGCGGCGTGCCGCGGTGGATCCCGGGACGGTACGGCGTGGGGGAGTGGTCACCCGGGGCACGGTAGGCCAACCTCTCGCTGGGCGAACGTCAGACCCGCCGAGCACGGCGTAGGATGGCACTCGCACCTGGCGAGTGCTAATTCGGCTCATGCGCAGTCGGCTAGCCGGTGCCGGCAGCAGCAGACCTGTGGCGTCGTCAGACGCATGGCGAGAGGGAGGGATCAGATGGCCGATGATCGGCGGCTCAAGGTCCTGTCCGCCATCGTCACCGACTACGTGCGGACCCGCGAGCCGGTGGGCTCGCGGGCGATCGTGGAGCGCTACCAGCTGGGGGTCTCCCCGGCCACCATCCGCAACGACATGGCGGCCCTGGAGGACGAGGGCTACATCCACCAGCCCCACACCAGTGCGGGCCGCGTGCCCACGCAGAAGGGCTACCGGCTCTTCGTGGACGAGGTCGCTCGCATCAAGCCCCTGTCCGCCCCCGAGCGCGCTGCGATCACAGCGCTGCTGACCGGCGAGGTGGACCTGGACCAGGTGGTGGCGCGCTCGGTGCGGGTACTGGCTCAGCTCACCGGGCAGCTGGCCGTTGTGGAGTACCCGAGCCTGCGTCGCACGGCCCTGCGCCACCTAGAGCTCGTGGTGCTCGCCCCCACGCGCGTGCTGCTCGTCATCATCACGGACACCGGGCGCGTGGAGCAGCGCACCGTGTCCACCCCGGCCACCGAGGTGCTGGACCCGGTGGCCGTGGAGCACCTGCGCGTGCGGCTCAACGCCGCGCTGGCCGGGCTGCGGGCCGAGTCCGTGATCCCGGTGCTCACGGCCCTGAAGGAGCAGGCCAGTGAGGACGAGCGGGCGCTGCTGACGGCAGTGACCAGCGCGCTCATCGAGGCCCTGCGCCCGGACGCTGAGGAGCGCCTGGCGATCGCCGGCACGGCGAACCTGGCCCGCTCGACCCCGGACTTCTCCTGCCTCGGGCCGCTCCTGGACGCGATCGAGGAGCAGGTGGTGCTGCTGCGGCTGTTCACGGACACCAGCGACGTCCTGCCTGCGGGCGGGGCTGAGGGCATGCGCGTGAGCATCGGCTCAGAGAACCACGACGACGCCCTGGCCGAGGCCAGCGTCGTCACCGCCGCCTACGGCGCGGGGACGGGCGACGCCGTCGCCCACCTGGGCGTCGTGGGCCCCACCCGCATGGACTACCCCGCCACCATGACCGCTGTGCGCGCGGTCGCTCGCTACCTCTCCCGGTTCCTGGCGGGACCGGATCAGGCAGCCTGAGCGGCCGGCGTCGGAGATAACACGTAAAGGACACGTTCTCAGGTGAGTGACTACTACGAGCTGCTCGGCGTGAGCCGCCAGGCCAGTGCCGAGGAGATCAAGAAGGCGTACCGCAAGAAGGCGCGCCAGCTCCACCCCGACGTCGCCGGTCCCGGCCACGAGGAGGAGTTCAAGGAGGTCCAGGTGGCCTACTCCGTCCTGTCGGATGAGGAGAAGCGCCAGACCTACGACCTCGGTGGTGAGGACGCGCTGCACGGCGGCGGTGGCTTCCCTCCGGGCTTCAGCGGCGACTTCTCAGACCTGGGAGGGATCTTCCAGACCTTCTTCGGCGGAGGCGGCTCGCGCGGGCCGGCCTCGCGTGCGCGCCGCGGCCAGGACGGGCTCGTGGCCGTCCAGGTCAGCCTGGCCGACGTCGCCTTCGGCGCGACCAAGACTGTTCCGATCGACACCTACGTCACCTGCACCACCTGTGGTGGCAGCTGCTGCGCGCCGGGGACCGAGCCGGTGACCTGCTCCCAGTGCAACGGCCAGGGCTCGGTCCAGCGCGTCCAACGCTCCTTCCTGGGCAGCGTCATGACCTCCTCGCCCTGCCCCACCTGCCAGGGATTCGGCACCGTCATCGTCACGCCCTGCAAGGACTGTGACGGCGAGGGCCGTAAGCACGTGCGCAAGGACATCGAGGTCAACGTCCCGGCCGGTGTGTCCACCGGCACCCGCATCCGCATGTCCGGGCGCGGTGAGGCGGGCGTGGCCGGAGGACCTGCGGGCGACCTCTACGTGGTGGTGGAGGAGCAGCCCCACCCCACGTTGGAGCGCCAGGGAGACGACCTGCGCACTGAGCTGCGCGTACCGATGACCGCGGCCGCGCTGGGGGCCTCCTTCCCCGTGGAGACCCTCGACGGCGAGCGCAGCGTCTCGGTGCGCCCGGGCACCCAGTCCGGCGACGACATCCGCCTGGACGGTCTGGGCGTGGGGCGGCTGCGCCGTTCCGGGCGCGGCAACCTGTACGTCACGGTGGTGGTGGAGACCCCGACCAAGCTCTCGGAGCGTCAGGAGGAGCTGCTCAAGGAGCTCGCGGCACTGCGTGGCGAGGACGGCTTCGCCCCGGTGGAGGAAGAGGGCTTCTTCGACCGGCTCAAGGGTTCCAAGACCAAGGGCAAGAACCGCCGCAAGCGCTGAGCTCGCGGCCTGGCCAGCGGGACGCCGGCTCAGGCTCCGGGCCAGTAGACGGAGTCCGGCGTGGGCCGGGCGCCGAAGATCGCGGTGCCCACGCGCACGCAGGTCGCGCCCTCGGCGATGGCCAGCTCGAAGTCGCCGCTCATGCCCATGGACAGCAGACCGTCGCCCACGGTGCCGGCCTCGCGTCCGGCGTCGCGCAGGCGGCGCATGAGGCGGAAGCACTCGCGCACCCGCTCACGGTCATCGGTGTGGGCGGCCAGCGTCATAAGACCACGCACGCGCAGTGAGGAGTAGACCGGTAGCGCGGCCAGGAACGCGGTCACCGCGTCCGGCTCCAGGCCAAACTTGGACTCCTCACCGGAGGAGTTGACCTGGACGTAGACGTCCAGGCTACGACCGGCGGCCTGGAGCCTGCGGTCCAGGGCCTCGGCCACGTGGAGGGAGTCCAGCGCCTGGAACTCGTGGGCGAAGGCGACCACGTCCTTGGCCTTGTTGGTCTGTAGGTGGCCGATGAGCGCCCAGTGGATGCCGAGGTCTGCCATCTCGGTGCTCTTGCGCTTGGCCTCCTGGACCTTGTTCTCGCCCATCTCGGTGACTCCTGCGGCGAAGGCGGCGCGCAGCCGGTCCTCGGGGACCGTCTTGGTGACCGGCAGCAGGCGGACCTCGCTGGGAGAGCGGCCGGCGGCCGCAGCGGCGGCGTCGATGCGGGTGCGGATCGCGGCGAGGTTCGCGGAGATTTGGGCGACCTCCTGCGGGTCCGGGACAACGGGGGAGTCAGGCGTCATGCCTCCTGACGGTACACCGGTGTCACGGTAGGTCCCGCTAGGCTGTCCAACGTGACTGCCCCTGTCTTCCTCTTCACTGACACCACCCTCGAAGGCGCCGGAGCGGCGGCGGGTGCGGGCGGCGTCGTCGTCCTGACCGGAGCCGAGGCCCGGCACGCCGTGACCGTGCGCCGGCTGCGCGCGGGGGAGCGGGTGGACCTGGCCGATGGAGCAGGCCTGCGCCTGGTCTGCGAGGTCACCGCCGCCGAGGGCAAGGACCGACTGGCGGTGCGGGTACTGGAGCGCATCGAGGAGCCGGCACCCTCTCACGCCCTGGTCCTGATCCAGGCCCTGGCCAAGGGCGGGCGGGACGAGCAGGCGGTGGAGACCGCTACGGAGGTGGGGGCCGACGTCGTCATTCCCTGGCAGGCAGGCCGGTCCGTTGCCCAGTGGAAGGGGCCGAAGGTCGCCAAGGGGCGTGAGCGCTGGCAGGCCACGGCGAGCGAGGCGGCCAAGCAGGCGCGGCGCGCTCGGGTTCCGCAGGTCGCTGAGCCGATGACGACGGCGCAGCTGGCCGCCTGGGTGCGTGAGACCACCCAGGCCGGCGGCACGGTGCTGGTGCTGCACGAGGAGGCGACGGCGCCCATTGGCGGGGTGAGCCTGGCAGGCAGCGGTGCGATCGCCGTCGTCGTCGGGCCCGAAGGGGGCATCAGCGCCGAGGAGACGGCGGCGCTGGAGGCTGCTGGCGCGACGACGGTGCGGCTCGGCCCGCACGTCATGCGCACCGCCAGCGCCGGGCCGGTGGCGCTGGCCGTGCTGGCTCAGCGCGCCGGGCTGTGGGGCTGACGAGCCCTGGCAGCTCCGTCGCCGGCGCGGACTGGTGTCGCCAGCGACCGTGCCGTCTCGCCCGCGCGCGCCCGGCACTGCCCGACCTCCACACCGGCCTCAACACCGTTATCCCGTCTCGGCCGCGCGCGGCCGGCACTGCCAGGGCTCGCCCGGCACTGCCAGGGTTCGCCCGGCCATTAGCGTGCCAGGAACAGGCAGGCCGTCATCGCCCAGCACAGGGCGATGACGAGGCCGTCGCGCAGCCGCCAGCGGACCTCGACGAGCTCTGTCCGCGTCGGGTAGGCGCCGAAGGCCCGTGAGTCCATGGACGTGGAGATGCGCTCGGCGTGCCTGATGGAGGAGATGACCAGCGGCACGAGTGAGGCGAACCAGCGCAGGATCGGGCTCAGGACAGGCACCGTCCCGCCGGCCCCGCGCAGCGCGCGCGACTGGCGCAGGATCCTGAAGTCGTCGCCGAAGCGGCGCAGGAAGGAGACGCTGGCGATGCCGGCGGCAGCCACGCGATAGGGCATCCGGCACTGCACCGTCAGCGCGGCAATGAACTCCCTGGCGCTGACGCCCAGGCCGGTGATCAGGGCTGCGGCTACGCACGAGCCGATGATGATGCCGCTGCCCTTGTCAATGTGGGAGAGCGGGTGAACGTCTCCCGAGTGCGTGGCGACTGTCCGCAACGAGCCGACGGACAGGAGCAGGGTGATCGCCCACATGGTCGCTACCAGGCCAGTCTTGTGCCTGGTCGTGCGCCCGAGGGCGAGGGCTGCCAGCGTCGCCGCGACGAGGGTCGCGATGGACGCTGAGAGCGACCTGACCACCAGGAGGGCCACGATGAAGGGAATCAGCCCCACCAGCAGGGTGAAGGGGTGCAGGTATCCGTCGTCCTGCTCGACCTGCGTCGGGAGGTCCTTCGCCTGGGGCTCGGGCAGGACCACGATCTTGGTGGCGTACCTGCGAGCCGCGTCGATGTCGTGAGTGGCCATGACGACGGTCTGACCGCTGTGCTGACGCTCCTGGATGAATCCGAGCAGCTCGGTGGCGTTGGCCTCGTCCTGCCCGTAGGTCGGTTCGTCCAGCAGCAGGACCGGGCGCTGGCTACCGCTGACCGTCGCCACCGACAGGCGGCGGGCCTCCCCGCCTGACAGGGTCATCGGGTGCTTGGCGCGGTACTCGCTGAGCCGGAAGTGGCCGAGCAGCTCCTCGACTCCCTGCGTCCCGTGACTGACGGCGACCTCGCGGGCGACGGTGGTGGAGACGAACTGGTGCTCAGGGTTCTGGTAGACGTAGTCGGCCAGGTGGCGGCCCTTGCGGACCCTGTGACCTCCGACGCGGATCGTTCCGCGGGACCTGAGGGTCCCGACGAGGGCGCGCAGCAGGGACGACTTTCCGCTCCCGTTGGTGCCGACGACGGCGACGAGCTCTCCGGCGCCGACCGAGAGACTGACCTCGGGGCAGCGCCCGTCGACGCTGACGGCGTCCAGGCTGAGGACCGGCTCGTCCGAGCCGAGGGCCTCGACCTGCGTCCACTCCTGGCCGTCTCGCTGGAGGTATCCGACGGCGGAGGGATCCTTCAGGGCCGGTAGCGCGGTCTGGCGGGGTTCGTCCCTGTAGGCGCTGGGCAGCCAGACCCCAGCGGCCTTGAGCTCCTCGCGGTGGCCGCCGAAGACCTCCTCGGGGCTGCCCGTGGCCAGTACTGCGCCGTCGGCGTCCAGGCAGAGGACAGCGTCGAGGTTCTGGACGATCGGGTCGAGGTCGTGGTCGATGACCACGACGCCCGTCCCGGACCCGCACAGGGGGCGCAGCATCTCGTAGAAGGCCTGCGTCCCGGCCGGGTCGATCATCGAGGTCGGCTCGTCCAGGATGAGCACCTCAGGGCGCATCGCGATGGCGCAGGCCAGGGAGAGTCGCTGGCGCTGCCCGCTCGACAGCCGCCACGGGTCCCAGCCGGCGCGCTCCGCCAGGCCTACCGCCGCCAGCGCCTGACCGACCCTGGTCTCGATCTCCTCGGGGGCCAGCCGCAGGTTCTGTAGACCGAAGGCGACCTCGTTGAAAATGGTCTGGGTGACCACGGAGGCGTCCGGGTTCTGCCCGACGTAGGCGATCACGGGGCCGATCTGCGCCGGGCCCAGGTCCGCCATCTCGCTGCCGTTCAGCAGGACGTTGCCTCGGTAGACCGAGGGGATGGAGTGGGGGATGAGGCCGCACAGGGCCCGGACGAGGGTGGACTTGCCGCAGCCGGAGGGGCCGACGACGGCGGTCAGGCGCCCGGCGAACTGGGAGAAGTCGATTCCGCCGAGCACCCAAGAGCTTGATCCGGTGTACTGCACCTGCAGCTCGCGGGTCTCGACCAGTGGGCGGTCCTTGGGCGCGGGAGAGGGACTCAGGGCGTCTGTTTGTGGGAGCGGTGTTGTCATCACAGTGTCCTTTGCAAGGGGGCAGGCGCGTCAACCGGGGCCGGCGGTGCGAGAAGGAGAGCACCGTCGGCCCCGGGGCACGCGCAGGGACCAGGGTCTAGGCGTTATCCTTCTGACCGACGCCTGCCTTGAGCGCGGCCCGGCCGATCACCATGCAGAGCGCGCCGCCGACCAGGGCGGAGCACACGGCGACGACGATCAGGACCGGTCCGTTCTCCACCCCCTGCATCGCGAAGGCGGTCATGCAGCCGTTGAGGAGACCAAAGACGAAGGAGCTGAGGGTGAAGCTCCACCAGGTCCACTTGCGGTAGAGCATGAGCGCCAGCGGCGCCTCGATGAAGACGGCGCCCAGCACGTTGCCGACGATCGAGGCCGGGCCCTGCGGGGAGGTGAAGGCGCAGATGATGCCCATGATGAGGCCAGCCAGGACGCACGCACCCGGGCGGCGCACGATGACGGCGGGCAGCAGGTAGGGGATGGTCCACAGGCCCATGCACGAGCACATGATCAGCATGCCCCTCTGAGTGGTAATCCCGATGGCGAAGGTCATGTAGGTCAGCGGGACGACGATCAGTGAGCCGACCACGGCCAGCGCGGCCACGGTCATGAGGTTGCGGGTGCCCAGGACGGAATTGTTCAGCCGGGAGCGGCTGGATCCCTTCACGGTGGCGGTATCGGTCGTGGGTAGTGTCTTAGTCATGTGAGCTCCTTGTGCGGGTCGTAGGTGTTCTAGTGGGATGAGACCAGCGCCCAGCCGGCGGCCTCCTGCCGCCTGGTCCAGAAGCGCTTGTAGGGGCCGTCCTGGGCGACGAGCTCGGCGTGGGTGCCCACCTGGGCGACCCTGCCGTCGTCGTCGAGGGCGACGATCTGGTCCGCCGCGACGATGGTCTCGAGCTTGTGGGCGACGACGATGAGCGTGGCGTCCTCACGCAGCTTCTCCATCGAGGCGACGATGTTCTGCTCGTTCTCGGCGTCCAGGGCGCTGGTGGCCTCGTCGAACAGGACGATTGGGGCGCGCTTGAGGAGGGCGCGGGCGATTGAGACGCGCTGGCGCTCACCACCGGACAGCGCTCGACCGCCCTCGCCGACCTTGGTCTGCCAGCCCAGGGGCAGGCGCTCGACGATCTCGTCGACGCCGGCCAGCCGTGCTGCCTCGGCCAGGTCCGCCTCGGAGGCGTCCGGGCGGGCGAGGCGGATATTGGCTTCGAGGGTCTCGTCGAAGAGGTAGACGTCCTGGAAGACCATGGAGAGCTGACTCATGAGATCGGTGGTGGCGGCCTGGCGGACGTCGACCCCGCCCAGGAGGATCTCGCCGTCGTCGACGTCGTAGAAGCGGGAGATCAGGCGCAGCAGCGTGGTCTTGCCGGAGCCGGAGGGCCCGACGATCGCGCACATCGAGCGCGGGGTGACCTCGAAGGAGACGCCCTGGATCACGGGGTTGTCCTTGTCGTAGGAGAAGTCAACCTCGTGCAGCGCCACGGAGCCGGTGGTCACCAGCGGCTCGGGCTGGTCGGTCTCAGGGAGCTCCTCGGCCTCAAGCAGCTCCTCGACGGTGTTGAGCAGCACGCGTCGATCGTCCATGCCGGTCAGGCTGTTCATGACGGTCGTCAACTCGTTGCTGAACGAGAGGGAGAGCCCCAGGGTGGCGATGGTCTCGATCAGGCCCATTGAGCCGCTGACGGTCAAGGTCGCGATGACCGAGACCATGATGAGCACGCAGCCCTGAACGAAGCCGCCGCCGATCACCTGGGCCAGGGTCTCAAGCCACAGGCTCTTCTTTCGGGCGGCGTTGGCTTGGTCCATCGCCTCGGTGAGCTCCTCGTAGCGTTCGACCGCGCCGGCGGCGCGCAGCGCGCCCTGGCACTGGGCGAACTCGACCACGCGCATCGCGCTCTCCTTCTCCACCGGGTCGACCATGCGGTGCCCCTTGCTGTTCAGGAGTCGGATGGCCAGCAGACCCAGGACGACCAGCGGGGCGGAGAAGGTGAGGGCCAGGCCGATCCGGGCGTCCCAGATCCAGCAGCCGACGATGATGGTGGCGCAGCTGAACAGGCTCAGGTAGAGCCGGGACAGGAAGTGAGCGATCGCCTCGCCCAGCGAGAGCATCTCCTGGGTGACCATGCGGGACAGGCCCGAGCCGGAGTCTCGGTCGAACCAGCCGAGCGGCAGGCGCGAGACCTTCTCGCCGACGGCGTTGTGCATGTCCTCCAAGGCGCCCAGGGACCCCTTGTAGCTGATCTTCTGGCCGATGAAGTCGACCGTGGAGCCGACCACGGCGGTGCAGGCCAGGACGATCAACCAGGGCCCGAGCCCGAGCCCGAGGAAGGGCTCGCCGGTGGACAGCACCATCGACAGCGGCAGCAGCGAGAGGTAGGCCAGGCCGTTGATCACGCCGACGACGCAGCTGATCCGGGTGCCTTGGCGGAGGTAGCCCCAGGAGTGCGCCTCCATGAGCCTGGGGAAGCGCGGGGTCATGAGGTCGTAGCGGTGGTCAGTCATTGTGCCCCTCCTCAGGGTTGCGGGGAGTGCCGGCGTGCGCGGTCCCCACGGCGCTCTGGGCGAGCAGCAGTGAGTAGTGCGGATCGTCCTTGAGCTCCTCGTGGCTTCCGACAGCGCGAACCTCGCCGTGCTCCAGGACGACGATCTGGTCGGCCCCGACGATCACCGCCGGGCGGTGGGCGATCACGATGACCGTCCGGCCCTCGGCCAGGCGGGTGAGGGCCTCCTGGATCTCTGCCTCGGACTCGGGGTCCACCATCGCGGTCGCCTCGTCCAGGACGAGGACGGGGGCGTTGCGCAGCAGGGCCCGGGCGATCGCGATGCGCTGGGCCTGGCCGCCGGAGACGTGGGTCTCCCTGCCGATGACAGTGTCGTAGCCCGAGGGCAGCGTCTCGATGAAGTCGTGGATGTTAGCGGACCTGGCGGCGGCCACGATCTCCTCGTCGGTGGCCTCCGGCCGAGCCAGGGCGATGTTCTTGCGTACGGAGGTGGTGAGCAGCTGGGCGTCCTGCAGGACGAAGGAGACCTGGGAGTAGAGGGTCTTCTCATCGATGTCGCGCAGGTCGACCCCGCCCAGGGCCACCGTTCCCGAGCTCGGGTCCATGAAGCGGGCCAGCAGCGCGCCGAGCGTCGACTTGCCGGAGCCGGACGGGCCGAGCAGCGCAGTGACGGTGCCCTCGCGGAAGGTGAGCGTCACGTTCCTCAGGGCGGTGACCGCACGTTCGCCCTCGCCGTAGACGTAGCTGACGCCCGAGACCTCGATGGTCGAGTCCTTGGGCTGCTTGGGGTTCTCCGGCTGGGGGAGCACCTCGAGGTCGAGCATCTCGCACAGGCGCACGGCCGCAGAGCCGGCGAGCTGGTAGGACCACTGGATCCCGGCGACGATGTTCATCACGCTGGGGATCGCCAAGGCGATCAGGGTGGTGCAGATGAGCTCAGGCAGGGTCACGATCCCGGCGTTGATCATGAGCGAGCCGACGCCGAAGTTCACCGCCAGGATCACCGGGACGCACACCCAGGCGGCGGCGAGGCAGGAGACGTTGAGCAGCGGCATGCACCAGGCTTGGTAGAAGGTGTTGAATTCCTTGGCTGCTCTGGCGTAGGCGGCGTGGGAGCGCCCGGTCTGACCGAAGGTCTTGACCACGGCGATGCCGGAGGCGAACTCGAGCATCGTGGAGGAGACCTTGGCCAGCTTGCTGTCCATCTCGGCGGTCTTGGCTGGCATGGAGCGCAGCATGATCGAGTAGGTGAGCACGTAGAGCGGGACCGTCGCCACCGCGAGCAGGCCCAGGCGCCAGTCGAGGTAGATGGCGTAGCCGAACATGAGAACCGGTGTGGCGACCGCGTTGAGGATGTCCACGGGTGCGTGGGCGATCACGGTGTGAACCGTGGTGGTGTCGTCCTGAACCGCCTTGCGGACCCGGCCGGAGGTGGCTTCGGTGAACCAGCCCAGCGGCGCCTTGGCAAAGCGGGCCAGAAGGTCGCGGCGGGTCTGGTCGCGCAGCCTGAGGTCGACGAAGTGCGTGACCGTCAGGCTGAGCAGCATGAAGAAGATTCTGGTGAAGAAGGCGCCGATGAAGACGTTGATGATGAGCTTGATGCGGGCGGCGTCCAGCGGGGAACCGCCCTGGTAGTGCTCCAGGAGGGTGTCACCCAGCGCTACCAGCGCCACGTAGGGGGCGATGGAGAAGGCAACGCTGATGAGCATCAGGATCTGGGCGATGGCCAGGCGGCCCCTGATGGGCCTCTGGAGCCTGGAGATGGCTGCCTGGCCTCGCTTGTGCTTGTCCATCAGCTGACCATCGGTTGTCTGCGGTGGTGCAGTCTCGGCTGGGACCGATCCGTCCGCGAGCTTCCTCGGCATATGAGACGCCTCCAGTAACTATCAGGTTAGCCTTACCTAAGTGTACGCTAAGAGGTGTTGATCTAGAAATCAAGGTGATAGCATTAATCGGCTAAGCCTTTTACTGTCGGTCCGGTAAGCGGCCGACGGCGCATGAGGACTAGGCTGCTCTCGTCTCGCTCGCCTGGGCGCCCGTCCCTGCTCTCACGGGTAGCGTGGGCGTCCTGCCCCCCGCGAGGACCTGAAACAAGGTGGGGGTGGCTGAGGTCTCTGTCAACAGGAAAGGCTGGTGGGCCTGTGTCGCTCACTGCCGAGGAAAGAGCTCGGAACGCCAAGGAGATGCGTGCCGCCCGAGAGCAGATCGACCTGTCGGACGACGTCCTGGCGGATCGACTGGGTTACACCACGCAGTACCTGCAGCAGGTCCTGGACGTTGACGGCTCTCCGCTCGACGTGTGGCGGACCCGGGACCTGCTCGCCGCCCTCGCTGAGCACCGGGGCCAGACACCTCCCGTCTTCACTGTGATGACTGCGTGCATGCGTCCCAGGGCTCAGCAGTGGTTTGGACGATGGGACCTGCCGGACATCGACGACCTCTAGACCCTGGCGACCGTCAGGCCAGGGTGACGGTGGCAGCGGCCGGTAGCGCTCCGCCGTCGGCCATCGCGCCCCGGACAGGACCCCTCCCGGACGTGGACTACTCCTGGGAGAGGATCTCGCGACAGGCATGCTCCATCTCCTGCACAAGAGACAGCCGCGAGTGGATCTCGTTGTAGATCGCGTCCTCGGAGAGGATGGAGTAGCTTCCCTCGCCGGAGGGGAAGGAGTCGATCTCCTCGTGGTCTGTGCTCCACTGGGTGTCGTAGTAGCCGACGAGCTCGGCCAGGCGCTCCTGCATGCGGGGGAGTGCCTCGAGGATGGCGCTGAGCTCGGCGTTGTCCCGTTCCACGCGTGCGTAGAGCGCCTGGAAGTGTGACAGCCGTGCCTGTGTGCCTGCGTCCATGCGTTCCCATCCGATCAGGTCGACGACGAGTGCGTGATGCTGTGAAGCGCCGGCGCTCTGAGACGGCGTCGTGCTGCATCGGCCCGGGCCGGCACCTGGTTGGTTGGGCCGCGCCGCAGGGGCAGCGTACAGCCGCCTTCCTGCCTGCCCCATGTTGTCAGGCGCGGCTGCACGCCATAGGTTCGTGGTCATGACACCACACGGGCAGGGCCCTGCTGCTGCCGTGACCTCCGCCGACCAGGCACCTCCCCTCGTCGTCCACGCCCGTGACCTTCGCGTGGGCCGTGGCGGGAACACGATCCTGCGTGGCCTCGACCTGGACCTGCGCCGAGGCTCCGTCACTGGCCTGCTCGGCCCCTCAGGCTGCGGCAAGACCACGCTCATGCGCAGCCTCGTTGGTGTCCAGCGCTACGACGGCGAGCTCCGGGTTCTCGGGCACCGTCCCGGCTCGCCAGCGACGCGCGGCCGGGTGGGCTACATGGCGCAGGGCACCGCGGTCTACACCGACCTCACAGCACGCCAGAACCTGGCCTACTTCGCCTCGCTCGCCGGCTCCCGCTCCCGCGCGGTGGGGGAGGTCCTGGACACCGTGGGGCTGGCTGACATCGCCGACCGCCCGGTCTCGACCTACTCGGGTGGGCAGGCCGGTCGCGTGAGCCTGGCCTGTGCCCTGGTGGGCGCCCCCGACCTCCTGGTCCTCGACGAACCGACGGTCGGTCTCGATCCGGTGACCCGCGAGGAGCTGTGGACCGCCTTCCACGACGTCGCCGCGGCGGGCACGACGATCCTCGTCTCCAGCCACGTCATGGACGAGGCCTTCCGCTGTGACAGCGTCGTGCTCATGCGTGACGGCAGGCTCCTGGCCCGCGCCACTGCTGAGCAGCTGCTGGAGTCCACGGGTGCCGCGACGCTGGACCAGGCCTTCCTCACCCTGGTCCGACGGTTCGGTGACGACGGCGCGAACGGTTGCCTCGACGCCGCCGCGCAGGGCTTCGCCGTCGGCCCCCTTGCGCACGGGGTTGGCGACGACGGCGGACGTGCTGCCGTGACGGCACCGGTGCCACAGGAGGATCAGTCATGAGGCTGCGCACCTATCTCGCCATCACCCGCCGGGTTCTCGCCCAGCTCGCCGCGGACCGACGCACCGTCGGGCTCATTGTGGTGGTCCCCTCGGTCCTGGTGACCCTGCTCTACTTCGTCTACCTCGACTACCCGGGCGGTGAGCGACTGTTCAACCGGGTGGCCGTCACGATGGTCGCGATCCTGCCGATGCTCGTGATGTTCCTGGTCACCAGCGTCGCCATGCTGCGGGAACGACGCTCAGGCACCCTGGAGAGGCTGTGGACCACGCCCCTGCACCGCGCCGACCTGCTGCTGGGCTACGGCACGGCCTGCACCCTGGCCGCCACGGTGCAGTCCCTTGTCCTGGCGGCCGTGTGCGGCTGGCTGCTGGACGTCGAGCTGGCCGGGTCCTGGGGCTGGCTGGTGCTGGTCGGTCTCCTCGACGCCTTCGTGGGGGTGGCGCTGGGCCTGTTCACCTCGGCCTTCGCCTCCTCGGAGTTCCAGGCGGTCCAGCTCATGCCGGTCGTCGTCGCACCGCAGGTCTTCCTGTGCGGCCTGCTGGTCCCGCGCGGCCAGCTGCCGGGGGTGCTGGAGGCGGTCGGCGACTGGCTGCCCATGAGCTGGGCGGCTGACCTGGCTGCGCACCTGGCGACGGCCCCCGACATGCCCTGGCAGACGGGCCGCAATCTGCTGTGGCTGGCGCTGGTAGGGCTGGCCCTGCTCGTCGTGGCCGCACGAACGATGCCCCGAGCCACGCGCTGATAAGCCGGCAGGCCCGCAGGCCCGGAAGTGTCCGGCGTCGTGGCGCCCAGAGGGCGCGCCACGAGTCCCTTCGCCCATCCCTGGGCCTGCTGTCGTAGGCCGGTAGCCCTGATCCGGTGAGCTAGGATCGGCCCCACCATGACCGGTTCCGCTACTTACCTCGGTGGGTAGTCCAGGGCCGGTCCTCGTCTTACCTGTCGGGTAGGGCTGGCATGAGGCGGAGCCAACTCCCCTCTCAGGCGAGCTCTTCGTCGAAGAAGTCGTCGTCGATCTCGTAGAGAGTGAACTCGCGGGTCTTGTGGACCGCGACGCCGTAGGCGAGCATGAGCGAGGTCAGCCTGAGGCCGTCGATCAGGATGATCCTGCCGTGCCGGTAGCCCTCGGCCGTATGCACTGCGCCCGGCTGGAAGGACGAGGTCGTGATGAAGACGCCGAGGCTCGCGCCCTGGGTGTCCAGGGACCCGATGAAATTGCGGATCTCGGGCTCGCCGACCTTGTTGGTGTCGGCGTAACGCTTGGCCTGGATGTAGATGTTCGTCAGGCCCAGAGCGTCCTGGCGGATGACGCCGTCGATACCGCCGTCGCCCGAGCGCCCCACGTGCTGCTTCTCGCCGTGGGTGCCGCCGTAGCCCATCGCCCACAGCACGTCAATGACGGCGCGCTCAAAGAACTCGGGAGACGCCTCCTGGAGCCGCTTGCGCAGGCTCGTCTCCGTCTGGGCGTTGAACGCACGCTCACCGGCGGCGAGGACCTCGACCGGATCCGCTGCGGCGTCGTCGTCCGTCTCGGCGACGCCGTCGCCGTGCTGCTGGATCTTGCGCTGGGTGATCTCGTCCTGGTACGCGCGCCACACCGGCCACTCGAGCATGTCCTTCTCGGAGTACTCCGGCAGGGAGCGCTGGTCGACGGCGCGCCCGTTCTCAGTGATGCGGTATCGGCCGCGCCGTGGACGCTCCAGGAGCCCGGCCACTGTCAGGCCGGAGCACGCCCAGTTGACGCGGTTGACGTAGCGGGACTGGCCTGAGGCGATCCGCTCCTCACGCGTCGCCTGACAGGCCGAGGAGAGTCGCAGCCTGCTCGCACACGTCTCGAAAATCGCGTTCCTGCCCGTCTGCGAGGACCCGGAGCACCGCGGGGCGGAACCGGTCGGTTGTCGGTGTGCGGTCGGTCGTAGCCACTGTCTCGCTCACGTTCTCTGCGTTGAGGTCTTTCCTCAACCCTATCGGTACCGCCGCGATCCCGGCCCGGCTCGCGGCCATCCGCACCGGATACGGATAGGATCGGGCGCGATGACGAATCCGCCCATCGAAGTAGCCGATCCTTCGGCGATCACCTCAGCACCTGCCACGACACGCGAACCTCACGCCGACGACACGCGCAGCCTCGTCCTGCCCGCGGACTTGCCGCCCGTCCAGCTGCTGGGCGCGCGCGACGAGGTCCTGCGCGCGATCGAGAAGGGCTTCCCCGACGTCGGCCTGCACGTGCGAGGCAACACCGTCACCGTGACAGGCGAGGCGTCCCGCGTGGACACGGTGGTCCTGCTGCTGTCCGAGCTCATCGACGTCGCCCGTGCCGGTACGCCGCTGACGGCCGACGCCGTCGAGCGCGCCATCGGCCTGCTCGACGCCGCGGCCCGGCCCACCGAGGTCCTGACCGACGACGTCCTGACCACCCACGGCAAGTCGATCCGTCCCAAGTCGCTGGGCCAGAAGGCCTACACCGACGCCATCGCCGAGTCGACCATCACCTTCGGCATCGGCCCGGCCGGAACCGGCAAGACCTACCTCGCTATGGCCCGGGCCGTGGACGCCCTGGCCAAGCGGCAGGTCTCGCGCATCATCCTCACCCGGCCCGCGGTCGAGGCAGGG
This sequence comes from Actinomyces urogenitalis, assembly GCF_002861525.1. Lineage (NCBI taxonomy): Bacteria > Bacillati > Actinomycetota > Actinomycetes > Actinomycetales > Actinomycetaceae > Actinomyces > Actinomyces urogenitalis. The sequence continues at coordinate 412,022 of NZ_PKHA01000001.1, read as the reverse complement.
GAGAACCTCGGCTTCCTGCCGGGGTCCCTCACCGACAAGATCGACCCCTACCTGCGGCCCCTCTACGACGCGCTGCACGACATGCTCGAGCCCGACGCCCTGCCGCGGCTCATGGCCGCCGGCACCATCGAGGTCGCGCCGCTGGCCTATATGCGCGGGCGCACCCTCAACGACGCCTTCGTCATCCTCGACGAGGCCCAGAACACCAGCCCCGAGCAGATGAAGATGTTCCTCACCCGTCTGGGCTTCGGCTCCAAGATGGTGGTGACCGGGGACGTCTCGCAGATCGACCTGCCCGGCGGGCGCCCCTCCGGCCTGCTCGTGGTGCGCAAGATCCTGGCCGGCGTGGACGGCATCAGCTTTTGCGAGCTGGGCAGCGCCGACGTCGTGCGCCACCGTCTCGTGGGCCGGATCATTGACGCCTACGCCCGTTACGACGCCGAGCGCGCCGCCCAGGCGGCCGCCACCCGGCCCACCGAGCAGGCCGCACCCTCGCTGACACGTGAGGACCGCCGTCGTCCCTCAGGCCGCACCTACCACCGACCCGCCAACGGGAGGACCCACGCATGACCACCGAGGTCAACAACGAGACTGACGTTGAGATCGACGGCGCGGAGTTCGCCGCCCTGGCCGACCACGTCCTGCGGGCCATGCACGTCAACCCCCAGGCCGAGCTCAACATCCTGTTCATTGATCCTGAGCCCATGGCCGAGCTCCACGTGCGCTGGCTGGACCTGCCCGGCCCCACTGACGTCATGAGCTTCCCCATGGACGAGCTGCGCCCGGGCACCGAGGACTCCGAGACGCCCGCCGGGACGCTCGGCGACATCGTGCTGTGCCCGCAGGTGGCGGCCAAGCAGGCGCTGGAGGCTGGCCACAGCGCGCCTGAGGAGATGCTGCTGCTGACCACCCACGGGATCCTCCACCTGCTGGGCTACGACCACGCCGAGGAGGAGGAGAAGAAGGAGATGTTCGCCCTCCAGCGCCAGCTGCTCCTGACCTTCCTGGCGGAGCGCGGCAAGTGAGCGGGACCCCGGCCGCTCTCCTCATCGTCGCCGCCGTGGCGGTGCTCGCCTGCGGCGCGTTGCTCAGCGCCGCCGAGGCTGCCCTGTCACGGATGACCCGTGCCGCCGCCGAGGACCTGGTTGAGGAGGGACGGCGCGGAGCCCAGCGTGTCCTCGCCCTGGCTGAGCGCCGCTCCCAGGTACTGGGCTCGGTCACGGCGGTGCGTGTGGCGGTGGACATGCTGGCTGCCGTCCTGCTCACCTTGGCCGTGGCCGGGCTGGTCAGCCGCTGGTGGCTGGTGCTCATCATCGCCGTCGGCCTGAACGCCGTGCTCCTGGGGCTCGTCGTCGGGCTCTCTCCGCGCTCGGCCGGCCGGCGCAACCCGGCCGGGGTCCTGCTGGCGCTGGCCGGCCCTCTGGAGAAGGTCGACGCCGTCGGCCGGCCGTGGCGCTGGCTGGAGAACCACTACGGACGCTCATCCACCCTCACCGATGCCGAGGCCCGCGCGGAGGTGACCGAGGACCTACGCGAGATGATCGACGAGATCGGCGAGGCCGAGACCATCGAGGACGAGGATCGGCAGATGCTGCGCAGCGTCGTCGAGCTCGGCCAGACCCTCGTGCGCGAGGTGATGGTCCCGCGCACGGACATGGTGACCATCGACGCGGACAAACCGGTCTCGGCCGCCATGCGCCTGTTCATCAAGTCCGGCTTCTCTCGCGTGCCCGTGATCGGCCAGGACGCCGACGACGTGCGCGGCGTGGTCTATCTCAAGGACCTCCTGCGCCGCCTGGACGCCCAGCCCGAGTACGCCCAGCGCGAGGTCGTCACCTGCATGCGTGAGGCGGTCTACGTCCCTGAGACCAAGCTCGCCGACGACCTGCTGCGTGAGATGCAGACCGACTCGGTCCACATGGCCCTGGCCGTCGACGAGTACGGCGGTACGGCCGGGCTGGTCACCATGGAGGACCTCCTGGAGGAGGTCGTGGGTGACATGACTGACGAGCACGATCACGCCGAGCCCGAGGTCGAGGACCTGGGCGACGGCGTCTACCGGGTCCCGGCGCGCCTGAGCCTGGACGAGCTCGGAGAGCTCTTCGGCCTGGAGATCGACGACGACGACGTCGACACCGCCGGAGGTCTGCTCACCAAGGCCATCGGCCGGGTCCCGCTGCCAGGCGCCAGCGGCGAGGTCCAGGGCCTCCACCTCGTGGCTGACCAGGCCACCGGCCGGCGCCGCCAGGTCACCAGCCTTCTTGTCTCTGCCAGCAGGCCGGATACGGCCCAGACCACCTCAAAGGACACTCATGACTGACGCCCCCTTCCGCTTCCCCTCCGACGAGGAGCTCATGGCCGGCCCCAACGCCCTGGAGGAGCCCGACGAGGTCGCCGCCGACGACGCCCTGCCCGCCTTGGCACGCGCCGAGATCGTGGTCCCGGACTTCCCCGAGGACTTCCGGGCCGGCTTCGCCTGCCTGGTGGGCCGTCCCAACGCGGGCAAGTCCACGCTCACCAACGCCCTGGTCGGCTCCAAGGTGGCCATCACCTCTGGCCGTCCCCAGACCACCCGGCACAACGTGCGCGGCGTGGTCCACCGCGAGGACGCCCAGCTGGTGCTCGTCGACACCCCCGGCCTCCACCGCCCCAAGACCCTGCTGGGCAAGCGGCTCAACGACCTGGTGCGCGAGACGCTCACGGACGTCGACGTCGTCGCCTTCTGCATCCCGGCCAACGAGAAGATCGGCCCGGGTGACCGCTTCATCGCCCGGGACCTGGAGCAGGTGCGTGCGCCGATCGTCGCCGTGGTCACCAAGGCGGACACCGTCAGCCGCCAGGCCCTGGCCGCCCAGCTGCTGGCCGTCAACGAGCTGGGGGACTGGGCGGACATCGTGCCGGTCTCGGCTGTCTCCGGCGAGCAGGTCGACGTCGTGGCCGACGTCCTGATGGGACACCTGCCGCCCTCGCCGCCGCTGTACCCCACCGGGGAGGTCACCGACGAGCCCCAGGCCGTCATGATCGGTGAACTCGTGCGCGAGGCCGCCCTGGAGTCCGTGCGTGACGAGCTGCCCCACTCCCTGGCTGTCGTCGTCGACGAGATCCTCGACCCTCGCACCGACCGCACCGGATCGCGTGTCAAGGGCGCCGGCGAGCGACTGCAGGTGCGGGTGAGCCTCGTGGTGGAGCGTGACTCTCAGAAGGCCATCATGATCGGCAAGGGTGGCTCGCGCCTGAAGGAGATCGGCGTGCGCGCCCGCGCGGGCATCGAGGAGCTGATCGGCCGCAAGGTCTACCTTGACCTGCACGTACGCACCTCCAAGGACTGGCAGTCGGATCCCAAGGCCCTGGCCAAGCTCGGTTTCTAGAGGCCGGCCGTGGCGAACGACCTGCTGACAGCGCAGGAGCTGCGCTCCGGCTGGACCTGGATCAAGGCCTTCCCACGACGCGCCTGGCATCTGCTCCTTGGTCTGTGGCGCCAGGAACGGCGTCGCCTGCTCGTCATGGCTGCCGGCGTGCTCGTGGCCGTGATCGTGCTGGCGGCCCTGGGGGCCGGCGGCGCGGAGATCTGGGACATCACCACCACCCTGGCCCTGGGGGCGGTGGTCCTGGCCGTCTCACGTGACCACCGCACCATCGGCGCCGTCATCGTCACCTGCCTGGCCCTGTCCCTGGTAGGGACTCTGGCCGGACCACGCTGGTCCCCGGTGGCGGTCAAGGACTCCCTCGTGCCCTCCACGACGGACACGCGTATCGGCGGGGACGTGGAGACGGCCCCCGTGGGCAGCTACGAGGTGGCCACGAGCCAGGTCACGATCACCCAGGCCGACGGCGAGGAGGTCCCGGCGCTGCTGCGTCGGCCCGTCGGGGTGGACGAGCCGACGCCGGGCGTGGTCTTCCTCCATGGCGCGGGCACGCACACCCAGGCCGGTTTCGCCGAGCAGGCCGAGGCCCTGGCCTCAGCCGGGGCCACCACGCTGGTGCCCAACAAGCCCACGGAGAACTACAGCCTGACCGAGCGTGACTACGTCTCGATGGCGGCCGACTACGAGCAGTCGCTGGTCTACCTGCGGGGCCTGGACGGCGTGGACTCGGGCCGCGTTGGCGTCTACGCCGAGTCAGAAGGCGGCTACCCCGGCGTCATCCTGGCCGGTACCGACCCGCAGGTGGCCTTCCTCGTCCTGGCCAGCGCCCCGGTGGTCATGATCCGCCAGCAGGCCACCTACGCCGCCGGCTCCTACCTCAAGCGTGTGGGCGTGCCTGACGCCCTGCTTGACGCCGCCGCGCGGCTGCTGGGCAGCCGCGAGCTGCCCCGCGGAGCCTTCGACTACGCCGACTTCGACGCCCGCCCCTACGAGGAGAAGATCACCGTGCCGGTGCTCATGCTCTACGGCACGGGTGACTCCTCGATGCCGCTGGTCCAGGGTCCGGCCACGATCTGGGACTCGATCCGCAAGGCCGGCAACACCCAGCTCACCGTGCGCTACTACGACGGCGCCAACCACGGGCTCAAGCTCGGTACGACGACGGACGGCCCGCTCGCGCCAGGCGTGGCCCGGGACCTGTCGCGGTGGGTCACTGGCCTGCCGGCCACAGCCAGCGCGGCGCCGGCGGTGGCCGGGGCGACGCCGGTGCAGGACTTCTGGGCGCAGGCCCCTGGGCCTGCCCGGTGGTACGCCTCGGGCGACCTCATGCTCGGCACCCTCATCGCGGGAGTGGCGCTGCTGGCGGCAGCCGGGGCCGGCTGGGTGATCGGGCAGCTGCCGCGACTGCGGGGCAGGCGGGGCCTGCACCTGCCGGACCCGATCGGACGCTGGTCGGGGGCGCTGGCCCTGTCCGTACTGGCCGCCTGGGTGCTGTACCTGGCGTATATCGGTCTGGTAGCCCGGCTGGCCCTGTCCTACTCCTCCAACCCGTTCATCTCCTACGGGGGCTGGTTCGTGGCCCAGATGGTGGCTTGGGTGAGCGTCATCCTCCTGGTCAAGCTCTCCGGGCGGATCTGGCTCATGCGCGGCCACGTGCGCCGAGGGAGGCGGAACGAGGGCCGGTGGCTGACTCTTCCTGCAGCCGCGGTCCTGTGCGCAGCGCTCGCCGGTACCCTGGTCCTGCTGGTGGACCTGGCCTACTGGGGCCTGTTTCCGTTGCTGTCGTGAGCCTGGTGATCTTGCGGCCCCATTCGCCTGCGCCCAAGGTCCTAGGTGCGGCACACTGAGGAGGTCTACGTCACTTCGACCGGCAAGGAGGCCGCGCGTATGCCGACCACGCTCCCAGACCCCTCGTCTTCCCTCCCCACCCCCGCACGTGTCTGCCCCGACCACCTGTGGGAGCTCGGTCGTCGCGCCGTCGAGCGCGCCCGCCTCTGGGCCGAGGAGTCCGCGCACGAGCCGACGCCCCGCACCGCGGAGATCCTCTCGCGGGTCCTGGCTGACCCCGATGGGCTGGAGTTCACCACCCGCTTCGTCGACGACGTCGTGCGCCCGGTTGACCTGGACGTCGCCTCGGCAGCCTTCACCCGCTTAGCCGCTGGACGTACCTCGTTCCTGCCCGGGCCCCTGGCCGCGGCGATGGGACTGGGCGGAACGGCCTCGCGCCTGGCGCCGCGCACGGTCACCGCCGTGGCCCGGCGCACCTTCCGGGAGATCGTGGGGGACCTTGTGGTCGACGCCACCGAGCGCAGCCTGGGACCCGCGCTCGCGCGCCTGCGCCGGGGCGGCAACCGCCTCAACGTCAACCTGCTGGGTGAGGCCGTCCTGGGGGAGAAGGAGGCCGAGCGTCGTCTGGCTGAGGTCTCGCGCCTGGTGACCCGCGAGGACGTCGACTACGTCTCGATCAAGGTCTCGGCGGTCACCGGCCCGCACAATCCCTGGGGCCATGAGGAGGTCGTCGCCCACGGGGTGGAGGCACTCAGCCCTCTGTACCGGCTGGCTCGTGACCACGGCACCTTCCTGAACCTGGATATGGAGGACTACAAGGACCTGGACCTGACCATCGAGGTCTTCACCTCGATCCTGGACCAGGAGGACATGCGCGGCTACGAGGCCGGGATCGTCCTGCAGGCCTACCTGCCTGACTCTCTGGGAGCGATGCAGCGCCTGCAGAAGTGGGCCGCTGAGCGCGTGGACGCGGGAGGTTCACGCGTCAAGGTGCGCATCGTCAAGGGCGCCAACCTGTCCATGGAGAAGGTCGACGCCGAGATCCACGGCTGGGAGCTGACCACCTGGCCCTCCAAGCAGGCCACGGACACCAACTACAAGCGGATGCTCGACTGGGCGATGACGCCTGAGCGTACCCGCAACATCCGCCTGGGTGTGGCCGGGCAGAACCTCTTTGACATCGCCTTTGCCTTCGAGATGCGCGCCGCGCGCGGCCTGCAGAACGGCGACGCCGTCGAGTTCGAGATGCTCTCTGGCATGGCCACTGACCTGCAGACCGTGGTGCGCCGCGATACCGGGCACCTCCTGCTGTACGTGCCGGTGGTCCACCCCGATGAGTTCGACGTGGCCATCTCCTACCTCGTGCGCCGCCTGGAGGAGAACGCCGCCCCGGACAACTTCATGTCCGGTGTCTTCGACATCGCCACCAGCCAGGAGGTCTTTGACCGCGAGCGCGATCGCTTCCTCGCCGCCCTGGCGGACGTCGACCCCTCGGCTCCGGTACCGGTGCCCAACCGCCGTCAGGACCGGCTGGCGCAGGCTGCGGCTGGCCTGGACGAGCCGCAGGGGAGCGTGGCCGAGCAGGCCCGGCGTCCCTTCACCAGCGAGCCGGACTCTGACCCTGCCCTGGCCGCCAACCGCCAGTGGGCCCGCCAGATCGCCGCCGCCGTGCCGACCTCACGTCGTGGAGCGGAGGCCGTGGCCGCCAGCGAGCAGCGCCTGAGGACGCCGGAGGCTGCCGAGGAGCTGCTGGCTGGCCTGGCTGGCGCGAGCGCCTCCTGGCGTGAGCGTGGCTATGAGGAGCGTGCCGCCATCCTGCACCGGGTGGGAGACGTGCTGTCCTGCCGGCGTGGTGAGCTCATCGAGGTCGCTGCCAGCGAGGCGGGCAAGACGATCGACCAGGCCGACCCCGAGGTCAGTGAGGCCATCGACTTCTGCCACCACTACGCCACCATGAGCCTGCGTCTGGCCGATGAGAAGGAGATGGTCGGCTCGCGCCTGGAGCCGGTGGAGGTCACGGTCGTCGCCTCGCCCTGGAACTTCCCGCTGGCCATCCCCACCGGGGGAGTGGCCGCGGCTCTGGCTACCGGCAGCGCCGTCGTCCTCAAGCCGGCTCCTCCGGCCAGGCGCTGCGCGGCTGAGCTCGTGCGGGCCTTCCACGACGCCGGTGTTCCTGAGGAGGTCCTGGCCCTGGCCGCCGTCGAGGACGGTGAGGTCTCACGCCAGCTCATCGTCTCCGAGCGCGTGGGCCGGGTCATCCTCACCGGGTCCTATGACACGGCCCGGCTCTTCCGTTCCTGGAAGCCGGACCTGCACCTGCTGGGGGAGACCAGCGGCAAGAACGCCATCATCGTCACCTCCTCGGCCGACCCTGACCTGGCCGTGCGTGACGTGGTGTCCTCCGCCTTCGCCCACGCGGGGCAGAAGTGCTCGGCCTCCTCCCTGCTCATCCTCGTCGGCTCCGCAGGGCGCTCCGAGCGCATCGCCCGCCAGCTCGTGGACGCCACCGCCTCCCTGCGGGTCAAGGCACCCGAGCACCTGGACGCCCAGGTGGGGCCCGTCGTCGTGCCCGATGACCCCAAGGCGCTGCGAGGACTGACCACGCTGAGCCGCGGTGAGCACTGGGTGCTGCGGCCCCAGCACCTGGGCGGAGGGCTGTGGCGTCCGGGCATCCGTGCGGGCGTCACCCCGGGCAGCGAGTACCACCGCACCGAGTACTTTGCCCCGGTGCTCGGCGTCATGCGGGTGGAGACCCTCCAGGAGGCGATCGACGCCGTCAACGCCGTCGACTACGGACTCACCTCCGGCCTGCAGACCATGGACGCTGGCGAGCTGGCGACCTGGCTGGAGCAGGTCGAGGCCGGCAACCTGTACGTCAACCGTGGGATCACCGGCGCGATCGTGCGCCGTCAGCCCTTCGGGGGATGGAAGCGCTCGGCGATCGGCTCGACCACCAAGGCCGGTGGACCCAGCTACCTGCTGGGCCTGGGCGAGGTGGTCCGCGACCGCACGCCGCAGGCGCCCTCCGGCTCCCACCTGCGCGAGAACCTGCACGCCGGGGCCCTGGCCCTCTACGACGCCGTGCGCACTCACCTGGGACGCGAGGAGGCCGCCTTCCTGCACGCAGGGCTGGCCGCGGACGCCGCAGCCTGGCAGGAGACCTACGCACGCAACCTGGACGTGACGGGACTGGCCTGTGAGCGCAACGTCCTGCGCTACCGCCCGGCCGCCGTCACTGTGCGTGCCGAGGCCGGCACGCCGGAGGCCGACCTCGTGCGTGTCCTGGCGGCGGGCATGGTCGCCGGCGCCGGGATTGAGCTCAGCGTGGCCCAGGAGCCCAGTGATGAGCTGGCGGAGGCCCTGCGCTCGTGGATGCGCGTGCGGGTGGAGCAGACCTCGGCTTGGGAGCTGCGCCTGGCGGACAAGGCGGCTTCGGGTGACCTGGATCTGCGGGTGCGAGTGATCGGCCCGCGTGAGCAGACCAGCCAGGAGCGCTGGCGTGAGGCGAGCCGCGTGACCAAGGGCAGTCCCGACGTCGCCCTGTACACCGGTGAGGTCACGGCCAACCCGCACACCGAGCTGCTGCCCTTCCTGCGTGAGCAGGCCGTGGCGGTGACGGCGCACCGCTTCGGCACGCCGCTCGACCTGGCGGCCGGGCTGCTCTAGCGCCGTCGGGACCGTGGTTTTCCGTGCGGGACCGGTACCTGCGCTGTCCGTAGGGGACGGTCCCGCACGGAAAACCACGGTCCCGATGACGAGGCAGGCGTCCACTCTGCGGCACATTCCAGCGCCGAGGACGCCAGGGGAGTACCGTCACAGCCATGCGCGCGACCAGCAGCCTCCTGCTTAGCCGCCGCGGCGGGGCCTGACCAGGCCGGCACCCCGACCGCGGCTTACCTGTGTTGCCGGCCTCCCCAGCCTTACCCACACAGGAGTCCTCCGATGCGTACCGCCCGCCCCGCACCCCAGCAGCCTTCTGGCATGCCCTTTGCCAAGTACCGGCCCTTCCGGGACACCGGGGTCACGGACCTTCCGGACCGGACCTGGCCCACCAAGCACCTGACCAGCGCCCCACGCTGGCTGTCGACGGACCTGCGTGACGGCAACCAGTCCCTCATCGAGCCGATGGGCCCGGCTGCCAAGCGCGCGGTGTTCGACATGCTCGTGCGCATGGGCTTCAAGGAGATCGAGATCGGCTTCCCGGCCGCCTCTCAGACGGACTACGACTTTGTGCGCTCCCTGGTGGATGAGGACGCGATCCCCGAGGACGTGACGATCTCTGTTCTCACCCAGTCGCGCAGCGACCTCATCGACCGCACCCTGGACGCCTGCATCGGTATCCCGCGAGCCACCGTCCACCTCTACAACGCCTTGTCTCCTCTGTTCCGTGAGGTCGTCTTCCGCATGGGCAAGGACGAGATCCGTGACCTCGCCGTCGAGGGCACGCGCCAGGTGATGGCCCGGGCGGAGAAGGTCCTCACCGAGGACACGATCTTCGGCTTCGAGTACTCCCCGGAGATCTTCGTGGACACCGAGCGTGAGTACACCTTGGAGGTCTGCGAGGCCGTCATGGAGGTCTGGCAGCCGGAGGCTGACCGCGAGATCATCCTCAACCTGCCGGCCACCGTCGAGCGCGCCACCCCCAACGTCTACGCCGACCAGATCGAGTGGGTCTCGCGCCACCTGTCCCACCGTGAGGCCGTGTGCCTGTCCCTGCACAACCACAACGACCGTGGCTCGGGCGTGGCTGCCGCCGAGCTGGGCCTGCTGGCCGGCGCCCAGCGCGTGGAGGGCTGCCTGTTCGGCCACGGCGAGCGCACCGGCAACGTGGACCTGGTCACCCTCGCCCTCAACCTGTTCAGCCAGGGCGTGGACCCCATGCTCGACCTGTCGAATATCGACGAGATCCGTCGTACCGTCGAGCACGCCACCGGCATGGACGTGCCCCCGCGCACCCCGTACGCCGGCGAGCTGGTCTACACCTCCTTCTCTGGATCCCACCAGGACGCCATTAAGAAGGGCTTCGCCGCTCGTGCCACGCAGGTAGCGGCCAAGCGCGAGGAGGGGATGGATGCCGAGGCTGCCGAGACCGCGGTGCCCTGGCACATGCCCTACCTGCCGATTGACCCTCACGACGTGGGGCGTTCCTACGAGGCCGTGGTCCGTGTCAACTCCCAGTCCGGCAAGGGCGGGGTCTCCTACCTGCTCGGCCAGACCCACAACCTCGACCTGCCCCGCCGCCTGCAGATGGAGTTCTCCCGGATCGTCCAGCGCCACACCGACACCTACGGTGGCGAGGTCGACGCCACGCGCCTGTGGACCCTGTTCACGGACGAGTACCTGCCGGCCAAGGCGGCGCCTGAGGCGGACCTGCCCAGCTGGGGCCGCTATGAGCTCAAGGGTGCCACGCTGACCTCCTCCGGCGAGGAGGAGTCGATCCTGACCGTCACCCTGCGCGACGGCGGCGAGCGCCGCCTGCTCACCGCCTCGGGCAACGGCCCGCTGGACGCCTTCGTCTCCGCCCTGGAGCAGACGGGGGTGAGTGTGCGCATCCTCGACTACGCCGAGCACGCCCTGAGCGAGGGGCGTGACGCGCGAGCCGCCTCCTACGTCGAGGCTGAGGTCGGCGGGCAGGTCCTGTGGGGAGTGGGCATCGACCCCTCCATCGCGACCTCCTCCTTCAAGGCCGTCATCTCCGCCGTCAACCGCGCTCTGCGTTGAATCGCGTCAGCGACTGGGAGACGCACCCACGCAGGACCCGCTCGATCCTCGGCACGAGGACGTGCGGGTCCTGCTGCATCCCGGTGGCGAGCCAGTGCATGAGGTGCCCCAGGACGCACAGGGTGTAGTGGTCAATGATGAAGGCTCGGTCCTGCGGATGGAGGCCGCGGTCATGGTCGAGCTCGGCGACGATCACCACCATCATGGCGCGCAGCTGGCTGTGCAGGAAGCGCTCGAGGTCCTCGTGGCTGAGCGCCTGGATGGTCTGGTAGGTCTGGGCCTTGTGCTGGGCCATCCAGACCATGAGCAGCTCCAGGCCCTCGGCCCAGTGGTCGTAGCCGGCCGCGTCCATGACTCGGTGGGTGACCTCCTGCATGAAGGTCCACACGGCCAGGTCGTAGACGTCGGCGAAGTGGTAGTAGAAGGCCTGCCGGGTGATCCCGGTGGCCTGGGTGAGGCGACGGACCGTGACGCGATTGAGCGGCGTCGTCTCCAGCTCGTCCTTGAGCGCCTGGCCCAGGGCCAGGCGTGTGCGCGCGGCAGTGTCACTCACGGCTGCCAGCCTAACCAGGAAGGCCTTGACACTTCAGCCCAGGTGACAAGTGCGCGTGGTGGCGGCGCTGCCTAGCCTCACGGTGACAGGCAACCTCCTGACTCCCAATGACGTGAAAGGTGCTCGCCATGTTCCTGTACGCCGATATCGCCTGGTACTCCTGGGCCGCCTGGTTCGCGGTCCTGGCCGCCCTCATCGTGCTCAATGAGATCAGCCGCCGCTGGCGCGTGGCCGGCTGGCTGCTGTTCATCGCCCTGCCCGTGGCCCTGACGGTCTTCGTGTGGCCGCAGACCGCCGGGGCCGGCTCCTCCACCGGGACCTGGTTCCACTGGGTCAAGGTCTACTCCGCCCTGGCCGGCTGCCTGGGCTTCATGGCGCTGCGATACCGCCCACGCCTGGATTCCAACAAGTGGGCGCTGGCCTTTCCTCCTGCCATCCTGGCGATCAATATCGCTGAGGCCTGCATCCGTGACTTCCAGGTCGGGGCGATGGGCGCCAACGGCGTGGTGGACGGCGTGTTCATGGTCTCCGGCCCCTGGAACTGGATGAACGGTGTGGCGGGCCTGCTCAACCTGGTGACGATCTGCGGGTGGACCGGCATCTTCATCTCCAAGGCTCCCTCCAAGGACATGGTCTGGCCGGACATGCTGTGGTTCTGGGTCATCGCCTACGACCTGTGGAACTTCGCCTACGTCTACAACTGCGTGGGCGACCACTCCTTCTACGCCGGCGCCGCGCTGCTCATCTCCTGCACGATCCCGGCCTTCTTCATCAAGAAGGGCGTGTGGCTCCAGCACCGTGCCCACACGCTGGCCTTCTGGATGATGTTCACCATGGCAGTGCCGGCCTTCGTCACGGACTCCCGCTTCGCCGTCGAGGCCTCTCATGACCCGGCCGCGCTCATGACGGTCTCGGCCGTGGCCCTGGCTGCCAACGTGGCCGTGGCCGTCTACCAGCTGCGCACCATGGTCCGTGACCACCGCAGCCCGCTGGGCGAGGAGCTCTACACCGGGCACCGGGCCTACCGCGAGGTCGTGGAGGCCAACCGCTGACACGTCCGCTCAGGGCCGACGGCGCCGCCTGCCTGGCGGGGTGAGGCGGCGGCGCCGTCGTGGCACAGTGTCCCCGTGCCCAGCAAGCTCTACCGCGACGAGGCCATCGTCCTGCGGACCTACCGCCTCGGCGAGGCCGACCGCATCATCGTCATGCTCACCCGCGCCCACGGGCAGGTGCGCGCGGTGGCCAAGGGCGTGCGCAAGACAGGGTCGCGCTTCGGTGCGCGCCTGGAGCCTTTCTCCATGGTCGACGTCCAGCTCCACGCCGGGCGCAGCCTGGACGTGGTCACCCAGGTCGAGACCATCGAGCCCTTCTCCGCTCCCGTCTGCTCCGACTACGCCGTCTTCACCTGCGCCTCGACCATGGTCGAGACGGCCGAGCGGCTGACCGAGGACGACGGCGACCTGGGCACCACGGACTCACCCCAGCAGTTCCTGCTGCTCTACGGGGCCCTCGCCGCCATGGCCAGGCGCCGGCACGCCCCGGGCCTGGTCCTGGACTCCTACCTGCTGCGCGCCCTGGCGCTGGCCGGCTGGGCGCCGTCGTGCTTTGACTGCGCGCGCTGCGGTGAGCCGGGGCCGCACACCGCCTTCCACGTCCAGGCCGGTGGCGCGGTGTGCGCCAGCTGCCGGCCGGCCGGCAGCGTGGAGGTCAGCCCCCGCACGATGGCGCTGCTGGGGGCGCTGCTGTCAGGGGACTGGGCCCTGGCTGACGCCTCGGGGCCCCGTGAGCGCTCGGCGGCCTCGGGCCTGGTCTCGGCCTACGTGACCTGGCACCTGGAGCGTCGTCTACGCTCTCTGGCACTGGTGGAAAGGACCTGAGATGACCAGCACACCTGCCCCGCGTGGGGATGACGCCGCTGAGGACCGCGTGCCGCTGCACCGACCGGGACTGAGGCCGCCGGCGCTGGCGGCCGCTGCCGTGCCCGCGCACGTGGCCTGCGTGATGGATGGCAACGGTCGGTGGGCTAATGCCCGAGGGCTGCCGCGCACCGAGGGCCACCGGGCGGGGGAGTCCACCATGATGGACGTCATTGCCGGGGCGGTGGAGATCGGGATCAAGGAGCTGAGCGTCTATGCCTTCTCCACCGAGAACTGGCGCCGCTCACCGGCCGAGGTCCGCTTCCTCATGGGCTTTACCCGCCAGGTGCTGCGCGCCCAGACCGAGGACCTGCGCGCCTGGGGCGTGCAGGTGAGGTGGGTGGGTCGCGAGCCGCGGCTGTGGAAGTCCGTCCTGGAGGAGGTCCGCCGCGCCGAGCGGCTGACCGCCGGCAACGAGACCATGGTGCTCAACATGTGCCTCAACTACGGGGGCCGGGCGGAGATCGCCGACGCCGCCCGCGCGATCGCCCAGGAGGTGGCCGCCGGGCGCCTCAAGGCCTCCGCGGTGGGGGAGAGGACCGTGGCCCGTCACCTGTACTCGCCCACGATGCGGGAGGTAGACCTCATGATCCGCACCGGTGGGGAGCAGCGGACCTCAAACTTCCTCATGTGGGAGGCGGCCTACGCTGAGCTGTACTTCTCGCCCCTGCCCTGGCCCGAGTTCGACCGCACGCAGCTGTGGAAGGCCTGCCAGGCCTACGCCGAGCGCGACCGGCGCTTTGGTGGGGCGGTGGACCAGGTCCAGGCCTGAGCCACTCAGTCCTTGCTACAGGAGGCGCACACCCCGAAGAACTCGGCCGTGTGCTCCATCTGCGTGAAGCCCGCCTGGGCGGACACGCGCGCGATCCACTCCTCCAGCTCGCCACCAGCGACCTCCACGGTGTGCCCGCAGCGCCGGCACACGATGTGGTGGTGGTGCTCGCTGCCCTCGCAGCGTCGGTAGAGCACCTCCTCGTCGCTGCGCACCTGGTCCACCTCACCGGCCTCGGCCAGCGCGGTGAGGTTGCGGTAGACGGTGGCCAGCCCCACCTTGGTCCCCTCCGCCTCCAGGGCGGCGTGGATCTGTTGGGCGGAGCGGAACTCCTCGGTGCGCTCCAGGATGTCGCGCACGGCGGCGCGTTGCCAGGTTGATCTCATGCTGAGGCCTCCTTGCGGCCCGCCTTGCGCAGGTAACGGACCAGGCCGGTCGCCACGGCGACCACGGCGTAGAGCACCACGAGCTCGACGACGATCATGGCTCCTGGAGAGGCCGCCACGACGTAGGTGATGACCAGCCCGCTCACGCAGGCGGCCACACCGATGACCATGGCCAGTCCCATGGTGCGCGAGAACGAGTGCGAGACGAGCTGGGCCACCGCCACTGGCACGATCATGACGGCGCTGACCAGCAGGGCGCCCACCACCCGCATCGACACCGAGACCGTCAGCGCCGCGACCATGGCGACCAGCACGTTGAGCACGCCGGTGGGCAGCCCGATGGCACGGGCGAACTCCTCGTCGTGGCACAGGGCGAACAGAGGACCGCGCAGGCCCAGGCCCACGGCCAGCACGACGGCGGCCAGCGCGATGGTGAACCAGGCGTCGGCCACGCTCACCGTGGCGATGGAGCCGAAGAGGTAGGAGGTGAGGTTCGTCGTCGTGCCTCCGGCGACCTTGATGAGGATGACGCCGCCGGCGATACCGCCGTAGAAGAGGATCGCGAGCGCCACGTCCCCGCGGGTGCGGCCGCGGGCCCGGATGACCTCGATGAGGACGGCGCCGAGCACGGAGGCGATGATGGCGCCGGGGATTGCCCAGGCGTCGTGCGGGGAGACGTTGGCGGCGGCTCCGGCCAGCCAGCCCAGGGCTACTCCGGTCAGCGCGATATGCCCGATCCCGTCTCCCAGCAGCGCCAGACCACGCTGGACCAGGTAGGTGCCCACCACTGGCGCGGACACGCCGACCAGGACGGCCACGATGAGCGCACGCTGCATGAGCAGGCTGGAGAACATCTGCGAGCAGGTGTCGATGAGCTCGTTCACGGCGTTCCTTAGTGCGAGTGCACGCCGAGCGGGCCGGACAGGTCCGGGGCGTGGTGGCGAGCGGGGGCGGCGTCACCGTGCGGGTGCTCGTGCTCGCAGTCGTCGAGGTGGTCGTGGCCGACGACGTCGTGCTCACCGTGGTCGTGGTGGGCCGGGGCGAGCGCGGAGGCCGGCCCGTCAGAGATCACTCGTCCCTCCGACAGGACGACGGCGCGCTCGACGACGTCAGCCAGCTCACCCATCTCGTGCAGGACGGTCAGCAGCGTCAGCCCCCGCTCACGCAGGGTGGTCAGGATGCGTGCGAGCGCCTCGCGCGAGGCGCGGTCGATACCCGCCAGGGGCTCGTCCAGGATGAGCAGGTCAGGGTCACGCACCAGGGCACGGGCGATGAGGACGCGCTGGGACTGGCCGCCGGAGAAGACCTGGACGTGGTCGCCCGCGCGATCAGCCAGGCCTACCGCGTCCAGGGCGGCTAGCGCCCGCTCGCGCGCTCTGCGGCCCCGGTCGGCGAAAGGATGACGAGGGTCAAGCAGGCCCGAGCGCACGACCTCCAGCGCCGTGGCAGGCACACCCGAGGAGGCGCCCGCACGCTGGGGCACGTAGCCCACGCGGTTCCAGGCCACACCACAGCGGTGGGTGACGTCATGACCGAACAGACGTACGCAACCGGCCCACAGAGGGTTCAGACCCAGGACCGTCTTGACCAGCGTGGACTTGCCTGAGCCGTTGGCCCCCAGCAGCGCCACGGACTGCCCGGCTGCCACGGTGAGGTTGATACCAGACAGGATGAGGGTGGAGCCAAGGACCACGGAGGCGTCCTCGACGACGACGGGGTCCGGGTCGTGCCGAGCGGCGCTCACTGGCACCCCAGAGCGGTGCGCAGCTGGGAGAGGTTGGTGGTCATGGCCTCAGTGTAGTCACCGGACTCGGGTACTGACTCCACAGGGTCGAGCACCGCCGTCGTCGTCCCCGTCTCAGCGGCCAGGGCCTGGGTCGTCTTGGGGGAGAGGAGTGCCTCGGTGAAGACCGTGGTGGTGCCGGTGCGGGCCACGATCGTCTTGATCGCCGCGATCTCAGCCGGGCTGGGCTCGGCGTCGGGGTCGATGCCGGAGACCGAGGCCTGGGTGAGGTGGTAGCGGTCGGCGAGGTAGCCGAAAGCGGCATGGGCGGTGACGAAGGTGGTGCGCTCGCACTGGGCCAGGCCCGTGGTGTAGGAGTCATCCAGTGTGGTCAGGGTGTCGTTCAGCGTGGCGAGGTTGGCCTCGTAGTCGGAGGCGTGATCCGGGTCGACGGCGGCCAGGGCCTGGGCGACGGCGCTTGCGGCCGCCTTCATCCTGACCGGGTCGAGCCAGAAGTGCGGGTCGAGGGCCTCGGTGGCCTCGTCGTCGTGGTCGTGGCTCTCCTGCCCGTCCTCGTCCTCGCCGTGGTCATGGTCCTCGCCGTGGTCATGGTCCTCGCTCACGCCGTCGTGGTGGACCAGGTTCACGGCGCTGGCCAGATCGGTGACGGTGGGGCCGGAGACCTGGGCAACGGCGTCGTCAAGGGAGGGCTGGAAGCCGGAGACGTAGAGGATGGCCGCCTTGCCGCTCAAGGAGGTGACGTCGCGGGGGGAGAGCTCGTAGTCATGCGGCTCGACGTTGGTAGGGGTGACCGCGGCAGCGTCGACGTGCTCCCCGCCGATGGCCTGGGCCAGGTACTGGATGGGGTAGAAGGAGGCGGCCACCTGGATCCGGCCGTCGGCGGCGGTGGTGCCGGTGGCGGTGGCGGAAGCGGACTGCGAGGAGGGGGACAGGGCGGCGCAGGCGGTCAGGGCGCCGCCGAGGGCGAGGGCGCTGACCGTGGCGAGGGCGTGTCGGACGTGGGACTGGGTGATGTTCATGGGAATCATTTTCATCAAGTGGGTGGGGAGTGTCAAATGGACGCCGCTACGAGGTGGCGCCATACTGCCTCTAGACTGACCCCACTCGTTCCCACCAACCAGGTGCGGACAACGACTTGCAGGAGAACATGGTGGCCAAGACCTCCTCCACCCTCGACAACGTCATCAACCTCGCCAAGCGCCGCGGCTTCGTCTTCCCGTGCGGTGAGATCTACGGCGGAACCCGCTCGGCCTGGGACTACGGCCCGCTGGGCGTCGAGCTCAAGGAGAACATCAAGCGTCAGTGGTGGCAGTACATGGTCCGCTCGCGCGACGACGTCGTGGGCCTGGACTCCTCCGTCATCCTGCCGCGCGAGACCTGGGTTGCCTCCGGTCACGTCAAGGCCTTCACTGACCCGCTCATCGAGTGCACCTCCTGCCACAAGCGCCTGCGTGAGGACGAGCTGCAGGAGGCATACGCCGCCAAGCACGGCATCGAGGACCCCGACTCCGTCAGCCTTGACCAGCTCGTGTGCCCCAACTGCGGCACCCGCGGCCAGTTCACCGAGCCTCGCGCCTTCTCTGGTCTGCTCAAGACCTTCCTCGGTCCGGTGGATGACGAGGCGGGCCTGCACTACCTGCGTCCCGAGACCGCCCAGGGCATCTTCATCAACTTCGCCAACGTCATGAGCGCGGCGCGCAAGAAGCCGCCCTTTGGCATCGGCCAGGTGGGCAAGTCCTTCCGCAACGAGATCACCCCGGGCAACTTCATCTTCCGTACCCGCGAGTTCGAGCAGATGGAGCTGGAGTTCTTCTGCGAGCCGGGCACGGACGAGGAGTGGCACCAGTACTGGATCGACTACCGCAAGGCTTGGTACACGGGCCTGGGAATCAAGGAGGACAACCTCCGCCTCTACGAGCACCCCGCTGAGAAGCTCTCCCACTACTCCAAGCGCACGGTGGACCTGGAGTACCGCTTCGGCTTCCAGGGCAGCGAGTGGGGCGAGCTGGAGGGCATCGCCAACCGCACGGACTTCGACCTGAGCACCCACGCCGAGCACTCGGGCAAGGACCTGTCCTACTTCGACCAGACCAAGAACGAGCGCTGGACCCCCTACGTCATCGAGCCCTCGGCGGGACTGACCCGCTCCCTCATGGCCTTCCTGGTGGAGGCCTACACCGAGGATGAGGCTCCCAACACCAAGGGTGGCGTGGACACCCGTGTGCTGCTCAAGCTCGACCCGCGCCTGGCGCCGGTCAAGGCCGCCGTCCTGCCGCTGAGCCGCAAGGAGGAGCTGACTGGTCCGGCCAAGGAGCTGGCTGCGCGCCTGCGCCGAACCTGGAACGTCGACTACGACGACGCCGGTGCTGTGGGCCGGCGCTACCGCCGTCAGGATGAGATCGGCACCCCCTTCTGCATCACCTACGACTTCGACTCTCCGCAGGACGGCGCCGTCACGGTGCGTGAGCGCGACACCATGGCTCAGGAGCGCATCCCGCTGGAGGGCGTGGAGCGTTACCTGGCTGAGCGCCTCATCGGCTGCTGACCTCCTCAGCATCAACCCCCGGTTGAGGCGGGGCGTGGGTGGGAGAGCGTGAGTGAGCGGTCAGGCATGATAGACAGATGAGCACCGAGCCCCGTACCCCTGGCCTCAGACGCGCCGCCGGCCACGCCCACGACCACGGCGGGCCACTGAGGCTGGCGCCAGGCGAGTCCCGGCGTGTGCGGATCGTGCTCGCGGCCCTCGTCGTCCCCCTGGTCCTGGCCACGCTCCTCGGCATCGCGGTGCTGTGGCCCGGGCGCGTGGAGGCCATCGGCTCCCAGCCCTTTGCGGCCGAGGGCGCCAGCCTGGCCACGGCCCGTGTCACCGCCACGCAGGTCTCCTCCTGCGCCGAGTCGGCAGCGAGCCTGGGCGGGATCAGCGACGGCTCGCTCCTGGGCGACGCCGTGTGCGCCGAGATCACCTCGGGTGAGGGACGCGGCCTCGTGGTCCCCGTCCACGTGCCTGCCGAGTCCCTGCCGGCGGCCCAGGTCGGGGACCGGATGCGGGTCATGTACACCGCTCAGGCGCTGGCTGGCGGGACCCCTTACGTCTTCGTCGACTACGACCGCCAGCTGCCGGTTGGCGCTCTCGCCGTGGCCTACCTCGTGCTCGTCGTGGCGGTGGCCGGACTCAAGGGCCTGCGCGCCGTCCTCGGCCTGGTGCTGGCCACCGGCGTGCTCCTGCGCTTCATGATCCCCGCGCTGCTCGCGCTCCACCCTCCGCTCCTGGTCACCCTCGTGGGCTCGGTGGCCATGATGCTGCTCGCCGTCTACGTCGCCCACGGCGTCAGCGTCCGCACGACGACGGCGCTGCTGGGCACGCTGGCAGGCGTCGTCATCACGGTGGTGCTGGCGCTGTGGGGCGTGGACGCCGCCAACCTCACCGGCGCGGTGGGTGAGGAGGCCCTGACGCTGACCGCGATCGTGCCGGGCCTGAGCCTGACCTCACTGCTGACCTGCGGGATGGTGATCGCTGGGCTCGGCGTCCTCAATGACGTCACCATCACCCAGGCCTCGGCCGTGTGGGAGCTGCACGCCGCCAACCCCACGCTCAGCCGAGCACGTCTGCTGACCGGTGGGATGCGGATCGGCCGCGACCACATCGCCTCCACCGTCTACACCCTGGCCTTCGCCTACGCAGGCACCGCCCTGCCACTTATCCTGGCGGCCGCCCTCATTGACCGCTCCGTGGTGGACACGCTGCTCAGCGGTGAGATCGCCGAGGAGATCGTGCGCACGCTGGTCTCCTCGATCGGGCTGGTGCTCGCCATCCCGGCGACGACGGCGATCGCGGCCGCCCTGTGCGCGCCGGCCCGGCATGAGGCCGCAGTGGTGGGCAGCCAGGCAGGGTCAGCCTCCGGAGACGTCTGACTCGGCCTGGAGCAGCAGCACGCGCTGGTCCTGGCTGAGGTAGGGCGAGTCCAGCCAGCCGTCGGGCAGGTGCGGACGCTTGGGCGTGCCGGCCCGCCCTCGCGGTCCCTCCACGGTCTCGCCGGGGTAGAGCACCTGCTCGGGCAGGCGTGCGCGCATGGCCTCCAGCCCGGCGTCGAGCTCGGCGAGTGAGGAGACCTTCATCAGATCCCCACGGGCCTGCCCGCCCACCGGATACCCCTTGAGGTACCAGCCAATGTGCTTACGCAGGTCACGTACGCCCCGGTCCTCGCCGAGCTCGGCAGCCAGCAGGCGCGCGTGGGCGCGGATCGTGGCGATGACGGCGTCCAGGTCCGGGTGGGTGCGCTCGACGGAGCCGGACAGGGCGTGGACGATGTCAGCGAACAGCCAGGGCCGGCCCTGACACCCCCGGCCCACGACCACGCCGTCACAGCCCGTCTGCCTCATCATCTCCAGCGCGTGGCTACCAGTCCAGGTGTCCCCGTTACCCAGCACAGGAATCCGGCAGGCCTCCTTCAGACGCGCGATCGCGGACCAGTCCGCCTTGCCTGCGTAGTGCTGGCGGGCCGTACGCCCGTGCAGGGCCAGGGCCGCGACCCCGGCGTCCTGGGCGGCGCGGGCGGCGTCGAGATAGGTCTCATGCTCCTCGTCGACGCCGATGCGCATCTTGACGGTCACCGGCACCTCGCGCTCGCGCCGGCCCAGACGCACCCCCTCCTCGGCTCCGCGCACCACCTCGCGCAGGATTGCGTGCAGCAGGTCCTTCTTCCACGGCAGCGCCGCCCCACCACCTTTGCGGGTCACCTTGGGCACCGGGCAGCCGAAGTTGAGGTCAATGTGGTCAGCCAGGTCCTCCTCGACGAGGATGCGCGCGGCCTTCCCAGCGATAACCGGGTCCACCCCGTAGAGCTGGATGGAGCGCACGCGCTCAGTGGGGTCGGTGCGCACCATGGCCAGGGTCTTGTCATTGCGCTCGACCAGCGCGCGCGTGGTGACCATCTCGGTGACGTACAGACCTGCTGGGGCGAGCAGGCCGCCGTCGTCGGTAGGCAGCGGGCCGGCGGCTGCCGGGCGAGCGTGAGCGGGCAGGGCGCTCTCGCCCTGCTCCCGGCACAGGCGGCGGAAGGAGGCGTTGGTGACGCCAGCCATCGGGGCGAGCTCGACGGGCACGCCAACCGTAATTGGGCCAATGCGTAGCGGGCTGACGCCGAGCGGGGCGAGGCCGAGCTGGGCCGGGTCGGCAGGTTGCGAGGTGGGGGCGTGCGTCACGCGCACACTCTGGCACACGTAGGCTGGTAGCCGTGAGTGGTGTGAGGAACGACGGTGCTCTCGCGTCCCCGACGGCGCTGGTCACCGGTGCCTCTGGCGGCATCGGGGCGGCGGTGGCCGGGGCGCTGCGCCAGGCCGGTGACCAGGTAGTGGGCTGGTCACGCAGCGGCGCGGCGCCGGAGGGCGTGAGGGGATGCAGCGTTGACGTCACCGAGGCCGGCGCTGTGCGGGCCGCGGCTGCCCGGCTGGAGGAGGCCGGGGGAGTCGAGGTCCTCGTGTGTGCGGCCGGGGTGGCCGTGGACGCGCTGGCCATGCGCACCAGTGACGAGACGTGGCAGACCACGGTGGAGACCAACCTTACCGGTGCCTTCACGGTAGTGCGTGCGGTTCTGCCCGGCATGCTGCGCCGACGCAGCGGCCGGATCATCCTGGTCTCCTCCGTGATCGCGGCCCGCGGGGGCACGGGACTAGCGGCCTACGGTGCGTCCAAGGGCGGGATCGAGGGGCTCACGCGCAGCCTGGCCCGGGAGGTCGCGCCTCGGGGCATCACGGTCAATGCCGTGGCCCCCGGGTTCGTGGACACGCCGATGACGGCCGGTCTGAGCCAGCCGGCGCGTGAGTCCTACCTTGCCCAGATCCCGATGGGCCGGCTGGGACGGGCTGAGGAGGTGGCCGCCGTCGTCCGTTTCCTGGCCAGCCCGCAGGCCTCCTACGTCACCGGCGCGATCGTGCCGGTGGACGGCGGGATGGGGATGGGACGATGACGGGTCTGCTGGACGGGCGCACCGTCCTGGTCACCGGTGTGCTGCGTCCTTCCTCGATCGCCACAGCCGTGGCACGCGAGGCTGGCGCGCAGGGCGCCCGCCTGGTGCTGAGCTCGCCGCCACGGGCGCTGCGGGTGACTGAGCGGGTTGCCGCTGGAGCCGGCCTGGGTGAGGTCCCGGTGCTGGCGCTGGACCTGACCGACGCCGAGGCGCTGAGCGGCCTGGAGGCGCAGCTGCGCGGTCTGGGTGTGGACACGCTGGACGGCGTGGTCCACTCAGTGGCCCAGGCTGCTCCCGGCCTGCTGGGAGATCATCTGAGCCCGTCCGACTCGGCCGCGCCTGGTGCCGGGGAGGGGCAGGCCGGAGCGAGCGCCGCCGGCCTGGCCTCCTGGCAGTCGGATCTGGAGCGCGCGCTCACAGTCTCGGTGACCTCGCTGCCGGCGCTGGTGGGGGCTCTCAGCCCGCTCTTGGTGCCTGGGTCAGCGGTGCTGGCCCTCACTTTCGAGTCAGGCAGGGTCGTGCCCGGCTACGGCTGGATGGGACCGCTCAAGGCGGCGCTGGAGGCCAGTGTGAGGGGCCTGGCGGTGGAACAGGGGCCCCGCGGGGTTCGTGTCAACGCCCTGTCCGCAGGGCCCCTGCGGACGACGGCGGGGGGTGCGATCCCCGGTTTTGACCAGCTGGCTCAGGCGTGGGAGAGCCGGGCGCCGCTGGGCTGGGACGCGGGCGACCCGAGCCCTGTGGCGCGCACGGCGGTGGCACTGCTGTCCAGCTGGTTGCCGGCCACGACCGGTGAGGTGCTGCACGCCGACGGCGGGGCCAGCCTGGTGTGACCACCGCTCTCGTCACCTCCCGCGCCTAGCCGCTCGCGTATCCTGGCCGGGTGACTGAGAACGCTGTGAGCGCTGACGAGCCCATGACGAGCCAGCCGGACGAGCGCACCCTCGTGCTCGTGCGCCACTCCAAGGCGGCCCGGGGCATGTCCGACGCCGAGCGACCGCTGACCGAGCACGGCGAGCAGATGGCGGCTGACCTGGCCAAGCAGCTGGGCAGCCGGATCGCTAGCCTCGACCTCCTGCTCGTCTCCCCGGCAGCGCGTACTCGCCAGACGGCCCGCCCTGTGCGCGACCGGCTGCGTCCCCGGGACACACGGGTGGAGGAGGTCCTCTACATGGGCAGCTCGACCAGGGTCCTGGAACAGCTCACCGTGCTGGACGAGGAGGTGCGTAGCGTCGTCGTGGTGGGGCATGAGCCCACGACCTCGATCCTGGCCTATGAGCTGGACGAGGGCGCAAGCGACCTGGCCCGGCAGATCGAGTTCGGCATCCCGCCAGCCACGGCGCTGGTGCTCTCGGTCCCGGTCTCCTGGTCCGAGCTGGGCCCCGGCCGGGCCCGTCTGACCGAGATCCTCATGACCAGCTGAGCTAGAGGAGCTCCAGGACGGCGCGCAGGTCACGCACGTGCACGGCCGCCGGCGCCTGTTCGACGACGACCGGCTTGGCACAGAAGGCCACCCCCAACCCAGCGGTGGCGATCATGCCCAGGTCGTTGGCGCCGTCGCCCACCGCGACCGTGCGGGAGAGCTCGACGCCGTCCTGCCTGGCCCACTGGCGCAGGCAGCGCACCTTCTCCTGCCGGTCCACGATCCGGCCCAGGACCTGGCCGGTGAGGTGACCGTCGCGGACCTCCAGGCGGTTGGCGGCGACGTGGTCGATCCCCAGGCGCTCGGCCAGCGGGACCACCACCTCCTCAAAACCCCCGGAGACCACGCCCACCCGGCAGCCGCGTGCGTGCAGCTCGTTGATGAGCCCGGCCGCGCCACGGGTGGGACGGACCTCAGCCAGCACCTCGGCAAAGACCGTCTCCGGTACGCCACGCAGCGTGGCCACGCGCTCACGCAGGGAGGCGGCGAAGTCCAGCTCTCCACGCATGGCCCGGGCCGTGACCGCGGCGACCTGCTCGCGGGTGCCGGCCCTCTCGGCAATGAGCTCAATGACCTCCTGCTCGATGAGCGTGGAGTCCACGTCCATCACCAGCAGACCCGGGCCCGCCTGCGCCAGCAGGCCGGTGGCGCGGAGCCCAGAGACTCGCGGGGAGGTGGCAGCCGGTGCGCTGGTCGCGTTGCTCATGTGCCGATGCTAACGGCCCCGTCGTGTTGTGAGACGACGAGGCCGTGAGCGTGAGACGCCGCAGCTGCTCAGCGCGTGACAGTCTGTCCCTTGGCGACCACGGTGATCCCAGACTCGGTGACGGTGAAGCCACGTTCCCGGTCGTGCTCGGGGTCGATACCGACCATCGCGCCCTCCTCCACGTGGACGTACTTGTCCAGGATGGCGCGGTTGACCACGGTGTTGCGTCCCACGTTCACCCCGTCCATGAGCACGGACTCGCGCACCGAGGACCAGGAGTTGACGCGCACGCCCGGGGAGAGCACCGAGGAGATGACCTCACCACCGGAGACGATGACGCCGGGGGAGACGATCGAGTCCACCGCGTGGCCCAGGCGCTCGTGGTAGCCGTAGACGAACTTGGCCGGCGGCATGGAGTTGGTGTAGCCGGCGAACAGCGGCCAGCGGTCGTTGTAGAGGTTGAAGACCGGGGTGACCGAGATGAGGTCCTGGTGGGCGTCGTAGAAGGCGTCCACAGTACCCACGTCGCGCCAGTAGTCGCGGTCGCGCTCGGAGGCACCAGGAACCTCGTTGTCCTTGAAGTCGTAGACCCCGGCCGCTCCGCGTGCGACGAACCAGGGGACGATATTGCCGCCCATATCGTGCTTAGAGGACTCGTCCGCGGCGTCGACGGTGACCGCCTCCAGGAGGGCGTCGGCGTTCATGATGTAGTTGCCCATCGAGGCCAGGACCTCGTCGGGGGAGTCGGGCAGGCCCGGGGTGGACTGGGGCTTCTCCACGAAGGCCTTGATCTTGCCCTTGTCCGCCGGGTCGGTCTCGATGACGCCGAACTGGTTGGCCAGCGCCTTGGGCTGGCGGATGCCGGCCACGGTGCACGGCAGGCCCGAGGCGATGTGGTGCTCCAGCATCTGGGAGAAGTCCATGCGGTAGATGTTGTCCGCGCCGGTGATGACCACGTAGTCCGGCCGCTCGTCGTCGAGCAGGTTGAGGGACTGGTAGATGGCGTCCGCGCTGCCCAGGAACCAGTGCTTGCCTACGCGCTGCTGAGCGGGGACCGGGGCAATGTAGTTGCCCAGCATGTCGCTCATCCGCCAGGTCTTGGCGATGTGGCGGTCCAGCGAGTGGGACTTGTACTGAGTGAGCACAACCACCTTGAGGAAACCAGAGTTGATCATGTTCGACAGGGAGAAGTCGATGAGCCGGTAGATGCCGCCGAAGGGCACGGCCGGCTTGGCTCGGTCAACAGTCAGTGGCATCAGGCGCTTGCCTTCGCCGCCGGCGAGGATGATTGCAAGGACTCGTGGGTAGGCCATGGGCTCAGAGTAGAGGGCGGGTGAGCACCTAGGTGGGCAAATGGCGTGACAGGATGGTGAACGCTTTCGTCCGGACGAAAGCGGCACGGCGGGGCGCCAGAGCCGATACCGTCTGAGGGGAGGGCCGACGGCGTTGCCTGCCACCCGCTCGGCCGCTCACCACGACTCGATACCCACCCTGGCACCCGCAGTGCCCCACGAGGAAGAGATGAGGACCATGAGGGTCGACCTGCTGACCAAGGAGTACCCGCCCTTCATCTACGGCGGTGCCGGCGTCCACGTCAATGAGCTGGCCAAGGTCCTGCGTCCGGTGGCGGACGTGCGGGTCCACGCCTTTGGTGGCCCTCGCGAGCCTGGTACCGAGGGCGCCGATCCTGGGGTCACCGGCTACGCCGAGCTGCCGGAGCTGGCTGGCGCCAACGCGGCGCTGCGCACCTTCGGGGTGGACCTGACCATGGTGGCGGACGTGGAAGGGGCTGACATCGTCCACTCCCACACCTGGTACGCCAACCTGGCCGGTCACCTGGCTGGCCTGCTGCACGGCATTCCTCACGTGGTCTCGGCCCACTCCCTGGAGCCGATGCGCCCGTGGAAGGCCGAGCAGCTCGGCGGTGGCTACGCCCTGTCCTCCTGGGCCGAGGCTCAGGCCTACGAGGGGGCCAGCGCCGTCATCGCCGTTTCCCACGGCATGCGTGAGGACATCCTGCGCTCCTACCCGGCTGTGGACCCGCAGCGTGTCAAGGTCGTCCACAACGGCATTGACCTGGCCGACTGGGCCCGTCCCACCGATCCCGCCTTCGAGGACCTGGCGGCCCAGGTACGCGCCCGCTTCGGGATCGAGACCGGCCGGCCCACGATCGTCTTCGTCGGCCGTATCACGCGCCAGAAGGGGCTGCCCCACCTGCTGCGCGCCGTCGCCCAGCTGCCCGAGCAGGTCCAGGTCATCCTGTGCGCCGGCGCCCCGGACACCCCGGAGATCAAGGCGGAGGTTGATCAGGCTGTGGCCGGGCTCCAGGCCACGCGGACCGGCGTCATCCTCATCGAGGAGATGCTGCCCCACCGTGAGCTGCAGGCTGTGCTGGCCTCCTCCGACGTCTTCGTGTGCCCCTCGGTCTACGAGCCGCTGGGCATCGTCAACCTGGAGGCCATGGCGATGGGCCTGCCGGTGGTCGGCTCGGCCACCGGCGGCATCCCGGACGTCATCGTCGACGGCGAGACCGGTTACCTCGTGCCAATCGACCAGCTCACCGACGGCACCGGCACGCCGACGGACCCCGAGCGCTTCGCGGCCGACCTGGCTGAGCGCCTGACCGCGCTGGTCACGGATGCCGAGCTTGCCTCCCGGATGGGGGCAGCGGCCCGACGGCGCGTTGAGGAGCACTTCTCCTGGTCCGCGATTGCCACCCAGACCATGGACGTCTACGAGTGGGCGCTGGCCCACCCCAAGGGCTGAGGGGCTGCTGGCAACCGAGCAGGGCTGCGCTCCTACACGGCCCAGCTCTCGGTCGCTGCGGCCACGCCCTGGCGCGCCACAGCCAGCAGAGGGCGCAGGACCTGTCGGCGCCGCTGGGCCTGCGCCGCCGTCGCCGCGGCGCCGTCGTCACTCAGAGCAAGCTCGCAGATCGCCGCTAGCCGCAGGGACCGCTCCAGCAGCTCACGACGGCGAGGCTCTAGCGACGGCGGGATGAGACGGGGGTCTAGGACCGCGGTGATGAGGTCGGTGAGCTCCTCAGCCAGATCGGGGCGTTCGCGAGCCAGGTCCAGCTCGGTCAGTGCCGTGATGGCCTCCTCGGTGGCCTGGTAGGTGGCGCGACGCGCGTGGGCGGCGTCAAAGGGTGGGACGGCGGCGGTGAGCTCCTCGGCGTGCCAGTGCACCGAGGCCCCGGAGGGCTGCGGGACCAGCAGCAGGCGCCGGGTTGCGGTCTCAACCAGTACGCCCTCGCCAGCCTCCAGCGCGGCTGCCAGGCCGGGCAGGGGATCTGCCGGGCTCGGCAGGACCGCGGCGCAGCGTCGCAGCGCGCCAGTGCGCGCGAGCCATGTCTCCAGGCTGACGAGCCCGAGACCGCCAGGTCCTGGGTCCGCGACCTCGTGCACGGCGTCGGGCCCCTGGACCAGGGCCAGCCCGATCGAGGAGGGGACAGGCGCCCACAGGGCGAGCAGGACGCTCACGGGAAGAACCAGAGGGGACATGGGCGGGAGCCTAACGAGGAGGACCAGCGCGGACGTGACCTGGGTCCCACGCCCTGTCAGGTGTGGGACCCAGGTCACGTCCGCACGATAGGGTGGGGCCATGACCAGCGTGCTGCACCTCGACGACGTCTGCCTCCACCGTGGCAGTCACCAGATCCTGTCCCATGTGACCTGGAGCGTCACCGAGGGGCAGCACTGGGTGCTGCTGGGCCCCAACGGTGCGGGAAAGACCACGATCTCCCGTATCGCCGCAGCCAGGCTCTTCCCTTCCTCAGGCACGGTGGACGTGCTCGGCGAGCGCATGGGGCGTGTGGACGTGACTGAGCTGCGCCCGCGCATCGGGCTGACCTCCTCGGCGTTGGCGCAGTCCGTGCTGGAGAGCGAGACCGTGGAGTCCGTGGTGCTGTCCGCCTCCTACGGCACGATCGGTGTGTGGCGCGAGGAGTATGACGACTTCGACCGTGAGCGCGCCCACGCGCTGCTGGGCGCGCTCGGCGTGCAGGAGCTGGCGGACCGCCGCTGGGGCAGCCTGTCCTCCGGTGAGCGCAAGCGCGTGGAGATCGCACGCGCACTCATGCCCGACCCCGAGCTGCTCATCCTGGACGAGCCGGCCTCGGGCCTGGACGTGGCAGGACGTGAGCTGCTTCTGGCGGCCCTGAGCGAGATCATCTCGGCTCCCGGCTCGCCCACCATGGTGCTGGTGACCCACCACCTGGAGGAGATCCCGGTCGGATTCACCCACGCCCTGGCCCTGCGCGAGGGAATGATCGCGGGGCAGGGTCCCCTGGAGGAGGTCCTGACCGACGAGGTCATGTCCACCACCTTCGGCCTGCCCCTGGAGGTCACGGTGGACCGGGGCCGCTACGCCGCACGCGGCAAGGACCTGCTGGGCGTCCGCTCAGGCAGGCACTAGACAGACCCTGAACCCTCAAGACACGCACGAGCGAGCAAGGAGGCCCTGATGGACTGGTTGTGGTGGGTTGGAGGCGCCCTCGTCCTGGGGGTGATTGAGACCCTGACCGTGGACCTGACCTTCCTCATGTTCGCCGGGGGAGCGCTCGGAGCGGCGGTGACGGCGGCGCTGGGCGGACCCTTCTGGCTGCAGGTGGTCGTCTTCGCCCTGGTGTCCACGTTGCTGCTCGTCCTGGTCCGTCCCTGGGCCAAGCGGCACCTGCGGGCGACCACGCCGGACATGCGTACCAACGCCGAGGCCCTGGTGGGCCGTGAGGCGGTTGCTCTCACCGTCGTCGACGCCCACGGAGGACGAGTACGGCTGGGAGGTGAGGAGTGGAGCGCGCGCCTGGCTGACCCGGACCCGGCGCGTTCTGGTCCCCAGGAGGCGCGGCTGGCTACCGGTGCCCAGGTACGCGTCGTCGCCATCGACGGGGCCGTCGCCGTCGTCCAGCCCGTATGAGAGCGATGCCCTGACCGGTTCGATCCTCAAGCCCTGACCACGTCCTGACCACCGCACTGCCTGAAAGGCTCCTCATGAGTTCATTCGCGGGACTGCAGATCGTCCCTCTTGTTGTCCTGGCCCTCGTGGCCCTGTTCGTCATCGTCGCTATCGCCAAGGCAGTGCGGATCGTGCCGCAGTCCTACGCGATCATCGTGGAGCGTCTGGGCAAGTTCCAGGCCGAGTACGGCGCTGGCATGCACTTCCTTGTCCCCTTCATCGACCGGGTGCGCTCGACGGTGGACCTGCGTGAGCAGGTCGTCTCCTTCCCGCCCCAGCCGGTGATCACCTCCGACAACCTCGTGGTGTCCATTGACTCGGTCATCTACTACCAGGTCACCGACCCCAAGCGCGCCACCTACGAGATCGCCAGCTATCTGCAGGCCATTGAGCAGTTGACGGTGACTACGTTGCGTAACGTCATCGGCGCCATGGACCTGGAACAGACGCTGACCAGCCGCGACCAGATCAACGGCCAGCTGCGCGGGGTGCTGGACCAGGCCACCGGACGCTGGGGCATCCGCGTGTCCAACGTCGAGCTGAAGTCGATCGATCCGCCGGCCTCCATCCAGGGTGCCATGGAGCAGCAGATGCGCGCCGAGCGTGACCGTCGTGCCGCGATCCTGACCGCCGAGGGTGTCAAGCAGTCCCAGATCCTCACCGCCGAGGGTGACAAGCAGTCCGCCATCCTGCGTGCTGAGGGCCAGGCCCAGTCCGCCATCCTGAAGGCTCAGGGTGAGTCCCGCGCGATCCTGCAGGTCTTTGACGCCATTCACCGCGGCAACGCTGACCCCAAGCTGCTGGCCTACCAGTACCTGCAGACCCTGCCCAAGATCGCCAACGGCAACTCCTCCAAGATGTGGATCGTGCCGACCGAGTTCACGGCTGCCCTGGACGGGATCGCCGGTGCCCTGGGCGGCAAGTCTGGCGGCTCGCCCGCGGCTCCCGAGAGTGCGGATGAGGTGGGAGTCGACCTGTCCGGTATGGACGACGCCCTGTCCATCGCCTCTGACCTGGCCGAGACGAACCTCCAGACCCCGGAGGAGGCCCTGGCCCAGGCACGTGGCGAGGTGGCCTCGGCCTCCCAGGAGGCCACGGAGGAGCGTCCGACAGGCGGCTCCCACGCCGCTCACTAAGGACTGACTGCCAGATCACGGTGGGCAGGGCCGGAGTGCTCAGGAAATCGTCAGGTGAGTGCTCTAGCCTGCCCGCTGTGCTCTTTCGAACTCTGCGTCACTATCTGAGGCCGTACTGGCCCTCGCTGCTCGCAGTCCTGGCTCTCAAGGTCGTGGAGACGATCGCCGCCCTGTCCCTTCCCACGCTCAACGCTGACATCATCAACGACGGCGTGGTGGCCGGGGACACGGACCGGATCTGGGTGCTGGGCGGGCAGATGCTCGCAATCACCGCGCTTCAGGGAGTCTCCGCGGTGATCGGTACCTACCTAGCGGCCAAGGCCTCCATGGGACTGGGCCGGGCGATGCGCGCTGACGTCTTCAACCACGTCCAGCGCTTCAACACCGAGGAGGTCTCGCGCTTCGGCGCTCCCTCGCTGGTGACCCGCTCCACCAATGACGTCCAGCAGATCCAGATGGTCGTCTTCATGATCGCCTCCATGATGCTCATGGCACCGATCATGCTCGTGGGCGGCACGATCATGGCCCTGCGCGTGGACGCCCCGCTGTCCGCCCTGCTGCTGGTCCTCATCCCTCTGCTGCTCGTGGTGGTCGGGCTGCTGATGAGTCGGCTGCTGCCACACTTTAAGTCGATGCAGTCGCGCATCGACCGCGTCAACCTCGTCATGCGCGAGCAGATCCAGGGCGTGCGCGTCATCCGCGCCTTCGTGCGCCAGCGCCAGCGCCGGGAGGTCTTTGACCGGGCCAACCAGGACCTGACGACGACGTCCCTGGCGATCGGCCGGCTCTTCGCCCTGCTCATGCCGAGCGTCATGCTCATCATGAACCTGGCCACGATCGCCGTCATGTGGTTCGGGGGACAGCGCATCTCCTCGGGCGGCATGGAGGTGGGCGACCTGACCGCCTTCCTCAATTACATCATGCAGATCCTCTTCTCCGTCCTCATCGCCGTCATGCTGGTCACCCTCCTGCCACGTGCCCAGGTGGCTGCTGACCGCATCGGTGAGGTCATGGCCGTCCACCCGGCGATCTCCTCCCCGGCCAGCCCTCAGACGCTGCCGGCCGCCGAGGGTCCGGGCCGAGGACGCCGCGTGCGTCTGGACAAGGTCACCTTCCGTTACCCCGGGGCGGCCTCGCGAGTCCTGGCCGAGATCGACCTAGAGATGGCTCCCGGCACGATGACGGCCGTCATCGGCTCCACAGGATCGGGCAAGACCACGCTGGTGGGCCTGCTGCCCCGGCTCCTGGACGCCACCGAGGGGCGGGTGAGCATCGACGGCGTCGACGTGCGTGACCTCGACCTCGCCGAGCTGCGCTCGGTTGTGGCCACGGTGCCGCAGAAGGCCTTCCTGTTCTCCGGCACGATCCGCTCTACCCTGCGCCACGGCAAGAGCGACGCCACGGACGATGAGCTGTGGGCGGCCCTGGAGGCCGCCCAGGCGGCCGACTTCGTCCGCCAGCTCGACGACGGCCTGGACCACGAGGTGGACCAGGGAGGCGTCAACTTCTCCGGTGGCCAGCGCCAGCGGCTGGCCATCGCCCGGGCCTTGGTGCGCCCGGCCGGCGTCTACATCTTCGACGACTCCTTCTCGGCCCTGGACTACGCCACGGACGCACGTCTGCGTGCGGGCCTGCCGGAGGCCACTGACGGGGCCACCCTGCTGGTGGTGGCTCAGCGCGTGGCCTCGATCCGCGGAGCGGACCAGATCGTGGTCCTTGACGAGGGGCACGTGGTCGGCATCGGACGCCATGAGGAGCTCATGGACACCTGCCCGACCTACGCCGAGATCGTCCTGTCCCAGATCAGCGCGGAGGAGGCAGCATGAGCGCCGGACCCGGACCCCGTACCCTCGCGCCGGGGATGAAGGCGCGCAACTTCTCCGCCACCTGGAAGCGGCTCATCCACGAGCTGCGTCCTGAGCGCTGGCGGATCGGCCTGGTCATCGCCCTGACAGCCGTCTCCGTGGTGCTCAACGTGCTGGCTCCCAAGGTGCTGGCACGCGCCACGAACCTCATCTTCGAAGGCGTCATCGGTACCTTGCTGGGACACCTGGGGCTTCCGGCCGGGATGAGTGGGGACCAGCTCGTGGCCGCCCTGCGCGCCGCCGGGCAGGACACCTACGTCTCCATGCTCTCGGCCTACGACGTGGTCGTGGGTCAGGGGCTGGACACGCGCGCCCTGCTCATCGTGCTGGCCCAGGTACTGGCCCTCTACCTCACCTCGGCGGTCTTCCTGTGGCTCCAGGGACGTATCCTGGCCGGCGTCGTCCAGCGCACGGCGAGCCGGATGCGTGGAGAGGTCGAGGCCAAGCTGGCCCGGGTGCCGCTGTCCTACATCGACCGTGGCAGCCGCGGCGACATGCTCTCCCGGGTCACCAACGACGTCGACAACGTCTCCCAGACCCTCCAGCAGACCCTGTCCCAGGCCTTCAACTCCATCATCACCGTCATCGGCGTCTTCGCGATGATGCTCACCGTCTCCTGGCAGCTGACGTTGGTGGCAGTGGTGACCATCCCGCTGGCGATGATCATCTCCGTCCTCATCGCGCGCCAGGCCAAGCCGCACTTCACCCAGCAGTGGAAGGCCACCGGTGAGGTCTCGGGCGTGGTGGAGGAGGCCTTCACCGGGCACGAGGCCGTGGCGCTGTTCAACTCGGAGGAGACCTTCGCGGACCTGTTCGAGCAGGCCAACAACCGCCTGTACGAGGGTTCCTACAAGGCCCAGTGGATCTCGGGGACCATCCAGCCGGCGATGCGTGTGGTCTCCAACCTCAACTTCGTCATCATCGCGGTGGTTGGTGGTATCCGCATCACGCAGGGAGCGATGACGCTGGGAGATGTGCAGGCCTTCATCCAGTACTCCCAGCAGTTCACCCAGCCCATCACGCAGCTGGCCTCCATGGCCAACCTCCTGCAGTCCGGCGCGGCCAGCGCCGAGCGGGTCTTCGAGGTGCTGGACGCACCCGAGGAGAGCGAGGACACCCAGGACCGCCTGCTGCCTGAGCGGGTGTGCGGTCGCGTGGTCTTTGACCACGTCCGCTTCTCCTACACCCCGGACACCGAGCTCATCACGGACCTCAACCTCACGGTCGAGCCTGGTCAGACGGTGGCGATCGTCGGCCCGACGGGCGCGGGCAAGACCACCCTGGTCAACCTGCTGCTGCGCTTCTACGATCCCCAGTCCGGCACCATCAGCCTGGACGGCGTGGACAACCGCGATGTGGCACGGGGCGAGCTGCGTGAGCAGATCGGCATGGTCCTCCAGGACACCTGGCTCTTCGAGGGCACGATCCGCGAGAACATCACCTTCGGGGCGGCCAGCGCGAGCCAGGAGCAGGTGCTCGCTGCGGCCAGGGCGGCCAGCGTCGACCACATCATCCGCGCCCTGCCCCAGGGCTACGACACAGTGATCGACGATTCCGGCTCTGGGGTCTCGGCCGGTGAGAAGCAGCTGATCACCATCGCCCGTGCCTTCCTGGCCGACCGGCAGATCCTCGTCCTGGATGAGGCCACCAGCTCGGTGGACACACGCACCGAGCTGCTGGTGCAAAAGGCCATGGTGGGGCTGCGGCAGGGACGGACGAGCTTCGTCATCGCTCACCGCCTGTCCACGATCCGCGATGCCGACGTCATCCTGGTCATGGAGCACGGTGACATCGTGGAGCAGGGC
Organism: Actinomyces urogenitalis; assembly: GCF_002861525.1. Lineage (NCBI taxonomy): Bacteria > Bacillati > Actinomycetota > Actinomycetes > Actinomycetales > Actinomycetaceae > Actinomyces > Actinomyces urogenitalis. The sequence continues at coordinate 377,923 of NZ_PKHA01000001.1, read as the reverse complement.
AGCCATGACGAGCTCATGGCGCGTCACGGTGCCTATTTCGAGCTCTACCAGAGCCAGTTCTCCGGCCCGGCGGACGAGGAGAGCGCGGCGTCAGGGGACCGGGCGTGATCATCGAGCTCGACGACGTCGACGACCCCCGCCTGGCCGATTACACGAGCCTGACTGACGTCGCCCTGCGGCGCCGTCTGGAGACCGAGCGCGGCCTGTACATGGCCGAGTCCTCCAAGGTGATCGTGCGTGCCGTGGAGGCTGGGCACGCCCCGCGCTCCTTCCTCATGGCGCCGCGCTGGTACGACGAGCTGCGTCCCGTCATCGCCGCCGCTACCGGCTGCCAGGGGCGTGACGACGGCGGGGGCGTCCCGGTCTTCATCGCACCTGAGCCCTTGCTGGAGTCGATCACGGGCTTCCACCTTCACCGTGGCGCCCTGGCGGCGATGAACCGGCCTGCTCTTCCCAGCGTCGGCGAGCTCCTCGCCTCGGCGCGCGGGGGAGCGGGGGCTAGGCGCGTGGCGGTGCTGGAGGACCTGGTGGATCACACCAACGTCGGCGCCGCCTTCCGCAGCGCCGCCGCCCTGGGGATCGACGCCGTGCTGGTGACCCCGCACTGCGCCGACCCTCTGTACCGGCGCAGCGTGCGGGTCTCGATGGGAACGGTCTTCCAGGTCCCGTGGACGCGGATCGACCACTGGCCGGCCCTGGACGAGCTGCACGCCGGAGGATTCACCGTGGCGGCCCTGGCACTGAGTGAGGACTCGGTGAGCCTGGGGGAGTTCTCCGCCTCCCCGGCTTGTAGCGGGGCGGACTCGCGCGTGGCCGTGGTACTGGGGACCGAGGGGGACGGACTCGCGCCGCGCACGATCGCGGCGGCCGACGCCGTCGTGCGCATCCCGATGGCCGGAGCCGTGGACTCCCTCAACGTGGCTGCGGCAGCCGCCGTCGCCTTCTGGGAGCTACGGGTCAGGAGCTGAGATGAGCGGCGGAGCGACCCCGCGGACCTATACGGTCGCGGTCTCCTACGGCCTGCTCGCCGGGGCGGTGACGGCGCTGACCTTCGCCCTCATGCGGGGCCTGCAGCACCTGGTGTGGTTTCATGAGGCCTCCGGCTGGTACATCGCCGTCGTCGTCATGACCGGTGGCGTGCTCCTGGCCCTGCTGCGGCCGGCAGCGCCGCAGCCTTGTCCGGTTTCTACGGCTCGCCGCCCGCCGGAGCCTTCTACCGTGCTGCTGAGGACCCTCAGGAGATGCAGGAGGACCAGGCGCCGGGTTCCAGCCGCCTGCCGCTGCTGTGTGCCTCGGTGGCCGGATTCATCGCATTCGTCCTGACCTGGCGGCTGCTCGGTCTGCAGACGCACGCGCTGGAGCTGCCGGGCGGGCAGAGCGAGGTGATGGACAATGTGCTGGCCGTGGTACCGGCGGTGGCGAAGGTGGCGCCTATAGCGCTGAGCCTGGCTGCCGGATGGCGTGGGGGGAGACTTCTTCCCCCTCATGCTGGCTGGTGGTGCGGCCGGAGCCGCCACCCTGGCGCTCCTGCCTGCCTGGTGGCCACGCTCGCCCTCAAAACGCTGCCGCAGCATCCGGCGCTCACGGCCCAGGGGCACTGAGACGACGCGAGTGACGCCGGTAGGCCGCAGGCCGGGCATCGACGGGGTGCCGGCCGGGCACTGCCTCTAGGCAGAGGCGAGGAGCATCTCGATGAGGTAGCTGCCGGTCACCAGGATCCAGGAGGCCCCCACGCCAAGGACCAGGGCGAGCGCGGCCTTGCCCCAGGCCCGCGTCCACAGCGCCATGGCGAGGGCGACCAGCCCCAGGAGCGGGGAGAGCACGAACAGGGGCGACCAGCCGCCGTCGGGCAGGTGGAGCTGGAGGAGGTTGGGTAGCCACACCAGCCAGGCGGCCGCAAGCGCCACCTAGTACACGCTGCGAGTCCAGGTCGGAGCCGCGGAGCGTGGTGGGAGGGAGCTCAGCGGGCTTGAGGATGCCAGGCGGGATGATGACGCAGGGCTGTGGGTTGACATGGTGACCTCCTTGGAGCGCGTCCCCCTGGCAGCCGGGCGGAGCCTGGGTGCTGACGCACGACGCTGTGACAGCCAGCACGTCCATGGTGACAGGTCCACTGACTCGTAACAAGAGCACGCGGCCCGCCGGAACTGATCCGGCGGGCCGCGGGGGGGGGGAGGCGGGCTGGTGGGCTCGCTGGTGGGTTACTCCTCGCTCTGGGCGGTGATGCGCAGCAGCGGCTGGCCGGCGGCCACCTCACCAGAGGCGATGAGCTCGACGTCGGCGAAAGCGGCGGTGTTGGTCACCAGCACCGGGGTGGTCAGCGGGTAGCCGGCCTCCTCAATGACGGCACGGTCCACCCGGACCAGCTCCTGGCCAGCCTCCACGCGGTCCCCCTGGCTGACCCGCACATCGAAGCCCTGGCCCTCCAGGTTGACGGTGTCGATGCCCACGTGGACCAGGATCTCGACGCCGTTGTCCAGGGCGATGCCGTAGGCGTGGCCGGAGGAGGGCGCCACAACCACGGTGCCTGCGGCCGGAGCCGTGACGACGACGTCGCCCGCCGGCTCGATGCCGGCCCCCTTGCCCAGCGCCCCGGAGGCGAAGACCGGGTCAGCGACGTCCTCGACGGCCATGACCGTGCCGGACAGGGGCGCCACCAGCTCGGTGACGGCGCCAGGGGTGAGGGCGGTCGTGGCCGGCTCCTGGGCGGCCGCAGCCTGGGCAGCCTCCAGGGCGGCGTCGGCCTCGTTCTGGGCGGCGATGGCGTCAACCTCGGCGCGGTCCTCGCTCGTGCGGTAGTCCGAGATGATGACGAGCACCATGGCAGTGAAGAAGGCGGCCAGGACGCTGACGGCGTAGACCGGGATGTTGGAGAAGGCCGGGATGGTCAGCAGCGAGGTGAACACGAAGGCGTTCGTGGTCACGCCGCCGAAGACGCCCTGGATGACGCCTCCGACCACGCAGCCCACCAGCAGGCGGGGGTAGATGCGCTTGTAGCGCAGGTGGATGCCGTACAGGCTCGGCTCGGAGATGCCGCCGACCAGTCCGGCGAACAGGGCGCCGGTGGCGGTCACGCGCATGTCCTTCTCCTTGTGCCGCACGGCCAGGACCAGCACGCCGGCGGTGGCTCCGAAGCAGGCGAAGTTCCAGGCGCCCATGGGGCCCTGGATGAAGTCGAAGCCGTTCTGCTGGATGTTGAGCAGCATGACGGCGTTGATCGGCCAGTGCAGGCCCAGCGGCACCATGAAGGGGTAGGCCAGCGGGATGAGAAGGCAGAAGATGAAGGGGCTGACGTTGTTGATCGCCAGCAGGACCTTGGACAGGCCCGCGCCCACGTACACGCCGATCGGGCCCAGGATGAAGCTCGTGAGCGGAATCATGATGAGCATGGCGATGAAGGGCACGAAGATGAGCTGGACGTCGGCGGGGACGACCTTCTTCAGCCACTTCGTCAACGGGCCGAGCACCGCTGCCATGAGCAGGGGCGGGAAGACCTGGGAGTTGTAGTCGAAGATCGTCAGCGGCAGGTGACCGAAGAGGGTGACCTGCGTGATCTCAGAGCCCAGGAAGGTGATCTGGTGGGCCGCATCAGTCAGGCCCAGCGCGGCAAAGCCCGGCAGCATGGTGAAGCCCATGACCGCGAAACCGACCCACGGGTCCGCCCCCAGCTTCTTGGAGGCGTTGTAGGCGACCATGAGGGGCAGGAAGTAGAACACTGCCCGCCAGGTCAGGTTGAGGTAGGCCCAGGTGGGCTCCAGGGTGACACGTGAGTCCGCCCAGTTGCCGATGACGCCCAGGGTGCCCATGAGCGCCATGAAGGTGATGAAGATCGAGGCGCCCAGCAGCGCGCCGATGAGCGGGCGGAAGGAGTCAGAGAGGAACTCGAAGAAGGAGTCCACCCAGGCAAAGCGGCCGCGGATGCCGCTGGCGCGGGCGGCGGCCTTGATCTCGTCGTTGCTCTTGGCGGCCGAGCCCGTCGTGGCGCCAGCGTCCTTCATCGCGGGCAGGGCCATGATCGACTCGTACATCGACTGGACGGTGCCGCCGATGATGATCTGGTACCGGTTGCCTGACTGTGGGACGGCGCCCATGACGCCTGGGATCTTCTCCACGGTCGGGGTATCGACGATCGAGGCGTCGTTGAGCTCAAAGCGCAGCCGGGTGGCGCAGTGGGTGAGGTGGGCGATATTGCCCGGGCCGCCGACGGCGTCGAGGATCGCCTCGGGGCTCGAGGTTGTGGTTGCCATGACAGTGTCTCCAGCGGGTGGGGCAGGATCGAAAATGCGCTGGACGGGCGCCCGCGCACCAACGAGGGTAGCGGACGAGGATATGAGAGGCTCGGGCTCCACAGGTGCTCCCCGCAACAGGGTGGCGAGCGACCGTCCACAGGCGCCCTGCAGCGAGCCGGCCCGATGGGGCACGGTAGTGGCGACGGCGGCACGAGGTCGCCGCGCACGCTCAAGGAGGAGCCATGTCAGTACACACCGCAGCACCCGCCAGCTCTCGGCAGTCCGCGCCAGGGGGCCGTGCGACTGAGGAGGAGGGGCTCTACGGCCCACGGGGATGGAGCGTGCGCGCCGGGGTCTGGGAGGTCCTTGCCGGTGCGCGCGATGAGCTGCGCTCCACCATGATCCCCGGGCGCTTTGGCATTGCTCCGCAGGGGCATATCGACAAGGAAGGGCCTGTTGACGACTACACCCCTTTCCATGACATGGGGCCCTCGGCTGCCAGGCGCCTGCTGGAGATCTTGCCGGCCCGCCAGCTGGAGGACCGGCAGAACCTGGGGCCCAGCCTGGGCTGCCTCCTACGCGCCTGTGCCTCGGCCTCGGGCCGGGTGCGGCTGTCGGGCTACGGCATCGGCCCTCAGCGCAGTGACGAGCGCGTGACGGTCGAGGCGCTGTGGGTGGCAGATCCGGACCTGCTGGATCTGGAGATCGACGACGATCACGAGGAGGGCTGCTGCTGCCAGCAGGTGTGGCAGATGGTGGAGGAACGATACGGCCTGGACGCCCGGGCCTGCCCGGACGAGATCTCCGTGATCCGGCGCCAGTGGAGCTGGGGGGAGCCGGGGACCTGGCTGTGGTGGGACTGACCGGGTGGGGAGCACCTGGTTCCACCCCGTAGCATGGCGGGGTGATCAACGTCCAGGACCTCACCATGCGTATCGGCGCCCGTCAGCTCGTCGCGGGAGCCAGCTACCGCGTGGACAAGGGGATGCGCGTCGGGCTGGTGGGACGCAACGGCGCCGGCAAGACGACGATGACCAAGCTGCTCGCCGCCCAGTCGGTGGCGCAGGGCACCTCGCGCACCGTCGCCGACGCCGACGAGCGCCACGGCCTGGAGGCGGTGGAGTACGAGGGCACCATCAGCTGCAACGGCTCGGTGGGCTATCTGCCCCAGGACACCAAGGTCGGTGACCTGACGGAGATCGCACGGGACCGGATCCTGTCTGCCCGCGGGATCGACGCCCTGCTGGCGCGTATCCGTAAGGCGGAGGAGAAGATCTCCACCACCTCTGGCGACGCCCAGGCCAAGGCCCTGGACCGCTACACCCGGCTCGACCACGAGTTCACCATGGCCGGCGGGTACGCGGCTGCCTCGGAGGCGGCACGCATCTCAGCGGCGCTGGGCCTGCCGGACAGGGTCCTGGATCAGGAGATCGGGACCCTGTCCGGTGGCCAGCGACGACGCGTCGAGCTGGCCCGGGTGCTCTTCCAGCAGCCTGACACCCTCCTGCTGGACGAGCCGACCAACCACCTGGACCACGACTCGATCCTGTGGCTGCGTGACCACCTGCGGACCTATGCCGGTGGCTTCATCGTCATCTCGCACGACGTCGAGCTGCTGCGCGACACCGTCAACCAGGTGATGTACCTGGACGCCAACCGTGGGGTGCTGGACGTCTACCACCTGGGGTGGGACGCCTACCTGCGCCAGCGTGCCGAGGACGAGGCTCGCCGTCGTAAGGAGCGGGCCAACGCTGAGAAGAAGGCCGCCGCCCTGCGCGCTCAGGGAGAGAAGATGCGTGCCAAGGCCACCAAGGCCGTGGCTGCCCAGCAGATGCTGCGGCGCGCTGACCGTCTCATGGAGGGACTGGAGGAGGAGCGCACGGCGGAGAAGGTGGCTCACCTGCGCTTCCCTGACCCTGCGCCTTGCGGCAAGACGCCCCTGCGTGCCACAGGGCTGTCCAAGGCCTACGGCTCGCTGGAGGTCTTTGCCGGGGTGGACCTGGCGATCGACCGAGGCAGCCGCGTGGTGGTCCTCGGGCTCAACGGCGCCGGGAAGACGACCCTGCTGCGGCTGCTGGGGGGAGTGGAGCAGCCGGACTCCGGTGAGGTCATCGCCGGGCACGGGCTCAAGATCGGTTACTACGCCCAGGAGCACGAGACCATTGACACCTCGCGCACGGTGGTGGAGAACCTGCGCTCGGCCGCGCCGCAGATGGATGACACGCAGGTGCGCAGCGTGCTGGGTTCCTTCCTCTTCTCGGGGGCGGACGCGGACAAGCCGGCTGCCGTGCTCTCCGGCGGGGAGAAGACCCGCCTGGCCCTGGCGATCCTCGTGGTCTCCTCGGCCAACGTGCTCCTGCTGGACGAACCGACCAACAACCTCGACCCGGCCAGCCGCGAGGAGATCCTGCGGGCGCTGGGGACCTTCACAGGCGCCGTCGTCCTGGTCACGCACGACGAGGGCGCGGTCGAGGCGCTCAACCCTGACCGGGTGCTCCTGCTGCCGGACGGGGACGAGGACCTGTGGAGCGAGGACTACCTCGAGCTCGTCACCCTGGCCTGAGCCCCGACTGCCCGGCTCCTGGCGCGGGCGACGGTGAGTGCCGTCACGTGGGGTCAGGCTGTGGCAGGACGTAGGGTGGGCGGGAACAAGTCACTGTGCTGCCGTGTTGGCACAGGCGGTCCGTGGCGCCCGCTGCGGAAGCGACCCTGAACGAGGAGAAGACCATGGCCGAGACAACCCCCACCGACGCCCCCCAGACCGAGGTGCCTGAGCACGAGGTCATCCTCACCCAGGTGGCTGCCGCCAAGGTGGCGAGCCTGCTGGCCCAGGAGGGCCGCGACGACCTTCGCCTGCGTGTAGCCGTCCAGCCCGGTGGCTGCTCCGGCCTGGTCTACCAGCTCTACTTTGACGAGCGTGTGCTGGATGGCGACGCCGTCCGTGCCTTCCCGACCGGCTCGCAGGAGATGAGCGAGGTTGAGGTCGTCGTCGATCGCATGAGCGTGCCCTACCTGTCCGGCGCGACGATCGACTTCGCGGACTCCATCGAGAAGCAGGGCTTCACGATCGACAACCCGAACGCCGTCGGCACCTGCGCCTGCGGCGAGTCCTTCCACTGAGCCCAGCTGCCCGGACCTCATCTCACCAACGTCTAGGAGACTACGTGCGTCCTGCGCCACTGACTCTGTCCGCTCTCGCCCTCACCGCCTGCCTGACGCTGGCCGGGTGCTCGGGCTCCGGCTCCTCCTCGGCCCAGGCCAGCGCCTCGGCAACCGCCGCAGCCACGGCTTCTGGCGTCCAGGAGTGCTCCAGCCTGACCATTGACAAGGACTCTGACGCCCTGCCGACCGTCAACGGCGAGGCCGGTAACCAGCCGACCCTGACCTGGAGCGGCAAGGACGCACCGGCCAACCTCACGGTCAAGACGCTGAGCCAGGGCAACGGCGAGGAGGTGAAGGAGGCTGACTACGTCACGGTGAGCTATGCCGGCTGGCAGTGGGGATCGGACACGGTCTTCGACTCCTCCTACCAGCGTGGGTCGGTGACAACCTTCGGTCTTGACCAGGTCATCACCGGATGGCGCTGCGGGCTGGTGGGGCTGCACGTGGGTGACCGCGTCGTCATGTCGATCCCCGCGGACCAGGCCTATGGTGACTCCTCCTCCAACGGTGTGTCCGGGCCGTTGGTCTTCGTCGTCGAGATCGCAGGGACGGGCTCCTCCGACGAGCTGGCCGCCGGCACGGCCGACGCGACGATGGAAGGCGAGCAGGCCCTGGCTGACCGCGGTATCACGGTCAGCGGGGACCTGGGCGGGGCCGCCACGATCAGTGTCAACGACGGCGCTGCGGAGCCGACTGAGGTGGAGACGATCGTCGTAGCCCGTGGCAGCGGACCTCAGATCACGGCTGAGTCCTCGCTGCTGATGCACATGGCCTTTACCTCCTGGGACAACTCCTCGACCCAGTCAACCTGGGACGTGGGACAGCCTCAGACGGTCTCGATGGCGAACGCGCCGGGCCTGACAGGCCTGGTCGGCGTGCCGGTGGGCTCGCGCGTGGCCATCCTCATCCCGGCCTCGGCCGGTGAGAACGGCGCGGCCTCGGCACCTGCCCAGGCCTACGTCGTCGACGTCGAGCAGGAGCTCTGACGCCCAGAGGCGCGCGGCGCCGACGACGTCACGTACGACAAGACGGGGCTGGTCACCACAGGTGGTGACCAGCCCCGTCCCTGTCACGGTGGGCCAGATACTGGGCTCAGCGCACGATGAGGCCGGAGGCCTGGGAGGTCGCGGTGGCCAGACGCTCGGCGACGTCCTGCCAGTTGGCGATGTTCCAGATGGCCTTGACGTAGTCCGCCTTGACGTTGAGGTAGTCGAGGTAGAAGGCGTGCTCCCACATGTCCACCTGGAACAGCGGGATGGTGCCCACGGGCACGTTGCCCTGCTGGTCGAAGAGCTGGAAGGTCACCAGCTTGCCGGACACCGAGTCATAGGCGAGCACGGACCAGCCCGAGCCCTGGATGCCCAGTGCGTTGGCGGTGAACTGCGCCTTGAACTTCTCGAAGGAGCCGAAGGAGTCCTTGATAGCCTCGGCCAGCTCGCCCTCGGGCTCGCCTCCACCGTTGGGGGAGAGGTTCTTCCAGAAGATCGAGTGGTTGATGTGGCCACCGAGGTTGAAGGCCAGGTTTTTCTCCAGCAGGTTGATCGCGGCGTGGTCGCCGGCCTCACGAGCAGCCTGAAGCTTCTCCAGCGCGGCGTTGGCGCCGGCGACGTAGGTGGCGTGGTGCTTGTCGTGGTGGAGCTCCATGATCTTGCCGGAGATGTGGGGCTCCAGGGCGGCGTAGTCGTAGGGGAGCTCGGGGAGCGTGTACACGGCCATGACTGACCTGCCTTTCGTTGAGCGACGACCTCAGTTCGATAGAACGATCTGAGGTGTTGAACGCTATTGATCATAGTCTGTGATGGCCGCAGGTGCTAGGGGCCGATCGTGATTACACTGACCGCGCAACCCACGGCGCCCGACGCGCCGTCGGCACCCGCCCGCACGGCATCAGCCAGCACCATCCGGAGGAACTATGACCGACCAGGACGCCACCACCCGCCTTGAGCTCCTCGTCTTCTCCGACGACGCCAGCGTGCGTCAGGAGGTCATCACCGGCGTCGGTCGTCGCCCCGCCAAGGGCCTTCCCCTGGTGAGCTGGACCGAGGTGGCCACGGCCGAGGGCGTGCGCCTGGCGATCAAGGACCGCCAGGCCCAGGGCCTGAAGCCCTTCGACCTGCTCGTGCTGGACGCGGAGGCCAAGAAGCTGGGAGGTATGGGGCTGGCCCACGAGCTGCTCACGGAGCTGGACGTGCGTCCGCCGGTCCTGCTCCTGACGGCCCGTCCCCAGGACGCCTGGCTGTCTGCCTGGGCCCGTGCCCAGGCCATCGTCGCTCGTCCGCTGGACCCCATGAGCCTGCAGGAGGGCGTGACCAAGGCGCTCCAGGCTCGCTCGGGCGCCGTCGTCGCCGCGGGCTGAGCGGCGGGTCAGTCGCGCGAGGCCAGCACCTTGCGGTAGCGCGCTGCGCTGCCCACTGGCCAGGTGAGCACCTCGGTGGGCCCCTCGACCTCGACCAGCCGGGCGCCGTCGTCGAGCACCCAGTCAGCCAGTACCAGGGTCTCCTCCACGCTTGTGTCCTGCCCCACGCGTTCGGGACGGCTGACCACCTGAGCGGTGGCGCGCAGCGAGGCGACCATGGGGCGCGGGTCAGCGCCCGGTGGCGTGACGGCGGACCCCGCCAGCCGTCCCCAGCGCACGCAGACCAGCTCCCAGCTACCGCCGCTGCGCCGTCGGGCGGCGATGAGGTGCGGGCAGCTCAGAAGAGGCCGCACCTGGTCCGCCCGTCGGGCCGCGGCCAGCAGGCTGCGCAGGCGCGTCGTCCACAGACCTGCCTCCTCGTAGCGCTCGGCCGCCGAGAGCCGGGCGACCTGCTCCAGCGCCGGCACCGCGACAAGATCAATCTGCTCCGCCAGCGCCTGAAGGATCTCCTGGCTGCGCGCGGCCTGGTCGTGCCAGGCGCGTAGCCCGAGTGCACACTCCACCGCGCGCTGGGCCTGCGAGAGCGAGTGCCGGGAGGAGAAGGGGCCGACGGCGCTGCCCACCTCGCTCGTGGGCAGCACGGTGGTCCCGGCCAGGTGAGGGTGGGAACCTCTGACCAGGTGGAGCCAGGGCTGGCGGCGCGGGGAGCGTGACCGGCGGTTGACTGGCGGGTCAAGCTCGGCGATGAGCCGCAGCTCGCGCACACGCGCCTCAACCTCGGTAGGTGTGGGGATGGCGCGCACCTGCACGGTGGTATCCAGCATCTGGGTCACCCGCGTGCGCTTCTCGGCGGCGGTGAAGTAGGAGCGCACCCGCCGGCGCAGGTCGACGGCGCTGCCCACGTAAAGCACCTGCCCGGCGGCGGACAGGAACTGGTAGACCCCCGGGCTGGTCGGCAGGTCCTGGGCGAGCCGGCTCTTGGCCCGGCGCCTGGCAGGCACCGGGTCTGTGGCTGTGGCCAGGTCCTCCAGATGCGTCACTCCCAGGGGGCCGAGTACCTCCAGGGCGGCGTGGAGGACGTCGACGGTGGCCCTGGCATCGTCCAGCGCTCGGTGCGTGGGCCTGGTGGGGGAACCGACGAAGGAGGCCAGGGTGGCCAGCCGGTGGTTGGGGACCTCGCTGCGCGTCCAGGCCCGCCGCGCCAGGGCGAGGGTGTCCAGGACGCGGGGCTCGTGCCAGTCGAGCTCGAGCGCACGCGCCGCCCCACGCAGGTGTCCGACGTCGAAGCGGGCGTTGTGTGCCACCAGGACGGTCTCCTCCTCCCACAGCCGTGCCCACTGGAGGAACCGCTCCAGCGCCTCGGGCACGGGCGGGGCGCCGGCCACCATGGCGTTGGTGATGCCGGTGAGCACGGTGATCTGTGCCGGGATGGCTCGCCCGGGGTTGACGAGTGTGGACAGCTCGTCCTCCACCTGCCCGCCACGCACGCGCACGGCGCCGATCTCAGTGATGGTGTGGGAGCCCGGACCGGCTCCGGTAGTCTCCAGGTCGACCACGACGAAGGTCGTCTCCTGCAGGGGCGTGCCCATGGACTCGAAGGAAGCCTGGGTGGCGCCGGCGAACGCGGAGGACGGAATCTCGGAGGCGACCACGCTCTGAGGCTAGACTCGACCAAGCGGCCGGTCCAGGACCGCGCTGTCTTACCCAGTACAGGAGGTCCCGTGGGATACCGAGGCATCAAGGCGGCAGTCGGCCCGGCCATGGAGATTCTGTACCAGCCGTGGATCCGTGGTGAGGAGAACATCCCTGCCCAGGGTCCTGCGATCCTGGCCTCCAACCACCTGGCGGTGATCGACTCCTTCTTCCTGCCCCTGCTCATCGACCGTGAGGTCGCCTTCATCGGCAAGTCCGACTACTTCACCGGCAAAGGTGTCAAGGGCTGGGCCGTGAAGAGCTTCATGACGGCCGTGGGCACCATCCCGGTGGACCGCTCGGGCGGGCGCGCCTCCCAGGCGGCGCTCCAGGCGGGAATTGACCGACTGCGCGCTGGCGAGCTCTTCGGCATCTACCCCGAGGGCACCCGCAGCCCTGACGGCAGGCTTTACCGCGGCAAGACCGGGGTGGCGCGTGTGGCTCTGGCCACGGGGGCGCCGGTGGTCCCGGTGGCGATGATCGGCTCCAACCTCGCCCAGCCCATCGGGCAGGCCGTGCCCTCGACCCGGCACCGGGTGGGCATCGTCATCGGTGAGCCGATGGACTTCACCCGCTACACCGGCCTGGAGAACGACCGCTTCGTGCTGCGTTCGATCACCGACGAGATCATGTACTGCCTCATGGCGCTGTCTGGCCAGGAGTACGTGGACCTGTACGCCGCCGACGTGAAGAAGGCCATGGACGCCGAGCACGCCAGCGCCGAGGAGGTTGTTGCGCAGATGCTGGCCGAGCAGGCCGCGCGGCGTCCGGCGGCCGCCCCGGTGGCGGCTCCCGGTGGTCGTCCGGCTCCTGAGCTCGTGGTTCCCGAGCCTCCCCAGGAGCCGACGGCGCAGCCGGGCCCTTCGTCCGAGGAGTAAGTGACGCGGGGGCCGCGTAGAATGGCCCTGGTGCGGCCTGGTCCGCGCCCTGCCGTCCCGTGGCACGTGCCCGGGACGGGTCACCGTTACCTCCTCCGAAAGGTTCTCGATGTCGATCCGTCGCGTCGCCCTGCTCACTGCGGGCGGTTTCGCCCCCTGCCTGTCCGCCGCTGTCGGCGACCTTATCGAGCGCTACACCGAGGTCGCTCCTGAGGTCGAGATCATCGCCTACCAGTACGGCTACCACGGTCTGCTCACTGGCAACTACATCGTCATCGACGAGGAGGGCCGCAAGAACGCCGGCATCCTGCGTGAGTTCGGCGGCTCGCCGATCGGCAACTCGCGTGTCAAGCTCACCAACGCCAAGAACCTGGTGGAGCGCGGCCTGGTGGTCGAGGGTGTCAACCCCCTGGAGTTCGCTGCCGAGCAGCTGCGCAAGGACGGCGTGGACGTCCTGCACACCATCGGTGGAGACGACACCAACACCACGGCCGCTGACCTGGCGGCCTACCTCCACGAGCACGACTACGAGCTCACCGTCGTCGGCCTGCCCAAGACCATCGACAACGACATCATCCCGATCCGTCAGTCGCTGGGCGCCTGGTCCGCGGCCGAGGAGGGTGCTGGCTTCGCCTTCAACGTCATCGGTGAGCACCGTTCCAACCCCCGCATGCTCATCATCCACGAGTGCATGGGCCGTAACTGCGGCTACCTCACGGCTGAGACCGCCAAGCGCTACCACGAGCTGCTGGACACCAAGAAGTGGGCTCCCTCGCTGGGCCTGACCCGTGAGCGCTGGGACGTCCACGCCGTCTTCCTGCCCGAGATGAAGCTGGACTTCGCTGCTGAGGCCGAGCGTCTCAAGGCCATCATGGACGAGCAGGGCAACGTCAACATCTTCCTGTCCGAGGGCGCCGGCGTGCCCGAGATCATCGCGGAGATGGAGGCCCGCGGCGAGGAGGTCCAGCGCGACCCCTTCGGCCACGTCAAGCTCGACACCATCAACCCCGGCCAGTGGTTCGCCAAGCGCTTCGCCAGCCTCATCGGTGCCGAGAAGGTCATGGTGCAGAAGTCTGGCTACTACTCGCGTGCCACCAATGCCAACGCCGAGGACCTGGACCTCATCAAGTCCATGTGCGACCTGGCTGTGGAGTGCGCCCTGCGGGGCGAGTCCGGCGTCATCGGCCAGGACGAGGAGAACGTTGACCGGCTCAGCGCGATCGCCTTCCCACGGATCGCCGGAGCCAAGCCCTTCGACATCACCCAGAGCTGGTTCACCGAGCTCATGGCTGAGCTGGGCCAGAAGGTCGATCCTGCCGAGACCGCTCCCGAGCACTGAGACTGACCGCTCTGGCGCGTCCAGGCCCCTGCGTCCCGCTAGATGGCGGGAGGCGGGGGCCTGGCCTGTGGGGCACGTATGATGCCGCTCGTGATGAATGAGCTCGACGTACCCCGGACCGCTGCCAGCTGGCGAGAGCACCCCGCCGCCCAGCAGCCGCCCTATCCGGACGCCGAGGCGCTGGCTGCCGCTGCTGCTGACCTGCGTAGCCGGCCGCCGCTCGTCTTCGCCGGTGAGGTGGACTCACTGCGCGAGAAGATGGCCGCTGCCAGCCGCGGTCACGCCTTCGTGCTCATGGGCGGTGACTGCGCCGAGTCCTTCCATGACAACACCGCTAACAACATCCGTCTCAAGCTGCAGACCATCCTCCAGATGGCGGCGGTGCTGACCTACGGTGCCTCGACCCCCGTTATCAAGATCGGCCGGATGGCGGGCCAGTACGCCAAGCCGCGCAGCGCGGACACGGAGACTCGCGACGGGGTGACCCTGCCCTCCTACCGCGGCGACTGCGTCAACGACCACGCCTTCACGTCCGCCGCCCGCGTCCCGGACCCCCAGCGCATGGTCGAGGCCTACCTGCGTGCCGGCACCACCCTGAACCTCATCCGTGCCTTCACGATGGGTGGCTACGCCGACCTGCGCGAGGTCCACTCCTGGAACCGAGGCTTCACGGACAACCCGGCCTACAAGCGCTTTGAGTCCTTCGCCGAGGAGATCGACCGCGCCATGCGCTTCATGGAGGCTGCGGGCGTGGACTTTGACGCCCTGCGCCAGGTCGACTTCTACGCCGCGCACGAGGCGCTGCTGCTGGAGTACGAGGACGCCATGATCCGCGAGGACTCGCGCTCGGGCCGCCTGTACGACACCTCGGCGCACCTGCTGTGGGTCGGTGAGCGGACCCGCGGGCCGCGTGACGCCCACGTGGCGCTCCTGGAGGGCGTGCACAACCCCGTCGGTGTCAAGGTCGGCCCGACCACCACGCCGCAGGACCTCATTGACCTCATCGACCACCTCAACCCGCAGGGTGATCCTGGGCGCCTGACCTTCATCACGCGGATGGGCGCGGCTCGCATCCGCGAGGTCCTACCGGCGCTGGTCGAGGCGGTGCGCGAGGACGGGCGGCCGGTGACCTGGGTGACCGACCCGATGCACGGCAACACGATCACCTCGGACAACGGGTACAAGACCCGTCGTTTCGACACGATCATGGACGAGCTGCGAGGCTTCTTCGAGGTCCACCGTGAGCTGGGGACGGTACCGGGTGGTATCCACGTCGAGCTCACCGGTGACGACGTCACCGAGGTCCTGGGCGGCGGGGAGCACATTGACGAGTGTCGCCTGGCTGAGCGCTACGAGACCCTCGTCGACCCGCGCCTGAACCACCAGCAGTCTCTGGAGATGGCCTTCGAGGTCGCGGAGATGCTGCGGCAGTAGGCCGGGTGACCACGTGGTCGGGTCAGACCACTGCGGTCAGACCACGTAGAGCGTGACCGTGGATCCCTTGCGCACGCTCGTGCCCGCGGCCGGGTCGGTGGAGCGTGCGGTACCGAAGAACCCGCCCAGGATCCGGTTGACGCTGACCACGAGGCCCGCGGCCTCAAGAGCAGCCTTGGCATCAGCCTCGCTCTTGGACACGACCTCAGGAACCGTGACCATCTCAGGTCCCTTGGAGACGACGACGCTGACGGAGTCCCCGTAGAAGTACCCCTCGGCCTCAGCGGCAGGGTCGGAGGAGATGATCAGACCCGCTGCGACGTCGTCAGAGAAAGCCTCCGTGGAACCCGACAGCGTCAGGCCCGCCTCCTGGATGGCGGCGGTCGCCTCCTCAAGGCTCTTGCCAGTCACGTCCGGCACCGTGGCGGGGCGACGTCCCTTGGACACGACCATGGCCACGGCCGAGGAGTGGTTGACCATCTCGCCCGAGGCCGGGCTGGAGGAGATGATGGCGCCGGCGGCGACGTCGTCGGAGAAGTCCTCCGTGACGGCTCCGACGCTGAGCCCGGCCTCCTCGACGGCCTTCTCGGCCTCCGCCTGGGGCTTGCCGACGACGTCAGGAACCTTCTTCTGCTCCACCCCACGCGAGATGACGGCAGTGATCGCCGTCCCGACGCGCACGGAGCTGCCGGGGGCGGGGGTGGCGGAGATGACGCTTCCGGCCGGGACGGTGTCGGAGTAGTCGCGGCCGGGTGAGCCCCACTCCAGCTCGGCGCCCACGAGGGTGTCACGGGCCTGCTCCTCGCTGAGCCCGGCGATGTCAGGGACGGTGACTCGCCGGCCCGGACCGATACCGAAGTACCAGGCACCTGTGACGCCACCGGCCAGCAGGACGAGGACGCCAGCCCCCAGCACGGCGCGGCGGCGCGTGCGGCGGGCACCGGCGACCGGGGCGGTCTCCTGGGACTGGGTCACGGCAGCCTCACGCGCGAGCGCACGGGTGGCGTCGCCGCCGATGGAACCGATGGGCAGGGAGACGGTGCGGGTTCCTGCGTCGCTGTGGTCGGTGCCGTCCTCGCCGCGGCGCACCGCTAACTCCTCCTCGGACAGGGAGTCCAGGACCTCTCGCACTGCTGCTAGAGCGGCGTCGGCGTCGGCCAGGCGTGAGGAGCTCTCCCGCCGGGTCATCGCGGCGGCGAGCTCGTCGACGCCTGGTGCCAGGCCAGGAACGAGGAGCGAGGGGGCCGGCACGTCCTCGTGGACCGTGCGGTAGGCCACCTGGATGGGGGAGTCGGCAGTGAAGGGCTGCACCCCGGTGAGCAGCTCATAGAGGATGACGCCGACGGAGAAGACGTCAGCGCGCGGTGTGGCCACTCCCTTGGTGATGAGCTCGGGAGCCAGGTAGGCCACCGTGCCCAGGATGTTGCCGGTGGTGGTCTGGGTCGCCTCGGTGATGGCGCGGGCCAGACCGAAGTCGGCGACCTTGGCCACCGATCCGTCGGCGGGAAGCAGTACGTTCTCGGGCTTGACATCGCGGTGGATGAGGCCAGCGCGGTGGGCGGCCCCTAAGGGATGCAGGACCTGGGCCGTCAGCTCCAGGGCCTCCTTGACGCTGACGGGGCCCGAGGCGAGCAGGACGCGCAGGTTCGATCCCTCGACCAGCTCCATGACCAGGTAGGCCAGGCCGTCGACGGTGCCCTGGTCGTAGACGGCGACGACGCCGGGGTTGGACAGGCGTGCGGCAGCCCGTGCCTCGCGGCGGAAACGAGCCACGAAGTCAGGGGAGTCGGCCAGGTGGGCGTGCATCACCTTCAGCGCGACGCGCCGGTCCAGACGCCGGTCACGGGCGAGGTAGACGGTGGCCATCCCTCCACGCGCAACACGGTCGACGATCTCGTAGCGAGAGTCGACCAAGCGACCGATGAAGGGATCTGTGACCACGCCGCGAGTCTACGATGACTGGGCGCGATCGGCTTGAAGCGACGCGGAGCGTGGGACGCGGCAGTGGAAGGCGATCGCGGCGCGGGTCCCGAGGCCTGGCGCGTGCCCAGGGCCTGGCGTGGTCCCTCAGGCCTGGCGCGTGCCCAGGGCCTGGGCTACCTGAATGAGGGCCTCGCGGCTGGGCTCAGGCAGCTCGGCGTCGGGGACGCGGTCCAGAGCGGCGTGGGCAGCCTCCAGGTGCGCCGTGATCTCCTCCTCATGCGCCTGGACTGCTCCGCACTGGCGCATGAGAGAGCAGGCCTGGGCAATGTCCTGGCTGGAGGCCTCGCGGTTGGCCAGGACGGAGCGCAGCAGCTCACGGCCCTCTTGGCCAGCACGCTGCCAGGTCAGTGCGAGCAGGACGGTGCGCTTGCCCTCGCGCAGGTCATCGCCCACCGGCTTGCCGGTGACCTGCGGGTCGCCGAGGACTCCGAGGAGGTCATCGCGCAGCTGGAAGGCGATCCCGACCTCCTCGCCGAACTGCGCCAGTCGGGCGGCCAGGGCACAGTCAGGGTCGACTCCCGCTAGCAGGGCCCCGATGAGCAGGGGGTACATGACGGAGTACCTGGCTGACTTGCGGCGCACGACCCCCAGGGCATTGCGGTGCATGGTCTGGCCAGCCTCGACGGGGTTCTCCTCGGGCCCCGGCAGCGGCACGACCTCGCTGCGCAGGTCCAGGTACTGGCCGACGGCGACCTCGCTGGTCATGCGGTCAAAGGCCTGGCGTGCAGCCGTGGCGGCAGCAGGGCTCACACCCACCTCAGTTACCGCGTGGCCCATCTCCTCCCCACAGGCCGACAGCAGCAGGTCCCCGAGCAGGATGGCGCCGGAGGTACCAAAGGTCAGTGGCTCGGTGAGCCAGCCGTGGTCACGGTGCACCTGCGCCAGACGGCGGTGGGCGGCCGGTTCACCGCGACGGGTCAGGGCGGCGTCGATGACGTCGTCGTGCACCAGGGCGCTGGCCTGGTAAAGCTCCAGCGCCGCCCCGGCGGAAGCGACCAAAGGACTAGACAGCAGGGCGGTGCGCGCCGGGCCGTGGCTGTCCAGGGCGATCCCGAGCCCGGCCAGGAGGGCGCGCATTCGCTTGCCTCCCTTGAGGAGGACCTCGGCAGCATCGAGCAGCTCGGTGGCTGCCTCGCCCAGGTCCTCATAACGTGCCCGGCGCTCTTGAAGGACCTGGGCGAGGCGGGCGTCGACGCCCGCGCGGACCAGGCGGGCCGTGTCAGACAGATCGCTCATGGGAATAAACGCTACACTTGAGCGGTTGCCTGCAGCGTCGGTAGGGAGCAGGCAGCTCACGAGCATCGGCTCCCGCCTGAGACGTCCGCCCACGTGAAAGGAAATCCGTGGCTACTTCCACAGCTACGCGTCACCGCGACCTTGGTGATGACGACCTCGACACCGCCGAGGACCACGAGGACTTCGACCTCGACGAGGACGAGGAGTTCGACGACGAGGCTGAGGACCCAGACGAGGACGATGAGGACGAGGACCTTGAGGAGGACTCCGAGACGGAGGCCGACGACGAGGACGAGTCTGAGTCGGAGCCGGCCCCGGAGCTGCGCGACTACTACCTGGACGTGACGCTGGAGGAGGACGGTGACGGTTCCAAGCGTCACCCCTTCAACAACCCGGCCTGTCTCAAGAGTGTGCGCCTGGCCCCCGGTGCGACGCTGTACGTGCGTTCGCGCACGACGGTCGAGGGCCTGGAGATCAGCGGCGACGGTACCTTGGACAACCCGATCACCCTGGCACCCTACGGCCACGGCCCGGTGCCTCGCTTCGTCGTGCCTGACGAGGAGGAGCCGGTTGTCGCCCGTGACTTCCTGACCCACAACGGCTACATCTTCCGAGGCTGGGTCATCAAGGGCATCAAGATGAGCCCCTCGATCGCTGCGCTGACCGGTGAGCTGGAGCGCATGCGCCGTGAGGAGGCCGAGAAGGCGGCGGCCAAGAAGTCAGGCAAGCGCAAGTCCTCCTCCAAGGAGAAGGATGGTTCCTACACCGTCTCGGACTCCGACGAGGGCGACGAGCCCGCGCAGAAGGTTGTCACCGCCGGTGCGACGGCTGACCCGGTCAAGGACTACCTCAAGCAGATCGGTAAGGTCGCCCTGCTCAACGCTGCTGAGGAGGTGGAGCTGGCCAAGCGCATCGAGGCCGGGATGTATGCCGAGTACCTGCTGGGTACCGAGGGCAATGAGCTGGACGCAAAGTACCGCCGTGAGCTCCACTGGATCTCTAACGACGGCCAGCGCGCCAAGAACCACCTGCTGGAGGCCAACCTCCGCCTCGTGGTCTCTCTGGCCAAGCGCTACACCGGTCGCGGCATGCTCTTCCTCGACCTCATCCAGGAAGGCAACCTGGGCCTGATCCGCGCGGTGGAGAAGTTCGACTACACCAAGGGCTTCAAGTTCTCCACCTACGCCACCTGGTGGATCCGCCAGGCCATCACTCGCGCGATGGCGGACCAGGCTCGCACGATTCGTATCCCGGTCCACATGGTCGAGGTCATCAA
Source organism: Actinomyces urogenitalis (assembly GCF_002861525.1). NCBI lineage: Bacteria > Bacillati > Actinomycetota > Actinomycetes > Actinomycetales > Actinomycetaceae > Actinomyces > Actinomyces urogenitalis. Next base: position 358,338 of record NZ_PKHA01000001.1, on the reverse strand, counting down.
CAAGCTGGCTCGCGTCCAGCGTCAGATGCTCCAGGACCTGGGCCGCGAGCCCACCCCGGAGGAGCTGGCCGTTGAGCTGGACATGACGCCGGAGAAGGTGATCGAGGTCCAGAAGTACGGTCGTGAGCCGATCTCGCTGCACACCCCGCTCGGCGAGGACGGAGACAGCGAGTTCGGTGACCTCATCGAGGACTCGGAGGCCGTGGTGCCGGCTGACGCGGTGAGCTTCACGCTCCTGCAGGAGCAGCTGCACGCGGTTCTCGACACCCTGTCCGAGCGTGAGGCCGGCGTGGTGTCCATGCGTTTCGGGCTGACTGACGGCCAGCCCAAGACCCTGGACGAGATCGGCAAGGTCTACGGCGTCACGCGTGAGCGTATCCGCCAGATCGAGTCCAAGACCATGTCGAAGCTGCGTCACCCCTCGCGCAGCCAGGTGCTGCGCGATTACCTGGACTGAGGACTACCGGGACTGGCTGGGCCAGTGGCTCGGCCAGTGAGACGACGGCGGGGCCGTCACCCGATCGGGTGACGGCCCCGCCGTCGTCATCATGACTGGGGACCGAGGGACCGTGCTGATCAGGACCGTGCTGGTCTGGCCGGCGTCGTGATCCCCGTGCAGCGGATTGCGACTCAGAGGTCGGCAGCCAGCTGGCTTGTTTCGTCCTGGATGAACAGGGCCTGCTTCTCCAGCGCGCTCATGTGAGCGTGGCCGTGGTGACCGCAGAAGAGCAGCTCGCCGCTGGCCAGCACGACGCGGATGAAGGCCTGGGCCCCGCAGACGTCACAGCGGTCTGCAGTGGTCAGGGGACGCCGGCTCGTCGTCTCGGTCGCGGAGGCATCCTGGACCTCCGGGGCCTGAGGTGCCTGCGTCAGGCTTGGGGTGCTTGTCTGGCTCATGTCCTTACAACACCACACTCGCCTTCTGCTCTGCCCCACGAGGCACCGCTTTCCGCCCCTGGCGCACGCGGTGCGCCTGAGGCGAACACCGCAGGCCGGGCTGTGAGACGGGCGGGGGCCAATCGGCTAGGTTTCGGACGTGGCCGACTCCTCTAGCTCCTACTCCGCCCGTCACCTCTCTGTCCTGGAGGGGCTCGAGGCGGTCCGCAAGCGTCCCGGCATGTATATCGGCTCCACTGACCAGCGGGGCCTCATGCACTGCGTGTGGGAGATCATCGACAACTCCGTCGACGAGGCATTGGAGGGCTACGGCGACTCGATCGCGGTGACGGTCCATGAGGACGGCTCCATTGAGGTCCGCGACAACGGACGTGGCGTGCCTGTTGACGTCGAGCCTGGATCCGGGCTGACCGGCGTCGAGCTGGTCTACACCAAGCTGCACGCGGGCGGAAAATTCGGCGGTGGCTCCTACGGCGCGGCCGGAGGCCTGCACGGAGTAGGCGCCTCGGTGGTCAACGCTCTGTCCGAGCGGATGGATGTGGCCGTGGACCGTGGCGGCAAGACCTACGCGATGAGCTTCCACCGCGGGGTCCCCGGCGTCTTTGACGACCCCGATCCCGCTCACCCCAGGCCGGATACCCCTTTCACCGAGTACACCGAGGCCTCGGAGCTACGGGTGATCGGCAAGGTCAAGCGGGGCGTGAGCGGCACGCGCGTGCGCTACTGGGCTGACCCGCAAATCTTTCCTCGGCCGAGCGAGTACGACGCCGCGGCGCTGCGGGCTCGGCTGCGCCAGACCAGCTTCCTGGTTCCTGGGTTGAGCCTGACTCTGACTGACGAGCGCAGCGCGGAGGAGGCCGCCCGGGCGGAGAAGGCTGCGCCGTCGGGCTCGGGGGCCGCGGGTGACGACCCCGCCTTGCGCGCCAGCGCGAAGAACGCGACGGAAGAAGCCAGCGACCTGTTCGCCTCGCAGACCCAGGCGCCTGAGGGCAGTGAGGTCTTCCTGGCCAAGGGCGGGACCCGGGACTTCGTCGACTTCCTGGCGACCGACGCCTCGGTGACGGACACCTTCCGCCTGACGGGGGAGGGGACCTACACCGAGACGGTCCAGCAGCTGGACAAGAAGAGCGGGCACTTACGGCCGGTTGAGGTCGAGCGCACCTGCAGCGTCGACGTCGCCCTGCGCTGGGGCATCGGCTACGACACCATCGAGCGCTCCTTCGTCAACATCATTGCCACCCCGATGGGCGGTACGCACCTGACCGGCTTCGAGCAGGCGGTCACCAAGGTGCTGCGCAAGCAGATTGACTCCAACGCCCGCGCGCTCAAGGTCACCGCCCGCGACGGCAAGATCGAGAAGGACGACATCCTGGCCGGCATGACCGCCGTGGTGACGGTGCGCGTGCCCGAGCCCCAGTTCGAGGGACAGACCAAGGAGGTGCTCGGTACCGCCCCGGTCCGTCAGATCGTGGCCAAGGTGGTGGAGAAGGAGCTCACCGCGCTGCTGACCTCCTCCAAACGTGACCTCAAGACCCAGTCCCGGGCGCTGCAGGAGAAGGTCGTCGGCGAGATGCGTGCGCGCATCAGCGCGCGGATGCACAAGGAGATCACCCGCCGTAAGACGGCGCTGGAGACCTCGACCCTGCCGGCCAAGCTGGCGGACTGCCGAAGTGACGACGTCGCCGCCTCAGAGCTGTTCATCGTCGAGGGCGACTCGGCGCTGGGCACGGCCAAGAACGCCCGGAACTCCGAGTTCCAGGCTCTACTGCCGATCCGCGGCAAGATCCTCAATGTCCAGAAGGCTTCCCAGGCGGATATGCTGCGCAACGCCGAGTGCTCTGCCATCATCCAGGTGGTCGGAGCCGGGTCGGGGCGCACGTTTGACCTCGACTCCGCGCGCTACGGCAAGGTCATTCTCATGACGGACGCGGACGTCGACGGCGCCCACATCCGCACCCTGCTGCTCACGCTCTTCTTCCGTTACATGCGACCGATGATCGAGGCTGGGCGGGTCTATGCGGCGGTTCCTCCGCTGCACCGCATCGAGGTCTCGGCGCAGGGACGGCGCAAGAAGGAAGTGATCTACACCTACTCCGACGACGAGCTCGTCCGGACGTTGCGCAAGCTGGAGAAGCAGGGACGCAGTTTCAAGGAGCCTCAGCGTTACAAGGGCCTGGGGGAGATGGACGCTCACCAGCTGGCTGAGACGACGATGGAGCCCGAGCATCGCACGCTCAGGAGGATCACCCTGGGTGACGAGGCTGAGTTGCTGGAGGCCGAGAACGTCTTCGAGTTGCTCATGGGCTCCTCGGTGGAGCCGCGTCGAGACTTCATCGTTGAAGGTGCTCAGGACATCGACCGCGAGCGCATCGACGCCTGAGGCGGTGGGCCGGCACTGCGGGTGCCGGGCCCGCGGGTATCGGGAGGCGGGGCCGGTCTGGGCAGGCCGGGCCGTAGCAGGACCGACACACGACTCGGGTAACCTGCTTCTACGCGTGCGAGAGGTCTGTGCCCAGGCCAGGGCCTGGTCGAGACCTCGTGCACGGCGGCATCATGCTGAACCCAGGGTCAAGACGGCCCTCGGCGGCAGGTTTCCCCAGGCCCGTGATCTGCGAAGGAGGCGAGATGGTTCCCGTTTACGGTACGTCGCGACGCACAGGGCTCGGCCCCTGGTCCATGCTCCGCCCCGGTCCCCGTTCGTCCCTGCCTTCGGTGCTGACCTGGTTGCCTCTGGGGCTGGGGGATAACGGTGAGCTGGCCGAGCTGATCGCGCGGGCGGAGGCTCAGGACGATCCTCCCTACCGCACGACAGCGCAGGAGACGAGCGAGTACTTTCTCGATCCCACCTACTCCGGGGTCGCCGGGCGTGACGACGACGGCGTCATGCGGGCCTTCGGTCTGGTTCGTATTCGGCCTGCGCACGAGATCTACGCCTCGATGACGGGGGTCGTCGACCCGCAGTGGCGCCGTCGAGGTATCGGCGGAGCCTTGCTTCACTGGCAGGCGGAGCGGGCGCGTCACCTCATTGGTGCTGAGCGTGCCGGGGCGGATCCGGGGAGCACGACGGCGACGGCGCCGGCCCACGTCGTGACCACGGTGCTGGAGGACGATGAGCGCATGAAGGGGCACATGCGCGAGCTGGGCTTCACGGCGCGGCGGTGGTACCGCGAGGTGCGCCGTCGTCTGGACGTGGAGATCCCCGAGGTGGATCTTGATGGGTTCCTGTCGATCGAGCCGTGGAGCGAGGAGCTGGACGAGGCCGCCCACCGCGCCCATAACCAGGCATATGCCGAGGGCTTTGGCGCCGCTTCGGTGAGCCTGGAGGAATGGCGTGCCGGGCGTGCCTACTTCGCCCCGGAGTGGAGCTTCATCGCGGTGGATCGTTCTGGCGACCGGGCCAGGGTGGCCGGGTACCTGCGTTCGGGACGCTACGAGCAGGACTGGGAGGCGCTGGGCTGGCGTGAGGGCTACACCGACATGCTGGGAGCCCTGGCGGACTATCGCAGCCGCGGGGTCGCCCCTGCGCTCTTGACGGCGGCCATGCGCGCCTACCAACGCGACGGGATGGAGTACGCGGCCGCCGGGGTCGACTCTGATGACCCGACCGGGGCTGTTGACCTGTATCGCGAGCTGGGGTTCGTCCCGACGCGTGGCTCGATTCTCTACGGTCTGGATGTCTAGATAGCGGTCTGGCTGGGCGTTGAGCTGGGAGGCCTGATCGGGCGTCTGGCAGGAGACAATCACCTGATCAGAAGGGAATCACCTCATCCAGTAGCGCTGCGAGCCGAGCTGATGGAGGACAGGTGGCAGAGGCCTGGTGCTCCAGGCCCCGATGGGCTCGCCAGGACGTGGACCGCGACTCTCTAGCCGGGGCGGCCTGGTGGGTGAGTGCGGCGCGGCCTGAAGCAGCCCTCGTTCGAGCTCGTTGATGACGGCGTCGGTCAGCGCCTGCGAGACGCCGGTGGGGAGGATCATGGCCGGCTGGTGATGGTGCCGAGGACCGACACGGCGTGGAAGGACGGTGATGGTGCCGTTCGGGGTACGGCGGTACCTGGTGCGGCTGGGAGTGTGCCACTCCAGGGAGCCCTCCTGCGTGCGGGTGAGGGACCAAGCCGGAGTGTGCTTGAGGCGGTGATGGGCCTCGCACAGTGCCGTGAGGTTATCCAGGCTGGTGGTCCCGCCCTCGCTCCAGGGCTGGATATGGTCGATGTCGCAGCGTGCTGCGGGAACCTGACAACCAGGGTGGGTGCAGGTGAGATCCCGGGCTCGTACGGCGTCGGCGAGCGCGGCCGGAGGACGGTAACGGGTGCGTCCGACGTCCAGGACGACGCCGGTGACCGGGTCAGTGAGTAGGCGTCGCCAGGTACCGCCAGCGGCCAAGGCAACGGCGATCACGGCAGGAACGGGCGTGCTGCGTCCCCCGGCGGTCAGGGTCGCACTAGAGGCAGCGGCATCAGGTGTGGCGGCGCTGGGCATGACCGTGTTGGGTGTGGTGGCGTTGGGGGTGGCGGCGCTGGGCATGACGGTACTGGCCTCGATATTGCCGATGCTGGGCGTGCTGGGCCAGCCGGGCGAGCCGGAGGCCAGCGTGGCGTCACCCGGTGGGCTAGCAGCAGGGCAAGGGCTTGCTGCCAAGGCGGCGGCTGCAAGCTGGTCGATGGGGGCCATGACGTTGATGTGGACCTTGAGACCTGGGGGAAAGATGACGGGTGGGTGACCAGCGGGCGTCCACCAGGGGCTCGTCGAGCTGACTCAGGCTCGCGAGGAGAGGTTCAAGCGGCACGCCATCGGGCAGGAGCCGGCCCGGATCGGGCTCGCCGGGAAGAGGCAGACCTGGAACTAGCTCGCCCAGCAGACCCTCATTGCGATCAGGAGCGCCTGGGTGAAGGAGGCCCACGAGGCGAGCCGGCCGCAGGCAGCGATCAGCTCGCTGAGTGCATCCAGGCTCAGGTGCGCCAGCGCCTCAGCCGCGGCCATCGCCTGGCCAGGGCTAAGACTGACCGAGCGGAAAAGGTCCGTCTCACCCGGGTCGACGCCGGTGGCGGGCTCTGTGGTTAGGTCGAGAGCCTCAGGACCGCCTGCCCGGGCGGCATGGTCCGGCCAGGTGGCGCAGGAGACGATCCGTTCAATGAGCCCAGCCAGTGCGGCACCTGAGCCAATGCGTCCAGGACCTCATCCTGGCGTTCTGACCCATGGCAGCTGACGAGCAGGGGCGTGCTGCTTCGGCCAGCCTCAGCAGGGTGAGACTGGCGGCTAGATGCACGCGCTGGTTCGAACATGTGTACAGTCTAGCGCACTCAGGTCATGGACGCTAGTGCTTGATCATGTTTGAGTGCGGTCGAGAGGTGAATCCGTGTTCCGTCGTCTTGCCCGCCCGCCGTCTTGCCCGCCGGCGCTACCCCACAGCCGCCACAGGTGCGGACAACGCCGTTCCCGAGGCGTCTCGGCGCTCGTCAACCTCCGGCAGGGCCACCCCCTGGCCGCCGCTGCCGACCGCGCGCGCAGGGCCAACACCCACCCAGGCAACCACCAGCTGGTCCTCGCCGCGAAGGAAGCGCTGGGCACGCACACCGCCGGTAGCCCGTCCCTTAGCCGGGTAACGGTCCAGCGGAGTGACCTTGACAGAGCCCGAGTCCATCCCCGGCAGGGCCCCCTCGGCGTCGGCGATCGTGACGACGACGGCCTCGGCGAGCAGCTCGGCCGGAACCGATGCCCCGGCGATGACCCGGGCACCCTCGTGCAGGCTGATCCCCGCCATGCCCGCGGCCCCGCGTCCCTGAGGGCGGACCTTTGAGGCCTCAAAGCGGAGGAGCTGGGCGTCATCGGTGACCAAGGTGAGCACATCCGTGTCCGCTGCGATACCGGCGAAGACCACACGGTCGCCGTCGGCCAGGGAGATGACCTCCCAGCTCTCGCCACGTGCGGGCTCATCGCCCGGCTTGACCCGCTTGATGACGCCGCCGGCCGTCGCCAGCACAACGGGCTCGCGCTGGGCCTCGCCCACAGGAACGAGCCCGACCACTGTCTCACCGGGCTCCAGGTCCACGAGCAGGCCCACGGGCTGGCCCCCAGCCAGTGACGGCGCCCCCTCCAGACGAGGCACCTCGGGAGTGGAGAGCACCTCCATGACCACCAGCCGCCCCGTGTCGGTGACGACGCCGACTCGGCTGCGCGCCGTCGTCGGCACCTGGCTGGTCAGCGCGTCGTGACGCTGCCGCTCCCCGGTACGTGGGACTGCCTCGGCGCCAGCCACCCGGGCCACCAGCCCGGTGGCGCTGAGCAGCACACGGCAGGGGTCGTCCGGAACCGTGAGCGGGACCTGGGAGGCGGTGGCCGCCAGGCTCGCCGCCACGGCCTCCTTCATCGCCTGCCCGGCCCCGGCGCCGGCCCCACCGGGAGCTCCCGCGCCACCGGCCAGGGCGCCGGCCCCCGAACCTGCGGCCTCCAGCAGGACCGTGCGGCGCGGTGTACCGAACTCCTCGGCCACGGCTGCCAGCTCGCGTGAGACGACGCCGCGCAGCAGCGTCTCGTCGGCCAGGATGGCCTCCAGCTGCTCGATCTCGCGGGCCAGTTCGTCGCGCTCCTTCTCCAGCTCGATGACGGAGAACTTGGTCAGGCGCCGCAGCTGCAGCTCCAGGATGTAGGAGGCCTGGGCCTCGGACAGGTCAAAGACCTGCATGAGGCGGGTGCGGGCGGTGGCTGCGTCGTCGGAGGAGCGCACCACCTGGATGACCTCGTCGATGTCCAGGATCGCGATGAGCAGTCCCTCAACCAGGTGCTGACGCTCGCGCCGCTTGCCTAGCCGGAAGCGGGTGCGCCGCTCCACCACCGTCATGCGGTGACGCACGAAGACGTCGAGCAGCTCGCGCAGTCCCAGGGTGCGCGGCTGGCCGTCGACCAGGCACACGTTGTTGATCCCGAAGGAGTCCTCCAAGGGGGTGTGCTTGTAGAGCTGGGCGAGCACCGCCTCGGGGTTGTAGCCGTTCTTGACCCCGATGACCAGGCGCGTGCCGTTCTTGCGGTCGGTCAGGTCCGCCACGTCCGTGATGCCCTGGAGCTTCTTGGCGCTCACGGCGTCCTTGATCCGGGCGATCACCTTCTCCGGGCCCACGAGGTAGGGCAGCTCGGTGACGACGATGCCCTTCTTGCGCGGCGTGATGTTCTCGATCCGGGCGGTGGCGCGGGTGAGGAACTTGCCTCGTCCGGTCCGGTATGCCTCGCGGATTCCGTCCAGCCCCACGATCATGCCGCCGGTGGGCAGGTCCGGCCCGGGGACGAAGGCCATGAGGTCCTCCAGGCTCGCCTCGGGGTGGGTAATGAGGTGACGGGCGGCGCTGACGACCTCGACGAGGTTGTGGGGAGGCATGTTGGTGGCCATGCCGACCGCGATGCCCGAGGTGCCGTTGACCAGGAGGTTCGGGAAGGCGGCGGGCAGGACGTCGGGCTCGGTGAGGGTGTAGTCGTAGTTGGGGGAGAAGTCGACGGTGTCCTCGTCGATGTCCGCCGTCAGCGCCAGCGCGGGAGAGGCCAGCCGGGCCTCGGTGTAACGCGGCGCGGCCGGGCCGTCGTCCAGCGAGCCGAAGTTGCCGTGCCCGTCGATCAGCGGCAGGCGCATCGTGAAGGGCTGGGCCAGGCGGACCAGCGCCTCGTAGATGGCCACGTCACCGTGAGGGTGCAGGCGCCCCATCACGTCACCGACCACGCGAGAGGACTTCACGTGCGGACGGTCTGGGCGCAGCCCCATGCGGTCCATCTGGAACAGGATGCGGCGCTGGACGGGCTTCAGCCCGTCACGGGCGTCAGGCAGCGCCCGGGCGTAGATCACCGAGTAGGCGTACTCCAGGAAGCTGGTACGCATCTCGGTGGACAGGTCCTGCTCGACGATCTCGCCGTCGATGGGTGGGGGCGTCATGGTGGCGGACTTCGACATGGGCACATTGTCAGGGCTCACCGGCCACCTCGGGGCAGCGACACCCGTGCGTGAGAGGGACGACGGCGCAGCCTGTGGACAGCGGGGCACGGCACCACCCCTGTGGGTGGCGCCGATGGCAGGGGGAGCGAAGATGGCATGATCGTTTCCATGACGACGCAGCAGACGCACAGCGGGCGTGAGACCAGTGGTGACTCCACGCACGCGCTGGCTCAGGAGGTAGCCCGGGCAGGCTTCTACCCGGAGGTCGTGCTCGGGGTGCTCACCACGGCGCTGGCGGGGGAGGAGGCTGGTGCCTTCCTCGTCCAGCCAGAGACAACCTTCGCTGAGGCGGTGCACCGTCACCTCACCGTGCTGGCGCTGACTCGCACGCGCTTTATCATCGTTCACGTCGACGACGCAGTCGGGGAGGACGGCGAGCCGGTGGCCATCGCCACCAGTGAGGCCGTCCCGGTCTCACGCATCAGCTCGGTGGCGCTCACGCACGGGGTCTCGCGTCCGGCGGCGCACGGTGGCAACCTCACGGAGGTCACGATCGCGATCTCCTGGGGCGCAGTACGCCGTATGGAGCTGGAGCCGGTGGCCTGCCCGGACCCGGCCTGCGAGGCGGACCACGGGTTGTCGGGAGTCTCGATGCCTGACGACATCGTGGTGCGCGTGGCCGCAGGAGTCGAGGGGGACGACGCCGTCCACCGCGCCCAGGTCTTCGCTCAGGCCCTGTCAGCCGCGACGGCCCGCGTGGCCCAGGCCGCATGAACGCCGTCGACGCTCCCTCGGCGTGGCCGCTTGGCGTCCAGGAGCAGGCGCTTCCTGAGCTCAGGCAGGTCCTGGGTGCCGGGGCGGTCAGTGCCGGTCTGGCGCTGGCACCCACCGGGCGCGAGGGCGTGCTGACCGACGGCGAGGCCCGCCAGGCCGCGCAGGCCTGGGGAATCGCCGAGGAGTCGGATCGCGGCCCAGGATCGGGAGGAGGCGTCGTCATCGTCCTTGTTGACGGGCTCGGGCTGGAGCTGCTGTGTGAGCGCAAGGGACACGCCCCGACGCTTCGCTCCTGGCTGGCTGAGGCGCAGGCCAGCGCGTGCGGACCGGCTGCGGTGACCTGCCGTCCCTCGACGACGGCGGCCGCGCTGACCACGCTCGGAACGGGTGCGACGCCCGGGGTGACGGGGATGGTGGGCTACAGCGTCCTCAGTCCCCTCATTGACCGAGCACGCCGGACGGGCGCGCCCAGCCACGAGGACAACCTTTGCCTCATCACCTGGGAGGGCCGCGCACCTGAGCCGCGGGCCTGGCAGGACGTGCCGACGCTCTTCCAGCGTCTGGAGCTGGCCGAGGGTGTGACGCGCTCAACCAAGGGGCAGAGCGCGCCGCTGGCCGTGACCATCGGCCCGGCACGCTTTGCCGGCTCGGGGCTGACGGAGGCGGGCTTGCGCGGTACTCCTCACCTGGGAGCCGACCTCATGGAGAGCCGGCCGGCCCTGGCAGCAGGAGCCCTGCGCCGCGGCGTGCGGCTGGTCTACCTCTACGTCGGCGAGCTCGACCACGCCGGGCACGGCCACGGTTGGCGCTCAGCGCAGTGGCTGGCACAGCTGGAGCGTCTGGACGCGGCGATGGCTGAGCTGGCCCGGCGCGTGCCGCGGGGCACCCGCATCATCCTCACGGCTGACCACGGCATGGTGGACACGAGTCAGGACCTGCGCATCGACGTCACGCAGGAGCCTGAGCTCGCCAAGGACGTCATCGGCCTGGCCGGTGAGCCTCGCTTCAGCCAGCTCTACGTTCCCGGCGCTGACGCCGAGATCGCCCAGGAGGTGGCCGAGCGCTGGCGCCGGGTGCTGGGGGAGCGGGCCCTGTGGGTGGGGACCTGGGACGAGGCGGAGCAAGCCCTGGGGCCGGTGGGTCCACGGGCCCGCTCCGTGCTGGGCGACGTCCTGGTGGCGATGGACGGGGCCTGGGTGGTGGTGGACCCACGTGTCCACAGCGAGCAGGCAATCGCCATGCCTGGGGTGCACGGGTCCTTCACCCAGGCGGAGATGAGCGTTCCCCTGCTTCTGACCCGGGCGGGCTGAGCCAGCGCAGGCACGGGCTACTCAGACCGGGGCTTACTCCGGTTTGGCGCCGAAGACGATCTCGTCCCAGGAGGGAACGGAGCGGCGCGAGCGACGTCGGGCCTTGGGCGAGGCGGCAGGCATATCCGGTAGCGCCTGCTGCGTGCCGGCCGAGTCAGCCGCGGCCTCCTCACTGCCGGGCTCGGCGGGCTGGCCGGGCTCGCTAGGCGGCTGCGCGGCCTGCGTGCCGACGGCGTCGGCCTCCTCCTGCGCGGGCACGGCGGCCGTGAGGGTATCGAGCCGAGGGGCCTGGCCGAGCCGGGAGCCAGCCGGATGGTTGCCGGTGTGGGCCCGGCGACGTTCGGACATGGAGACCACCTGTGCCTGGCCACGAGGGGAGGTGGGCGGAGCGGGCAGCTCTGCCTCGTCGTCGAGGTCGGGGATCGTCACCTCCAGGCGGCGTCCGCGGTTGGAGGCCAGGTCAGCCAGCAGCGCGTCGGTGGAGGTGTCCTCCACGGCGCCAGCGCCCGGGCCCGGGGCAGCCTCAGAGGCAACAGCCTGGCTGGCGCGCGCCGAGGCGGAGCGGGCGCCGGAGTCCTGGTCGAAGACCTGGGCCTGAGCCAGGCCGGCGGCCTCAGTCAGCCACCGGGCCTCGTCGTCGAGCGCCGTGACCGAGCGTGCGGTCAGGTCCAGCTCCCAGCGTGCCTGCTTCTCCTCAGCGCCCTGGACGAAGGTGAGGACCACCTGCCACGGCTCGCGTCCCTGGCGCAGAGCGTCCCAACCGAGGCTCGCCGGCTCGACCCCGCGGGTGGCCAGCCGGTCGATGACGAGCTCTCCCAGGACGGGGGAGTCCTTCTCCCACCCGATGCGGCACGAGCGCGCCTGCTCCACGGCCCAGGCCCGCTCGGCCAGGACCGGTCCCTCGAAGCGACGGATGTGGTCAATGTCCAGCCCGGTGGCCTGGGCGACCTCCTGGGCCGAGGCTCCGGCACGCATCAGTGCCTGCAGGTCGCGTGGGCGCACGGCGGAGCCGGGAGCAGGCGGCTGCGGAGCAGGGGCCAGGGCAGCCGGACGGGCACGGCGCACGGCCGCGCGCAGGGCGTCATCGACCACGATGGAGTAGCGCTCGCCGTGCTGGTCGGTCATGACGACCTGGTCGCCATTGGCTCCCAGCAGCTCAAGCTCGATCATGGTCAGGTGCCTCCTTATACCGCGTGGCCCACCGCGTGGCCTGCGGGCGTCGTCTGCTACGCGCACAGGTTGCCACCTGCGGCCCCTGTGGAGCGGGAGGCGGGGCGGGCGTGCCGTGCGCCAGCAGCGCACACGTTCGCCCAACGGGGCGTGTGTGACGAGCAGCGCGTTGCGGGAGCGTGACCGGCCTGTTCACGAGTGGCCCGCCTGGTGCTATGGTGCGCGTGCCCTGCCCGCAGGACGGTAGGCAGTGGATCGGCGCGCCCGCGGATCTGTTGCACGGTCCCGGTCTCGCGGCACAGGGTCGCATCGATTGCCGTCGACGAGATAGAGAGTGACGAGCCATGGCGACCGACTACGACGCCCCGCGTAAGAACGACGACGAGCCCGAAGCCGATTCCATCGAGGAGCTCACCGCTCGGCAGAAGGACCACTCCTCGGAGGCCATTGAGGAGGACGAGAACGAGGTTGCCGAGGGCTTCGAGCTTCCCGGTGCGGACCTGTCGCGCGAGGAGCTGAGCGTGCACGTCGTCCCGCAGCTGGAGGACGAGTTCACCTGCTCGGAGTGTTTCCTGGTGCACCACCGCAGCCAGCTGGCCTACGTGGATGACGCCACAGGCCTGCCTGTGTGCACTGACTGCGCGGGCTGACCGGGCCGAGCAGGGCACCAAGCACACAGCGATCCCAGGGGCCTGACACGCCCCGACCCTGACCTAAGGAGCACGGATGGGTCTGTTCAGCAAGCGAAGTAAGCAGGCTGCGCCGGCGTCGAGCCAGTCGGGCGCCAGCGAGCCCGAGCAGGAGTCGCACGAGGCTGAGCAGGACCAGGAGCAGCAGACGGCGCGCGGTCCCTGGGACCTTGCCAACGCCCCAGAGTCTGCCGGCGGTCGCATCGACCTGGGCGCCCTGCGGGTGCCAGCCGTTGACGGTATGCAACTGCGGCTGGACGCTCCGGGCGAGGGACAGGCGCCGGGGGCCGTGGTGATCGTGCTGGCCGGCTCGGCGCTTGAGCTACGTGCTTTCGCTGCCCCACGCAGCGAGGGCGTGTGGGATGAGCTGCGTGCGGACATCACTGAGGAGCTGGGCCGTACCCAGGCCACTTACCGTATCGAGGACGGCCCGCACGGCCCTGAGGTCCTGGCGCAGGTGCCGACCCAGGGGCCGGAGGGGACCACAGTGACGGCGCCGGTGCGTTTTATCGGCGTGGACGGTCCAAGGTGGTTCCTGCGCGGCGTGCTTCAGGGCCCGGCTGCCACCGATGAGCAGGCGGCGCTCCGGCTGCGCGAGGTGCTTGACGACGTCGTCGTGGTGCGTGACGGCGAGGCCCGTCCTCCCCGCGAGATCCTGCCGCTGCACATGCCTGAGGCCGCGTCCGCCGCGAAGGGGGCGCAGGACCAGGGCCCGCAGCTGGAGCCTCTGGAGCCGGGCCCCACCATCGCTGAGGTCCGATGAGCCTGCTGCGGCGCCTGGGCTCGCGACTGGGCGTGCTGCGCGCCAGCCGCGAGGACCTGGAGGCCAGTGACGAGCAGCGCCGCGCCGTCGAGCAAGGCACGGTGCTCATCAGCCAGGCTGTGCCGCGTCAGCGCGCGTGCGTGTCCGGGGTCCTGCGCGCCGTGACCTACCGCCCGGCGCAGGACAAGCCGGTCTTTATCGGCCAGCTCTTTGACGGCACCGGCTCCATCGACCTGGTCTGGATCGGGCGCCGCTCGATCGTCGGTGTCCGTCCGGGCGTGCACCTGCGGGCCGAGGGGATGGTGGTGGCGGGTCGGACCCGCCCCACAATGTACAACCCGGCGTACGAGCTGTTGGGAGCAGGGCAGTGAGCGGACTACGAGAGGTGAGCAACGAGCACTTTGACGCTGCCTCGGCGGTCGGCGGCTGGCGCGGGATCGTGGAGTCAGTGGCTCCGACCCTGGTCTTCGTCCTGGTCATGGCCCTGCGTCCGAGCGCCCTCGTGGCGGCACTGACTGCCTCCCTGGCGCTCAGCGCCGTCGGCCTGGTGGCCAGGCTCATCCAGCGTGAGCCGCTCACCCAGGTCCTGGGCGGCGCCGTGCTGGCACTCATCAGCGCCGCGTGGGCTTGGCGCAGCGGCGAGGCCCAGAACTTCTACGCCACCGGACTGGTCATCAACGCCGTCTGGCTCGTGGCCTGCACCCTGTCACTGGCGGCGGGCTGGCCGCTGGTCGGGGTACTCATGGGACTGTGGACGAGCGCGGCGCAGCAGAGTCAGGACGCCGGTGACGACGGCGAGGCAGGCAGCTTACCGAGCACCTGGGCCGCCTGGCGTACGCAGGAGTCTCAGGCCGGTGCGCGCCGGCGCTACACGCTGGCCACCGTGGTGCTGGCCGCCATGTTCGCCCTGCGGCTGGGCGTCGAGGTGCCGCTCTACCTGGCTGGCCAGGACGCGCTGGGGGCGCTGGGGGTCGCCCGGTTGGTGGCGGGGGTGCCCCTGTTCGCCCTGACCCTGTGGTTCATCTGGCTGCTGGTGCGGCCTGCTCGTCAGGTTCAGTCTCCTCAACCGGCTGAGGGTTAAAGATCGCCGGGATTTCGGCCAGCGCCGTCTCGCCCTCCTTGGCGGTGAGGAAGAGCAGCTCGTCCCCGCGCTCGAAGCGTTCATCGGCGTCGGGCGTGATGGGCCGGTACTCGCGCAGGATCGCCGCCAGGACCGTGTGAGGCGGCAGCTCGACCTCGCTGACCAGCGTGCCGATCATGGGGGAGTCAGCCGGCAGGGTCAGCTCGTGCATGAAGGCCCCGGACTGGTGGAAGGTGAAGACCGAGACCAGGGAGCCGACGCTCACCGCCTCCTCGACCAGTGCGGTCATGATGCGTGGGGTGGACACGGACACGTCCACGCCCCAGGTCTCGTCGAAGAGCCACTCGTTCTTCGGGTTGTTGACCCGGGCCACGGTGCGCGGCACGCCGTACTCGGTCTTGGCCAGCAGGGAGATGACGAGGTTGGCCTTGTCGTCACCCGTGGCCGCCACGACGACGTCGACGTCACCGGCGCCAGCCTCGGCCAGGGCGTCGACGTCACAGGCATCCGCCAGCTGCCACTCGGCGTCAGGGACCGAGGCGATCCGCATAGCGTCGGGTGAGCGGTCCATGAGGGTCACGTGGTGGCCGTGGCTCATGAGCTCGCGGGCGATGGAACGGCCGACGCTGCCGGCGCCGGCGATGAGGATCTTCATCTCTTAAGCCTCCTGAGGCCACGGGCGGGACAGGGCGCGCTGGATCGAGGACAGGCGCTCGGTCGGGGCCGCAACGTGGATACGGTCATGCTCCTGGAGCAGGGTCTGGGAGGTGGGGACCACGGCCGCTGAGCCCCGGGAGATCCAGGCCACGCGTAGGCCCAGGCGCTCCTCCAGGACGCCGACGGCGGTGCCCACCCAGTCCTCGCACACGTCGGGCTGAGCGAGGGTAACGGTGCCTGAGGGGTCCTCGACCTCCCGGGCCGTGCCCCCGGGCAGCAGACGGCGCATCATCTGGTCCGCGGTCTGCCGCACGGTTGCGACGGTGGGGATGCCCAGCCGCTCGTAGACGTCGGCGCGTCGGGCGTCATAGATCCGGGCGACCACGTGCTCGACGCCGAAGGTCTCGCGGGCCACGCGGGCGGCCACGATATTGGAGTTGTCCCCGTTGGACACGGCGGCGAAGGCATAGGCCTCGTCGATGCCGGCCTGCTCCAGGGCGTCACGGTCGAAGCCCAGGCCCTTGACCTTACGTCCCTGGAACTCGGCGGGAAGACGGCGGAAAGCCTCGGATGACTGGTCGATGACGGCCACGGAGTGGCCCTTGCGGTCCAGCTGGGTCGCCATGGTGGCTCCCACGCGGCCGCACCCCATGATGACGAAGTGCACGGAGGGAACGGTACTCCGACCCTTGGCCCGGCACGAGCTCAGTCGTAGGCTGATGCCTCGTGCGTGACTTCGCTGACCGCCTCAAGCGGCTCCTCGTCGGTCGCCCGGTTCCCAACCAGGCGCTGGGCGAGACTCTCCTTCCTAAGCGGATCGCTCTTCCGGTCTTTGCCTCCGACGCCCTGTCCTCGGTCGGCTACGCCCCGGACGAGGTCCTTGTCACCCTGGCTGTGGCCGGCGTGGCGGCTACCGCCCTGTCGCCGTGGATCGCTCTGGCGGTGGTCGGGGTGCTCGTGGTCGTCGTCGCCTCCTACCGGCAGACCGTGCACGCCTACCCCTCAGGCGGCGGGGACTATGAGGTGGTCTCGACCAACCTGGGCCCGCGGGCCGGGCTGGCGGTGGCCTCGGCGCTGCTGAGCGACTACGTCCTGACCGTGGCTGTCTCGGTGTCCTCGGGCACCGGCTACCTCGTGGCCGCCGTGCCCTGGCTGGCTCCCTACAAGGTCGAGATCGCCGTCGGCGTGGTCACCGTCCTGGCCCTGCTCAACCTGCGTGGCTCACGTGAGTCCGGAGGCGCCTTCGCGATCCCCACCTACCTCTACATGGCGGCGATCGGGGTCATGGCCGTGACGGGCCTGGTCCAGGAGCTCACAGGGTCCCTGGGCCAGGCACCCAGCGCCGGCTACGAGGTCGTCGCGCAGGCGGGATGGGAGCAGGGGCTGTCCGGGCTGGCCGGGGCCTTCCTCATCCTGCGGGCCTTCTCCTCGGGCTGCGCGGCGCTGACGGGGGTGGAGGCGATCTCCAACGGAGTGCCCAGCTTCCAGCGCCCCAAGTCCCGCAACGCGGCCACCACCCTGCTCCTGCTCGGGGGCATCGCGGCGCTGATGCTCATGAGTATCATCCACCTGGCCGGGGCCACCGGGGTAAACATGGCGGAGAACCCGGCTACGGACCTGCTGCGCGAGGGCCAGCCGCTGGGGGAGGGCTACCACCAGGACCCGGTGATCGGCCAGATCGCGGCCACGGTCTTCTCCGGCTTCAGGCCGATGTTCTACCTCGTCACGGCAGTGACTGGTCTCATCCTGGTCCTGGCCGCCAACACCGCCTTCAACGGCTTCCCGGTCCTGGCCAGTGTGCTGGGACGTGACGAGTTCCTGCCGCGCCAGCTCTCCCAGCGCGGTGACCGCCTGGCCTACTCCAACGGCATCATTGTGCTGTGGCTGGGGGCGGTGGCCTTCATCGTGGGCTTCGGGGCAAGCACCAACCGGCTCATCCAGCTCTACATCGTCGGCGTCTTCATCTCCTTCACCCTCTCGCAGATCGGCATGGTGCGGCACTGGACCCGGGAGCTGGCCACAGCCACCGAGCCCCGGGTGCGTGCCCGCATGCGTCGCTCACGCGTGATCAACGCCGTCGGAGTGGCTGGCACCGGACTGGTCCTGCTCATCGTCCTGGCCACCAAGCTCACTCGCGGTGCCTGGATCACCTTGATGATCATGGCCATCCTCTACCTGCTCATGACCGCGATCCGTGGGCACTACGCCCGCGTCGCCTCTGAGCTGGCCGTGACTGACCTGCACGACTCGCGTGTGCTGCCCGCCCACGTCCACGCCGTCGTCCTGGCTTCCCGCCTGCATAAGGCCACCCTGCGCGCGGTCACCTACGCCCAGTCCACCCACCCCACCTCGATCGAGGCGGTGACCGTGGACACCGGTGACGGCGGGGCCGACCGGCTGCTCACGGACTGGGAGAAGGCTGAGCTCACGGTGCCGCTGACCGTCCTGGACTCGCCCTTCCGTGACATCGTCCGCCCGCTGACCGGCTACATCCGTGACGTACGGCGTGAGTCACCGCGCGACCTCGTTGTGGTCTTCCTGCCCGAGTACCTCGTACGCCACTGGTGGGAGCAGGTTCTGCACAACCAGACGGCCCTGCGTATCAAGACAGCGCTGCTGTTCACCCCGGGAGTCGTCGTGGCCTCGGTACCCTGGCAGCTCGGACTGCCTGGGGAGTCCTCGATCCACCACGGCCACCGCGCCACGGTGCCCACGGGGATCCCGGACGCCGACGTCGCCGCGCGGCGCGCCGCGGCCACACGCCTGGCCCCAGCCAGTGACCCGACTCCCAGCCCCCGACGACAGGAGAACTGAGATGGCCACTGCTCGCGAGGAGATGGTGCTGGACGTCGGGGCACCGGCCCACGGCGGCCACTGCGTAGCCCGTCCGGTCGGGCAGCCTGACGGGCACGTCGTCTTCGTGCGTCACGCCCTGCCCGGCGAGACAGTGCGTGCCGTCATGACGCAGAAGACCTCAAAGACCTGGCGCGCGGAGACGGTGGAGGTCCTGGCCGCCTCACCCGATCGCGTGCGCCCGGCCTGGGCGGAGGCCGGGGCCGAGGGAGTCGGTGGCAGGGAGCTGTCCCACGTCGCCCTGCCTGCCCAGCGCACCTGGAAACGGTGGGTGCTGGCCGACTGCCTGCGTCGCATCGGCGGGCCGGAGGTGGCCGAGGCCGTCGCCGCGCTCACCGGGCAGGGGAGCGGGCCAGCGAGCGTGGCCGTGGAGGCCATGCCCAGCGAGCGCGAGGCCGAGGCCAGTGCGGATCAACGCGTGCGCGAGCGGGCCGGTACGGCCACCCGCACCCGCGTGTCCCTAGAGACGACGGCGGACGGGCGGATCGGTATGCACGGCTTCCGCTCCGCCGAGGTCAAGGCCGTCAGCTCCCTGCCGCTGGCCGTGCGCGAGATCCAGGAGCTGGGGCTGATCGAGCGTCGGCGGTGGCGAGACCTGGTGCGTGGTTCCGGCCGCCTGAGCGCGGTGGCTCCCAGTGGCGCAGAGCCGGTGGTGGTGATTGACGGGCAGGTCTACTCCAGCCGTGGCAAGCCTACTGGTCGCAAGCGTGTGGACGAGGTCGTTGACGCCACCGGCTTGCGGCTGGGCGAGCTGCGCTACTGCGTGCACGCTGATGGCTTCTGGCAGGTTCATCGCGACGCTCCAGGTGTCCTGGTGGACCGGGTGGTGCGCGGCGCGCTGACCGGGACGCTGGAGGGCTCGTCCTCCCGCCCTGGCGCCGTGCGGGCCGAAGGGCTCAAGGTCCTGGAGCTGTACTCGGGGGCCGGGCTGTTCACCCTGCCGCTGGCGAGCCTGGGTGGCGAGGTACGTTCCCTGGAGGGCAGCGAGCAGGCGGTGCGTGACGCCAGGAGGAATCTGCACGCCTTCCCGGGTGCTCACCTGTTCGCCGGACGGGTGACGCCGGCCTCGGTGGCTGAGCTGGGCCGGGGCTTCGGCGAGGCGGGAGACCAGGCGGCCGACGTCGTCGTCCTCGACCCGCCACGCAAGGGCGCGGGACGGGCGGTGGTCGAGGCCGTGGCGGACCTGGGTCCTAGGCGTGTGGTGCTCGTGGCCTGTGACCCGGCCGCGGCAGCCCGGGACCTGGGGGCCCTGCTGGCGCGGGGCTACAGCCTGGCCAGCATGTGCGCGCTGGACATGTTCCCCCACACCCACCACTTCGAGACCCTTATCGTCCTTGATCGGGACTGAAGTCCTGGATGCTTGCTTCGCTCATATTCCCACCATGTGACGCGTCGTCGTCTAACGTGAGTCGTGGCCCGAGAGCCGACGGCGCCGCCAGACGCCGCCGTCGGCCTCCTCACCAGCGTGACAGGAGCGACGATGACGAGTCTCGACACCTTCCACTCCCGCTCGACCCTCCAGGTGGACGGGACGAGCTACGAGATCTACCGGCTGGACGCCGTCGAGGGCCTGGAGCGGCTTCCCTACGCCCTCAAGGTCCTGGCCGAGAACGTGCTGCGCACTGAGGACGGCGCCAACGTGACCGCTGACCACGTGCGTGCGCTGGCGCAGTGGGACCCGGCCGCCGAGCCGAGCACCGAGATCCAGTTCACGCCTGCGCGGGTGGTGATGCAGGACTTCACCGGCGTGCCCTGCATCGTGGACCTGGCCACCATGCGTGAGGCCGTGGCCGAGCTGGGTGGGGACCCGAGCGTGATCAACCCGCTGGCCCCGGCCGAGATGGTCATCGACCACTCGGTCCAGATCGACTCCTTCGGCCTGGCGAGCTCGCTGGAGCGCAACAAGGAGCGCGAGTACGAGCGCAACTCCGAGCGCTACCAGTTCCTGCGCTGGGGCCAGGGGGCGCTGTCCAACTTCCGCGTGGTGCCGCCGGGCACGGGGATCGTCCACCAGGTCAACATCGAGTACCTGGCGCGCACGGTCTTCACACGTACCGTGAGCGACCCGCAGGGCCGCCAGGTCCTCCAGGCCTACCCGGACACCTGCGTGGGTACGGACTCCCACACCACCATGGTCAACGGCCTGGGCGTGCTGGGCTGGGGCGTGGGCGGAATCGAGGCCGAGGCCGCCATGCTGGGCCAGCCGGTGTCCATGCTCATCCCGCGCGTGGTCGGCTTCCGTCTGACCGGTGAGATCCCGGCCGGAGCCACGGCTACCGACGTCGTGCTCACCATCACCCAGATGCTGCGCCAGCACGGCGTCGTAGGCAAGTTCGTCGAGTTCTACGGCGAGGGCGTGGCGGCGGTGCCGCTGGCCAACCGCGCCACGATCGGCAACATGAGCCCGGAGTTCGGCTCGACCGCCGCTATCTTCCCCATTGACGAGGTCACCCTGGACTATCTGCGGCTCACGGGCCGTGACGAGTCCCAGGTCCGGCTGGTGGAGGAGTACACCAAGGCCCAGGGCCTGTGGCACGACCCTGCGCGCGAGCCGGTCTACTCCGAGTACCTCGAGCTCGACCTGTCGACCGTGGTGCCCTCGATCGCCGGCCCCAAGCGTCCCCAGGACCGCATCGAGCTGTCCCGGGCCAAGGAGGCCTTCGAGCAGGCACTGCCGACCTACGCCGACGCCCCCCACAAGCCCACGCCGGTGACTCTGGCCGACGGCACTAGCACCGAGCTCGACCACGGGCACGTCGCGATCGCCTCGATCACCTCGTGCACCAACACCTCCAACCCCTCGGTCATGGTGGCGGCCGGCCTGCTGGCGCGCAACGCGGTGGCCAAGGGCCTGCGGAGCAAGCCGTGGGTCAAGACCTCGACGGCGCCGGGCTCCCAGGTGGTCACGGACTACTACGCCAAGGCCGGGCTGTGGCCGGCGCTCAACGAGCTGGGTTTCAACGTGGTGGGCTACGGCTGTGCCACCTGCATCGGCAACTCCGGGCCTCTGCCCGCTGAGGTCTCCCAGGCGGTGCAGGACGCCGATCTCGCCGTGGTCTCGGTGCTCTCGGGCAACCGCAACTTCGAGGGGCGGATCAACCCTGACGTCAAGATGAACTACCTGGCCTCCCCGCCGCTGGTCATCGCTTACGCGCTGGCCGGGACGATGGACTTTGACTTTGCCACCCAGCCGCTTGGCCAGGACGGCGAGGGCCAGGACGTCTTCCTCGCCGACATCTGGCCGGACCCCGCCGAGGTCCAGGCCACCATCGACGCCACGATTGACCGCGAGATGTTCACCTCCGACTACGCCGACGTCTTCGCCGGCGACGAGCGCTGGCGCAGCCTGGACACGCCGGAGGGACAGACCTTCGCCTGGGACGAGGACTCCACCTACGTGCGCAAGGCGCCCTTCTTCGAGGGACTCACGATGGAGCTGACCCCGGTGGAGGACATTGAGGGAGCCCGGGCGCTGGCCAAGCTGGGCGACTCGGTGACCACGGACCACATCTCACCTGCCGGTGCGATCAAGGCCGACTCGCCTGCCGGGCGCTACCTGGCCGCTCACGGGGTCGAGCGCAAGGACTTCAACTCCTACGGCTCGCGCCGCGGCAACCACGAGGTCATGATCCGCGGCACCTTTGCCAACATCCGCCTGCGCAACCAGTTGCTCGACGGCGTTGAGGGCGGCTACACCCGCAACTTCCTCACTGGCGAGCAGGAGTCGATCTTCGACGCCTCCCAGGCCTACCAGGCGGCCGGGATCCCGTTGGTGGTGCTCGGCGGTAAGGAGTATGGCTCAGGCTCCTCGCGTGACTGGGCAGCCAAGGGGACCTCGCTGCTGGGGGTCAAGGCGGTGATCGCTGAGTCTTTCGAGCGTATCCACCGCTCCAACCTCATCGGCATGGGCGTGGTCCCGCTGCAGTACCCGGCTGGCGAGAGCGCCGAGAGCCTCGGGCTGGACGGCAGGGAGACCTTCAGCGTCACGGGGCTCACGGCGCTCAACGACGGCGTGACCCCCAGGACCGTGACGGTCAGGGCAGACAAGGGCGAGGGGGACAGCGTGGAGTTCGACGCCGTCGTGCGTATCGATACCCCCGGTGAGGCGGACTACTTCCGCAACGGCGGCATCTTGCAGTACGTGCTGCGCGGCCTGGCGAGCGGGCGGTAAGCCTCAGCGAGGGGCGATCCCCAGGCCCTGGATGACCTCCGCCGTCTCCAGGGCCGCCAGGAGCGCGCCGGGAACCAGGAGCTTGGAGGCCCTGACGCCTGAGCCGATGAGCACCGTCTGGCGTGCAGCCACCTGAGCGTCCACGAGCAGGCGCCAGGAGGTAGGCAAGCCCACTGGCGTGATGCCGCCGTACTCCATGCCGGAGAGCTCCACCGCCTGCTCCATGGGCAGGAAGGAGGCCTTATGGACGTCCAGCAGCTTCTTGACCACGTGGTTGACATCGGCGAAGTCGCTGGCCCGCACGACGCAGGCGGCCACGCGGCGCTCGCCGGCGCGCTTGCCGGCCACGAGGACGCAGTTGCCGGTAGCGTCAGGATCGAGGCGGAAGTGCTCGTTGAGGGCGTCGGTGTCGCTGAGGGAGGGGTCGATGGCGCACACGCGCGCCTGGTCAGCCAGGTCGGGGTGGGTGTGCTCCAGGGCCTGGAGGGCCTCGGCCACGGGGGAGGCGAGCAGCTCGGGGTGGTCCAGCGCGCGCAGCCAGCCGATCTCCTCTCCTAGGACGAGAGCAGGGTCACGTCGCTCGTTACTCATGAGGATCTCCTTGTCGCGGGCCGTCCCGGTCAGGTAGGCAGGGCGGGCTGGCGGCAGTCTAGGAGCGTCGGTCCGCCCTCCAGGACGGGGGCCAGGGAATGAAACGCATGGCACCATGGTTGGCGCGCACACACGTCAGTCGACCCATCGCGAGCCCTCGCGCTCGCGTGCCAAGGAGGAGTAGGTCATGAGCACGCGCAGTCCTGAGCAGGAGCAGGTACGCACCGAGGAGGTCGACCTGCTCGTGGTGGGAGGCGGGAAGGCCGGTAAGTCCCTGGCCATGGCCCGGGCCAAGGGCGGCGAGAGCGTTGTCATGGTGGAACGGGACAAGATCGGTGGCACGTGCATCAACGTTGCCTGCATCCCCACCAAGACCCTCATCTCCTCGGCGCGGGTGCTTCGCGAGGTCCAGGGCTCGGCGGCCTACGGGGTCAGCCTGCCGGAGAGCGCCGGCGGCGCCGAGGCCCTGGCCCAGGCGCGGGTGAGCCTAGCGGCTCTGCGTGAGCGTAAGGAGGGCATGGTCGGCGGCATGGTCGCTGCCCACCGGGACACGCTCTTCCCCTCCTCCGGTATGGACTTCGTGCTCGGTACGGCCCGTTTCGTGGCGCCGCGCACGGTGGAGATCGAGGTCTCTGACGGCGCCACGCGCCGGGTACGGGGCCGCAGGGTGCTGATCAACACCGGGACCACCCCAGCCGTCCCACTGATCGAGGGCCTGGCTGAGACTCCGTTCTGGACCAGTGAGGATCTGCTGACGTTGCCGGAGCTACCCAGCCACCTGCTGATCGTGGGCGGCGGCGTCATCGGCGTCGAGATGGCCTCCCTCATGGGGCTGCTGGGCGTTCCGGTCACCCTCGTCCACGCTGGCGAGCACATCCTGGACCGTGAGGACGAGGATGTTGCCGCCATGGTGGCCTCGGGGCTGGAGGCGCTGGGGGTGGAGATCCTCACCGGCGCCCGCGTCAAGCGCGTCCAGGGTGGACGGGAGGGCGCACGCGCCGTCGTCGTGCACACGCAGGACGGGCGTGAGGCCACCGGCTCCCACCTGCTCGTGGCGCTGGGACGCCGGCCTGTCACCGACGGCCTGGGGCTGGAGGCTGCCGGGGTCGAGCTGACCGAGCGGGGCTTTGTCAAGGTGGACGACCACCTGCGTACGAGCGCCGAGGGCGTCTATGCCGCCGGCGACGTGGCGGGCACCGCACAGTTCACTCACGCCTCCTGGTCCGACTTCCGCGTCCTTCGTGACCTCTTTGCCGGGAAGGAGGCCTCCACGGCGGGTCGGCTCATCCCTTGGGCGGTCTTCACCACGCCCGAGCTGGGGCACGTGGGGCTCACCGAGGCCGAGGCTCGCCAGGCTGGTCATGAGATCCGGGTGGCCAAGACCCCCACCGCGGCGGTGCCGCGTGCCAAGACCCTGGGGCGTACCGAGGGTTTCTACAAGGTGATCGTGGACGCCACGACTGATGAGATCCTCGGTGCGGCGGTGATCGGCGCCGAGGCCAGCGAGGTCATCACCAGCGTCCAGATGGCGATGCTCGCAGGCCTGCGCTGGCAGCAGCTGCGCGACGCCGTCATCACCCACCCCACGATGAGCGAGGGGCTCAATATCGTCCTGGACTCCCTGGGCTGAGGCCGGGCTCCCAGCCTTCTCAGCTACTGAGCGTGAAGGCGGCGGAGAACACGCACGTGCAGCACGTGGCAGGATGTGCCACGTGCTGCACGTGATCTTCTTTGAGCCCCGTATCCCTGGCAACTCTGGAGCGGCGATCCGCCTGTCTGCCAACACCGGCTCGATGCTGCACCTGGTGGACCCGCTGTTCGACATGGACGACGCCAAGCTGCGCCGCGCCGGCCTGGACTACCACGATCTGGCCAACACGCGGGTGCACGCCAGCTGGCAGGAGTGCCTGGAGCAGGTGCCGGGCCGGATCTTCGCCTTCACCGCCCACACCTCGCAGCTGTACACCGAGGTGGAGTGGCGGGGAGACGACGCGTTGCTGTTCGGTCCCGAGCCCACCGGCCTGCCCGAGGAGATCATGGAGGACCCTCGGGTCAGTGGGCGGGTGCGGATCCCGATGATGGAAGGCAATCGCTCCCTCAACCTGGCCAACTCCGCGGCGGTGGGCCTGTACGAGGCCTGGCGCTGCCTAGGGTTTCCCGGCGGGTGCTGAGTGGTTCTGACTGAGCGTGGCTGAGACGCTGAATCAGGCTGAGACGCTGAGCCTTTAGAGCATGCCGGCGGGGCGGATCGACAGGTCCTCGATGCTGGCGTCCAGCGCAGTGTCCACGGCAAGTCGCACGGCAGCGGCGACCGAGGTGGCCGCCATGTGGTCCTTGGCCCGGTACCTGGCGCCTTTGCTCTTCTGGATCCGCCTCTGCATCGGGGTGTCGACCCGGCCCGGGTAGATCGTGGTGACACGGACCGAGCCGCGCTCCTCCTCACGCAGCGCCTCGGCCAGAGCCGTCAGGCCCTGCTTGGAGGCGCAGTACAGGGCCTGCTCGGGCCATGTGTGCAGTCCGGCACCCGAGTTCATCATGACCACCAGGCCCCGGGCGGCGTGCAGCGCCGGCAGCAGCAGGCTGGTCAGGTGGGCGACGCTGACCAGGTTGAGGTCGAGGACCTGACGCCACCGGGCCGGATCGGCCTGCGCGATGGGGCCGGCGTGCTCGACGCCGGCGCAGTGGACGAGCACGTCCAGGCTCTGAGCGTCCAGCTCGGTGACGGCCTGGGCCAGCGCGGCGTCGTCGGTCAGGTCCACGGCCAGGGTCCGCACCTTGGTGTCGTTCTCCTCAGACAGCACCGTGGCCAGCTCGGTCAGGTCGGCCTGGCTGCGTGCGAGCAGGACGAGGTCGTGGTCACGTGACAGGTCGCGTGCCACGGCCAGGCCGATGCCGGAGGTCGCGCCGGTGACGAGTGCGAGGTGACGGCGCTGGTGGCGGCCGCGCGAGGCACGGGTGGTCTGCGAGGCGGAGCGGGTGGTGGAGCGGGAGGAGGCGGAGGCCTCACTGCGACGTCGGGGTGTGCTCACAGCTCTCCCTCCAGGAAGGTGGCGGCCTGTGGGCTGCCGGCGACGGTGTAGGTGGCGGTCAGGACGGCGCGAGCCAGGCTGTGGTGCGAGACCTGGCAGGCGACGGCGGAGGCCGAGGCCTCGTCATCCAGCCCCAGGGTGTCCACGTCCAGGGCGTGGACGGCGAAGACGTAGCGGTGGGAGCCGTCCCCGGCCGGGGGATAGGGACCGGACCAGGCGTGAGTGCCGGCGTCGTTACGGACGTGGAAGGCGGCGCCGTCGAGCTGGAGGTCAGACTCGCCGGTGCCTTGAGGTAGGCAGGTGACGCTGGCGTCCAGGTCAACGATGGTCCAGTGCCAGAAGCCGGCAGGGCTGGGGGCATCGGGATCGAAGCAGGAGACGACGAAGGAACGGGTGCCCTGCGGTGCGCCGGACCAGTGCAGCTCGGGGGAGATGTTGTCGCCGATCGCGGTCAGGCGCAGGTCCATCTCCTCTCCTTCGCGAAGGTCGTCAGAGGCCAGGGAGAAGCTCGTGACCCTTGGCAGGTGGTCATAAGGGAACGGGGGACGACGACGGCTGAGGTCTGCTGTCACGGGAACCTCCTGGGCGGCTGGAACGGGCGCTGACGACGAGGGCTGGACTCTCGCGCGGGGCAGGTCCAGACCGGACAGGGTCACTGTAGACGGAGGCTGTGACAGAAACCTGAGTGAAGTCTGGGGACGGTTTTTTCTGTCAGTGCTCCGCGCTACTCTTCCTCCAGTCGCGAGTGTACATGTGTTCGAGATGAGAGGAGCGTGAGATGAGCGAAGCCAGCCAGCGCGCGGGGGCGCAGCAGCGTCTGGCACGGGCGCGTGAGGCTTTGCTCCGCGCCGAGCAGCGTGCTGGCGTGAGAGGGACGGGGCACGGGGAGCTGCGTCGCGCCGCGGCCCGAGCCTCGGCGCCGGCTTCCGCCTCCTTGCCAGAGGCTGCCTCGCTCGGTGCCTGGCAGGTGCTGGAGCGTGACCTTGACTCCGGGTGGAGCGGGGTGCTCGCCCTCAGCGGCTCCCTGTGGCTCCTGCTGGCGCTGGCCGCCAGGAGGCAGTCGACGCACGGCTGGTGCGCCGTCGTCGGAGGGCAGGATGTGGGATGGTGTGCTGCTGCCGAGGCGGGCCTGGACCTGGCGCGGACCCTGGTGGTTCCGCTCAGTGGGAGGGACGCGCGCTCGCGTGCCACCCTCCTGCCCGGGGTCGTCGGCGCCCTGGTCGACGGCGTCGAGGTCGTGGTCCTGACCTCCACGGTCGCCTCAGGCCTCAGTCACGGTGTCCGGCGCTCTGTGCAGGCTCGTGCGCGCGAGCGGGGCGTCCTGGTGCTGCTTCAGGAGGCCTGGGACGGTGTACGACGCGTGCAGGCGCGCGTGACGGACTATGACACCGGGGGCGTCCTCCATGTCCTGGGGGAGCAGTCTCCTGGCGTCCAGGAGATGCCCGCAGGGTACCTCGTCGGCCAGGAGTGGCAGGTGCGTGACCCTCGCAGCGGGGCCCTGACGAGCCTTCGTCTTGATGCCCAGGGACTGCGTGTCCTGGAGGAGGAGACGGTGCGCGGGGCCCATGAGCCCGCGGCGCAGCCTCGTCCTGCTCTCACCGTGATCGAGGGAGGGGCGCAGTGAGCCGGGAGGAGGCCTGTGCACGCCTCATCGCCGTGTGGGTGCCGGACTGGCCGGTGGCTGCACTGGGGCTGGAGGCGCAACGCAGCCCGGGGGTGCTGACGGACCCGGCGCTGGTCCCGGTGGCCGTCGTGGGTGGGCACGGGGTCGTGGCGGCCTCGCCCCGAGCGCGGTCGGCAGGAGTGAGGACCGGGATGCGTCTGCGCCGGGCTCGGTCCTTGTGTCCTGAGCTGACGGTGCTTCCTGCCCAGCCGGAGAGGGAAGCCCGCAGCTTCGAGCGCGTGATGCAGGCGCTGTCCACCGTCCTGGCCGATCCCGTCGTCGCCCGGCCCGGGCTCGCCCTGTCTGGGGCGCGTGGGCCTGCGCGATGGCTGGGCAGCGAGGAGGAGGTGGCGGAGTCGCTGGTTGAGGCGGTGGCCCGGGAGACGGGGGTCGAGTGCCTGGTCGGCATCGCTGACTCACTCCTGGCCTGCATCCTGGCGGCTCGGCGCGGTGTGATCGTTCCCGCTGGGCAGACGGCCGAGTTTCTCTCACCCTGGCCAGTCTCCTCAGTCCTGGTGGCGCTGGCGACTCGGCGTGAGCGCGAGCAGATGAAGGACCTGATCGAGACCCTGACCCGCCTGGGGCTTCGCCGTCTTGGTGACCTCGCCCAGGTACCGGAGGCTGATGTTACGGCGCGCTTTGGGCCGATGGGGCAGCGCGCTCACCGCCTGGCTAGCGGCAGGGCCTGGATCCTGCCGCGCAGCAGCCGCCCTGAGACGGACGTTGAGGTTGTTGCCGAGCTGGACCCACCCGTCGCGCGAGCGGACGCCGCGGCCTTTGCCGCGCGTCACCTGGCTGAGGAGCTGGTCGCACAGCTGCTGCGACGGGGCATGGTGGCTGGGCGCCTCCGGGTCGAGGCGGGGTGCGAGGACGGCAGTGACTTGTCCCGTTTCTGGATGCTGGAGTCGGCACCGACCAGTGCTGAGCTGAGGGACCGGGTGCGTTGGCAGCTGGAGGGCTGGCTGGCGGGGCGTGCCGGTCAGCCGCCGGCCAGTGCGCTGGTCCGCCTCAGTCTGACGGCGATGGAGCTCAGTGCTGCCGGCAGCGCGCAGACGGGCCTGTGGGCCGGCCCAGATGAACAGGTACGACGACGCGCCTACCGTGCAGCACAGCGGGTGGAGTCCCTGCTCGGGGCTGGTGAGGTTCGGCTGCCCGTCGTGGTGCCGGGCCGCGACCCGCGCTCGCGAGGGGTGCTGATGACCTGGGGCGAGGAGGTGACCGGTGCAGGGCAGGGAGGTGAGGACCTGACGGGGCCCGCTCGGGAAGGAGCGTGGGAAGGGGCGCTGCCCTCTCCCTCGCCTGCGCTGGTGCCGGCCACACCTGTCCCTGCCCAGCTGCGTGACGCGCAGGGCAAGGAGGTGGAGGTTGATGCCCAGGGTCAGCTCGGCTCTGATCCGCACAGAGTGACGGTGACAGGTCTCCTGGGCGCCGAGGGCGTGGACCTGAGGCAGGGGGTACAGGTACGCGCCTGGGCGGGGCCGTGGCCGGTGGATGAGGGGTGGTGGCGGCAGCAGGGGCCCTCGCGGCGTGCTTACCTCCAGGTGCTGACGGAGCAAGGGCCGGCGCTGCTCCTGGTCCGCGCCGGGCGGTGGTGGGTTGACGGGGTGTACTGCTAGGCGTGCTGACGGGTGCTGAAGCGTCTCCAGCCGAGCACGATCAGCGCGGCCAGGCACAGCCAGGCCACTGCCAGCGACCAGCCGGCCAGGACGTCAGTGAGCCAGTGATAGGCGAGGTAGACGCGTGAGAGCCCCACGGCGCCGGCCGCTCCGATCGCAGCGAGCGCGGCCAGGACCTTCCAGCGCCTGGAAGCGCCTGAGAAGACCACGAAGCCTGCCAGTGTCCCCACCAGGACCGCCGTGTTGAAGGAGTGGCCGGAGGGAAAGGAGAAGGTGGACGCCGGATCTCCCAGCAGCAGGTCGATGGAAGGGCGCTCACGGGCAAAGATGAGCTTGAGCATGACAGTGACCACGGACGAACTGATCATGGCCGCCACGAGCACCGCGGCGTGGCGGAGCCGACCTGCTCGTAGGAAGAGGACAGCGGCCACGAGCGTGATGACTGCCAGGCTCATCGCCCCTCCCAGGTGCGTAGCGACCCAGGCGGCACCGGTCAACCATCCCCGGCGCCAGGCCACCATCCAGCTCGTGACCGAGGGGTCGTAGGCGGACAGGTCATCGCCCTCCATCGCGCCGTCGGCCAGGACCGCGAAGGCGATCAGCGCCGTCAGGGCGCCAAGGCCAAGCGCCGGAGCCAGCCAGCGCGAGCGCTGGGCGGCAGGTCCCTGGACCGGGGAGGCGGTGTGCGCCATCAGCCGGTCCGCACCCGCCGACGGCGTGGTCGAGATGCTCTGAGAAGGTGGCGCAGGCGTCATGGCCCTAGATCTTAAGGACCTTCCTGGAAGGGGTCTGGACGCGTGGTTGACGCCGACCTAGGACGGGAGCGGCACCAGGTAGCATCCCTCCCGGTGCCGAGCGGCACACCTGACAGCGCCCACCAAGACGGACAAGGACACCCATGGCCAAGCTCTACTTCCGCTACGGCGCGATGAACTCGGGCAAGACCACAGGACTGCTCCAGACCGCCTACAACTACGAGGAGCGTGACCAGAAGGTCCTTCTCATTAAGGCCGGTGTTGACATCAAGGGGGATGACACCGTGGTCTCCCGCCTGGGGGTGCGCCGGCGTGTGGACCTGCTCGTCTCGCCCGAGGACGACCTACGCGTCCTGGTGCGCCGCGCGGCCCTGGGGGAGCGGGCCAGCCAGCCTCGGGCCACGGCCCGCGAGGGCGTGGACTGCGTCCTGGTGGACGAGGCCCAGTTCCTCACCCCGCTGCAGGTGGACCAGCTCCTAGAGCTCGTCCTCATCGATGACCTGCCGGTCCTGGCCTACGGCATCCGCACCGACTTCCGCACGGTGAGCTTCCCCGGATCGCGCCGCCTGATGGAGGTGGCCCACTCCCTGGAGGAGCTCAAGACCATCTGCCGCTGCGGGCGCAAGGCCATCTTCAACGCCCGCAAGGTGGGCCAGCGCTTCGTCTTCGACGGTGACCAGATTGCCATCGACGGCGTGGATGTCACCTACGAGTCCCTGTGCGGGAAGTGCTACCTGGAGGCCGGCGGCAGCCTGTCAGCGTCGGCCTAGGTCCGCCGTCGCCGGCTCGACGGCGGGGGCCTTGGTGATGAGCTTGTGACCCCACCACAGGGCGAAGAAGACCGGGATCCCGATATAGGGCAGCAGGATCTCGCTCAGGGAGGCTCCTGAGATCATGGGCTCGTAAGCCTGGCCGGCGATGATCGCCAGGCACGCCACGAGCGCGACCACGGCTCCGGCGGGGAAGAAGCGCGCCCGGTAGGGCAGATCGTCCAGGCTGTGGCCCTGCGCCTTGAAGGCGGCACGGAACTTCCAGTGGCACCAGGAGATCCCAGCCCAGGTGATGAAGCCGGCCAGCGCCGAGACGGTGAGCAGGAACTCGTAGGCGCGTCCGTCGCCCACGAGTGAGGTGATGAAGCCGGCCAGCCCCACCAGGGTGGTGGCCACGAGGGCGTTCATCGGCACCTGGTGGCGAGAGAGCTTCTTGAGGAACTGGGGAGCCTGGCCGTTCTCTGCCAGGGCGAA
The DNA here is from genome assembly GCF_002861525.1 of Actinomyces urogenitalis. Lineage (NCBI taxonomy): Bacteria > Bacillati > Actinomycetota > Actinomycetes > Actinomycetales > Actinomycetaceae > Actinomyces > Actinomyces urogenitalis. The sequence continues at coordinate 327,163 of NZ_PKHA01000001.1, read as the reverse complement.
GAGCATGCGGGTGGAGGCGTACAGGCCCGAGGTCCCGGCAGAAAGTACGGAGGTGAGGATGATGGCGTTCATGATGCTCGCTGCCCCCAGGATTCCGGCCTTGGAGAAGACCAGGGTGAAGGGGCTGACGGCGACGTTGGACTCCGAGGAGGACAGCAGGTTCGGGTCGGTGTAGGGAATGAGGAAGCCGATCACCGCGATGGCGCCGATGTAGAACAGCAGGATGCGCCAGAAGATCGTCCGGATGGCGCGCGGGATCGTGGTCTCAGGGTGCTCGGCCTCTCCCGCCGCGGTGCCGATGAGCTCGGTGCCTTGGAAGGAGTATCCGGCTACGAGCAGGACGATGAGGATGCCCTCCGGCCCTCCCACAAAGGGTGCTGCGCCGTCGGTCCAGGCCGCCGTGCCGGGAGAGTCCCCGATGATGCCGGCGATCATGAGCACGCCCAGCACGAGGAAGACGATGACAGCAGTGACCTTGATCGCCGCGAACCAGAACTCGCCCTCACCGTAGGCGCGTGCGGACAGGGCGTTGAGGACGAAGAGCACGAGCAGGAAGAGCGCTGACCACACAATCGAGGGGGTGTGGGGGAACCAGTACTTCATCACCAGCGCGGCGGCCACGAGCTCGGCGGCCACGGTGATCGCCCAGTTGAACCAGTAGTTCCAGCCGATGGCGAAGCCGAAGGAGGGGGAGACGAAACGGGTGCCGTACTCGCCGAAGGAGCCGGCCACGGGCAGGTAGGCCGCCATCTCGCCCAGGGACTGCATGATGAGCCACACCATGATGCCCACCGTCCCGTAGGCCACCAGTGCCCCGCCCGGGCCGGCCTGGGAGATGGTGGCGCCTGAGGCCACGAACAGCCCGGTCCCGATCGCGCCACCGATCGCGATCATCGTCAGGTGGCGCGATCGCAGGGAGCGACGCAGCCCCTCGCTGGTGGTGGCGTCGGGGGATGCGGGAGCCGCAGGTGTGGAGGCAGGCTGGTTGGACATGGGGGCCTCATGGTTGGGGACAAGATGCCGACGGCGGTGCGGGCACGTGCCGTACGGTGCGGGGACTACCGTAGCGGGCTCGGGCGGCGGCCTCATGCCTGGAGGTGGTGGTGGCGGTGTGGTGTGATGCGCGTTTGCTGCCGGAGGGCGGGGCGCCGAGACGTCGATCATGCTGTCGCACCCTCCCGCTAGTGTGTACAAGTGTTCGAATCCAGCTATGCCGAGCTGCACGCGCACTCGGCCTACTCCTTCCTCGACGGTGCCAACGAGCCCGAGGACCTCGCTGCCGCGGCGGCCGAGCTCGGCCTGACGGCCCTGGCCCTGACGGACCATGACGGGATGCCGGGGATCGTGCGTCACGCCCAGGCTGGGCGTGCCCTCGGCCTGCCGACGGTCCACGGCACCGAGCTGACGATGTCCGACGGCGCCCACCTGCCGGTGCTGGCTCGCAGCCCCGAGGGCTATCGCCACCTGGTCAGCGCTATCTCCCAGCACAATCTGCAGGCGGGACGGCGCCAGGAGCCGGCGCACCGGCTGGAGGACCTTGCCCAGGCGCTGCGGGGTGGGACAGGGATGGCGGCGCCCTCGTCCTGCCTGGTCCTGACCGGGACGGCTCGGGGCCCGCTGCGACGTGCCCTGGGGGACCCCGCTCGTCCCCACACCTGGGACACCCAGGCTGCTGACATCTGCCTGGGCCGGATGGTTGAGCTCCTGGGGGCGGACGGCGTCGCCGTCGAGATCACCCTCAACGGCGGGCCGACTGACGCTGCCCTGACCCGGATGCTGACCCGGCTGGCTGCCTCGCACCGTCTGCCTGTGCTGGCCACCGGTGCCGTGCGCTGCGCCAGGCCTGCCGACTCGCGCCTGGCTGACGTCCTGACCGCCACGCGGCTGGGGACGGACCTGGAGGGGGCGCGTGGTCACCTGCCGGCGATCGGCCGCTGGCTGCGCAGCGGGGCGGAGATGGCGCGTCTGCACCGCCGGGCTCCGCAGGCGGTGGGGGTGACGGCGGAGCTTGCTGCCGACCTCGCCTTTGACCTCGCTCTCGTTGCCCCTGACCTGCCCGCTGCGCAGGTCCCTCCCGGCCACACCCCGGCCAGCTGGTTGCGCGAGCTGACGCGCCAAGGGGCACTGTTGCGTTACGGCACGCGTGAACAGGATCCGCACGCCTGGCAGGTGCTCGACCACGAGCTGGAGGTCATCGAGTCCCTCGGGTTTCCTGGTTACTTCCTCATCGTGCGCTCCATCGTGGAGTTCTGCGAGGAGTCAGGCATCTTGTGCCAGGGGCGCGGGTCGGCGGCGAACTCCGCCGTCTGCTACGCCCTGGGGATCACGGCGGTGGACGCGGTGCGCCACAAGATGCTCTTCGAGCGCTTCCTGTCACCCGGGCGCGCCGGCTACCCGGACATCGACCTTGACATCGAGGCCTGCCGGCGCGAAGAGGTCATCCAGCACGTCTACACCCGCTACGGCCGCCATCGCGCGGCCCAGGTCGCCAACGTCATCTCCTACCGTCCTCGCTCCGCCGTCCGCGACGCCGCCCGTGCCCTGGGCTACCCCGCAGGGCTCCAGGACGCCTGGGCCCGGTCCATCGAGCACGGGTGGTCACGTGAGCAGGACGGACAGGCCCGCGAGGACGCGGTCCCCGAACAGGTGCTCGACGTCGCTGACCGTCTGCTGCGTCTGCCTCGCCATCTCGGGGTCCACTCCGGCGGCATGGTGCTGGCTGCCCAGCCCGTGACCGAGGTGTGCCCGGTGCGCTGGGCGGCGATGGAGGGACGCAGCGTCCTGCAGTGGGACAAGGACGACTGCGCGGCCGCTGGTCTGGTCAAGTTCGACCTGCTGGGGCTGGGGATGCTCACCGCGCTGCGCCTGGCCTTCACAAGCCTGGGGGATCGTGGGGAGAAGGTTCCGGACCTCACCAGCAGGCAGGGGGATGGGATCCTGCGCCCGGCCCAGGTAGGCAGGCCCTGGGGGCTGCACACCCTGCCGGAGGAGGACCCGGCGGTCTACCGGCTGCTGCAGGCGGCGGACACGATCGGGGTCTTCCAGGTGGAGTCACGCGCTCAGATGGCGACCCTGCCACGTCTGCGGCCTCGGGTGTTCTATGACATCGTCGTCGAGGTCGCCCTCATCCGCCCCGGCCCGATCCAGGGAGATGCTGTCAATCCCTACATCCGTCGCAGGCTGGGGCGGGAGGAGCCGGACTATCTCCACGACCTGCTGCGACCGGCGCTGGAGAAGACCCTGGGCGTGCCGCTCTTTCAGGAACAGCTCATGCAGATCGCCGTCGACGCTGCCGGCTTCAGCCCCGTCGAGGCGGACGCGCTGCGTCAGGCTATGGGGGCCAAGCGCTCGGTGGAGCGCATGGAGGCCTTGCACCTGAGGCTGGTGGAGGGGATGAAGGAGCGAGGCATCAGCCAGGGCACGGCGGAGCTCGTCTTTGACAAGCTGCGGGCCTTCGCTGACTTCGGCTTCCCCGAGTCTCACGCCTTCTCCTTCGCCTATCTGGTCTACGCCTCGGCCTGGCTCAAGGTGCGTCGTCCCGAGGACTTCTACGCCGGGGTCCTAGCGGCCCAGCCCATGGGTTTCTGGTCTCCTCAGACCCTGGTGGCGGACGCGCGCCGCCATGGCGTCCAGGTCCTGGCCGCTGACGTGAGCCACTCCGAGGTCCAGGCGAGCGTGGAGACAGTCCGCCCGGGCGCGCCGTCCCAGGCGTGCGTGGGTGGAGCGGGGGAGGAGGCCTCGACGGCGCTGACCCACCTGGACACCCACCGTGACCTCGCCGTGCGTCTGGGACTGGCCCCGATCAAGGGCATAGGACGTGAGCTCGCGGAGAGGATCGTGACAGAGCGCCAGTCTCACGGCGCTTACCGGGACGTGGCGGACCTGGCTCGTCGGGTGCGCCTGGGGCGCAAGCACCTGGAGACCCTGGCCGCTGCCGGGGCACTGGCCTCGCTCGGGGTCAGCAGGCGTCAGGCCCTGTGGTCGGCCGGCGTGCTGGCCGATGAGCACGGTCGGCCGCACCTGGGCCATCGCACCGGTGGTGACCGCACACCGTGGTGCCAGCCCCCGCTGCCGGGCACGGCGGTGGGGTCCCGGGCTCCGGACCTGCCGGAGATGAGTGCCCAGGAGCGTCACGTGGCGGACCTGCGCCTGACGGGGGTGTCGACCGAGACCCACCCGCTGGCCTTCCTGCGCACCGCGCTGGCCGAGGATGGCGTCGTCGAGGTCGTCCGCGTCGGTCAGCAGGGCAACGGGGCACAGGTGCGTGTGGCTGGGGTTGTCACTCACCGTCAGCGTCCGTACACGGCTGCCGGGACCGTCTTCCTCAACATTGAGGACGAGACCGGGCTCCTCAACGTCATCTGCTCGTCCGGCATGTGGAAGCGGTACCGCCACGTGGGTAGGCGGGCTACCGCCGTCGTCGTGTGGGGGGTCGTCGAGAGCGCCGACGGCGTGACGGCCCTGCGTGCTCAGTCGCTCCAGGGCCTGGAGGGGGTGGTCAGTACCGGCAGCCGGGACTGGGCCTGATCGCGTGGCGTGCTAGCCCTCGCGGCCCGGGCTGTAGGAGGGCAGGCTCCCTTCCAGGGGTGCGTCCTTGACATGGAGCTCGGAGTAGACCGACCAGGCCACGCTCACCAGCGGGACCGCGACCACCGCTCCCAGCAGGCCGGCGGAGAAGGTTCCCACCGCCACGGCGATACCGACCACGACCGGGTGGAGGGAGACCTGACGGCCCATGATAAGGGGCTGAAGGATATGCCCCTCGATCTGTCCGATCCCGGCCACGCCCAGGCCGACGACCACCATCGCTACGAAGCCCTTGGAGGCCAGCGCCACGACCATGGCTACGATCATGGCCAGCGGCGCGCCGATCATGGGGATGAAGGCGCCAATGAACACGAGCACCGCCAGCGGGGCTGCCAGCGGCACGCCGACGACCTGGAGGAAGACTCCCGCCATGACGGCGTCAGTCAGCGCCAGGATGACGGTGCCCCGGGCGTAGCCGGCGAAGGTGTACCAGCCTGCTCCCGCCGCACGGTGGACGCGGGAGCGCAGGTGCGCCGGCAGCTCATTGAGGAACCATCGCCACATCCGCCCGCCGGAGGCGAGCAGGAAGATCGAGGTGAAAACAGCCAGGGCCAGGACCACGAAGACGTTGACCACTGTGCCTGCGTTCGACAGCACCTCCCCGGCCAGGCTTGTGGCGTTGGACTCCACGTACCGCTGGCCCTGGTTGACCAGCCCTTGCATCGTCTGGACCACTTCCTGCTGGCTGAAGTGGATGGGCAGGGGGCCGTGCTCGACGAAGTCGAGGATCGTGTTGACGCCGGTGGAGAACTGGGCGGCCAGGGAGCTCCATTGGTCCGTGACCGAGGACACGACGTAGTACACCAACGCGGCCAGGAAGGCTGCCGTCGTGGCCAGGGCGAGGAAGGTCGCGGGGTAGCGGGGCATGACGCGGGCGAAGAAGGTGACCAGGGGGTGCAGGATCGCGGTGACCACCAGGGCGATGAAGACGCCCACGAAGACGGGCACGATACGACTGATCCCCAGGAAGACCAGGGCGACGACCAGGAAGATGCCCAGCCCCAGCCACGAGCCGATCCCTCCTCGCACCAGCCAGCCGGGCAGGCTGGACAAGACCCCGACCGGTGCCGTCTGTCCGCCGGTCTCCTCAGACGTGCCGGCCTCGCGGGCGCCGCGGCGGGCCGGGAAGCTGTCCAGCCCCATGACCTGGGCGCGGTCGGCGGCGCGCCTGGCCTCGGCGCGAGCGATACCCCGGTGGAGAAGCCGCTGTGTCCGCACCATCACGGCGGCCAGACCTGAGCGGCGGCGCCGAGGCTCGCCGTCGTTCGTCACAGACTCGGTGTCAGCCATCTCAGTCCTGTCCCTGCCAGCCGGCAAGCCGGCCCATGAGCCGGCCCACCAGCGTGGTGAGAGCAGCCGGGTCCGGGACAAGCCAGTCCGCCTGAGCCAGCTCCTCGGCGTCACCGTAGCCCCACAGCACGCCCACGCACTCCAGCCCGGCGGCATGAGCGCCGTCGACGTCATGACGCCGGTCTCCCACGTGAATGACGCGGCGGGTGTCAGCCCCCGCCTGCCCAAGGCGCTTCAGCGCCAGGCGGACGACCTCCTCCTTGGATCCGTAGCGGTCAGCGGGATCGGCACCGGCAAAGGCCGTGAAGGACCGATCCAGTCCGGCGTGCTGAAGGATCTCGACGGCGTAGTCCTCGCGCTTGGAGGTGGCCAGGGATACCGGGATCTGCCACGCGGTCAGCTGCTGGAGCAGGCGGGCCACGCCGTCGTAGAGGGGGGCCTGGTGCATGTGGCGCCGGTAGTGCTGGCGGTAGAGGGCGACGGCGCGGGCGTTGTCCTGGCCCGTCAGACCGGCGTGGAGACGGAATCCCTCGGTCAGCGGCGGGCCGATGAAGCTCATGAGTTCCTCGCGGCCGCCTACCGGCAGCCCGAGGTCCGTCAGGGACGCCTCGACCGCGTCCAGGATGACCGGGCCGGAGTCCGTGATCGTGCCGTCCAGATCAAGCAGGACCGCGGTGACGAGCTGGTCCGACTGCGGGCTGGACGGGTCAGGTACCGGGGGCACGGGCGTGGGTGCGTGGAGGTTCACGGCTCAGATCACTGCTCACTGTCGCTGTCGGGACGATCTCCACTCTACTAGCGTTGAGCCATGAGCACTTCGGATGACACCGGCGGGGCCGCGTCCCTGCACCTGCCTCGCACCGCAGCATTGGGTCCCGGACGCGGTGGTCAGCAGCGCCTGCTCGTTGACGCCCCGGCCGGCAGCGGCGAGATCTACCTGCAGGGAGCCACGCTGACCTCCTGGCGCCCGCGCGCAGGCAAGGAGGCGATCTTCACCTCTCGCCAGGCGGTTTTTGACGGCGTGCGTGCCATCCGCGGCGGCGTGCCAATCTGCTCGCCGTGGTTCGGCTCCGGGCCCCAGGGGGATCGGGTGGCCAAGCACGGCTGGGTACGCGCCATGGCCTGGACGCTGCGCAGCGTGGGGGCCACGGCCCAGGCAGGCGTCCGGGCGCTGCTGAGCCTGGAGCACGAGAACCTGGCCTTCCTCTACGAGGTCGTCATCGAGGAGACGCTGCGACTGAGTCTGTCCGTGCGTAACACCGGGCCGGCCCCGCAGGAGGTGGAGGCGGCGCTGCACCACTACCTGGCCGTGGGGGACGTGACGGCCGTGCGTATTGACGGGCTGGACGGGCAGACCTACCTCGATATGGTCCACGGTGGCGCCCACGAGCAGGCCGGGACTCTTCAGCTGTCCGGACCGACTGACCGCATCTATACCGCCGAGCAGCCGCTGGTGGTCACTGACCCGGCCGCGGGTCGCCGGATCGTGGTCAGCGGGGTCGATGCCTCCCATGCCGTGGTCTGGAACCCCTGGAGCCAGGGCTCGAAGGGCTACGTGGACCTGGCCGAGGATGAGTGGCCCACCTTCGTTTGCGTGGAGTCGGCCCTCATCCGTGAGCGCGCCGTCATGCTGGAGCCGGGACAGAGTGTGTCGATGGGCTCGCAGATTCGCGTCGAGCCGCTGTGATGCACCGCACCGGGTGCCGATTTGCTCCCGCCGCGGCCGCCCGTGCTAGATTTCTCTGCGTCGCGCCGAGCGGTCGCGATGACAAAGTCCGAGTGGCGGAATAGGTAGACGCGCTAGCTTGAGGTGCTAGTGCCTTATTAAACGGGCGTGGGGGTTCAAGTCCCCCCTCGGACACCCGCAGTGAAGGCCCCAGCCGGGAAGGCTGGGGCCTTCCTCGTGCTCGGGCCCGGCTGTCTGCCTGGATGGCCCGCCCTGGCCTCGACGCAGACCAGTCTGACCAGGGCTTGAGTCGTGGCGTGGGTTGGGGTTCTGGTGCGTGCTTTGGCGAATGGAACGGGCTCTAGGGGAGCGCTAGGGCACGTACTAATGGCGCGTGCACGCACGCATCGGGGGAGGCACGTACCAATGGGGCCGGGGTCCGGGTGGGGATGTACGCCGCCACGGCGCAAGCGCGCGCCTTGGGGCTTGTGCAACGGTTGGCGGTGGCGAGGCGCTGACCTTTCGGTCAGTTTAGCGCTATATTCTCCGTGTTCCGTTCTGTATCTTCGTCCCCTGAGGTTCTTCCCCATGACGTTAGCTTCTCCGGGCGCCGCAACGTCGCATCCCGGCCGCCCCGCGCATGCTCCGGCCCTTGTCAAGGCCAGGATCGCCGTTTACCTCACCTTCTTTGCCAACGGGTTGGGCTTCTCCAACCTTGTCCCGCGCTATCCCGAGGTGCTGGAGCACCTGGGCATCACCAAGGCGGCTTTTGGCCAGGCCCTCATGTTCAACTCCATCGGTGCTCTGGTGGCTGGACTGGCGGCGTCATGGTTCATCACCCGCTTCACCTCGGCGCGTGTGGCGAGCCTAGGCATGATCGTCCTTGGTCTGGGCCTGCTGGGAGCAGTCTGCTCAGGGTCGTGGATCCTGTTCGCCCTGTGCATGGCCTGGGTCGGCGGCACCGACGCCATTGTCGACGTGGCTCAGAACGCCCATGGTCTGCGGGTCGAGCGCCGCTGGGGCTCGTCGATCATCACCAGCTTCCACGCCGCCTGGAGCCTGGGCGCGGTGGTCGGCGCCACCCTGGGTCAGGCGATGGCCGGGTGGGGGGTGGGGATCCGCCTGCACATGCTGCTCGTGCTGGTTCTCCTCACCGTGGTCTCGATGTCCGCCAGCCGCTGGACCATCAAGGGCCCGGACTCGGATGACCGCGAGACCGTCTCAGCGCCCTCGGCCGGCTCGGCCAGCGCGCCTGCTGAGGTGGACCTGGACGACGCTGGCCTCGTCACGGCTCGCGCCTCGAGACTGGTCACGGTCGTGGTGATCGTCGTGCTGGGGCTCATGTGCGCGGCCGCGATGTTCCCGGAGGACGTGACGGCCAACTGGTCCTCGCTGCTGCTGACCGAGCAGGGAGCGCCTGTCTCGATGCGTGGCATGGGGCTGGTCGCGCTTCAGACGACGATGATCGTCGGACGCCTGCTCGGGGACGCGGTCATTGACCGCCTTGGGGCTCGCGCCGTCATCGGCGGTGGGGGAGTCCTCGTGGCGGCCGGCATGGGGCTGGCGCTGGTGATGGACTCCACGGTGGGCACGATGATCGGCATGGTCGTGGCCGGGGCCGGGTGCGCCGTCGCCGTGCCGGTAGGCTTCGCGGCGGCCGACGACGTCCCGGGGCTGCGCCCTGGGATGGGACTGACGATCGTGTCCTGGCTCGCACGCTGCATCATGCTCGTCTCGCCGCCGGTCGTGGGCTGGTTCGCTGACGCTTTCGGTACCTGGGTGGCACTGGTCTACGGCCTGCTCGGAGGCGCGATCATGGCGGTCAGCTGGCCGGTGCTGCGCAAAGGTCGGCGTTCGGACGCCATCAGCGCCCAGGGAGTGGCGGAGGCCTGAGCCTCGGGCGCTAGGGTGGCACCATGCAGCCCATCGAGATCTCTGTCCCTGCAGCCACCTACCACGGTCGGTCCCTGCTGGCTCTTGTCCTGTCGGTCCCCGCGGCTGCTGACGTCCCGAGGATCACTGAGATCTGCCAGGACTCGGCGCTTCAGCGCTGGACAACTGTCCCCTCGCCCTACACCGAGGCAGACGCGCGCGGCTTTGTCGAGGACGTCGTGGGGCCGGGGTGGGATAGCGGGGAGTCTCCCACGTGGGCCGTCCGCGAGGTCGGGGACGACGGCGCGACCACCCTGGTCGGGATGCTCGGCATCACCTCGTGCGGCGAGGGCTGCGGCGACATCGGCTTCTGGCTCGCGCCCGAAGCTCGTGGGCGTGGGACCCTGCACCGTGCCCTGGAAGCCGTGATCGACCTCGCCCTCGACCCTGACGGCCCGCTAGCCCTGCGCCGCCTGGGCTGGGCCTGCTGGATCGACGACGGGGTACCCAACTGGGCCTCCTGGCGAGCAGTGTGGCGGCTGGGCTTCGTGCGCGAGGGGCTGCGCCGCGCCGCGGCGGTCAAGGGCGGCCGCGTCATGGACGAGTGGGTCGGCGCTCTGCTGGCCGGGGACCCGCGCGAACCTCGGGCGCCCTGGGACGGGCCTGAGCCTGCGTCGTCGGAGCCTACGGGACGGGGTCACGGCAGCGCGCACACCGCGGGAGGCTCGACGCCGCTGGTCGCCCTCGACGGCGTCGGACGACGGGAGGGGGACGATCCCGAGGCGCTGGTGCGACGCTTCCACCACGTCTACGGCCTGCCCGTCCAGGTCGACGGGCCGAGCCTGGACCGCGCCAGCCTGCAGATGCGTATGAGCCTGATTGCCGAGGAGTTCGGGGAGCTGATGGGCGCGGTCTACGGCCCGGCTGCCCGTAGCGAGGTCGAGGCGGGCGTGGCCCGCGCGGTGGCCTGCGATGACGGCACCCGGGACACCGTCGAGACGGCTGACGCCCTGGCGGACCTGGTCTACGTCATCTACGGCATGGCGCTGGAGACCGGGATCGACCTGGCGGCGGTACTCAGCGAGGTGCAGCGCTCGAACATGTCCAAGCTCGGGGCTGATGGCAGGCCGATCTACCGTGAGGACGGCAAGGTCCTCAAGGGTCCTGGGTACTTCAGGCCGGACGTGGCCGGGGTACTTGGCCTGGCGGAGGACTGAGACTGGGAGGGCTGGTATCGGCAGGCCCTGCGCCGAGGAGGAGCGGGGCCAGGGGAGTGACGGTTCTCACCGGGTCGTGACGAGGACCCAGAACCTCAGCTCAGCGCCATCGGGTGCCTCGGCGGCTAACCTCCGTGCTGTCGATCCTAGCCATCGTGCCGGTGGTCTGCGCTCTGCACTTCTTCAGCCAGTACCTGCAGCTGGTCCGTGGCTACTCGACCCTGCGCGCAGGCGTGAGCGAGCTGCCGATGGCGCTGGCAGAAGGACGCTAGCGCCGTCGTCGTCATGTCCTGCGACGCAGTGAGGGCCCTGACACCGCTCGGTGCCAGGGCCCTCACGAGCGAGGCAAGGGTCAGAAGCGCGGGATGTTGCGCATATTCGACGTCGCCATCGAGACCACCTCGCCGGCTCCACGGTTAAGGACGACCTTGCTCATGGCCGTGGCGAAGCCGATGAGCTGCTCACCCTTGATCTCCGGGGGCAGGGAGAGGGCGTTGGGGTCGGTGAGGACCTCCACCAGCGCGGGGCCGTCGAAGGCCAGGGCCTTCTCGAAGGCACCCTTGAGCTTCTTCGGGTCGTCCACGCGCTCGGCGTGGAAGCCGATCGCCTTGGCGACCTCGGCGTAGTTGACGTCGTGGACGTCGGTACCGAAGTCGGGCAGACCGTTGACCAACATCTCCAGCTTGACCATGCCGAGGGTGGAGTTGTTGAAGACCACGACCTTGACCGGCAGGTTGTGCATGCGGGCGGTGACGAGCTCACCCATGAGCATGGACAGGCCGCCGTCACCGGAGACGGAGATGACCTGGCGGTGGGGGTAGGCCACCTGCGCGCCGATGGCGTGGGGCAGGGCGTTTGCCATCGTGCCGTGGAGGAAGGAGCCGATGAGACGGCGGCTGCCCAGCGGGTCGATGTAGCGGGCCGTCCACACGTTGCACATGCCGGTGTCTGCGGTGAAGATCGCGTCCTTGGCAGCCACCTCGTTGAGCAGGTGGGCGGCGAACTCAGGGTGGATGGGCTTGAGCTTCTCCGCCCTGCGCGTGTAGGAGCCCACGGGCGCCTTCATGATCTTGGCGTGGCGCCTGAGCTGGTCCTTGAGGAAGCGGTCGGAGCGCCGTCCCTTCAGCCGCGGCAGGATCGCCTCGATGAAGGGGACGACGTCGGCGTGGACGGCGTAGGACACGTCGGTACGGCGGCCCAGCTTCTCGGCGTGGTTGTCCACCTGGACGGTCAGGGTGGAGGGCAGGAACTGGTCGTAGGGGAAGTCCGTGCCCAGCAGGAGCAGGACGTCGGCGTCCTTCATGCCCTCGGCGGCGGCTCCGTAGCCCAGCAGCCCCGTCATGCCGACGTCGTAGGGGTTGTCGTACTGGATGAAGTCCTTGCCACGCAGGGAGTGGCCGATGGGGGCCTTGAGGGCCTCGGCCAGGGCGATGACCTCGTCATGGGCGCCCTTGACTCCGGCGCCGGCGAAGATGGCGACCTTGCTGGCCTTGTTGAGCAGGGCAGCCACCTCCTCCACGTCCACCGGGTTGGGGGCCAGGACCGCGCGACGCGCCGGGGCGTAGACGGGGGTCGGCGCCACGGCCTTCTCATCAGAGATGTCACCGGGCAGGGAGACCACGGCCACGCCCTCCATCGCCACGGCGTGGCGGATGGCGGCGTTGACCACGCGCGGGGCCTGCTTGGGGGAGGAGATGAGCTCGGAGTAGACCGAGCACTCGGTGAACAGGCGGTCCGGATGGGTCTCCTGGAAGTAGGACTGACCGATCTGGACGCTGGGGATGTGGGAGGCGATGGCGAGCACCGGAGCGCCTGAGCGCTGAGCGTCGTACAGGCCATTGATGAGGTGGAGGTTGCCCGGTCCGCATGAGCCCGCGCACACCGCCAGCTTGCCGGTCAGTTGGGCCTCGGCAGCGGCCGCCAGGGCTGCAGCCTCCTCGTGACGCACGTGGACCCAGTCGATCCCGCCCTTGGCGGAGCCGCCGGTCTTGCGCACGGCGTCGACAACGGGGTTGAGGGAGTCTCCAACGATGCCGTAGATCCGGTGGACGCCGGCATCCACGAGCTGGGCGACGAGCTGTTCGGCAACGTTCATACGTGGCCCTCCTGTGGTCGAGGTCTGGTGGGACAAGCGCTCCCACCTGCGCAGCTGTGCCACCAGGCTAGGACCAGACGGGACGAACGGCCTATGAAAAGACGTCCATTGTGAAGAAAGAGACGCCGTCGACATGGCACGATGGGGCCATGAGTGAGACCAGCCTCCCACAGCTGCCCGAGTCCAACCCCTTCGCCGCGCCCTGGACCCTGGACCTGGGACTGCCTGACTTCGTCGCTGTGCGCACGCAGGACATTGAGCCTGCAATCCGTGCGGGGATGGCTCACCAGAGGGCCGAGTGGGAGGCCGTGGCCACCGATCCCGATGAGCCGACCGTGGCCAACACCGTGGCCGCCCTGGAGCTGTCCGGTGACCTGCTGGAGCGGGCGCTGAGAGTCCTGTACGCGCTCACCTCAGCCACCGATTCGCCCGAGCTCGACAAGCTGGAGGAGCGCCTGGCACCCGAACTGGCGGCCCACAGCGACGCCTATGACCTCGACCCCCGTCTCTACCGGCGTTTCAAGGCCCTGGACGAGCTGGTCAGTGACGCCCGGGCGGCTGGGCGCACCCCGGTGGATCCGGCCGGGGAGGAGATTGACGAGGAGACCGCCCGCTACATCCGCCTGGCCGTCGAGGCTTTTGAACGCGACGGCGTGGCCCTGACCGGCGCCGAGGCCGAGCGTCTGCGCGAGATCAACGCGGAGCTGACCTCCCTGAGCACCCGGGTGGGTACCCTCATCGCCAAGGCGATGCACGAGGCCGGGGTCGCCAACTACACCGCGACTCCCGAGCTGGCGGGCCTGGACAGTCACGCTGAGCGCGTGGCGCTGCTGGACAAGGCCATGAGCCGTGGGCTGTCAGGGGAGACGGACACGCGCGCGCTCATCCTGCGCGAGGTGGCCCTGCGCGCTGAGAGGGCGCAGTTGCTGGGCTTCGAGCACCACGCCGCCATCATCGCGGCGGAGTCTGCCGCCGGGACCACGCAGGCGGTGAGCGACATGCTTGCACGGCTCGTCCCGCCGGCCATGGCCAACGCCCGCCGGGACGCCGATGTCTACGCCGCACGTATGGCCGCCGATCCTGCGACGGTGCCAGGGGAGGGCTTCGGTCCGGCTGACTGGCCTCGCTACGAGGAGGCCGAGCGCAAGGAGCGCTTCGGAGTCGACGACGCCGTCCTCGCCCCTTACCTCGAGCTGGGCAATGTGGTGGAAAACGGTGTCTTCTACGCCGCCAACCGTCTGTACGGCATCACCTTCCACGAGCGGGCAGACCTCGCGGCGCATATGTATGACCCGGATATGCGCGTGTGGGAGGTCCGTGATCCCGCGGCCCTGAGCGAGGCCGAGCGGGAGGCAGGCGCCGAGGCCCCGGTGCTCGGCCTGTTCGTGGCCGATTACTACGCCCGTACCGGCAAGCAAGGTGGGGCTTGGATGGACAGCCTGGTCGACCAGGGGCACCTGACCGGTAACAAGCCCGTGGTCATCAACTGCCTCAACCTCACCAAGCCGGACAGCGGCCCCACGCTGCTGACCTGGGACAACGTCATCACCGCTTTCCACGAGTTCGGCCATGCCCTGCACGGTCTGTTCGCGGATACTCGGTGGCCGGGGGCCTCGGGGACCAACGTGCCTCGCGACGTCGTGGAGTTCCCCAGCCAGGTCAACGAGTCCTGGGCCCTGCACCCGCAGGTCCTGGCCTCCTACGCCCGCCATGTCGACACCGGCGAAGCGATGCCTGCCGGGCTCGTCGAGCAGCTGCGCAGCCAGGGATCCTTCGGCCAGGGCTACGCCACCACCGAGTACCTGGGGGCGGCCCTGCTGGACCAGGCCTGGCACACGCTTGCCCCCGAGCAGGTGCCGACCGACCCCGAGGCGGTGGAGGGCTTCGAGCACGAGGCGCTGGCCGCCGTCGGTATCGATGACGCCCTCGTGCCGCCGCGCTACCGCACCACCTACTTCAACCACGTCTTCGCCGGTGGCTACTCCGCGGCCTACTACGCCTACATCTGGAGCGAGGTCATGGACGCCGACACCACCCAGTGGTTCCGCACCGACGGCGAGGGCGCGCGCGACGGCGACCTGGGCCTGAACCGCGAGGCCGGTGAGCGCTTCCGCCGTGAGTTCCTCTCCCGCGGTGACTCGCGCGACCCGCTGGTGTCCTTCCAGGCCTACCGCGGTCGGGCCCCGCGCCTGGAGCCCCTGCTGGAGCGCCGAGGACTGGCCTGAGACAGGTCTGAGACGTAGGTCCCATCGCGGGGCAGATGTGCACGCCGGGACCGTGACGATAGTCTGCCCTCACCACCCGAACGGAAGAAGAGGACTCCATGGTTCGCGTCACCATCGTCGGCGGCGGATACGGCGGTATCACCATCGCTAAGGCACTCGACGACGTCGCTGAGGTCACGCTCGTCGAGCAGAAGGACACCTTCGTCAACCACGCTGCCGCCCTGCGCGCAGCCGTGGACCGCGAGTGGGCCGAGAAGATCTTCATGCCCTACGACCACCTCCTGACCCGCGGACGCGTGGTTCACGGCACGGCGCTGGCCGTCAAGGGCACGACGGTCCAGGTCTCGGGCGGCCAGGAGATCGAGGCTGATCACCTCGTGCTGGCCACGGGCACGGCCTACCCCTTCCCGGCCAAGCACATGGAGTCCTCCTCGGTCATCGCCAAGGCCCGGATCGAGCGCGGGCACGCCGGCCTGGAGCAGGCCAAGACCGTGCTGGTCGCAGGAGCCGGGGACGTGGGGATCGAGCTGGTCGGTGAGATCACCTCGGCCTTCCCGCACGTCCAGGTCATCCTCCTGGAAGAGGGCGAGCAGATCCTGCCGAACAAGGACTACAAGCCCGAGCTTCGCGCTGCCATTGCCTTCCAGCTGGAGCAGCGTGGGGTCGAGGTCATCACGGGTGAGCGCCTGGTCTCCCTGCCCCCGGTGGACCCGGGCGTGCTCTCGCCCTTCCGCGTGGTCACCACCGGCGGGCGGCGCCTGGAGGCGGATATGTGGTTCCGTGCCTACGGGGCGAGCGCGGCCACGGGCTTCCTCGGTGACGACTACGAGGAGATCCGTCACTACGACGGCACGATCCGCGTCGACGACCACCTGCGCGTGGTCGACCACCCCGGTGTGTGGGCGATTGGTGACATCACCGACGTGCGCGAGACCAAGCGGGCCGACGCCGCTCGCGCCCACGCTGCGGTGGTGGCCGCCAACATCCGCTCGGTGATCGCGGGCGAGGCGCCGACGGCGGTCTACCAGCCCCAGCCTGAGCTGGTCGTCCTGCCGCTGGGCCCCGACGGCGGAGCTTCCCAGATCCTGCGCGACGGCGTGCGCGTGGTCGTGGGTCCGGAGGAGACCGCCCGGATCAAGGGTGAGGACCTCTTCCTCGGCTTTGTGCGCGAGCAGCTGGGTCTGGAGGACTGAGCGGCTGCCGCACTGGCACGACTGCCTGATTCGTCTCACGCGCCCGCGTCCGGACTCCTCGTCTGGACGCGGGCGCGGTACGTACCGGTATCCTGGGCCACATGACGAACGACCCGCGGTCCGCGCTCAACCGACTCATCGCTGCCTTCGAGGCGCACCTGGACGCGGCCGCCACCGGGGACGAGTACTCGCCCGCTGTGGTCGTTGCCGAGAATGCCCTCCAGGACGCCTTCTTCACCTACGACGACGCCCTGTTTACCGCCACCGGCATCGAACTGCCCTTCGACATCGTCGACGCTGAGTCTGACGACGAGGAGGGCGACGACGATGACGATGACTACGACGAGGACTACGAGGACGGCGACGACTACGACGAGGATGACGACTACGCCGACGACGAGGACTGACCGGGCCGCATGAGGCGCTCGGGATAGCCCAGGGCCGGCGCCGTCACCTCATCGAGCACGTGACGGATCTGCACCGGAAGGGTGAGGTCCTCAGCCGCCAGCGCCCCCTGGAGCTGGGCAGGCGTACGCGCGCCCACGATGGTCGAGGCGATGCCGGCGGCGTCGCGCGCCCATGCCAGGGCCACCTCGACTGGTCGACGGTCCAGGCCCGCTGCGGCCGTGGCCACCGCCTCGACGACGCCTTCATGACGAGGATCGAGGTAGGGCGCCACGTAGGAGCGTAGGTGCGGGGAGGCCGCGCGCGAGTCCGCTGGGGTCGTGGACCGGTACTTGCCGGTGAGTACCCCGCGTCCCAGGGGCGCGTAGCCGATGACGCCGAGACCCAGCGCCTGGGCGGCCGGCAGGAGCTCGCGCTCGATCCCGCGGCACAGCAGGGAGTGCTCCATCTCGGCTCCCGCCAGCCCCGGACCGCCGTGCTCGCGCAGCAGGTCAGCGGCGTGGACGGTGGCCCAGGCGGGGTGGTTGGACACGCCCACGTAGCGGGTCCGCCCCGAGGCCACCGCGGTGCGCAGAGCGTGCGCCGTCTCCTCCAGCGGGGTCGTGGGGTCGGGGACCTGGACCAGCCACAGGTCCAGGTGGTCGGTGCCCAGCCGCTTGAGGCTGGCGTCCAAAGTGTCTAGCAGCGTGCCGCGAGAGGCGTCCGTGACTGAGCCACGGCTCCCGGTGCGCCAGGTCCGCACGCCTGCCTTGGAGACCAGGACCAGGTCGGTGCGCTCGACGTGGCCGGACAGCAGCGTGCCGATGACCTCCTCGCTCAGCCCCTGGCAGTAGGAGGCGGCGGTGTCCACCAGCGTGCCTCCGGCGTCGAGGAAGACGTCGAGCTGCTCCTTGGCCTCGAGCTCGTCGGTGTCGCGGCCCCAGGTCATCGTTCCCAGCCCGACCGAGGAGACCCGGAGGCCGGTCCCGCCTAGTCTGCGATGCTCCATGACTCCACCCTAGGGGCGGGGTCTAGGCTGCTGGCCCACGGCGCGCCGTCAGGAGCTGGGCCAGGCCGGTCTCGGGCAGCGGGGGAGTCTCGCCCCCAAAGAGCGGGCAGGCGGCCTGGAAGGCGCACCAGTCGCACAGGCGTGAGCGTCGAGGCGCGAACCGGCCCTGGGTCGCACAGTCCTCGACCTCGTCCCATAGGTGCTCCAGTCGCGTCTCCATGCCCTCCAGCTCAGCCAGGACCGGGTCGTGGGTCAGGATGCGGCCGTCCTTGAGATAGACCAGCTGGAGCCTGCGCGGCGCCTGGCCACGCAGACGCCACAGCACCAGCCCGTAGAAGCGCATCTGGAACAGCGCGTCGTGCTGGAAGCGTGGAGCAGGTGACTTACCGGTCTTGTAGTCCACCACGCGCATCGCGCCGTCAGCGGCCACGTCGAGGCGGTCGACGAAGCCGCGCAGCAGCAGACCGGAACGGGTCTCGGTCTGGACGAAGAGCTCGCGCTCGGACGGCTCCAGGCGAGTGGGGTTCTCCATCTGGAAATAGGTGCGCAGCAGCGCGCGGGCCTCCTCCAGCCACGGCGCGACATCCTGGGGTGAGTCGAACAGGTCCATGACCACGGGGTTCTTTTCCCGGTGCGCCTCCCACTGCCCGGGCAGCATGCCGACGGCGGCCTCAAGGGTGCGTTCAGGGGCAGGCAGGTCGTACAGGCGCTCCAGCACGGCGTGGACGAGCGTGCCCTTGTGGGTGGCCAGGGACCCCGGCTCAGGCAGACGGTCGACGGTACGCAGCCGGAACATGAGCGGGCACTGCATGAAGTCCTTGGCCCTGGAGGGGGACAAGGCCGCTCGACGACTGCGGCCGGCCGGAGCGTGGGCCCCTGGGCCTGTTGGCCGAGGCGAAGCGGGGGCGGAGGGTGTCTGGCTCACGTGGGTGAACCTACCTCCCCGCGCCGGCGGGCGCCGGCAGGACCCTGAGGCTGTCCACAGCCTCGCACCGCCCGCGGTGTTCGCCCTGCGCTGTGGAGACCGAGCGGCCGTGGGAGGCGGCGGACGGTGAGATTAGGCTCTCCAGCATGTCTTCTACCTCGACCCGTGCCAGTGGACCGGGCCTGGTCCTGGGCCGCATCGGCGGAGCCCCCGTCGTCATCGCCCCGTCCTCGGTGCTGCTGGGGGCACTGATCGCGGCGACCTGGTTTCCTGCCGTGAATCGATCGATGAACGGCTACACGCTCCTGCAGGTGCTGGGCGTGGTGTTAGCGGCCGTGCTTGGTGTGGTAGTCAGCGTCTTCCTCCACGAGCTGGCCCACGGCCTGAGCGGTACGGCGCTGGGGCGCTGGCCCACTCGCTACGAGCTCTACCTGTGGGGCGGACGCACGAGCTTTCGCCCCCTCAGCGCCCAGGAAGGCTGGAGACCATGGAAGGACGTGGTGACCTCCCTGTCCGGCCCCGCCGTCAACCTGGCTTTGTGGTTGGTGGGACGGTGGCTGGAGACGAGCGTGTGGATGCCCTATCCGCTCTACATCCTCGTGTGGGCCCTGACCTGGGTCAACCTTGCCCTGGCAGTCTTCAACGTCCTGCCGGCGCTTCCGCTGGACGGTGGGCACGCGCTGGCGGCCCTCATCGAGCAGGTGACCGGCAAGGCCCGCACGGGCCAGCGCGTGGCGGCCTGGGGCGGGCTCCTCGTCGTGGCTGGCATCACCTGGATGTGGCTGCTTCGGCCCCTGCTGCTCCTGGGGCGGCGGCCAGACGGCTTCTCCCTGATCCTGGCCCTCATGGTGGCCTGGCCGTTGGCGCAGACCAGCTGGACCCTGCTCGGGCTCGGGCGTGGGTCGCACGCCCCGGCAGGGCTGGACCTGCGCACGCTGGCGCGAGCGGCGCGGGTCGTGCCCGCCACCGCTCCGCTGGCCCAGGTGCGCCAGGTGCTGGGGCAGGGCGTGGGCGTCGTCGTCGTTGTTGACGGTTCGCAGCTCCTGGGCACGATCGACGCTGTCGGGCTGGCCGAGCTCGGCGGGGTGGAGGAGTCCGTGGCACAGGCTGGCGCCGTGTGCACCGTGCTCCCGCCGGCGGCCGTGACCGGTGAGCTCACCGGTCCGGAGGCCGCCCAGGCGCTGGCCAGGGCCCGGCAGGTCTCGCGCTGGCTTCTGCTGGTCGAGGCCGGCTCACTACGTGGGGCGGTGCCCACGGGCGCGCGCTGAGCCGCGTGGCGTGCGGCACGCGGGAAGGTCGCGCCGCCGCAGGCACAATGGCGAGGTGACACCTGCCTCCTACCAGCCCTCGCCCTCCCGAGCGGCGATCCCCCTTGGCCTGGTCCTTGCCCTGGCTGTCCAGAACGCGGTCCCGCCCTTCGCCACGGACATGTACAGCCCTGCCTTCCCATAGGTGGCCAGAGACCTGTCCACGAGCGCGGGCAGCGTGGGGCTGACGCTGACGGTCTTCTTCATCGGCATGGCGCTGGGACAGGTGGCCGGCGGCGCGGTCTCGGACCAGCGCGGACGCCGGCTTCCCATGGTGGTGGGTGGCCTGGTGTGCGCCCTGGCTCCCAACATCGGCGTGCTCATGGCAGGACGGCTGCTGCAGGGGCTGGGCGGCGGCGCGGCCGCGGTCGTAGGTCACGCGGTGCTGGTGGACCTGGCCCACGGCAGTCAGCTGGCCTCGGTCATGTCCGTGCTCATGGCACTGGGCGCGCTGGCTCCCATGATCGCCCCGGTAGCCGGTGGGGCGGTGCTGTCGGTAGGTACCTGGCGCATGGTCTTCTGGTTCCTCGTGGGCTTCGGCCTGTTCATGACGATGATGGCCTTCTTCTTCGTCCCGGAGTCTCTGCCGCCCGAGCGCCGTCAGAGCGGGGGACTGCGCCGCCTGGCGCGTGGCGTCGGCGAGCTGGTGACCCACCGTGCTTACCTCGGCTACATGCTGACCTCAGCCTTCTCCGGCTTTGCGATGTTCGCCTACATCTCGTCCTCGTCCTTCGTCCTGCAGGAGATCAACGGGCTGAGCCCCATGACCTTCTCCGTCTTCTTCGCCTGCACTGCGGGCTCGCAGATGCTTCTGAGTGTGCTCAACGCCCGACTCGTGCGCCATGCCAGCCCCCGGCGCCTGATCGGGCTGAGACTGAGCATCTCGGCTCTTGGAGTAGCGGTGGTCACCCTGTCCGTGCTGGTGCTCGAGGTGGCCTTGGTGCCACTGTGCGTCGGGTTCCTGCTGGTCATGAGCGCCCAGGCCTTTGTCTTCGGCAACTCCTCGGCGATGGCGCTGGGAATGGTGCCGGGGCTGGCGGGCGTGGCCAGCGCCTTCCTCGGCGTGGCCCAGGCCGTGGCCAACGGCACCTCAGCCCCTCTGGCAAGCTCGGGCGGGGGCCAGAGCGCGGTCCCGATGGTCATCGTCATGCTGGTGGGGATCGTGGGGGCCTGGACGGCCTACCTGGTGGTGGGCCGTGCCGGGCACGAGACTCACCACCTGCCCCAGCCGAGGCAGCGCTAAGGACGCAGGAAGAGGGCGGCCGCGGACCGCCACCGGGCGGCAGCCTGGGCGTCACTAGACTGTGCGGCGATGACTCACACTGACCCCAGCGCCCAGGGCGCTCACCCCCTGCCTGACTACGACCCCTCGCGCGACACCCCGGTGCCGGCGCCCGCGGCCGGCGCGGCACGCACGTCCGGGGCCGCTGGGCAACCCGGCCAGGCCGCCCCGAAGCTCCCGCCGCGGATGGAGACCCAGGAGGTCCTGGGCCAGGCGGGCCGGCGCGGTCCCTTCCACTACGGCGAGCGGGTGCAAGTCACTGACGTCAAGGGGGCCAAGCACACCTTCCAGCTGCATCCTCAGGGCTACTTCCAGTCCGGCCGCGGGTCCTTCCACCACCGTGACGTCGTGGGCCTGGACGAGGGCACGGTGCTGGTGACCGACTCTGGGCATGAGCTGCTCCTGCTGCGGCCCCTGCTGGCCGATTACGTTCTGTCCATGCCCCGCGGCGCCCAGGTGGTCTACGCCAAGGACTCCGGTCAGGTCGTCGCGCTGGGAGACATCTTCCCCGGTGCCCGTGTCCTGGAGGCGGGTGTGGGCTCCGGGGCACTGACGATGAACCTGCTCTCGGCAATCGGCGAGAGCGGCCACCTGCTGTCGGTCGAGCGCCGCCACGACTTCGCCCAGATCGCCGCCTCGAACGTCGACTCCTGGTTCGGGCGCCACCACCCGGCCTGGCAGCTGCGCTGCGGCGACCTGTCCGAGGTCACGGCAGCCCATGTGGCTGATGACTCGATCGACCGCGTCGTGCTCGACATGCTCGCCCCCTGGGAGAACGTGGCGGAGGTCGCGCGGGTGCTGGTGCCCGGGGGCGTCTTCCTGGCCTACGTGGCCACCACCACCCAGCTCTCACGCACGGTTGAGGCCCTGCGGCACTGCGGACTGTTCACCGAGCCGGAGTCCTGGGAGTCCATGGTGCGCACCTGGAACGTGGACGGGCTGTCCGTGCGCCCTGACCACACCATGGTCGCCCACACCGGGTTCCTGCTCACCGCCAGGCGCCTGGCGGCCGGCTCACGCCCGCTGACCCGCAAGCGGCCGCCGGCACGCGGCGCCTATGACGAGGGCGGCTACTGGCTTCCCGAGGACGTGAAGGAACGCACCTCCACCGACCGCAAGGTCCGCCGGGTCCTGCGCGACTGCCTGGCCAAGCAGCCGGCGGACTCCACGCCTGTGCTCAGCGACGAGGAGTGCGGTGGTGAGCGTGCCTGAGACCCCGGTCGTAGGTGAGAACCTGACGCCCTCGCCGTCCTTCGCCTCCCACCAGCTGCGCGAGGCGCGCGCCCAGGCCGTCAGCCTGGCGGAGAAGAACGAGCGGCTGGCTGCCGCCCTGTCCCACGCCCGTGACCAGATCGCCGAGCTCGGCGCTCAGCTGGACGTGGTCACCCTGCCTCCGGTGACGCTGGCGCTGCTGACCGGCGTGGAGCAGGACCCAGGTGGTCGCCGCAGCGAGGTTGAGGTCGCCATGGCAGGCAGGCCTATGCGCCTGGGCCTGCACCCGAGCCTGGATCCGCAGGACCTGACGGTCGGCCAGCTCGTGGCGGTCAGCGACCAGATGCTCGTCGTCGACGCCCTGGGGGCTCCCGACACCGGTGAGGCCGTCACGCTCGAGGAGGTCCTCGACTCCCACCGCGCGCTGGTGACCACGGGATCAGGTGCCACGCGGGTCCTGCGGCTGGCAGGCGGGCTGGATGCCGGCACGCTAACGCCGGGGGACACCCTGGCGGCTGATCTGCGTGCCGACGTGGCGACGGCGCTGATCGAACGCACCAGCGTCGAGGAGCTCGTCATCACCGAGACCCCGGACGTGTCCTGGCAGGACATCGGAGGCCTGGGGCCGCAGATCGAGGAGATCCGCGACGCCCTGGAGCTGCCCTTCGCCCATCCTGAGCTCTACCGCTCCTACCACCTGCGCGCGCCCAAGGGCCTGCTCCTGTACGGCCCACCAGGGTGCGGCAAGACCCTCATCGCCAAGGCCGTAGCCACCTCGCTGGCCTCCTCGGCAGGAGGGCAGGACGCTCCTGGCGGGGCCGGCAAGAGCGCGGCCTTCCTCAATATCAAGGGCCCTGAGCTGCTGAGCAAGTTCGTCGGGGAGACCGAGCGCCAGATCCGAGCGATCTTCGAGCAGGCCCGCAAGGTCGCCGCGGAGGACCGCCCCGTGGTCATCTTCTTCGATGAGATGGAGGCCCTGTTCCGCACCCGCGGCACGGGCGTGTCCTCGGACGTGGAGACCATGATCGTGCCGCAGGTCCTGGCCGAGATCGACGGCGTGGAGTCCCTGCGCAACGTCGTCATCATCGGTGCCTCCAACCGTGAGGACATGATCGACCCGGCGATCCTGCGGCCCGGGCGCCTGGACGTCAAGATCCGCATCGACCGTCCGGACCAGGCCGGTGCCCGTGAGATCCTGGCCAAGCACCTGCGCAGCGACCTGCCCCTGGACCCCGGGGAGCTTGCTGCGCACGACGGCGACCGGGAGGCCACGGCGGCCGCGATGCGCCAGGAGGTCGTCGCCGCCATCTACGCACGCACACAGGCCAACGCCGTGCTCGTGGTCACCTTCGCCTCGGGACGCCAAGAGACCCTGTACCTCGGCGACCTGGTCAGCGGTGCGATGCTCGCCGCCGTCGTCGCCCGGGCCAAGACCGCGGCGATCAAGGACGAGCTGGCCGGAGGACCCGGAGGGCTGTCGACGCCGCGCCTGCTGGCCGCGGTGGAGGCCGAGGCCCGTCAGAACGAGGAGATCACCGCAGCCACCAACCCCGAGGGGTGGGCGCGCGTGGTCGGCCACCGCGGCGAGACGATCCTGAGCGTCACGCGGCTGGGCGCTGCGCAGGACGAGGCCAGCGGGCCGTCGGGAGCCAAGGAGGCACACGCATGAGGACGCAGGATCCGGTGATCCGCCCGGTGGGTCTGGAGACGGAGTACGGCGTCCTCCAGCCGGGCAACCCCTACGCCAACCCGGTGGCCATGGCCTCCAACCTTGTGGCGGCCTACGGTGCCGTCTCCCGCCCAGGGTTGGAGGCCGACGGCGCCCCGGCGGCCGCGGTGCGGTGGGACTACGAGGGGGAGGACCCCCTGGCTGACCTGCGCGGGGGTCGCCTGGAGCGCGCCGCCGCCCACCCCTCCATGCTCACCGACGACCCTGGGCACCTGGCCCCTTCGGGCCAGGACGACCCGCAGGCCGAGCACGCCGAGGACCTGCCGCCAGCGCCCTGGGGCAACCGGCCCAGGCCCAGTGCGGCCGAGGAGGCCCTGCCTCGGGCGACCACGACTGTGCTGGCCAACGGCGCGCGGCTCTATGTCGACCACGCCCACCCCGAGTACTCCTCGCCGGAGGTCCTCACCCCCCATGACGCCGTCGTGTGGGACAGGGCAGGCGAGGTCGTGGCCCGGGAGGCGATGGCGGCCCTGGCAGCCGGAGCCGGCGGCGTGGTGGCTGACGAGGTGGTGCTGTACAAGAACAACGTCGACGGCAAGGGTGCGGCCTATGGCTCCCACGAGAACTACCTCGTGGACCGGGCCCTGCCCTTCGACACCCTGGCCGGCGCGCTCATCCCCTTCCTCGTCACCCGCCCGGTCTTCGCCGGCGCCGGAAGGGTGGGGCTGGGCCAGCGCTCCCAGCGTGCGGGCTTCCAGATGAGCCAGCGAGCGGACTACGTCGAGAACGACATCGGCCTGCAGACAACCTTTAACCGCCCCATCGTCAACACACGTGACGAGCCGCACGCAGACTCCAGCCGCTGGCGCCGTCTCCACGTGATCAACGGCGACGCCAACCGCTTCGACACCCCGATCTACCTCAAGGTCGCCAGCACCAGCCTGCTGCTGTGGTACCTGGAGCGCGCGCACGAGCGCGGCGAGGGCCTGGGACAGATCGAGGCACTGGTGCTGACGGCGGACCCGGTGGAGGAGCACTGGGCGACCTCCCGCGACGTCACCCTGCGCCACCGCCTGGCCACCGCGGGCGGTCCACGCACGGCCCTGGAGATCCAGCGTGGCTACCTGGCCGCGATTCGCCAGGCCCTGGTTGCTGACGGCTTGGACGGTGAGCACGCCCCCGCCACTGCGAGCGCGGTGGCGCTGTGGGACGAGGTGCTCACAGCGCTGGAGGACTACGCCAATGCGCTGGGTAGCGAGGGCGAGGGCGAGGCGACCACGCGGGCGGCCCGGGACGTGGAGTGGGTGGCCAAGCTCCAGCTGTGCCAGGGCCTGCGCCGTCGCTCGGGCTCGGGCTGGGACGACCCACGGCTGGCTGCCCTGGACATTCAGTGGGCGGACCTGCGCGCGGGTGCGGGTCTGGCCGAGCGTGTGGTAGCCGCCGGCCGTGCCCGGCGCCTGGCTAGCCCTGAGGAGGTGGAGGCCGCAGCCTGGAACGCGCCCGACGGCACTCGCGCAGCCGTGCGCGGCGCGGCCGTGGCCCAGGTCCCGCAGGTGGTGGGAGCGTCCTGGACCAGCCTGGTTCTGGACCTGCCTGGCCGCCAGGAGCTGGCACGCCTCAGCCTGCCCGGCGACGTCGTCATGGCCCCCGCACAGGCTCGCGAGCTGATCGAGCTGTTGCGGGCCACGGTCTCGGACTCGATTGGGAGGCTTGACGCATCGGAGGGACAATCACGCCCATGAGCGAGAGCCAGCAGATCCGACCCACCGGTGGCAACGACGAGGACCTGACCGAGGCGGCCGGCTCGTCCGGGCAGACTCAGGTCAGCGGCGTCGACGACATCCTGGATGAGATCGACTCCGTCCTGGAGACCAACGCCGCTGCCTTCGTCCAGGGATTCGTCCAGAAGGGCGGACAGTGAGGTGAGCGCGCCGGCCAGGCGTGTCATCGGCGTCGAGACGGAGTACGGCATCACCTGTGCCTCCAGCGCGGGCGGCCCACCGCCCCTGGACGCCGACCACGCTGCACGGCTCCTCTTTGAGCCGGTCGTGGCCCGGGGACGGTCCTCGAACGTCTTTACCCGGGGCGGCGCGCGCCTCTACCTCGACGTCGGCTCCCACCCGGAGTTCGCGACCGCCGAGTGCGACCGTCTGGAGGACCTGCTGGCCCAGGACCGCGCCGGGGAGCTGACGATGGCGGACCTGGCCGAGCAGGCCAACGCCCGTCTGGCCCAGCAGGGGGTTCCCGGACGCATCCACCTGCTGAAGAACAACCTGGACGCCGAGGGCACCGGCTTCGGCTGCCACGAGAACTACCTCGTGCGCCGTCGTGGGGACTTCTGGAATGACGCCCGCACGCTGGTGCCCTACCTGGTCACGCGCCAGATCCTCGTGGGCGCCGGGCACGTGATGACCGGGCCCCAGGGCGAGGCGGTCTTCGTCTTCTCCCAGCGCGCCGACCAGATGGAGGACGCGGTCTCCTCGGCGACCACGCGTTCACGTCCGCTCATCAACACCCGTGACGAGCCGCATGCCGACGCCGAGCGGTACCGGCGCATGCACGTCATCGTTGGTGACTCCAACATTGCCCAGGGCTCGACCCTGCTCAAGGTCGGTGCCATGGACCTGCTCCTGGACTACCTGGAGGAGGGCGGGGACCTCAGCGACCTCCAGCTGGCCCGTCCCATGCGTGACATCCGTACCGTCTGCCACGACCTTGGCGGGAGCACGCCCCTGGAGCTGGCGGACGGGCGCACGATCACCGCTGTCGACCTGCAGGCCGAGCACCTTCGGCGGGTCGTCTCGCACACCGCGCACATGGACCTCAGCCCTCTCCAGCGTGAGGTCCTGGACCTGTGGGAGCGCGGCGTGGAGGCGGTGCGTGCGGGGCGGCCGCAGGACGTGGCAACCGAGCTGGACTGGGCGGCGAAGTACCAGCTGCTCACCCGCTACGCCGAGCGCGCGGGCACGGGCCTGGACGATCCCCGCGTGGCACGCCTGGCTCTTGCCTACCACGACGTCACGACGGCGGGCCTGCGCGCTCGCCTGGAGGCTAGCGGCCTGCTGCGTCGGTGGGTGGGGGAGGAGGCCTGCCGCCAGGCGGTCACGGTCCCTCCGGCCACGACCCGGGCCCACCTGCGTGGCACCGCGATCGGCCGTGCCCAGGACCTGCGCCGGGACCTGACGGCGGACTGGGTGGGTCTCAAGCTGGACGACGGCCGGACCCCGGCGATCGCCCTGCGCGACCCCTTCGCCTGCCGTGACGAGCGCGTGGACGCTCTCCTGGCCGCGATGGAGGAAGGTGCCCAGGGCTGGGACCACACGCTGGCCCAGGGCGTGTGAGCGTTGCTGTGGGGAGCCTGTGACGCTGGTGGCGTCTGACATACTGGACCGACCATGACACCTGAGGATGACACGCAGCCGATGACCCGCCGGTGCCGACGCGAGCTCGAGCGCGCGCGCGAGGCGGCACGCTCAGGCCAGGTCAGCCAGGCCAGCGCGAGCGAGCCAGCCGCGGTGACCGGTGCGCAGCGTGCCATCGGCGCGACGCTGGGGCGGCCACGTCCTCGGGGACGGGCGGCCGTGGCCCTGGCCGTCGTGGCTGCCCTGGCCGTCGTCGTCGTGCCCCTGGTCCTCTTCCTCGGCGGGGCCGGCCCCTCCTCCTCACCTGCGGCCACCGCCGTGCCTGCCGTCACGGTGAGCGGCGACGCGCCGCTGGAGGAGGTCATGGAGGTCGCCGGCCGGACAGGAGCGGTTCCGGTGGTCTCGCTCAAGGGGCACCTCAGCGCCCCCAGCCGGGTCCTCACCGACGTGCTGGTCGAGGGCAGTGGCCGTCAGGTGGCCTCGGGGGATGGCATCCTGCTGTCGGTAGCCACCTTCTCGGGCTCCAACGGCACGAACACCACAGGTACCCAGTCAGGCACGCGGCTGTACCGAGGACTGGCTGACGAGCAGTCACTGGGCCAGGCCCTGGCCCAGGCCGTCACGGGCGCCCGCGAGGGCTCGCGCCTGGTCCTGCGGGCCCCGGTTGACACGGAGCAGGGTACGCACGCCGAGATCACGGTGGTCGACGTCCTGCCGACCACCGCCAGTGGTACCCCGGTGGAGACCGTACCGGCCGACGTCCCGCAGGCCACGCTGGGCCAGGACGGCTCGATGACGGTTGACCTGGCTGGCCAGGCGGCGCCCACGCACGGTTCGACGACCGTCCTGGTCCAGGGGCAGGGTCAGCAGGTGCGCAGCACCGACCGCCTCATTGCGCGCTACACGGTGGTCTCCTGGGCTGACGGCTCGGTGACCTCGAGCAGCTACGGATGGACGACGCCGCCCGGCGTGCTCGATATGACCGATACCCTGTCCGGGCTCGCTCAGCGCCTGGCGGACGTGCAGGTCGGCTCACGCGTCGTGGTCTGCCTGCCTGCCGACCAGGCCAGGGGAGACGCGGCGATCGCGGTCGTGGTGGACCTGCTAGCGATCGCCGATGACTCCTCACTCGCCGCCTCGCAGGCGCCGGCCTCGGCTGGGCCGAGCGAGGGCGTCGTCCACGTCACTCCCTCCGTGCCGCCGAGCCGGTAGGGCCGGTCAGGACGACGGCGGGGCCCCACCTGAGCCGGTCAGCCTGCCAGACCCGGGCGACCTGACGCTCCTGGGCCTCCCAGGCCGCCACGTCCCAGCTGTAGGGGTCGCGGGCGGCCACGCGGGCGTGACGCAGGTGGGCGGGAGCCTGGAGGAGGACCCGGATGACCGTGAGACCAGGCAGGTCCTGGGCGGCGGCCGCCAGGGCGCCGCAGCCCTCCAGGACGAGGGCGCTGGCCGCAGGCAGGACCACCTCGCGCACGGGGCCTGGTGCCATCGCCTCCCAGTCCCAGCTCCTGGCCCGGGCACGGCCCGAGGCCGCCAGCTCGCGCAGGGCCTGGGCCGCCAGGTCCACGCCCTGGGCCAGCCCGTCCCAGCCAGGGACGAGGTCCTCGACCGCGAGCACGCCGGTGCGCCAACCCCGCCGCGTCAGCTCGGTGGTCAGGCTCGCGGCGAGCGTCGACTTGCCCGAGCCGGTCATCCCGTCGACGACCAGCACGACGCGTGGGCCCTCGGCCGGGCCGAGACCGTCACGGCTGCGCAGGTCCGGCAGGAGGGTGGCCAGGTCACGAGGCAGCGCTGGGGCGGACACCCCAGCAGGCTACCGCGCTCCTCGCGTAGGCTGGCGGTCGTTGCCCACCCAGCTGTCAGGAGTGCCCATGAGTGTTGCCGTCCGTGTCATCCCCTGCCTGGACGTCAAGAACGGACGAGTCGTCAAGGGCGTCAACTTCCAGGGACTGCGCGATGCCGGTGACCCGGTGGAGCTGGCCCGTCGCTACGACCAGCAGGGCGCCGACGAGATCACCTTCCTTGACGTCTCGGCCTCCTCGGAGGGCCGGGCCACGATGCTTGACGTCGTGTCCGCCACGGCCGAGCAGGTCTTCGTGCCCCTGACCGTGGGAGGTGGGGTGCGCAGCGTCGAGGACGTCGACACCCTCCTGCGCGCGGGCGCGGACAAGGTCGGCATCAACACTGCGGCGATCGCGCGCCCGGAGCTGCTCAGCGAGGTCGCCGAACGCTTTGGCAACCAGGTCGTGGTCCTGTCCGTAGACGCACGGCGCTGCCCACCAGGGGTGAGCACGGCGTCGGGCTACGAGGTGACGACCCACGGCGGCACCCGCTCGACGGGGATCGACGCCGTGGAGTGGGCACGGCGGGCGGCCGAGCTGGGAGCGGGGGAGATCCTGCTCAACTCCATGGACGCCGACGGCGTGACCGCAGGCTTCGACCTGGCCATGCTCGACGACGTGCGCGCCCAGGTCACGGTGCCGCTGATCGCCTCGGGAGGGGCGGGACGGGCTCAGGACTTCGCCGCTGCGGCGGACCACGGGGCCGACGCCGTCCTGGCGGCCAGCGTCTTCCACTACGGCACGCTCACGATCAGCCAGGCCAAGCAGGCGCTGCGCAAGGCCGGCCACCCCGTGCGCCTGGCCACGCCCGCGCACCCTGAGCTTGACCCCGCCGTCGCCGCGCGGCTCAAGCGCGACGCCGCAGGGCTGGTGGCCGCCATCATCCAGGAGGCTGAGACCGGGCAGGTCCTCATGCTGGGGTGGATGAATGACGAGGCCCTGCGCCGCACCCTGACTGAAGGGCGGGTCACCTTCTGGTCGCGCAGCCGGCAGGAGTACTGGCGCAAGGGGGACACCTCCGGCCACGCCCAGTACGTGCGCTCGGTGGCCCTCGACTGTGACGGGGACGCGCTGCTCGTCCAGGTCGACCAGGTCGGGGCAGCCTGCCACACCGGTGCCCGCTCCTGCTTCGAGGCCGGGGGAGACCTGGGCGCCGTCGTCGGGCACCGTGACGAGCCGCGCGAGGTGTGAGCGGCGGCACGGCGGATTTGCCTCAGCCCTCCCCACCGAGGACGATGGCCACACACTGTGGCGGTGCCAGCACACCAGCTGGCGTCCCTGACCGGACAGGAGGTGAGTGATGATCGCGTTCGAGGAGCTCATCGAGGCGGCACGTCACGCCGTGGCGCGCCGCGAGCAGGAGCGTGCCCTGGAGAGCCTGCGTGAGATGGTGCGCACCGCTCCCGCCTCCAAGGACGCCCTGGCCGCGCTGCGTGCCGAGGGCCGGGCGGTCTCCGTCATCGCCGAGGTCAAGCGCGCCACCGCCACCTTCGCCGACCTCAGCGGCGTGGGTGACGTCGCCGTGCTGGCTCGCTTCTACGAGGCGGGAGGGGCCGCGTGCGTCTCGGTGGTCACCGAGCCGGTCTACTCCAACGGGGACCTGCGCGACCTGGACGCTGTGCGCGGGGCCGTGGACGTGCCGGTCCTAGTCAATGACCTCATCGTCACCCCCTATCAGGTCCATGAGGCGCGTGCTCACGGTGCGGACCTGCTCAAGCTGGACGCCCGGCTGGACCCCCTCATCCTGGAGTCCCTCATCGAGCGCACCGCCTCGCTGGGCATGCTCGCCGTCGTCGAGGCCCATTCCAGGCGCGAGGCCATCACCGCGGTGGAGAACGGGGCGCGTTGCGTGGCCGTGGACGCCCGGGACCCTGACACCCTCGAGGTCGACCCGAGCAGGTTCGAGCAGGTGGCCGAGGTGCTGCCTACTTCCGTGCTGCGCGTGGCTGAGGGCGGGGTCAGCGGCGCCCGCGACGTCATGGACTACGCCCGCGCCGGTGCGGACGTGGTGCTCGTGGGCGAGGCCCTCATCCGCTCGGCCGACCCGCAGCAGTTCGTGGCCCAGCTGGTCGCCGCCGGCTCCCACCCCTCCTTGTTGACCGCCATCCATCGAGAGGCTCTGTGAGTGCTACCTGTTTCGATCCCCAGCCCGTCCCAGAGCGTGTGGTACCTCGGTCCTTTTCCCCTGCGCGCCTACGCCTTGTGCATCCTGACCGGCGTCTTCATCGCCGTGTGGTGGACCGGGCGGCGCTACCAGCGCCTGGGCGGGCACCCCGACACCACCTTGGACGTGGCGATGATCAGCGTGCCGGTGGGCATCGTGGGAGCCAGGATCTACCACGTCATCACCTCACCTGACGCCTACTTCGGCCCCCGCGGGAACCTCGCGCTGATCCCCCAGATCTGGCATGGCGGGCTGGGGATCTGGGGCGGTATCGCCGCCGGGGTCGCCTCGGGTGCGTGGCTGCTGCACCATCGTGGGCTGCGACTGTCCCCTTTCGCTGACGCCGTCGCGCCGACTCTGCTGGTGGCCCAGGCAGTAGGGCGGCTAGGCAACTGGTTCAACCAGGAGCTCTTCGGCGGTCCGACCACGCTGCCCTGGGGCCTGCAGATCGACGACGCCCACCTGCCAGCGGGCTACGCCTCGGGGACGCTGTTCCACCCGACCTTCCTGTACGAGGCGCTGTGGAACCTGGCCGGGGCCGCCTTCCTGGTGTGGCTGGGGCGCCGGCTGCGCCAGCGCCGGGGGGCCACGGGTGGGCGTCTGGTCTGGGCCTACCTCATGGTCTACACCGCAGGACGGGTGTGGATTGAGTACCTGCGAGTGGACGAGGCCCAGGTCATTGCGGGACTGCGCCTGAACGTGTGGACCTCTGTGCTCGTCTTCGTGGCGGGACTGGTCGGCTACGTCCTCGTCTCACGACGTCACCTCGATGACGCGATCGATACCGCAGCCCCGTGACGATGGTCCCAAGCCGGTGGAACCACCGTGGCGGTGGGCTATCGCCGGCAAACTCACGTAGGATGTGAGCCATGCGTAGAGCCAAGATCGTATGCACCCTCGGACCAGCGACAGACTCTCCGGAGCAGGTGCAGGCGCTCGTCGACGCAGGCATGAACGTGGCCCGTATCAACCGTTCCCACGGTCGGGCCGAGGACCAGGAGGAGGTCATCGCGCGGGTGCGTGCCGCGGCTGAGGCCTCCGGCCGTCCCGTCGCCGTCCTCGTCGACCTGCAGGGACCGAAGATCCGGCTGGGGACCTTCGTCAATGACCAGAAGGTCATGCTGAACAAGGGTGACGAGTTCACCATCACCACCGAGGACGTGCTGGGCACCGTCAAGCGCGCCTCGACCACCTTCAAGGGACTGCCCGGGGACTGCCGTCCTGGCGACCGACTGCTCATCGATGACGGCAACGTCGCGGTGCGGGTCGTGGCCGTCACGGACACGGACGTCGTCACCAAGGTCGAGGTTCCCGGTTACGTCTCCAACCACAAGGGGCTCAACCTGCCCGGCGTGGCGGTCTCCGTGCCGGCGCTGAGCGAGAAGGACCGTGAGGACCTGCGCTGGGGCCTGCGGATCGGGGCCGACCTCATCGCCCTGTCCTTCGTGCGCAGCGCGGAGGACATCAAGGACGTCCACCAGATCATGGACGAGGAGGGGATCCACGTTCCCGTCATCGCCAAGATCGAGAAGCCGCAGGCGGTGGAGAACCTCTTCGATATCGTCTCAGCCTTCGACGGCATCATGGTGGCCCGTGGTGACCTGGGCGTGGAGATGCCGCTGGAGGCCGTGCCGCTGGTGCAGAAGCGCGCTATCGAGCTGGCTCGTCGCCAGGCCAAGCCGGTCATCGTCGCCACCCAGGTGCTGGAGTCGATGATCCAGAACCCCCGGCCCACGCGTGCTGAGGCCTCGGACTGCGCCAACGCCATTCTCGACGGCGCAGACGCCGTCATGCTCTCCGGCGAGACCTCCGTGGGGGCCTACCCGATCGAGGCGGTGCGGACCATGGCCCGCATCATCGAGAACGTCGAGGAGAACGGCGGCGAGCGCATCGCGCCGCTGGGTTCCTACCCCCAGACCCGTGGTGGCGCGATGACCCGCGCGGCCGCGGACATGGGAGAGCAGCTGGACGCCACCTACCTGGTGACCTTCACCCAGTCCGGTGACACAGCGCGCCGTCTGTCCCGGCTGCGCTCGCCCATCCCGCTGCTGGCCTTCACGCCGCTGCGCACGACTCGCAACCAGCTGGCGGTGTCCTGGGGCGTGACCACCTACGAGGTTCCCTCGGTGCATCACACCGATGAGATGGTGGCGCAGGTGGACGAGCTGCTGCAGGCCAAGCACCTGGCCAGCCCCGGTGACGAGGTCATCATCGTGGCCGGTATGCCGCCGGGCACGCCGGGCTCGACCAACTCCATCCGTGTCCACACGGTAGGCGAGACGGTCGACTACATGGCCTGATCGGCCTGACCGCTGACGGGCCGCCAGGCCTGCCAAAACGTCAACGGGTGCGGCCGAGTGAAGAGACCTGTTCTTTCACTCGGCCGCACCCGTACACGTGGGGCCAGGGGCGCGGAGCACAATCAGTACCTCCGGTGGGACTCGAACCCACAACGCTCCGATTTTGAGTCGGATGCCTCTACCAATTGGGCTACGGAGGCGCCAGCGCTGCCAGACACGACACCATCGCGCGACAACGACGGTGACCATACTACAATCACCGCGTGACTACTGAGCCCAGCACCAAACGTCGTGTCCTTGTCGCCGAGGACGAGACCCTGATCCGCCTTGACATCGTCGAGACCCTGACGGAAGCCGGCTACGAGGTCGTAGCCGAGGCTGCCGACGGCGAGCAGGCCGTTGCCCTGGCAGACGAGTTCGAGCCGGACCTGTGCGTCATGGACGTCAAGATGCCCGTGATGGACGGCATCACGGCTGCCGAGAAGATTCTGGACAACCACTCCGTCGCCGTCGTCATGCTCACGGCCTTCTCCCAGACCGAGCTGGTCGAGCGTGCCAGCGCGGCCGGCGCCATGGCCTATGTGGTCAAGCCCTTCACCCCGGCTGACCTCGTTCCCGCCCTGGAGATCGCGGCCTCGCGTCACGAGGAGATCCAGTCTCTGGAAAACGAGATCAGCGACCTGCAGGAGCGTTTCGAGACGCGCAAGCGCGTGGACCGCGCCAAGGGCCTGCTCATGGAGAAGATGGGGCTGAGCGAGCCGGAGGCCTTCCGGTGGCTGCAGAAGACCTCGATGAACCGTCGCCTGACCATGCGTGAGGTGGCCGACGCCGTCATCGAGCAGGTCGGCGCCGCCAAGGAGTAGCCAGGCCGGTCCGGCCGCCAGTCTCAGGCGGGTGCCTAACCGACCGAGGTAAACAGGCTGCGCAAGGTGCCGCGCGCGGCCAGGCGGCCGGCGTCGTCGCTCACCGTGACCTCGTAGACCGCCGTACGCCGTCCGATGTGGACGGGGGTAGCCACGGCGGTGACGAGACCGTGACGTACCGGACGCAGGTGGCTGACCTGGAGCTCAGCCCCCACCGGGACCGTGCCCTGGGGAGCGGCCTGACGAGCGGCCACCGAGGCCGCGGTCTCGATCAGGGCCGCACTGGCCCCGCCGTGGAGGATGCCGATCACCTGGAGCGCGCCGTCCACCGGCATCCTGACCACCGTGCGCTCAGCGCTGCGCTCAGTGACCTCCATGGCCAGGGTGGACATGAGGGTCCCGCGCTCGGCCTGCTCAAGGCTGGGCGAGTCCAGCGGGGTCGAGGCGGGCGGGCGTGCAGACTCGGTCGGGCTCATACCCGTAGGCTGGCACGGTGAGCACCACCTCGACTACTCCTGACCAGCCCGGTACTGACCACGCGCCTGCTACGAGTGGGCGGCTGCTGCTCATTGACGGGCACTCGATGGCCTTCCGTGCCTTCTTCGCCCTGCCGGTGGACTCCTTCACGACCTCGACCGGCCAGGCGACCAACGCGGTGCACGGCTTTACCTCCATGTTCCTGTCACTGATCGAGCAGGAGGCCCCCACCCACGTCGCCGTGGCCTTCGACCTGCCTGGTGGGACCTTCCGCACGCAGGAGTACGCCGAGTACAAGGGCACGCGTGAGCAGACCCCCCAGCCGTTTATCGGGCAGATCGAGCTCATTGAGGAGGTCCTGGCCGCCCTCGGGGTGCGGTCGGTGACGGCGCCTGGATTCGAGGCCGACGACATCCTGGCCACCCTGGCCGCCCAGGCCCAGGACGAAGACATGGAGGTCCTCATCTGCTCTGGCGACCGTGACTCCTTCCAGACGGTCACGCAGCGCTGCACGGTGCTCTACCCGATCAAGGGAGTCTCGACCCTGCGCCGGATGACGCCGCAGGAGGTGACCGAGCGTTATGGTGTCCCGCCCGAGCGCTACCCGCACCTGGCAGCCCTGGTGGGCGAGACGAGTGACAACCTGCCGGGCGTGCCCGGGGTCGGGCCCAAGACCGCGGCCAAGTGGATCAACCTGTATGACGGCCTGGAGGGCGTCATCGCCCACGCTGAACAGATCAAGGGCAAGGCCGGGCAGAATCTGCGCGACCACCTCGACGACGTCATCCGCAACCGCCGTCTCAACCGGCTGCGCACTGACCTGGACCTGGGGATCGACCCTGTCGCGGACCTGCGGATGCCGCTGGCCGACCGCAGCGCCGTGGCTCGGGTCATGGAGAGCCTGGAGTTCCGTACGCTCCACCAGCGTGCGCTGCGTGTGCTCAGCTTCTCCGACACCGCCGATCACGCTGAGGAGGTCACCGGTGAGGGCTCCCCGCGGCAGGTGCTGGAGGACCTGGAGGTCTTCACGCTCGGCCGGGAGGTCGCCCCGGGGCAGGTTGAGGGCTGGATCCACCGTCACCTGGGTGACGCAGGCGTGACCATCGGTGTCGACGTCGTGGGCACCCTGGCACCAGGGCGCGGGGACGCCCAGGTGGTGGCGGTCTCCGACGGCGCACGGTCGCTGGTAGTGGACATGACCCTCCTCCTGACCCAGGACGAGGAGGCGCTTGACCAGCTGCTGTCCGATCCTGATCACCCCAAGGTGGTGGCCGACGCCAAGGGGAGCTGGCACGCGCTGCGGGGCCGCGGCATCGGTCTGGACGGCGTGGTGGCCGACCCCGCCCTGGCTGCCTACCTGTGCCGCCCGGAGCAGCGTAGCTACGACGTCGCCACGCTGGCTGAGCGTTGGCTCGGCCTGGACCTGGAGTCCCTGGCCCAGGCCGAGCCGCAGACGGCCTTCGACCTGGAGTCACTGGCCGACGGAACGCCTCCGAGGACCCTGCTGGCCTCGGCGCGCCGCGCGGCCTGCCTGCTGCCGCTCCAGGAGGTCCTTGGCGAGCAGATGGCCCAGCGCGGGGCGGTCACGCTCTACACCGAGCTCGAGATGCCCGTGGCGGCCTGCCTGGCGCAGATGGAGGACGCCGGTATCGCCGTGGACGACTCGGTGCTGGCGGCACGCGAGGTGGAGCTGGACGCCCGGGTCACGCACGCCGCCGAGGCCGCTTTCGCCGCCGCCGGCCACGAGCTCAACCTCTCCAGCCCCAAGCAGCTCCAGGCGGTCATCTTCGACGAGCTGAAGATGCCCAAGACTCGCCGGACCAAGCGGGGCTACACCACTGACGCCGAGGCACTGGCCGCCTTGTACGCCAAGACCGGGCACCCTTTCCTGGAGCATCTGCTGGAGCACCGCGACGCCATCAAGCTGCGTCAGACCGTGGAGGGCCTGCGCAAGGCGGTGCTTGCCGACGGACGCATCCACACCACCTTCCAGCAGACCGTGGCTGCCACGGGGCGGCTGTCCTCCACCGATCCCAACCTGCAGAACATCCCTGCTCGTACCGAGGAGGGGATGCGGATCCGCGAGGCCTTCACGGTGGGCCAGGGGCAGGAGTGCCTGCTGACGGCGGACTACTCCCAGATCGA
This sequence comes from Actinomyces urogenitalis, assembly GCF_002861525.1. NCBI lineage: Bacteria > Bacillati > Actinomycetota > Actinomycetes > Actinomycetales > Actinomycetaceae > Actinomyces > Actinomyces urogenitalis. The sequence goes on along the minus strand of NZ_PKHA01000001.1, from coordinate 290,078 downwards.
GATGCGCATCATGGCGCATCTGTCCGGCGACCAGGCGCTGATCGACGCCTTCCGCTCGGGGGAGGACCTGCACCGTTACGTAGCCGCGATGGTGCACGGGATCGACGTCGCTGACGTCACCGCCGAGCAGCGCAGCCACGTCAAGGCCATGAGCTACGGCCTGGCCTACGGACTGTCCACCTACGGACTGGCTCGCCAGCTGGGGATCGACAACGCGGAGGCCTCGGCGCTGCGCGACGCCTACTTCGCCCGTTTCGGCGCGGTGCATGACTACCTGGAGTCCGTGGTTGCTCAGGCCCGCCGTGACGGGTGGACCCAGACCATGTTCGGACGCCGACGCTACCTGCCTGACCTCACCAGTGACAACCGCCAGCGCCGTGAGATGGCTGAGAGGGCGGCACTCAACGCCCCGATCCAGGGCAGCGCGGCCGATATCGTCAAGAAGGCGATGATCGACGTCGCCGACGCCCTGGCCGAGTCCGCGCTGGCCTCGCGTGTGCTGCTCCAGATCCATGACGAGCTCCTCCTGGAGATCGCCCCGGGTGAGGCCGAGGCGGTCGAGGAGCTGGTACGCGCACGGATGTCCGGTGCGGCACAGCTGTCCGTGCCGCTGGACGTGTCCGTGGGGCGCGGAGCGACCTGGCGGGCCGCTGCTCACTGAGCGCGGCAGGCCGATGTCTGCATGGCGACGGCGTACAGCTGCCAAACGTGAGCGATTCCACGTGGTCTGCACGCAGTTGGGGGAGGGTCCCAGGGGGTGCATCCTGGGAGCGTCCTGGTAGAGTCACGCGGGTGCGCCCCAGGGCCTCTGTCAGAGGACCAACCGCACCGTGGGCCAGTCCGGGCTGGTTCGCGCAAGGGGGACGCATGGTTTCTGCTGACCCGACCCACCAGTCCGTATTCGGAGCACCTACTCAATGACCACAACCACGCCCAGCCCCGCCCCGGTCGCCGTCAACGACATCGGCTCGACCGAGGAGATCCTCGCCGCCGTCGACGAGACCATGAAGTACTTCGATGACGGCGACATCGTCGAGGGCACTGTCGTCAAGGTCGACCGCGACGAGGTCCTCCTTGACATCGGCTACAAGACCGAGGGCGTCATCCTCGCTCGTGAGCTGTCCATCAAGCACGACGTCGACCCCGACGAGATCGTCTCCGTCGGGGACGAGATCGAGGCTCTTGTCCTTCAGAAGGAGGACAAGGAAGGCCGCCTGCTCCTGAGCAAGAAGCGCGCTCAGTACGAGCGCGCCTGGGGCACGATCGAGCGCGTCAAGGAGGAGGACGGCGTCGTCACCGGCACCGTCATCGAGGTCGTCAAGGGCGGCCTCATCCTCGACATCGGCCTGCGCGGCTTCCTGCCCGCCTCGCTGGTGGAGATGCGTCGTGTCCGCGACCTGCAGCCCTACGTCGGCCGCGAGCTCGAGGCCAAGATCATCGAGCTGGACAAGAACCGCAACAACGTGGTCCTGTCCCGCCGCGCCTGGCTGGAGCAGACCCAGTCCGAGGTTCGCACCAACTTCCTCCAGACCCTGCAGAAGGGTCAGGTCCGCACTGGTGTGGTCTCCTCGATCGTCAACTTCGGTGCCTTCGTGGACCTGGGCGGCGTCGACGGTCTCGTCCACGTCTCCGAGCTGTCCTGGAAGCACATCGACCACCCCTCCGAGGTCGTCGAGGTCGGTCAGGAGGTCACCGTCGAGGTCCTCGACGTCGACTTCGACCGCGAGCGTGTCTCCCTGTCGCTCAAGGCGACCCAGGAGGACCCGTGGCAGGCCTTCGCCCGCACCCACGCCATCGGCCAGGTCGTGCCCGGCAAGGTCACCAAGCTCGTTCCTTTCGGTGCCTTCGTGCGCGTGGAGGACGGCATCGAGGGTCTGGTCCACATCTCCGAGCTGGCCCAGCGCCACGTCGAGGTGCCCGAGCAGGTCGTCAAGGTCGGCGAGGAGGTCTTCGTCAAGGTCATCGACATCGACCTGGAGCGTCGCCGCATCTCCCTGTCGCTCAAGCAGGCCAACGAGGGCGTCGACCCCAACTCCGAGGACTTCGACCCCTCGCTGTACGGTATGGCTGCCGAGTACGACGAGAACGGCAACTACAAGTACCCCGAGGGCTTCGACCCGGAGACCAACGAGTGGCTCGAGGGTTACGACGCCCAGCGCGAGGCCTGGGAGGCCGAGTACGCGGCTGCCCACGCTCGCTGGGAGGCCCACAAGGCTCAGGTCGCCAAGGCTCTGGAGGAGGAGACCGAGGCTGGCGAGACCGCCGCTGCTGGCTCCGCCTCCTACTCCTCGGCTCCGGCCGAGTCCACCGGCACCCTGGCCTCCGACGAGGCCCTGGCTGCCCTGCGCGAGAAGCTGACCGGCAACTGAGCCCGGTAGCTGACCACGCCGCCTGAGCGGCCCGGCATATCGCCTGAGATCTGGCCCCGTCCACTGCCAAGTGGACGGGGCCAGATCTCAGGCTACGGTCGTGCCCGCGCCGGGACGACCCGGCGACGCGGACGCACACGGGGACGGCCCCAGCACTATCGAGAGGGGCCGGTCATGTCCTGGATCGTCCTCATTGCCTCCGGCATCTTCGAAGCGGTCTGGGCGACTGCCATGAGTCGCTCGGAGGGCTTCACGAAGCTTCTTCCCACGCTGGTCTTTGCCGTGAGCTGCCTGGTGTCCATGGGCGGCCTGGCCTATGCGCTGCGTGAGATCCCGGTGGGCACCGGCTACGCCGTGTGGACGGCGATCGGGGCGGCAACCACCATCACCTGGGCCATGGTCACCGGCGCTGAGTCGACGTCGGTGGTCAAGGTGCTGCTTCTGGCCGGCCTCATGGCTTGCGTCATCGGTCTTAAACTCGTCTCCGACGCTGAGCACTAGGAAGGTGCTCGCGGCACCGAGCGAGGAGACCACATGGGGCACAGTCGCCCACGCATCGCGATCTGCGGACTGCACATTGAGTCCTCTACCTTTACCCCCTACACCTCGGGAGAGAAGGACTTCGTGGTGCGGCGAGGCCAGCAGCTCCTTGAGCGTTACAGCTGGAAGGACGAGCCGTGGGCGCAGGCAGTGGACTGGGTGCCTGTGCTGCACGCCGGGGCACTGCCCGGGGGCGTGGTCGAGCGCAGGGCCTATGAGGCCTGGCGCGAGGAGATCGAGCAGGGCCTGCGCCAGGCCCACCAGAGCGAGCCCCTGGACGGCGTCTTCTTCGACATCCACGGCGCGGCGAGCGTGGAGGGCGAGGACGACGCCGAGGGCGACCTGGTCACGGCGGTGCGCCGCGCCGTGGGCCCAGGGCCGATGATCTCAGCATCCATGGACCTGCACGGCAACGTTTCCGACACGCTCTTTGACGGCTGCGACCTCATGACCTGCTACCGCATGGCACCCCACGAGGACGCCCGTGAATCAGTGCGCCGGGCGGCCTACAACCTCGTGGCCCGCCTGCGGGACGGCTCTGGTAAGCCTGTCAAGGCCCTGGTGCACGTGCCGGTGCTGCTGCCGGGGGAGAAGACCTCGACCCGCATCGAACCGGCACGCTCGCTCTATGCGCGTGTTCCCGACGTCGAAGCACGTCCCGGCGTCACGGACGCCGCCATCTGGATCGGCTTCGCCTGGGCCGATCAGCCGCGCTGCCAGGGCGCCGTCGTCGTCTACGGCGATGACCGGCAGGCGGTGGCCGACGGCGCGTGCGAGCTCGCAGAGGCCTTCTGGCAGGTGCGCGACGACTTCGACTTTGTTGCTCCGGTGGACAGCCTGGAAGGCTGCCTTGAGTGGGCGCTGACGGCTCGGCGCCCTACCTTCATCTCTGACTCGGGGGACAATCCCGGTGCGGGCGGGGCCGATGACGTCACGGTTGCGCTGGCGGGGCTGCTGGCCTGGGAGCCGGTACGCACCGGCAGCCTGGAGGTCATCCATGCCTCGATCGTGGATCCGGTCGCGGCCGAGGCCTGCTGGCAGGCGGGGGCTGGCGGCGAGGTCAGCGTCGAGCTCGGTGGTCACATCGACACCCGTGAGCCCGGGCCGGTGCCGGTGACGGGCACGGTGACGGCCCTGTGCGACGACCCGATGGGCGGGCGCACGGCCGCCCTGCGCAGTGGCGGTCTCACGGTTATCGTCACCAGCCGGCGCAACCAGTACGCCGAGCATGAGCAGTACGCACGCCTGGGCCTGGACGTACGCCGAGCCGACGTCGTCGTGGTCAAGATCGGCTACCTGGAGCCGGACCTGTACGAGGCGCAGCGTGACTGGAAGATGGCGCTGACTCCAGGCGGAGTCGACCAGGACCTCATCCGGCTCGGACACCGCCACATCGAGCGTCCCATGGTGCCCTTCGACACGGACCTGGGCGAGGCCGGCCCCCACCTGCGGCTCGTCGTGCCCTGACGCGGGCGTCGCGTCGCGCCGGGGCCGCGTGAGGTCGTTAGGCTCGCCCCATGCATCAGGTCAGTGCCCTCATCACGGGATTCGAGCCCTTCGCCGGCGGCAGCGACAACGCCTCCTGGGAGGCAGTACGCGCGCTGCCGGAGGAGCTGACGCTGGCAGGAGGGGCGGTGAGGTTGCGTCGTGAGCTCCTCCCGGTCACTTTCGCCGGGGCCGCGGCACGGGTGCGCGAGCTCATCGCCTCTGGGCGACCGGACGTCGTCGTGCACGTGGGCCTGGACGCCAGCGCAAAGGCGATCAAGCTGGAGACCACCGCCTACAACGAGGCCACGGCCTCCATCCCGGACAACTCCGGCGCCCAGCCCGACCACGCCGAGGTGGTCCCTGCTGGTCCGAGGCGGCGTCACTCCACCTGGGCGGCCCACGCCCTGGCCGGCCGTCTGTCCGCCACCGGCCTGCCGGTGACCACCTCTGACGACGCCGGGCGCTACGTGTGCAACACGACCCTCTACACCGCGCTGGACGCCGTCGAGGAGGACCCCACCCGTCCGACCGGCTTCGTCCACGTACCGCTGGCCACGACTATTGGGACCCCGATCGTGACCAGGACCCTGGCTGCGCTGCTGGTCGAGCTGGCCGACCAGGTCCGCCGTCACCACGCGCACATCCAAGGCATGAGCCGCCTGAGCGTCCCGCGTCCCAGCCGGCCGCTGCGTGTAGGCCTGACCGGAGGCATCGGCTCGGGAAAGTCGACCGTGGCCGGGATGCTCGCGGCACGCGGCGCGCTCGTCGTGGACGCCGATGCCCTCGCACGCGCCGTCGTCGAGCCGGGCACCCCCGCCCTGGAGGAGATCAAGCAGGCCTTTGGCCAGGGCGTCATCGCCGCGGACGGCGGCCTGGACCGCGCCGCTCTGGCAGCGGTGGTCTTTGACGACGACGAGGCCCGGGCCCGGTTGGAGGCCATGACTCTGCCTCGCGTGGCCGCCGCCGCGGCTGAGCAGATGGAGGCGGCAGGACCGGGCCGCGTCGCCGTCTACGACGTCCCCCTGCTGGCTGAGGGCGGCATGGCGGACCTCTTCGACGCCGTCATCGTGGTCAGGGCGCCACGCGAGCTGCGGCTGGCGCGTCTGGAGGCACGCGGCCTGGCACGCGCGGACGCTGAGGCTCGGATGTCCCAGCAGGCCAGTGACGGCGAGCGCGAGGCTCTGGCCGATCTCGTCATTGACAACGACGGCGCTGTGGAGCAGCTGGAGGAGCAGGTGGCAGGTGTGTGGCAGGCCCTGGAACGCGGCTAGGCTGGGGCGGTGCCTGACACTGACCACGACGAAGACCTGACCAGCTCGAGCCTGGACCGACGCGGCAGGCGCGTGGTCGGGCTCGTGGTCGGACTCAATCTCGTCGGCCTGCTCACGGAGGTGGCTGTCGCCGCGGCCATCGGCTCGGCCTCGCTGCTGGCGGACGCCGCCGACTTCCTGGAGGACGTCCTCATCAACGCCCTCGTGCTCGCAGCGCTGGGCTGGTCACTCGCCGGCCGGCGCAGGGCCAGCACCTGGCTGGCAGGTCTCATCCTCCTGCCGGCTCTGGCCGCCCTGGCCACGGCCGCTTGGAAGGTGGTCACGGGTGCTGCTCCCGACGGCGGGGCGCTGAGCTGGACGGCCCTGCTGGCCCTGGTCCTCAACGCCGCGAGCGCCCTGGCCCTCATCAGCCTGCGAGGCCGTGGGGGAGCGCTGGTACGCGGAGCCTGGCTCGCGGCCCGCAACGACGTCCTCGCCAACCTGCTCATGGTGGCTGCGGGGATCCTGACCCTCGCCCACCCGAGCGTGTGGCCGGACGTCGTCGTCGGCTCCTTCATGGCCGTGGTCAACCTGCGCGCCGCCCGAGAGGTGCTGGAGCAGGCGCGTGCCGAGGACCCGGCACTGGAGGTGGACGAGGACTAAGGCTCTAGGCTGTGCCCCATGCGTCCTGTCACCGACCTGCGCCGTGCCGACAAGCCCTTCGAGGTCATCAGTCCGTACACGCCGTCCGGCGACCAGCCCGCGGCCATCGCTGAGCTCACCGAGCGGCTCAATGCGGGCGAGAAGGACATCGTCCTGCTGGGAGCCACGGGAACGGGCAAGTCCGCCACCACCGCCTGGCTTGTTGAGCAGGTCCAGCGCCCCACCCTCATCCTGGAGCCCAACAAGACCCTGGCCGCCCAGATGGCGGCGGAGTTCCGCGAGCTGCTGCCGGGCAACGCGGTGGAGTACTTCGTCTCCTACTACGACTACTACCAGCCCGAGGCCTATGTCCCCCAGACGGACACCTTCATCGAGAAGGACTCCTCGATCAACGACGAGGTCGAGCGCCTGCGCCACAGCGCCACGAACTCCCTGCTCACCCGGCGCGACGTCGTCGTCGTCTCCTCCGTCTCCTGCATCTACGGCCTGGGCACGCCCCAGGAGTACGTCGACCGCATGACCCCGCTGGCGGTGGGCGAGCGGATCGACCGTGACGAGCTGCTGCGACGCTTCGTGGGCATGCAGTACACCCGCAACGACATTGACTTCACCCGCGGCACCTTCCGGGTGCGCGGTGACACGGTGGAGATCATCCCGATGTACGAGGAGCTCGCGATCCGGATCGAGTTCTTCGGCGACGAGATCGAGTCCCTGGCCACCCTCCACCCGGTGACCGGTGACGTCATCTCCACCGTCGACCAGGTCTTCGTCTTCCCCGCCTCCCACTACGTGGCCGGTCCCGAGCGCCTGACTCGGGCTATCAAGGGCATTGAGGACGAGCTTGCTGACCGCCTGGCCGTCCTGGAACGCGACGGCAAGCTGCTGGAGGCCCAGCGCCTGCGTATGCGCACCACCTACGACCTGGAGATGCTGGGCCAGATCGGCACCTGCTCAGGCGTGGAGAACTACTCGATGCACATTGACGGTCGCTCTCCGGGCACACCGCCCAACACGCTGCTGGACTACTTCCCCGAGGACTTCCTCCTCGTCATCGACGAGTCCCACGTTACCGTCCCGCAGATCGGGGCCATGCATGAGGGCGATGCCTCGCGCAAGCGCACCCTCGTGGACCACGGCTTCCGCCTGCCCAGCGCCCTGGACAACCGGCCGCTGACCTTTGCCGAGTTCGAGGAGCGCATCGGTCAGACCGTGTACCTGTCCGCCACCCCCGGCGACTATGAGATGAAACGGTCCGACGGCGTGGTGGAGCAGATCATCCGTCCCACCGGTCTCGTGGACCCCAAGATCGTCGTCAAGCCCACCCAGGGCCAGATTGACGACCTCCTGGAGGAGGTGCGTGCCCGCACGGACAAGGACGAGCGCGTGCTGGTCACCACGCTGACCAAGCGCATGGCCGAGGACCTGACCACCTACCTCGCAGACCGCGGGGTCAAGGTCGAGTACCTCCACTCCGACGTCGACACCTTGCGGCGCGTGGAGCTGCTGCGCGAGCTGCGGCTGGGACAGTTTGACGTGCTGGTGGGGATCAACCTCCTGCGCGAGGGCCTGGACCTGCCTGAGGTCTCCCTCGTGGCGATCCTGGACGCGGACAAGGAGGGCTTCCTGCGCTCGTCGACCTCGCTCATCCAGACCATCGGGCGTGCGGCCCGAAACGTCTCCGGCGAGGTCCACATGTACGCGGACAAGGTCACCCCGGCCATGCGTGAGGCGATTGACGAGACCGAGCGGCGTAGGGCCAAGCAGATGGCCTACAATGACGCCCACGGCATCGACCCCCAGCCCCTGCGCAAGAAGATCGCGGACGTCACCGACATGCTGGCGCGCGAGGACGTGGACACCGAGGAGCTGCTGGCCGGCGGCTACCGGGGCCACGAGGACCGCCAGGTGGCTACGCGTCGCAAGAAGGCCGCCGAGGCGACCGTGCGTGAGAAGCTCGCCGGTGCCGCGGAGGCGGACCTGGTCGAGCTCATCAACGAGCTGACCGGGCAGATGCACGCTGCCGCCGAGGACCTCCACTTCGAGCTCGCGGCCCGGCTGCGCGACGAGATCCAGGACCTGAAGAAGGAGCTGCGCGCCATGAGGGCGGCCTCCTGACCACGCTCTGACCACGCCCTGACAGCGTGCCCAACGGCACAGCCGTGGCAGGGTGGTGGCGTTCGGAGGGGCCGGCGTCGTCCGTTAGACTCAGCGGCGTTCATACGGAGGGGAGTACTCCCACCAACAACGGCGTCGTCATCACGGCGGACCGGCCAGGCTTGCAGCCTGACCCGGCCCCCGGCGCCGCGGGCCCTGAAGGTGCCGCACCCAGCAGCGCGTTCCTGGCGGGAGGAGACCTCCGGTACCAGTCCCGTACCGGAGGAGCACCGTGGAGGTCCACGCCCTCGGATGGATCGCGCTGGCCGCGATCATCCTCGCCATGATCACCATCGACATCGTCGGGCACGTGCGCACCCCGCACGAGCCGACCCTGAAGGAAGCCGCCTGGTGGTCCGTGGGCTACATCGCCCTGGCCGTCATCTTCGGCGCCATCGTGTGGGGCGTATGGGGAGGCCAGTACGGTCAGGAGTACTTCGCCGGCTACATCACCGAGAAGGCGCTGAGCGTGGACAACCTCTTCGTCTTCGTCATCATGATCTCCAGCTTCCGGGTACCCCGGAAGTACCAGCAGGAGGTCCTGCTCGCGGGCATCGTGATCGCGCTCGTGCTGCGACTGGTCTTCATCCTGCTGGGAGCCGCCCTCATCGAGAACTTCTCCTGGGTCTTCTACCTCTTCGGTGCCTGGCTGCTGTGGACCGCCTTCTCCCAGGCCCGTGAGGGCGTGCAGGAGCCCGATCACCACTCCGAGGAGTACGAGCCCAGCGGCTTCGTTCGCCTCATCTCGCGCGTGGTGCCGATGACCGACGGCTTCGTGGGCGGCAAGGTCATCCACCGCCACGCCGGACGCACCATGATCACCCCGATGCTGCTGTGCATCATCGCCATCGGCACCGCGGACGTCATGTTCGCCATCGACTCGATCCCGGCGATCTACTCGCTGACGGCCGAGCCCTACCTCGTCTTTGCGGCCAACGCCTTCTCCCTGCTGGGCCTGCGCCAGCTCTACTTCCTCATCGACGGCCTGCTCGACCGCCTGGTCTACCTGCACTACGGCCTGGCAGCGATCCTGGCCTTCATCGGCTTCAAGCTGGTCAACCACGCCCTGCACACCAACGAGCTGCCCTTCATCAACGGCGGGCAGCACTGGGAGCTGATCCCAGAGCCGTCCATCGGGGTGTCCCTGGGCTTCATCGTCGTTGTCGTCATCATCACCGTGCTCGCCTCCCTCGTGGCCTCCCGACGCGCGGTGTCCTCCCAGGAGACCACCCCTGGTCAGGAGCAGCCGCGCTCCTGAGGAAGGACCTCCTTCCATGACCGTCGGTCCACTTGCCTGGACGGTACTGATCTGCCTGGTCCTCGGCCTGCTCGCCGTCGACTTCATCGGCCACGCCCGCAACCCCCACCCGCCCTCGATGAGCGAGGCCGTGCACTGGACACTGGGCTATATCTGCTTGGCGGCGCTCTACGGGCTGGGGGTGGGACTCACCGAGGGATGGACCTGGGCGGGGCAGTTCTACGCCGGCTGGCTCACCGAGTGGTCACTGAGCGTGGACAACCTGTTCGTCTTCATCCTCATCCTCGGCGCCTTCCGGGTGCCCAGGCCTTTCCAGCAGAAGGCCCTGCTGGCGGGCATCGTCATCGCGCTCGTGCTGCGCCTGCTCTTCATCCTGGCCGGGGCCGCGCTCATCGCCCGCTTCAGCTGGGTGTTCTACCTCTTCGGCGCCTTCCTTCTCTACACGGCGGTCAAGCAGGTGATTCAGGCGCGCGGCCAGGACGAGGCGGAGGACGAGGACGGCTCGCAGTACGTGGACAACGTCCTCACGCGTCTGGTGCGCCGGGTGGCCCCGGTGACCGAGGGCTTTGTGGGCAACAAGCTCCTTCACCGCCACGCCGGGCGCACCATGATCACGCCGTTGCTCGTGTGCGTGCTCGCCCTGGGCACGGCCGACCTCATGTTCGCCTTCGACTCCATCCCGGCGATCTTCGGACTGACCCAAGAGCCCTTCCTCGTCTTCAGCGCCACAGCCTTCTCCCTACTAGGCCTGCGTCAGCTCTTCTTCCTCATCGACGGCCTGCTCGAGTGCCTGGTCTACCTGCCTTACGGCCTGGCGGTCATCCTGGGCTTCATCGGCTTCAAGCTGGTCAACCACGCCCTGCACACCAACGCGGTGCCACTAATCAACCACGGTCAGCCTGTGACCGCCGTGCCCGAGCCCTCCACCGGAGCGTCCCTGGTGGTGATCATCGGGACTCTCGCTATCGTGGCCGCCACCAGCCTCATCCACACTCGGAGGAATGCATGAGCACTGCTGAGGACCGCCAGGGCCTGAGCCAGGCCGAGGTAGCCGAGCGTCAGCGCGCGGGCCAGACCAATGAGTTCAAGGAGACCACCTCACGCTCGGCGGCGCAGATCCTGCGGGCCAACGTCTTGACGATCTTCAACGCGATCCTCGCTATCGCCCTCGTCCTGGTGCTCGTCTTCGGTTCGCCTGCCGACGCCTTGTTCGGCTTCGTCCTCATTCTCAACACCGCCACCGGCACGTTGGCCGAGGTCCGCGCCAAGCGGGCGCTGGACCGCCTCACTGTCCTGGACGCCCCTGTGGCCCACGTGATCCGGGCCGGGCAGGAGCAGGACGTCGCCGTTGGCGAGGTGGTGCTCGATGACGTGCTGCGTCTGCGCAGCGGCGAGCAGGTGCCGGCCGACGCCGTCGTCCTGGCCGCTGACGGGCTGGAGGTAGACGAGTCGATTCTCACCGGCGAGTCTGACGCCGTGCGCCCAGGGCCGGGTGATGCCGTCATGTCTGGTACCACCGTCACCGCCGGCACCGCCGTCGTGCGCACCACGGCGGTGGGGGCGCAGGCCTACGCCCACCGCCTGGCTACCGAGGCGCGTCGGTACTCCCTCGTCGTCTCCGAGCTCCAGGCGGGTACCAACCGCATCCTGCACTGGATCTCCTGGGTCATCGTGCCGGTGGGCCTGCTGGTGGTCTGGTCCCAGATGCGCCTGCACGGGGGAGCGGCAGCCTCCTTCGCCACCGGGGAGTGGAAGGTAGCGCTTGTGGCGGGAGTTGCCGGCGTGGTCGGTATGGTCCCGCAGGGCCTGGTGCTACTCACCAGTGTCAACTTCGCCACCGCCTCACTCAAGCTGGCCCGCCAGCACGTGCTCGTCCAGGAGCTGCCGAGCGTGGAGGTCCTGGCCCGCGTGGACACGCTGTGCCTGGACAAGACGGGGACGCTGACCACCGGCCGGATCACGATGCGGCAGGTGCTCGGCGCCGCGGGCACGGACGACGGCGCCCAGAAGCTACGTGAACCTCTGCTGGCCTTGACCGGCGTGGCTGACCCCAACGCCACCGCCGAGGCCGTCCTGGAGGCGCTCACGGGCCAGGAGACCGGCACGGACACTGACGCTCGCAGCCTGGAGGCCGTGGCGGCCCTGCGCGAGAGGATCGGCCAGGCCGTGCCCTTCTCGTCATCGCGCAAGTGGTCCGGCGTCGAGCTTGACGGCGTCTGCTGGGTCATGGGCGCTCCCGAGATCGTCCTGAGCGGGGCCGACGGCGGTAGGCAGCTGCTCGGCCGCGCCGGCGAGCTCGCCGGTGGGGGAGTGCGGGTGGTCGCGCTGGCCCGCTCCGCCTCCGGCTTTGGCGAGGGCAACGGCGACGGCAAGGCTCGCCTTCCGCACGAGCTCGTGGCAGCGGGCCTGGTGGTCCTGTCCGAGGAGGTCCGCCCCGACGCTGCCCAGACCCTGAAGTACTTCCGTGCCCAGGGTGTGGAGGTCAGGATCATCTCCGGGGACAACCCGGATACCGTGGCGGCGGTGGCCGCTCGGGCAGGCGTGCGCGGACCGGGCGGTGAGGAGGGATCGCAGCCCGTGGCCCTGGACGCCCGCACGCTGCCCACCCGCGCCGAGGACCCAGCAGATCGTGAGGCCCTGGCGGCGGCGCTGGACGGGGCCCAGGTGCTCGGACGTGTCACGCCCGAGCAGAAGAAGGCCGTTGTCCAGGCCCTCCACCTGCGCGGGCGGACCGTGGCCATGACCGGCGACGGCGTCAACGACGCCCTGGCCCTGAAGGAGGCGGACCTGGGCATCGCCATGGGCAACGGCGCGCCGGCTACCAAGGCCGTGGCCCGGATGGTGCTGCTTAGTGGTGAGTTCTCGGCCCTGCCCGGTGTGGTGGCTGAGGGCCGGCGTGTCATGGCCAACACCGAGCGCATCGCCTCACTGTTCCTGTCCAAGACGGTCTATGCCAGCCTCATCGCCGTCGTCGTGGCGATGACGGCGATCAGCTATCCCTTCCTGCCGCGCCAGCTGACGATCGTGTCCTCCCTGACGATCGGTGTGCCTGCCTTCATCCTGGCGCTGGCCCCCAACACCCAGCGCTATCGTGCCGGCTTCCTGCCACGTGTGCTGGCCCTGGCGGTGCCAGCCGGTCTCGTGGCAGGCACGGCGACGCTGGCCACCCACGTGTGGCTCACGACCACCGGCGCCAGCGAGCCACAGGTCACCACCGGTGCCACCCTCGTGCTCGTCGTCGCCGGGCTCAGCCTGCTCACGCTCACCGCCCGGCCGCTGCTGGGATGGAGACTGGGGCTCATTGTCACCATGGGTGCCTTAGCCGTACTCGGGGTCCTGGTGGCGCCGGTGCGCGAGTTCTTCCTGCTGGCCTGGCCGACGACGTCGACGTGGCTGGCCATCCTGATCGGCGGCGGGGCGGCGGTCGCCGGCATCCAGGCCGTGGGTGTGGCCCGGTGGATCGGGCGGCTAACGAGCCGCGTCAGCAAGGAGTGACTCAGCGGATCGAGCCGATGACCGGGTTCCACTCGCGGGGGACACGCTCAGCGATGAACCCGGCCTGGTGGAAGGGATCGTCCTCAAGCAGCGCCAGGGCGCCCTGGGCGTCCTCGGCCCGCACGATGATGAGGGCGTCATGGGTGCCGACGTAGGGGCCGGCGGCGATGAGCTTGCCCTGCTCAGCCAGCTGGCCGTTGAAGGCGCGGTGGGAAGGGCGCACCTGCGCCATCTCCTCGTCCTTGTCCGTGACGTAGTGGTACTCGACGGCGAAGATCGTGCTCATGGGACTCAGCCTAGACCGGCCTGGGGCTGGTAAGTCGGCGGCCGGGCCTGAAGCGGCACCGGCACGTGGCCAAGGCCGCCTTCGCTGGAGTCGAACACGTGTTCCAAGGTGGCGGCCTCTCCCCCTAGAATCTCGCCCGTGAACGACTCCCTCATCATCCGTGGCGCCCGCGAGCACAACCTCAAGGGCGTCAGCCTCGACCTGCCCCGAGACAAGATGATCGTCTTCACCGGTTTGTCCGGCTCCGGCAAGTCCTCCCTCGCCTTCGACACGATCTTCGCTGAGGGCCAGCGCCGCTACGTGGAGTCCCTGTCCTCCTACGCGCGTCAGTTCCTGGGTCAGATGGACAAGCCGGACGTCGACTTCATCGAGGGCTTGTCCCCGGCGGTGTCGATCGACCAGAAGTCGACCTCGCGCAACCCCCGCTCCACGGTCGGCACGGTCACCGAGGTCTACGACTACCTGCGCCTGCTCTACGCCCGTGCCGGCGTCCAGCACTGCCCGGTGTGCGACGCCGTCATCTCCTCCCAGACGCCGCAGGCCATCGTCGACCAGGTGCTCGGTGGCCAGGAGGGCACCCGCTTCCAGGTGCTGGCGCCGGTTGTGCGGGGCCGCAAGGGGGAGCACACCGAGCTCTTCGAGGACCTCGTCACTCGTGGCTTCTCCCGGGTGCGGGTGGACGGCGCCGTCCACCGCCTGGGAGAGGTGCCTGCCCTGAACAAGAAGATCAAGCATGACATCGAGGTCGTCGTTGACCGCCTCGTCATCCGCGAGGGCATGCGCCAGCGCCTGACCGACTCGGTGGAGACGGCGCTGGGGCTGGCTGAGGGCCTGGTGGTCATCGACCGCGTGGACCTGGACGAGGATGATCCGGCACGCTTCCAGCGCTTCTCGGACAAGCGCGCCTGCCCCAACGAGCACCCTCTCCAGCTCGATGAGATGGAGCCGCGCACCTTCTCCTTCAATGCCCCCTACGGTGCCTGCCCGGACTGCACCGGCATCGGCTCTCGACTGGAGGTGGACCCTGAGCTCGTGGTCCCTGACGAGGAGCTGACCCTGGCCGAGGGCGCGATCGCCCCGTGGACCGGGCACCAGGAGCACTTCACTCGTCAGCTCGCGGCGCTGGGGGAGGACCTCGGCTTCGACGTCGACACACCATGGCGCGCGCTGCCGCAGCGCGCCAAGGAAGCGATCCTGCGGGGCAAGGACTATGAGGTCAAGGTCCGCTACCGCAACCGCTGGGGGCGTGAGCGCATCTACTCCAGCGGCTTCGAGGGCGTGCTCGACTACGTCATGCGCAAGCATGACGAGACCGAGTCCGAGCTCTCGCGCGAGCGCTATGAGGGCTACATGCGCGAGGTGCCCTGCCCCACCTGCCACGGTGCGCGCCTCAAGCCCGAGGTCCTGGCCGTGCGCGTGGGGGACAAGTCCATCGCCGAGCTCGCCGAGCTGCCGGTGGGGGAGGCCCGTGACTTCCTGGCCGACCTGCACCTGGAGGGCCAGGCGGCGGCTATCGCCGGCTCGGTCCTGACTGAGATCAACGCCCGCCTGGGCTTCCTCGTGGACGTCGGGCTGGACTATCTCAGCCTGGCCCGCGGCGCCGCCACCCTGTCCGGAGGTGAGGCACAGCGCATCCGGCTGGCCACCCAGATCGGCTCAGGGCTGGTCGGCGTGCTCTACGTCCTGGATGAGCCCAGCATCGGTCTGCACCAGCGGGACAACGACCGCCTCATCGAGACCCTGGAGAAGCTGCGGGACCTGGGCAACACGCTCATCGTCGTCGAGCACGACGAGGACACGATCCGTTCGGCGGACTGGATCGTGGACATCGGTCCCGGGGCGGGTGAGCTGGGTGGCGAGGTCGTCTACGCCGGGCAGCTGCCCGGGCTCCTGGAGGCCGAGGGGTCGGTGACCGGCGACTACCTGGCTGGGCGGCGTCGGATCGAGATCCCGGCCACCCGGCGCAAGCGGGAGAAGGGGCGCGAGCTCACCGTGGTCGGCGCGCGCGAGAACAACCTCAAGGACGTCACTGTCACCTTCCCGCTGGGCCTGCTCACCGCCGTTACCGGCGTTTCCGGCTCAGGCAAGTCCTCGCTGGTCAACTCGATCCTCTACCAGGTGCTGGCCAACCGGCTCAACCACGCCCGCGGCGTGCCCGGGCGCCACAAGACGGTGCGTGGTCTGGACAACCTGGACAAGGTCGTCCACGTTGACCAGTCGCCGATCGGGCGCACCCCACGGTCCAACCCCGCCACCTACACCGGCGTGTGGGACCACATCCGCAAGATCTTCGCCTCGGTGCCCGAGTCCAAGGTCCGCGGCTACGGTCCTGGTCGCTTCTCCTTCAACGTCAAGGGCGGTCGCTGCGAGGCCTGCAAGGGTGACGGCACGCTCAAGATCGAGATGAACTTCCTGCCAGATGTCTACGTCCCGTGCGAGGTCTGCCACGGCGCGCGCTACAACCGCGAGACCCTGGAGATCCGTTACAAGGACAGGACCGTGGCGGACGTGCTGGACATGACGATCCACCAGGCTGCGGACTTCTTCGCCGCCACTCCGATCATCGCCCGTCACCTGTCCACGCTGGTGGACGTGGGCCTGGGCTACGTGCGCCTGGGCCAGGCCGCCACGACGCTGTCGGGAGGCGAGGCCCAGCGAGTCAAGCTCGCCACCGAGCTTCAGAGGCGCTCGACGGGCCGGACTATCTACGTCCTGGACGAGCCGACCACCGGCTTGCACTTTGAGGACATCCGCAAGCTGCTCGCCGTCCTCCAGGGCCTGGTGGACAAGGGCAACTCCGTCGTCGTCATCGAGCACAACCTCGACGTCATCGCCAACGCCGACTGGGTCATCGACATGGGCCCCGAGGGCGGCAAGGGCGGCGGGACCGTGGTGGCCACCGGAACCCCCGAGCAGGTCGCCAGGAAGCCGGAGTCCCACACCGGCCGCTACCTGGCGCCCCTGCTCGCGCGGGCCAAGGGCTGAGGAGGGCAAACGGCGTGTCACGTCCGGCATGGGAACGCTAACCTGAGGCCATGAGCGAGAACGGACTCAACGCCGCCCAGAAGAAGATGCGTGACGCGGGCGT
Organism: Actinomyces urogenitalis; assembly: GCF_002861525.1. Taxonomy (NCBI): domain Bacteria; kingdom Bacillati; phylum Actinomycetota; class Actinomycetes; order Actinomycetales; family Actinomycetaceae; genus Actinomyces; species Actinomyces urogenitalis. The sequence continues at coordinate 273,487 of NZ_PKHA01000001.1, read as the reverse complement.
CGCGCAGCAAGCGATCGACGTCTTCAGCCACTACTACCGCGAGCTGGAGAACGGAGCCACGGGGCTGATCCCCGAGGACTCCATTGAGCCACTGACCCAGATCGACTCCCTCGACAGCGTCTCGGTCAGCCCGGAGCAGGCGCGCGATGCACTGTCTAAGACGGTGCTGATCAAGCTCAACGGGGGACTGGGCACCTCGATGGGCATGGACAAGGCCAAGTCCCTCCTGCCCGTGCGCGATGGCAAGACCTTCCTCGACCTGATCGTGGGGCAGGTCAAGGCGGCCCGCGTCAAGTACGGCGTGACCCTGCCGCTGATCTTCATGAACTCCTTCCGCACCCGCTGCGACACCCTGGAGGCCCTTGCGGCCCATCCCGGCATCGAGGTGGAGGGCCTGCCGCTGGACTTCCTGCAGAACCGGGAGCCGAAGCTGCGTGCCGACGACCTGACCCCGGTGACGTGGGAGGCCGACCCGGAGCTGGAGTGGTGCCCGCCGGGCCACGGTGACATCTACACGGCCCTGGTCGCCTCAGGCGTGCTCGATGCCCTGCTGGAACGCGGCTACCGCTACGCCATGACCTCCAACTCCGACAACCTTGGGGCCGCTCCCTCGGCGCTCATCGCCGGTTGGTTCGCCGCCTCGGGTGCGCCCTACGCCCCGGAGATGTGCCGGCGCACGCCCGCTGACGTCAAGGGCGGTCACCTCGCGGTGCGCAAGTCGGACGGCCGCATCATCCTGCGTGACACCGCGCAGACTCCGGCTGAGGAGATGCACTACTTCACCGACCAGTTCCGGCACCCCTTCTTCCACACCAACAACCTCTGGTTCGATCTCCAGGTGCTGCGTGACACGCTCGTGCAGCGCGACGGCATCCTGGGCCTGCCGCTGATCAAGAACGCGAAGACCGTCGATCCCTCCGACTCCTCCTCGACGCCGGTCATTCAGATGGAGACGGCGATGGGAGCTGCCGTCGAGGCCTTCGAGGGAGCCACGGCGATCGAGGTGCCGCGCAGCCGCTTCCTTCCCGTCAAGACCACCAACGACCTGCTGCTGGTGCGCTCGGACGTCTACGAGCTCGACGAGGACGGCCTGCTCCAGATGGCGGCGGACCAGGCCTGCACGGTGAACCTGGATACGCGCTACTACAAGAAGATCAAGGACTTCGAGGCGCGTTTCCCCGCCGGGGTGCCCTCGATCCGTCACGCTCGCACCTTCAGGGTCGAGGGGGACTGGACCTTCGGCCGTGGCGTGGTGGCGACGGCGGACGCCGTGGTGAGCCAGGACGGCGCCCCGGGCACCATCGCCGACGGCACGCAGCTGTAACGCGCTGACAGGAACGACGAAGGCCCGGACCGTGCGGTCCGGGCCTTCGTGCTTCCGGTGGGCGATACTGGAATCGAACCAGTGACCTCCTCGGTGTGAACGAGGCGCTCTAACCCCTGAGCCAATCGCCCGGTGCGGGTGACAGGCTAGCGGGCGATCGGCGCTGGCTGCAAATGCGGACCCGGTGAGGTGGATCACCGCGGTGTAGTTTGCGATCGGCCGTGGGGATGATGTTATGGTTCTCCAGCACCGAGCGGTTCGCACGAGCCGCTGGAACACATGCGGATGTGGCTCAGTTGGTAGAGCATCACCTTGCCAAGGTGAGGGTCGCGGGTTCGAGTCCCGTCATCCGCTCCGAGGAGCCGGGAGCCTCCCAGCCCCCAGCTTCCCTGGTGGGTTGGCCGAGAGGCTAGGCACCGGCCTGCAAAGCCGTTTACACCGGTTCGAATCCGGTACCCACCTCGGGCGATTGGCGCAGCGGGAGCGCGCTTCCCTGACACGGAAGAGGTCACTGGTTCGATCCCAGTATCGCCCACCATCAGGCTCGCAGTCTCAGGCTGCGAGCCTCATTCGTTCATGAGGCCCGAGGGTGACGGTCGATGTCGCCCAGAGCTCATAGACTTCTCACATGGTTTCGTGTCCGGTCTGCCACCGCCCCCCTCGAGGTTGGCGCAGCGCGCTGTGACGTCTGTGGCACTGTCATGGCCTGGCAGCAGGCTGGCGCCGAGGTACCACCTGCTGTGCCCGCGCCGCCCTCGCCAGCCACTGGTTCCCGGCGAGGACTGATGGTGGTCGCCGTCGTCGGGGTCATCGCGGTCGTGGCAGCGCTGCTCGGCGGGGTGTGGTGGCTGAGGCGACGGCCCGCGTAGCCGACCGAGAGGCCGACGGATCTGGCCGTCGTCGCCGGCGTGGTCCTGTCCTTCGTCGAGGACGCGGGGGTCCGCGAGGCCGTGGCCAGCCTGGACCTGTCCGCCAATACCAGGCTCACCGAGCTGTCCGTTCATGACGCCACCATGCTCACCGGCCTGGAGCAGGTTCCAGGAGTCACGCAGACCTGGCTGCTGGAGGAGGTCTCCAGTGACGTGGCGGGCTTCGGCATGACGCCCCTGGCGAAGGTCATGCGCGACGAGAGCGGACGGGTGACAGGGATCCAGCCGCGCGAAGGACCGACCGACGAGTACACCTATGACGAGGCTGGCCGCCTCGTAGGGACCTCCCTGTGGACCTTCGGCTACGACGAGGCCGGGCGGCTCGCGTCCGCCGTCGCCACCGGTGGAGGGCGGTCGGTGCGTTTCTTCTACGACGCCCAGGGGAATCCGGCACAGGTGTGGGACGCGGACCAGCTCACCGCCACCTACGAGTACGACGCCGACGGCCGCCAAGTCGGTCTATGACTACGACGAGCAGGGGCGAGTCGTCCGTGTGCGCCAGAGCGACGACTTTCTCAGCGGCCCGGTCCCGGACACCGAGCGCGCGATGACCTATGACGACGCAGGTCGTCCGGTCCAGATGAGCGTGGACGGCGTGGCAGCACTGGACCTGGAGCATGACGACTTCGGCAACATCAGTGCGGCCACGCAGCTGACCGGCACCTATCCGGGACGCTATGAGCTGAGCTGGAAGCGGTACGTCGGTCCCGCCGACCAGGCCCCCGCCCAGGGACTGGTCCTCGAGATCGGATTCCCTGCTCTTCTCGCGACCCAGGACCCGACCATCGTAGTCCAGGTCGGTGGTCTGGACTGGCCGGTGAGCCTGGACGGCCCACAGAATCCGGGAATGAGCCGTGGGGTCCTGACCCAATTCCAGTGGTAGGAGCCTGCGGTCTCGCCCCCCGGTGCCGGCTGAGCGGCCCTTCTCGCTATCCTGCCCCTCGTGGCTGATCCCTCGACCTACCGTCCTGCACCTGGCGAGATCCCGACCTCGCCAGGGGTCTACCGGTTCCTGGACGGCGAGGGACGTGTCATCTACGTCGGCAAGGCCAAGAACCTGCGCGCGCGGCTGTCGAACTACTTCCAGGACCTGGCCGCGCTGCATCCTCGCACCCAGAAGATGGTGACTACCGCCTGCGCCGTGGAGTGGACGGTGGTGGCCACCGAGGTGGAGTCCCTGGCGCTGGAGTACTCCTGGATCAAGGAGTTCAACCCTCGCTTCAACGTCATGTACAAGGACGACAAGTCCTATCCCTACCTTGCTGTGACCATGAGGGACACCTACCCCCGGGCCCAGGTGGTGCGCGGAGCCCGCAAGCCCGGTAACCGGTACTTCGGCCCCTTCGTCCAGGTCTGGTCCATCCGTGAGACCCTCGACCAGCTCCTGCGGGTCTTCCCGGTGCGCTCGTGCTCGGCCGGCGTGTTCCAGCGCGCCCACGCCTCCGGGCGCCCCTGCCTGTTGGGTTATATCGACAAGTGCTCGGCCCCGTGCGTCGGACGCATCTCCGCCCACGACCACCGCGCCCTGGCCGAGGACCTGTGCTCCTTCATGGCCGGGCGCACCGGACCCTACCTGCGCCAGGTGGAGGCCGAGATGAAGGCGGCGGCCGCGGCCCTCGACTTTGAGAAGGCGGCCCGCCTGCGCGACGACGCGGCAGCGCTGAGGAAGGTGATCGAGCGCAACGCCGTCGTCCTGCCTGACGCCACCGACGCGGACGTCTTCGCGCTCGTGCGTGACGAGCTGACCGCCGCTGTTCAGGTCTTCCACGTCCGTGGAGGCCGGGTGCGCGGTCAGCGCGGCTGGGTGATCGACGTCGTGGAGGACGCTTCCGACGCCGAGCTGGTCGAGCGCCTGCTCCAGCAGGTCTACGCCGACCTCGTTGAGCCGGCCGACGGCGAGCCCGGTGCACCGCTGCGCTCGGGCCCCACGACCTCCCTCGGCGTGGGACACCGGGCCCCGGCCGCGCCAGCGCCGCGAGCAGGCTCGGTCACCGCCGAGCAGGACGGGCGGCTGCGTGAGGACCGCAGCGAGGCGGCCACGAGCGTTGACGACGTCGCCCACACCGCCACCACGGCCGTGCCCCGCGAGATCCTGGTCCCGGTGCTGCCACCCGACGCCGAGGCCGTGGCAGCCTGGCTGACGGGTCTGCGCGGGGCGAAGGTGGAGCTGCGCGTGCCCCAGCGCGGGGACAAGGCCGCGCTCATGGACACGGTGCGCAAGAACGCCGAGGAGGCCCTGCGCCTGCACAAGACCCGCCGCGCCGGTGACCTCACCCAGCGCTCCCAGGCGCTGGAGGAGCTGGCGCAGGCACTCGACCTGCCTGAGGCACCGCTGCGCGTGGAGTGCTACGACATCTCTCATACCCAGGGCACCTACCAGGTCGGTTCCATGGTCGTCTTCGAGGACGGTGCACCGCGCAAGTCCGACTACCGTCGATTCCTCATCCGCGGCCAGGACGGTCACGGCGCCACCGACGACACCGCCGCCATGCACGAGGTCCTCACGCGTCGCTTCAAGCGGCTGCTGGCCGAACAGGGCCAGGAGCTCTCCCAGGAGGACGCCGAGCTCGTGGGAGAGGAGGGCGACGGCGTCGCGCTCGCCTCGGGCCCGATCGACCCCGAGACCGGACGGGCCCGGCGCTTCTCCTACGCGCCCAGCCTCGTCGTCGTCGACGGCGGCCTGCCCCAGGTCAACGCCGCGCGTGCGGTGCTCGACGAGCTGGGCGTCGACGTCCCGCTCGTGGGGCTGGCCAAACGGCTGGAGGAGGTGTGGGTGCCCGGCGAGGAGTTTCCCGTCATCCTGCCGCGCACCTCACCGGCGCTCTACCTCCTGCAGTACCTGCGCGACGAGTCCCACCGCTTCGCCATCACCCACCACCGCTCCAAGCGGAGCAAGGGCATGACGCGTTCAGTGCTCGACGACATCGCTGGGCTGGGCCCAGCGCGCCAGGCGGCCCTGCTCAAGGAGTTCGGCTCGGTCAAGCGCCTGCGCGAGGCCAGCGTCGAGCAGATCTCCCAGGTCAAGGGCATCGGGCCGGCGCTGGCGGCGGCGGTCGCCGAGCACCTGGGAGCCCAGGGCCGCTAGCGCGGCCGATCAGGCGGGCTGGGCGGTCTCGGGCGTGGGGCAGGTCGTCACGACGACGCTGCCTGCCGTGCGCTGGGCCCGCTCACGCGCGACCTCCACCTCTGCGGCGCTGGCCACGGCCACGCCCATCCGCCGGCCGGGGTGGGCCACGGGCTTGCCGAACAGGCGCAGGTCGGACTCGGGCTCGGCCAGGGCCTGCTCGATCCCGCTGAAGCACACACCGTGGCCGGCCTCCAGCGGAGACTTGACGACGGCGGAGGCCGCGGGGGAGCGCAGCGAGGTGTCCACCGGCAGACCGAGCAGCGCCCGGGCGTGGAGCTCGAACTCACTGAGCCGCTGGCTGGCCAGGGTCACCAGCCCGGTGTCGTGCGGCCTGGGGGAGACCTCGGAGAAGAGCACCTCCTCACCCACGACGAACAGCTCGACGCCGAACAGGCCCCAGCCTCCCAGCGCGCCGGTGACCTTGGCCGCGACCTCCTCAGCCCGCTCTATCGCGGCGGCAGGCAGGGCCTGAGGCTGCCAGGACTCCACGTAGTCGCCGTCGACCTGACGGTGGCCGATCGGCTCGCAGAAGCTGGTCACGGTCTGGCCGGTGCGCGGGTCGCGTGAGCGGACGGTGAGCAGCGTGATCTCGGTGTCGAAGTCCACGAAGCCCTCGACGATCACCCGACCGCGGTCCACGCGGCCGTCCTGGGCGGCGTAGCGCCAGGCCTGCTCGATCTGGCTGGCCTCACGCACCACCGACTGGCCGTGGCCGGAGGAGGACATGACGGGCTTGACGACGCAGGGAAGACCAACCCGCTCCACCCCGGCCCGCAGCTCGTCCAGGCTCGAGGCGAAGACATAGGGGCTGGTCGCCAGCCCCAGCTCCTCGGCGGCCAGGCGCCGGATGCCCTCGCGGTCCATCGTCAGCCGCACGGCGCGGGCGGTGGGCACCACGCGGACCTCGCCTGCCGCCTCAAGCTCGACCAGGGCGTCGGTCGCCAGGGCCTCGATCTCGGGGACGACGATCTGCGCGCCGCAGGAGCGGATCGCGCCGGCCAGCGCGACTGGGTCGGACATGTCCACGGTCAGCGCGTTGTGGGCCACCTGCTGGGCCGGGGCGCCGTCATAGCGGTCGATCGCGGTGACCTCGACTCCCAGGCGCGTGAGCGCGATGGCCACCTCCTTGCCGATCTCGCCGGACCCGAGCAGCGCGACGCGGGTGGCGTCCTGCGTCCACGGTGTACCGATCCTCGTGCCCAACGCCTTCTCCTTCGCTGGTGGGTCGTCCCGACCCTGCCTTCATTCACGGCGGGCACCGGGCCCACGCGGGCACCACGCTACCGGCGTTAGTGCCATGATCAGGTCATGGACGCCCACGACACCACCCCTGCTGCTCCAGCCGCCGCGCCCTCCAGCGACACCGTCCCCTACGGCATCCCAGCGATCGACCGGGCCACCCCGCCGGTCTCGCCTGCTCAGCGTCCCGAGATGCTCGTGGTCACCGGAATGTCTGGAGCCGGGCGCTCGCGCGCCGCCAACGCCCTGGAAGACCTGGACTGGTACGTGGTGGACAACCTCCCTCCCCAGCTGCTTCCGGCCCTGGCCGGCATGATGACGACGGTGGGCGCGGGCGTGCACCGCCTGGCCGCGGTGGTGGACGTGCGCAGCCGTGAGTTCTTCGCCAGCTTCATGCAGTACCTCAGCCAGCTGCGCGAGGCCGGTACGACGGTGCGCCTGATCTTCCTGGACGCCTCCGACTCCATCCTCATCCGCCGCTTCGAGTCCTCCAGGCGACCTCATCCTCTCCAGGGCACCGGCACGATCCTGGACGGCATCGCCCACGAGCGCACGCTGCTGGCCGGGCTCAAGGGACAGGCCGATGACGTGATCGACACCACCAACCTCTCCGTCCACGACCTGGCCCGACGCATCCGCGAGCTCGTGGCCAGCGAGTCCGATCTCGCCCTGCGGGTGACGGTGAGCTCCTTCGGCTTCAAGTACGGCATCCCGATGGATGCCGACCACGTCCTGGACGTGCGTTTCATCCCCAACCCCTACTGGGTCACCGAGCTGCGGCACCTGACCGGGCGTGACGCGCCGGTGGCCGAGTACGTCTTCCGCCAGGAGGGGGCTGCCGCCTTCGTCGACGGCTACGCCGACCTGCTCGTGCCGGCACTGCCGCACTACGTTGACGAGCTCAAGCCCAACGTCATGATCGCCGTGGGATGCACCGGCGGCAAGCACCGCTCGGTTGCCTCGGCCGAGCGGATCGCCGCCAGGCTGCGTCTGCAGGGATTCAACGTCGTCGTCCAGCACCGCGACCTAGGGAGGGAGTAGCCGTGAGCGAGCTCCAGCACCGCGCCACCACCCTCGACTCCGCCGGCTGGCGGCGCCGGGGCGAGGAGGGACCCGCCGTCGTCGCCCTGGGAGGCGGCCACGGACTGAGCGCCACCTTGCGGGCGCTGCGCCACGTCACCCACCGCCTGACCGCGGTGGTCACGGTCGCTGACGACGGCGGCTCCTCAGGACGACTGCGCCAGGAGTTCGACTGCCTGCCGCCGGGGGACCTGCGCATGGCGCTGGCCTCGCTGACCGACGACTCGGAGTGGGGACTGACCTGGCGCGACGTCCTTCAGCACCGTTTCGCCGGCCAGGGGGAGCTGGACAACCACGCTCTGGGCAACCTGCTCATCCTGGCCCTGTGGCAGCTGCTCGGTGACGAGGTCGAGGGCCTGGACTGGGTGGGACGCCTGCTGGCGATCCACGGGCGGGTGGTGCCCATGAGCAGCTCACCCCTGGTGATCGAGGCTGACGTCGTCGACGCCGCCCGACGCCGGCGGGTGCGTGGCCAGGTGGCGGTGGCCACGGCACGCGGGCGGCTGGAGAACGTCTGCCTAGAGCCCTCTGACGCCGTCGCCCATCCCGAGGCGGTGCGCGCGATCGACGAGGCGGACTGGGTGGTCCTGGGACCGGGCTCCTGGTACACCTCGGTGCTGCCGCACCTCATCCTGCCCTCGATGCGCCAGGCCCTGATGTCGACCAGCGCCCGCAAGGTGGCGGTCCTCAACCTCTCGACCCAGCGCGGTGAGACCGACGGCATGAGCCCGGCCGACCACCTGCGTGTGCTGTCCGACTATGCTCCAGGTTTTGGCCTGGACGTCGTCCTGGCCGATCCCTCCACTGTCGACGACCTGGACTCTCTGGCCCAGGTGTGTGAGCAGATGGGGGCGACCCTTGTCCTGCGTCAGGTACGGTCCGGTGACGGAAGCTGCCTGCATGACCCGCTGCGGCTGGCCGCCGCCTTCCGTGACGCCTTCGACGACGTCCTGGGAGACGTTGAGGCCGACCGGCGGGCCGAGCAGGAGCAGGCCTTGTGAGGACCACACTGGAAGGAGCATCTCCATGTCGCTGACGGTCACCGTCAAGGACGAGCTGGCGCGCGTGGTACCTGGCCCCATGCCCCAGCGGCGCGCCGAGGTCGCCTCGATGCTGCGCTTTGCCGGCGGACTGCACATCGTCTCCGGTCAGATCGTCGTCGAGGCTGAGCTGGACCACGGCGGGGCGGTACGGCGCCTGCACCGCGAGCTCAAGGACCTGTACTCCCTGGAGCCCGAGGTCATGGTGGTGCGCGGAGGCTCGCTGCACCGCGGATCGCGCTACGTGCTGCGCGTGAGCGAGCGGGGGCGTGACCTGGCTCGGCTGGCGGGGCTCGTGGACGCCCACGGGCGGCCGGTGCGCGGCATGCCGGTGGCCGTGGTCCAGGGCGGTCGCGCCGCGGCGGCAGCGGCCTGGCGTGGTGCCTTCCTCGCGCGGGGCTCGCTGACGGAGCCGGGACGCTCCTCCTCCCTGGAGATCACCTGCCCTGGCTCCGAGGCGGCCCTGGCCCTGGTGGGGGCCGCGCGACGTTTCGACATCGCTGCCAAGGCCCGGGAGGTGCGCGGCGCCGACCGCGTGGTGGTGCGCGATGGCGAGGCCATCGGCGTGCTGCTGGAGAAGATGGGGGCGGTTGAGGCCTACCGTGTGTGGGGCGAGCGCCGCTCGCGCCGCGAGACACGGGGAACGGCCAACCGCCTGGCTAACTTCGACGACGCCAACCTGCGCCGCTCGGCCCGTGCGGCCGTGGCCTCCGGGGCGCGGGTGGAGCGTGCCTTCGAGATCCTGGGCGACGACGTCCCCGAGCACCTGGTCCAGGCCGGCAGGCTGCGCATGGAGCACAAGCAGGCGAGCCTGGAGGAGCTGGGCCAGCTCTCTGAGCCCCAGCTGACCAAGGACGCCGTGGCGGGCCGGATCAGGCGCCTGCTGGCGATGGCGGACAAGCGCGCCCACGAGCTGGGGATCGCGGACACCGAGTCCGTCCTGACCCAGGACATGCTTGATATGTAGCCGCGGCCTGGGACCACGGTCCCGAAGCCAGGCGCGACCTGTGTCACGCCCGACCTGGTGACGCCGGTTCACGGGTGCGCTGTTCGCCCTTGGCGTGGTGGCCGGTCGCGCTGGCAGCCCGCCTGCCGCTAGACTCGCCTGTGCCGGACACGAAGGGCTCGGCTCTCGTGCCTCGGTGCACACACTGTGTGCATACAGTTACGAAGACGTGCGCCCGACCGGCGCACTAGGAGGACACAAAGTGACCACCCGCGTTGGTATCAACGGCTTCGGCCGCATCGGCCGCAACTTCTTCCGCGCCGCTCTGGAGCAGGGAGTCGACTTCGAGATCGTCGCCGTCAACGACCTCACCGACATCAAGACTCTCGCCCACCTCCTCAAGTTTGACTCCGTCATGGGTCGTCTGAACGCTGAGGTCTCCTACGACGAGGAGAACATCATCGTCGACGGCAAGGCCATCCGCGTGCTGGCTCACCGCGACCCCGCCGAGCTGCCCTGGGGCGAGCTGGGCGTGGACATCGTCATCGAGTCCACCGGCTTCTTCACCGACGCCACCAAGGCCAAGGCCCACGTGGACGGCGGCGCCAAGAAGGTCATCATCTCCGCCCCGGCGAAGAACGAGGACGCCACCTTCGTCATGGGTGTCAACGACAAGGACTACGACCCGGCGAAGCACAACATCATCTCGAACGCCTCGTGCACCACCAACTGCCTGGCCCCCTTCGCCAAGGTTCTCGACGAGAACTTCGGCATCGAGTCCGGCCTCATGGTGACGGTCCACGCCTACACCGGTGACCAGCGCCTGCACGACGCCCCGCACAAGGACCTGCGTCGCGCCCGCGCCGCTGCCCTCAACATCGTCCCGACCTCCACCGGTGCCGCCCGCGCCGTGTCCCTGGTCCTCCCGCAGCTCAAGGGCAAGCTCGACGGCTACGCTATGCGCGTCCCGGTTCCCACCGGCTCCGTCGTCGACCTGACCTTCAAGCCCTCCAAGCCGGTCACCGCTGAGGAGATCAACGCCGCTATGAAGGCTGCCGCTGAGGGCGAGCTCAAGGGTGTTCTGGAGTACTCGGAGGAGGACCTCGTCTCCACCGACATCGTCCACGACTCCCACACCTCGATCTTCGACTCCAAGCTGACGAAGATCATCGGCGACCAGGTCAAGGTCGTCTCCTGGTACGACAACGAGTGGGGCTACTCCAACGCCCTGGTGCGCCTGACCTCCCTGGTCTCCTCCAAGCTGGCCTGACGTACCGCTCGCAATGAGCACCTGACGACGACGCCCGCGCACGCCACTGCGTGCGCGGGCGTCGCCTCGCCAGGGCTCCTTTGGGCCGCGGGCGTGCCCTGGTACGCCGCAGCCCGCCCCACCCCACTGACAGAAAGAGGCCTCATGAAGACCATCGAGTCCCTGGGCGACCTGCGCGGCAAGCGCGTCCTGGTCCGCTCCGACTTCAACGTCCCGCTCGACGCTGAGAAGAACATCACCGACGACGGCCGTATCCAGGCCGCCCTGCCCACCCTCAAGACCCTCCTGGAGGCCGGCGCCAAGGTCATCATCGTGGCGCACCTGGGCCGCCCCAAGGGGCAGGTCAACCCCGACTTCTCCCTGGCCCCTGTGGCCAAGCGCCTGGCTGAGGTCACCGGTGTCAAGGTGACGCTGGCCGAGGATACCGTGGGCGAGTCCGCCAAGGCCGCCGTGGCCGGCCTGGCCGACGGCGAGATCGTCCTGCTGGAGAACGTCCGCTTCAACGCCGCCGAGACCTCAAAGGACGACGTCGAGCGTCAGGCCTTCGCCAAGGAGCTCGCCTCGCTGGCTGACGTCTTCGTCTCCGACGGCTTCGGCGTGGTCCACCGTAAGCAGGCCTCCGTCTACGACGTCGCCCAGATCCTGCCGGCCGCCGCCGGCCTGCTCGTGGGCAAGGAGATCGAGTCCCTGTCCAAGGCCGTCAACGACCCTGAGCGCCCCTACACCGTGGTGCTGGGTGGCTCCAAGGTCTCCGACAAGCTGGGCGTCATCGCCAACCTGCTGGGCAAGGCCGACCGCCTGCTCATCGGTGGCGGCATGGCCTTCACCTTCCTGGCGGCCCAGGGCTACGAGGTGGGAACCTCGCTGCTGGAGAAGGACCAGATCGACACGGTCAAGGGCTACCTGGCCACCGCCAAGGACAAGGGCGTCGAGCTCCTCGTCCCGGTCGACGTCGTCGTCGCCCCCGAGTTCAAGGCCGACGCACCGGCGACCGTCGTCGACGCCGACTCCATCCCGGCCGAGCAGATGGGCCTGGACATCGGTCCCAAGACTCAGGCTCTGTACGCCGAGGCCATCGCCACCTCCAAGACCGTGGTGTGGAACGGCCCCATGGGCGTCTTCGAGTTCCCCGCCTTCGCTGCCGGCACTAAGGCCGTGGCCCAGGCGATCTCCGACTCTGAGGCCTTCAGCGTCATCGGTGGTGGCGACTCCGCTGCCGCCGTGCGCACGCTCGGCTTCGACGAGTCCACCTTCTCCCACATCTCCACCGGTGGCGGCGCCTCCCTCGAGCTCCTCGAGGGCAAGACCCTGCCCGGCATCTCCGTCCTGGAAGGCTGATACAGATGAGCAACCGCACCCCGCTGATGGCGGGCAACTGGAAGATGAACCTCGACCACCTCGAGGCCAACCACCTTGTCCAGGGCCTGGCCATGGAACTGAAGGACTCTGACCACGACTTCGCCAAGTGCGAGGTCCTGGTCATCCCTCCCTTCACCGACATCCGCACGGTCCAGACCATCGTCGAGGCCGACGGCCTGGACATCACGTACGGCGCTCAGGACGTCTCCATCCACGACAACGGCGCCTACACCGGTGAGATCTCCACCGCCATGCTCACCAAGCTGGGCTGCAGCTACGTGGTCATGGGCCACTCCGAGCGCCGCGAGTACCACAACGAGTCCGACGCCCTGGTGGGCGCCAAGGCTCGCAAGGTGCTCGATGCCGGAATGACCCCGATCCTGTGCTGCGGCGAGGCTCTGGAGATCCGCAAGGCTGGCACCCACGTCGAGTTCGTGCTCGGCCAGATCCGTGCCGCCCTGGAGGGCTGGAGCGCCGAGGACGTCGCCAAGATCGTCATCGCCTACGAGCCCATCTGGGCCATCGGCACCGGCGAGACCGCGACCGCCGAGGACGCCCAGGAGGTCTGCGGCGCTATCCGTCAGGCTCTGCGCGCCGACTACGGTGACGCGACCGCTGAGGCCACGCGCGTGCTTTACGGTGGCTCGGCCAAGCCGGGCAACATCAAGGAGCTCATGGCCCAGGCCGACGTCGACGGCGCGCTCGTCGGTGGCGCCTCGCTCAAGGCCGACTCCTTCGCTGCCATGGCGAGCTTCTACGCCTGAGCCGGCCCCGTGGCGAGGTCTACCTCACACCGAGAGTGACCGAGGCCCTGTCATCTTCTGAGGAAGGTGACAGGGCCTCGGCCCGTTCATCAGGTATGGTCAAGCACTGGCGCGGTTCCTGACCGCCCGGCACGGCCCACACACAGCGAAGGAAAGACGCATGGACATCCTGAAGATTGCTCTCGAGGTGCTCCTCGTTCTCTCCAGCTTCTTCCTCATCATGACCATCCTCATGCACAAGGGCAAGGGAGGTGGCCTGTCGGATATGTTCGGCGGTGGCATCACCTCCTCCGCCGGCACCTCCGGTGTGGCTGAGCGTAACCTCAACCGCATCACCGTCGGCGTGGCGATCGTGTGGGCCCTGGCGATCGTGGGCCTGGGGCTCGTTGTCAAGTTCGGCTGAGCTGCCGGTTGCGCTGGAGCGGGCGCGTCGTGGCTACCTGGCCCACCTGCGCGTCGAGCGTGGGCTGAGCCCCAACACGCTGGCGGCCTACGAGCGTGATCTCACGCGCTACTGCCGCTTCCTGCTCGCGCGGGGAGTCCAGGATCTCGCAGCCGTCACGGAGGCGGACGTAGCCGCCTTCCTGGAGGCGATTCGCACCGGTGACGACGGCGGCCGGGCTCTCGCTGCGTCGTCGGCCTCCCGGACGGTGACGGCGGTGCGCGGCTGGCACAAGTTCCTGCTCGATGAGGGCAACACCGACGTCGACCCGTCGGCCGCGGTCCATCCTCCGCAGGTGGGCCGGCGCCTGCCCAAGGCCCTGTCAGTCGAGGAGGTCCAGGCGCTGCTGGAGGCCGCCAGCACTGATGACTCACCCCGCAGCCTGAGGGACCGGGCGCTGCTGGAGCTGCTCTACGCCACGGGGGCGCGTATCTCCGAGGCGGTCGGCCTGGTCATCGATGACCTCGACCGGGAGTCAGGCTGCATCCGGCTGTTTGGCAAGGGCCGCAAGGAACGCATCGTGCCGGTGGGCCAGTATGCCTGGGACGCGCTGGACGCCTACCTCGTCCAGGCACGGCCCGTCCTGGCGGCCAAGGGCCGGGGCGTGCCGGAGGTCTTCCTCAACACCCTTGGACGCCCCCTCTCGCGCCAGTCCGCCTGGGGCGTACTGCGCCAGGCCAGCGCGCGGGCGGGCCTGGGAGCTGACAAGCACGTCTCGCCGCACACGCTGCGCCATTCCTTCGCCACGCACCTTCTGGCCGGCGGCGCCGATGTGCGGGTGGTCCAGGAGATGCTCGGCCACGCCTCGGTGACCACCACACAGATCTACACCAAGGTCACGGTGGAGCACCTGCGTGAGGTCTATGCCACGAGCCACCCCCGTGCCCGCGGCTGATCTCGGATAAGGTGTGCCCCGTGAGTGACTCCGACCAGCGACACGGACAGCGCAGCCAGCCCGGGCTTATTGACCTGCCTGAGACCCCGCAGGCTGAGGACAAGGTCTTTGCGCAGCCGGCACCGCTGACCACGCACGGGCCGGCCCGCGTCATCTCGATGTGCAACCAGAAGGGCGGCGTCGGCAAGACGACGACGACCATCAACCTCGGTGCCGCGCTGGCCGAGTACGGTCGCCGGGTCCTCATCGTCGACTTCGACCCCCAGGGCGCGGCCAGCGCGGGACTGGGGATCAACGCCCATGAGCTGGACACGACGATCTACGACCTGCTCGTGGCCGCCCGCCCGGACGTGCGCCCGGTCATCCACCACACCTCGACCCCGGGCCTGGACATCGTCCCGGCCAATATCGACCTGTCGGCGGCTGAGGTCCAGCTGGTCGGCGAGGTGGCGCGTGAGCAGGCGCTGGCTCGCGTGCTGCGCCCGGTCCTCGACGAGTACGACGTCATCCTCGTGGACTGCCAGCCCTCGCTCGGCCTGCTGACGATCAACGCGCTGACCGCGTCCCACGGCGTCATCATCCCGCTGGAGACCGAGTTCTTCGCCCTGCGCGGGGTGGCGCTGCTCATTGAGACCGTCGACCGGGTCCGTGACCGCCTCAACCCGCGTCTCCAGGTCGACGGGATCCTGGCCACGATGGTCGACCCGCGCACCCTGCACTCGCGTGAGGTGCTCGAGCGTCTGGTCGAGGCCTTCGGGGACCAGCTCTTCGACACCCAGATCCGGCGGACCATCAAGTTCCCCGACGCCTCCGTCGCCGCTGAGCCGATCACGAGCTACGCTCCCACCCACGCCGGGGCGGAGGCCTACCGGCGACTGGCACGAGAGGTCATCGCCCGGGGCGATGTCGCCTGAGCACCAGGGTGGCGGCTGGCCCGCACCCGCCGGCAAGGAGGCGGTGGGCGGCGAGGCCTCCGCTCCGGCCCGCGTGCCCGGCTTCAACGTCGCCCTGCCCCAGTTCGAGGGGCCCTTTGACCTCCTGCTCACCCTCATCGCCCGTAAGCGCCTGGACGTCACTGAGCTGGCGCTGGCCGAGGTGACGGACGAGTTCATCGCCCATATGCGCAGCGACTGGGACCTGGGGCACGCCAGTGAGTTCCTCGTGGTCGCCTCCACGCTGCTGGCGCTCAAGGCCTACCGGCTCCTTCCGCACGAGGGGGACGAGCCTGACAGCGAGGACCTGGAGCTCCTGGAGGCCCGGGACCTGCTCTTCGCCCGCCTGCTGCAGTACCGCGCCTACAAGGAGGCGGCTGCGGCCTTCCGTGTCCAGGCCGAGCAGGTGGCGCGCTGCCACCCACGGGTGGTCGGCCTGCCGCCGCAGCTGGCGGCGCTCCTGCCCCGGCTCGTGGGCTCCCTGAGCCCGCAGGACCTGGCGCGCCTGGCTGCCGCGGCCTTCTCCCGACCGGCCGATCCCGGTGTCCAGACCGTCCACCTGCACGAGCGGGTGCCGGTGGGTGAGCAGATGAACCTCATCGCCCTACGGCTGCGGGTCCACGGCCGCCTGACCTTCACCGAGCTGACCCAGGACACTGACCGCACGGCCGTCGTCGTCGCCCGCTTCCTCGCCCTGCTCATCCTCCACCGCGAGGGCAGCGTGGACCTGGCCCAGCACGAGGCGATGGAGGAGATCACCGTGACCTGGACCGGCGAGTCAGGCTCCTTGGCTGGCATCATGGCCACAGACGTTGAGGAGGAGTTCGCATGAGCGCACCGGGCGCCCACCAGGGCGAGATCTCCGCCGTACCACAGCCCCAGCTGCGCGCGGCCACCGAGGCGATCCTCATCGTGGCCGATGAGCCGGTCACCGCCGCGGGTCTGGCGCAGGTGCTTGGCGTGGAGGAGGCGCAGGCTGAGGCGGTCCTTGACTCCTTGGCTCGCGAGTACGCCGGTGAGCAGGTGGGTCTGCCCGCACGCGGCTTCGTCGTGCGCCGGGGCGCCGGGGGCTGGCGGCTGGCCTCAGCCGCGCAGTTTGACGACCTCGTCCAGCGCTTCGTCATCGGCGGGGCCACCTCTCGGCTCTCCCAGGCCGCGCTGGAGACCCTGGCCGTCATTGCCTACCGCCAACCCGTCACGCGCGGTCGGGTAGCCGCGATCCGAGGGGTTAACGTCGACGGCGTGGTGCGCACGCTGCACGCGCGCGGTCTCATCGAGGAGGCCGGCTCCGAGCCCTCCGGGGCCCTGCTGTACCGCACCACCACGCAGTTCCTGGAGTACCTGGGTATCGACTCCCTCGACGAGCTGGCACCCCTGGCCCCCTACCTTCCAGACACCACCGCCCTGGCCGAGATCGAGGACGAGGCTGCCGAGAGGAGCAACCGATGAGCCACGAGACCTACCCCGCCGTACAGGTGCCGCTGGGCGAGCTGGGCGGCGAGGAGTTCTATGACGCCGACGACGTCGAGGAGCTGAACGAGGAGGAGGATGCTGAGCTCCTGGCGGCCTTCGACGCTGAGGCCCTCGACGAGGACGAGGAGGCCCGGATCGTGGCCGAGCGCGAGCGAGCCGGACGTGGGGGAGCCGACGACCCGTACGTGGCCACCGGCGAGCGCCTGCAGAAGGTGCTGGCCCACGCAGGCGTGGCCTCGCGCCGTGCGTGCGAGGAGATCATTGCGGCCGGGCGCGTGAGCGTGGACGGCGTCGTGGTCACTGAGCCTGGTGTGCGTGTGGACCCCAGCCGCCAGGAGATCCGCGTGGACGGTTCGCGGGTGCTGACCGACCCCGACGTCATCACGGTCCTGCTCCACAAGCCCGCCGGTGTGGTGACAACGATGGAGGATCCTCAGGGCCGCCCCACGGTGGCGGGCCTGGCTGAGCAGTTCATCAGTGAGCACCGCACAGAGCTCGAGCACCCCGAGTCCGTCCGCCTGGTCCACGTCGGCCGGCTCGACACCGAGACCGAGGGCCTGCTGCTGCTGTCGAATGACGGCGACCTGGCCCACCGCCTCATGCATCCCAGCTTCGAGATCTCCAAGACCTACGTCGCCATCGTCGAGGGCCAGGTGGAGGGCTGGGTGCCGCGCAAGCTGAGGCGTGGTATCGAGCTGGACGACGGCCTGGCCCAGGCTGACCGCGTCGTGGTCAAGGACGCCGGCCCCTCCGGTTCGATCGTGGAGATCACGCTGCACTCGGGCAAGAACCGGATCGTGCGCCGCATGCTGGACGCCGTCGGCCACCCGGTGACGCGTCTGGCCCGCACGAAGCTCGGACCGCTGGGCATCGGGGGCCTGCGCCCCGGGCAGATGCGACGGCTGACCGGCGA
Source organism: Actinomyces urogenitalis (assembly GCF_002861525.1). Classification (NCBI taxonomy): domain Bacteria; kingdom Bacillati; phylum Actinomycetota; class Actinomycetes; order Actinomycetales; family Actinomycetaceae; genus Actinomyces; species Actinomyces urogenitalis. Next base: position 255,754 of record NZ_PKHA01000001.1, on the reverse strand, counting down.
GGAGATCACGGCCCTCCAGCAGGAGGTCGGGCTATGAGCAGCGCACCGACGACGCCACCGACCAACCCTCACGGCACGGTCGCCACGCAGGGGCCCGTGCTCGTGGTGGGCACAGGGCTGCTGGGCACCTCGCTCGCCCTGGCACTGTCCGCCTCCGGGGTCGCGGTCCAGCTGTCTGACACGAGCCCCACCTCGCTCGCGCTGGCCCGGGACATGGGTGCCGGCCGTGTGCGTAGCGACGGCGATGAGGCGCCCCAGCTCGTCGTCGTGGCTACGCCGCCCGACGTCGCTGCCAGCGTGGTACTCGCGCAGCTGTCGGCCTTCCCCGAGGCCGTGGTCACCGACGTCGCCAGCGTCAAGCAGCGGGTGGTGGCTGAGGTCCGCGCGCACGCGGGGCAGGAGGTGCGCCGCTACGTGGGCAGTCACCCCATGGCCGGGCGCGAGCGCTCGGGAGCAGGCGCCGCGGACTGCGACCTCTTCGTGGGCCGTCCCTGGGTCATCGTGCCCGATGGTGCCACGCCCCAGGCCGAGCTCGTCGTGCGCAACCTCGCCGTCGACGTCGGTGCGACCCCGCTGCGCATGGCGGCGGCGGAGCATGACGAGGCTGTCGCCGCGGTCAGTCACGTGCCTCAGCTGGTCTCCTCCCTGCTGGCCGCCCGACTGGAGGAGCTACCTGAGTCGGCGCTGGCACTGGCCGGGCAGGGACTGCGCGACACCACGCGCATCGCCGCCTCCGACCCCCGGCTGTGGTCAGCCATCCTCGTGGGCAACGCCGGGCCCGTCGTGGGGCTTCTGCGGGCACTGCGCGAGGACCTGGACACGCTCATCGGCGGGATCGCTCCAGCCGCCGTCGACCCGGCCTCGCCCGACTACACCGCCGCTGGGCGGGCGCAGACCATCGCTCCGGGCGCCGTGGGCGCCATCACGGACGTCATGGGACGAGGGAACACCGGCCAGGCGCGGATCCCTGGCAAGCACGGCGGAGCGCCGCGGCGCTACGCCGAGGTCCAGGTCCTCGTTCCCGATACCGCCGGGTCGCTCGGCAGGCTCTTCTCCGACGTCGGCGCCGCCGGAGTCAATATCGAGGACTTCGCCATGGAGCACTCGGCCGGACAGTCAGCCGGTATCGCCATGCTCTCCGTCTCGCCTGCGGCAGCACAGCCGCTGGAGGAGACCCTGGAGGAGGGCGGCTGGCGGGTCGTTCGGCTCTAGCCACGCCTTCGTGGCAGTCTTGCTCCGGACTATGACCGCAACCGCCCAGGCCTGCAGCGCCGGGCGGGGTGAAGGAGGCAGGGATGGGAATCGTCGTCGCTATCGACGGACCGAGCGGGTCGGGTAAGTCGACCGTCTCCAAGCGCGTGGCTGCCCATCTGGGGCTGGCGTACCTGGACACCGGCGCCATGTACCGCGCTGCTGCCTGGTGGTGTGAGCGCAGCGGCGTGGACCTGGCTGATCCTGAGGCGGTGACCGCTGCTGTGGAGACGATGCCCCTGGATATGGGCCTTGACCCGCAGGCTCCCACCGTCGTGTGCGACGGGGTGGACATCAGCCAGGCGATTCGCGAGCCGCATATCTCGCAGGTGGTCTCCACCGTGGCGACCAACCTGTCCGTGCGCGCCGAGCTGGCGCGCCTCCAGCGCGAGATCATCCACGCCGAGTCCCTCGGCGACGCTTCCTCCTTCTCCGGCGGCGCCGGGATCGTGGCCGAGGGTCGTGACGTCACGACCGTCATTGCTCCGCAGGCGCAGGTCCGTCTGCTGGTGACCGCCAGCGAGGAGGCGCGTCTGGCTCGCCGGGCCGCAGACCTGGAGGCGGCCGGCAAGGCGGTGGACGCCGCGGCTCTGCGGGACCAGGTGGTGCGCCGCGACCGCGACGATGCCACCGTCTCCCAGTTCCTCACCGCGCCCGAGGGCGTGACGCTGGTCGACACCAGCGACATGACGCTTGAGCAGTCCGTGGAGCACGTGGTCGACCTCATTGAGCAGGCCCTGGACGAGGCTGCGGCCAGGGACGCTGAGGAGGACCTGCGGGCCGCGGCGCTGCGTGCCGGGCTGGAGGACTACGAGCTGGACGAGGAGGACCGGGCGCTGCTGGAGGCGCAAGAGGTGCCTGAGGCCGACGGCGGGCTCGATGCCGGGCTGCCGGTGCTCGCCGTCGTGGGTCGTCCCAACGTCGGCAAGTCCACGCTCGTCAACCGCGTGCTCGGCCGCCGCGTCGCCGTCGTCCAGGACACCCCGGGCGTGACCCGTGACCGAGTGTCCTACCCGGCGGAGTGGGCTGGACGCCGCTTCACGATCGTGGACACCGGCGGCTGGGAGCTGGACGTCAAGGGGCTCGACCAGGCCGTGGCCACGCAGGCTGAGGTCGCCGTCGAGCTGGCTGACGCCGTCATCCTCGTCGTCGACGCGCAGGTCGGCATCACGGCCACCGACGCCAGCGTGGTCAAGATGCTGCGCCGCTCGGGCAAGCCGGTTGTCCTGGCCGCCAACAAGGTCGACTCCGCCGCCCAGGAGGGCGACGCCGCGGCGCTGTGGAACCTGGGCCTGGGCGAGCCCTACCCCGTCTCCGCCCTCCACGGGCGTGGCTCAGGTGAGGTGCTTGACGCCGCCATGGCGATCCTGCCGGAGGTCTCCTCCGTCGCCGGACCCTCGCCCGAGCACGGCAGCCTCAACCGGGTGGCCCTGGTGGGCCGTCCCAACGTCGGCAAGTCGAGCCTGCTCAACTCCATCGCCGGCTCCCAGCGCGTCGTGGTCAACGAGCTGGCCGGCACCACCCGAGACCCTGTTGACGAGGTCATCGAGCTGGACGGGCGCCAGTGGCTGTTCATCGACACCGCCGGCATCCGTCGTCGCGTCAAGCAGTCGCGGGGCGCGGACTACTACGCCGTGCTACGTACCCAGGGCGCGATTGAGAAGGCCGAGGTCGCCGTCGTGCTCCTGGACGCCTCGGAGAGCGTCAGCGAGCAGGACGTGCGCGTCATCCAGCAGGTGGTCGACGCCGGACGCGCTCTGGTGCTGGTCAACAACAAGTGGGACCTGGTGGATGAGGAGCGTCAGAAGATGCTCACCTGGGAGACCGAGCACGACCTGGCGCACGTGGCCTGGGCTCCCCACATCAACCTCGCCGCCCGCACCGGCTGGCACACCAACCGGCTCGTGCGCGCCCTGGACGCGGCCCTGGAGGGCTGGACCACCCGCATCCCCACCGGTCGTCTCAACGCCTTCCTCGGAGAGCTCCAGGCGGCCACGCCCCACCCGCTGCGCGGGGGCAAGCAGCCGCGTATCCTCTTCGCCACCCAGGTGCAGACCGCGCCACCGCGCATCGTGATCTTCACCACCGGATTCCTTGACGCCGGCTACCGGCGTTTCATCGAGCGACGCCTACGTGAGGAGTTCGGCTTCGTCGGCTCGCCGATCCAGATCGGGGTGCGGGTGCGCGAGAAGCGTCAGCGCCGCTGACGGCCCGCCGGCCACAGGGCAGAGGTGAGGCAGGCGCCGTCGAGCCCTAGACTGGGGCCATGCTCAAGCCTGTTGATGCCACGACCACGCCCGCCTGGGCGACCCTCACTCAGCTGCACCAGGAGCTGGAGCCCGACCTGCGCAGCTGGTTCGACTCCGACCCTGACCGCGCTGAGCGCCTGTCCTACGAGCTCGGCGACCTCTTCGTCGACCTGTCCAAGAACCTCCTGACCGACGAGGTCCGTGACGCCCTCGTGGCGCTGGCGGAGCAGGTGGACGTGCCCGGTCGCCGTGACGCCATGTACGCCGGCGAGCACATCAACGTCACCGAGGACCGCGCGGTCCTGCACACGGCCCTGCGCCGACCGGCGACCGACTCACTGACCGTGGACGGTCAGGACGTGGTTGCCGACGTCCACGCGACGCTGGAGAAGATCTACGCCTTCGCCCGCCGGGTGCGCTCGGGGGAGTGGACCGGAGTGACCGGCAAGCGCATCGAGACGGTGGTCAACATCGGCATCGGTGGCTCGGACCTGGGCCCGGTGATGGTCTACGAGGCTCTCAAGCCTTACGTCCAGGAGGGGCTGAGCGCCCGCTTCATCTCCAACATCGACCCCAACGACTGCGCCGAGAAGGTCAAGGACCTCGACCCGGAGACGACGCTGTTCATCATCGCCTCCAAGACCTTCACGACCCTGGAGACCCTCACCAACGCCCGCATGGCCCGCGACTGGTTCCTTGGCGCCCTCCAGGCCAAGGGCGTGCCGACCGAGGGCGCCATCGCCAAGCACTTCGTGGCCGTGTCCACGGCGCTGGAGAAGGTTGAGGCCTTCGGCATCGACCCGGTCAACGCCTTCGGCTTCTGGAGCTGGGTGGGCGGGCGCTACTCCGTGGACTCCGCCGTCGGCACGGTCCTGGCCGTGACTGTGGGCCCCGAGGCCTTTGCCGAGTTCCTGGACGGCTTCCACACTGTGGACGAGCACTTCGCCACCAAGGCCCCGGCCGAGAACGTCCCCATGCTCATGGGCCTGCTCAACGTGTGGTACCGCAACTTCTTCAAGGCCGCCACGCACGCCGTGCTGCCCTACGCCCAGTACCTCCACCGCTTCCCGGCCTACCTCCAGCAGCTGACCATGGAGTCCAACGGCAAGTCCGTGCGCTGGGACGGCAGCCCCGTGACCACCGAGACCGGCGAGGTCTTCTGGGGAGAGCCGGGCACCAACGGCCAGCACGCCTTCTACCAGCTCATCCACCAGGGCACCGAGCTCATCCCGGCTGACTTCATCGCCGTGGCCAACCCCGCCCACCCCACCAAGGACGGGGACAAGGACGTCCACGAGCTGTTCCTGGCCAACTACCTGGCCCAGACTGCCGCGCTCGCCTTTGGCAAGACGGCCGAGGAGGTCCGCGCTGAGGGCACGCCCGAGGCCATCGTGCCGGCCCGCGTCTTCGCCGGGAACCGTCCGACGACGTCGATCCTCGCCCCGGCGCTCACCCCCTCGGTGGTGGGCCAGCTCATCGCCCTGTACGAGCACATCACCTTCACCGAGGGCATCGTGTGGGGCATTGACTCCTTCGACCAGTGGGGCGTGGAGCTGGGCAAGAAGCTCGCCCTCGAGATCGCACCGGCCGTGGGCGGTGACGAGCAGGCCTTGTCGACCCAGGACGCCTCGACGCGCCAGCTCATTGCCCGCTACCGCGCCGAGCGACGCGACGCGTGAGGGCCCAGGCACAGTCCGCCGCGGCCGTAGGCCGTACCGCAGCCGACCTCGGGGAGTCCGTCATCCCCGATGGTCGGCTGCGGCCGCTCACGGCTGAGGACAGGCTCCGATACTCGCGCAACGCTCTGGTTCCTGAGGTCGGGGTGGTGGGCCAGCAGCGCATTCGCGCTGCCCGGGTCCTGCTCATCGGTGCCGGTGCCCTCGCCTCCCCGGCAGCGCTGTACCTCGCCGCAGCCGGGGTGGGACGGCTCGGGATCGTGGATGACGACGTCGTCGAGCTGAGCAACCTCCAGCGCCAGGTGCTGTACACCACCGCCGGGGTGGGCCAGGACAAGACCGAGTCGGCACGCCAGGCCGTCCAGGCACTCAACCCCGACGTCGAGGTCGTCACCTACAGGGCGCTGCTGCGCAGCGACAACGCCCTGGAGATCATGCGTGGATGGGACGTCGTGGTGGACGGCACAGACAACTTCCCCACGCGCTACCTCGTCAACGACGCCTGCGTCATGCTGGGGCTGCCGCTCGTCCACGGAGCCGTCTTCCGTTCTGACGGGCAGGTCAGCGTCTTCGACGCCCGCCAGGGCCCGTGCTACCGCTGCGTGCATCCCGTGCCGCCCGACCCCGGTTCCGTCCCGTCCTGCGCCGAGGGCGGGGTACTGGGCGTCATGCCGGGCATCATCGGCACGATGCAGGCGACCGAGGCGATCAAGCTCATCGTGGGAGGGGCGCGCCCGCTCATCGGCCGGATGCTCATGGTCAACGCCTGGCAGGCGACGACGGCGCAGCTGCCACTGCGCAAGAACCCCGGTTGTCCGGTGTGCGGCGAGAACCCGAGCGTGCGCGAGCTGATCGACTACGAGGCCTTCTGCGGGCTTCCTGGCACTGGGGCCCAGCCCAGCATCGTGGGGGAGGGGTCTGCGGGTGAGCAGATCACCGCGTCGCGGCTGCGCGCGCGCCTGGCCGAGGGTGAGATCGTTGGCCGTGACCTCACCGTCCTTGACGTGCGTGAGCCGGTCGAGGTGGCTCTCGATCCCTTCCCTGGCGCGCTGCACATCCCGTTGGCGGAGGTGACGGGCAGGATGGGCGAGCTTGAGCCGGCGCGGCCGACCCTCGTGCTGTGTGCCAAGGGCATTCGCTCGGCGCGCGCGATCCAGGTGCTCCGGCAGGCCGGCTACACCGGAGATCTCACCAATGTGGCGGGCGGGATGGCGGCCTGGCACGCGGGGGAGTAGCCGGCGCTAGCGTCCTGGCCAGCGCCGGGATGCGGTGAGCGGGGTCACCGTGTCAGGATTTTTCGTGCGAGGCCGTCATGGGCTAAGGTTCTACTCGTTCCGAGCGGACCTGGTCCGTGAGGTCACGGGCTGTGGCGCAGCTTGGTAGCGCACTTGACTGGGGGTCAAGGGGTCGTGGGTTCAAATCCCGCCAGCCCGACGAAAAGCCCGGTATCACGCGGAAAGTGGTACCGGGCTTCGTCGTACACGCAGGCGGGAGGACTGACATGGACGTGCGATGGGACACGGGCACCTGGACCCATGAGCCGGCTGAGGTGCGCCGTGAGGGGGAGGACCTGCTGGTTACCGCCGTCGAGGGCTCGGATGCTTGGCGGACCACCTCGTACGGCTTCATCCATGCCTCGGAGCACGGTCTGCTGGCGCCCTTTGAGTACGGCACGGCCGTTGAGGTCGAGTACACCGCGGCTTTCTCGGAGCAGTTCGACCAGGCTGGCCTGTTCATCCACCGCTCGCCCTCACGCTGGGTCAAGGCTGCCACGGAGTACGCCGACGGCGTGCTCAGCGCTGGCGCCGTCGTCACCAACGGCTGCTCTGACTGGTCTCTGGCCCAGGTGCCGCAGTGGCTCGGTCAGCGCGTCCGTATCCGTGCCAGCTGGACCGACGACGCCGTCACGATCCGTGGTGGCGTGGTTGGGCAGCCGCTGCGGCTGCTGCGCGTCTTCCCCCTCGAACGGGCTGACGACGTCGCCGCAGGGCCCCTTGTCTGCGCGCCGACCCGCGCCGGGCTCACGGTCCGATTCCACTCCTGGCGCGTGACCGACGCCGACACCTCGCTGCACCCGGACTCCTGAGTGCAGCAGCGCATGGGCTCCAGGCCTAGGACGCCGAGCCGGCGGAAGGGGCGTCAGGCTGGTCCACTGCGGCGAGCAGGGCGACCCGGTAGTCGTAGGCGTACGCCCGCTCGCCGTCGTCGTCCCCTGCCCGCGAGTGGCGCCGGGAGGCCTCGATCGCCCGAGAGATGAGCGCGGTCACGCCCTCCTGGAAGGCCTGGGCCTCCTCGCGCGTCAGCCGCAAGGGGCCGTCCGCCCGCAGGCCGGGCAGCCCCAGCGCCTCAGTAGCCTCCAGCCGTGCCACGGAGAACAGCTCCAGGATCTGTGCCGCCTCGGCCTGCTCGAACTGCGCCACCACGGCCTCGCCACCGGGAAGCTGCCGGATCGAGGCCGGGTCGAAGGACAGCCCCGTCCAGTCCGGGATCACCCACCAGGTCTCGCGGCCGTCGCCGCCCTCGGTGGGCACGTGGCGCTGCGCGACACCGGCCTTCTCCAGGGCCCTCATGTGGTAGGACACCGAGTTCGCCGGCTCGCCGACCGCCTGGGCGACGTCGGAGACCCGCATCGGCTCTCCGTGCACCATGGTGCGCAGGATCTTGGAGCGGATGGGGTGGGTGAGGAGGGTGAGCAGCCTGGCTGCCTCCTCGGCCGGCACGGGAACCGGCTCGCTCCACGCGGCGGTGTGGGACTGATCGGCACCACCCTGGTGCGCACCTGTGCTCACAGCCCGTCCTCCCCGTGCTCCGACGTCGGTGCTCAGTGCACCCTGCGGGCCTCATCGTATGCGTCACCTGCCTGAGGTGGCACCACGGTGCGAGACACTGCTGCTACCCACCGGTCCGGCCGAGGCAGCTCGCGAATCGACCTGCTTGAGGCCAGGACGCCAGCCGCTGCCGGGAAGAGCACGCAGGTCAGCGCGAGCGTGGTGGCCGAGCCCAGCTGCGTCAGTCCGACCCCGACCGCCGCCGGCATGAGGGCCGGCGCACACGAGATGACCAGGCCGATCGCTGACAGGGCCCGGCCCTGCAAGGCGTCAGGAATCTGGGCCTGCATGTAGCCGCCGAGCGCACCGTTGACCACCGGCAGGGCCAGTCCCACCACCGCCAGGAGCCCGAGCATGACGGGCACGTCCTGGGCGAAGGCCAGGGGGACGAGGAAGACCGCGATAAACAGAAAGCCTGTGATGATGAGCCGGCCGCTCGGCGCGCGGGTAACGAGAGGACCGGCAAAGGTCGCACCAGCGAGCATGCCGACCCCGACCGCGCCGTCGAGCAGGCCGATCTGCCAGGCGGGCGTCCCGGAGGACTGGAGGGTGAGCGTGATGCCGACCATGAGGGCCTGGATGCCGGTATTGACCAGGACCAGGGCCGCGACGATCCTCGGAAGGACCTCGATCTGACGGAAGACGGCGAAGCCGTCCAGGAGGTCAGCGATGACGGAGACCCGGCCGGAAGGGGAGGGGTCGGAGCCGGTCCCCGGATCCTGCGACTGCTCAGGCCGAGGCCGCAGGTCCGCGCGGATCAGCCGCGTGGCGACCGCCTGGAGCAGAGGGCACAGTGCCCCGGCAAGCAGGGGCAGGCCGTAAGAGATATTGATGAGGAGTCCGGAGACAGGAGCTCCCAGGAGGTTGATCGCGGCGTCCCGGCCCTGGTTGGCCGACACGGCCCTGGGCAGGTCCTCGGTCGGGACCACTGACTTCAGGGCGGCGTCGGAGGCGGTGGAGAACAGACCCGTCAGGGCGCCAGAGACCGCGGCGACGGCGTAGAGCAGGGACGCTGAGAGCCCTGCGCACCACCATGCCGCCGCCGCGGCACCAAAGATGGTGGCGCGAGCCAGGCCGGAGACGGTGAGGCTGAGCCTGCGGTCCCATCGGTCCACGAGCACGCCGCCCGGCAGGGTCAGGACGAGGCTGGCGACGGTGGACACCGTGGACACCAGGCCTGCCTGGACCACGGAGCCAGTGACGGCGTAGCCGATGAGCAGCATGGCGAAGGCCTGGATCGACCTGCCCAGCTGGGAGGAGGTGTCAGCGAGGAACCAGGCCAGGTAGTCCCGGTTGTGGTGTAGCGCAGAACGCCGCTCCTGGGCGGGAGAGGAGGTCAGCGGAGGGGTTGACGCGGGCTGCTCGTCGTTGTTCATGACAACAAGAGTAGGTCTGCAATACCATTTGCGCAATGGCGTTTGCATACTGAGGGCGGCGGCACCCGATACGCGTCGCACCGTTCGTGCGGCCCGCGATCTGGCAGCCTGGCCGGCGCCAAGTACCATGCGGCAGGTACGAACGGTGGCTGAGAGCGGGTCTCGGCAGTCACGGCGCAGGCAGGGAGGGCGGTCATGATCAAGTACCTCGGCTCCAAGCGCCTGCTCGTGCCCGTGCTGGGTCGGATATTTGCCACCTCGGGCGCCACGACGGGGCTGGACCTGTTCACCGGCACCACCCGCGTGGCCCAGGAGATGTGCCGTCAGGGGATCGCGACCACCGCCGTCGACATCGCCTCCTACTCCGAGATCTTCGCCCGTACCTACGTCGAGCTCGACGCCCAGGCACTCACCCCCGCCGATCACGCTGAGCTGAAGCAGGCGCTGGCCCGCCTCAACGCCCTGCCGGGCGTGCGCGGCTACATCACCCGCACCTTCAGCGAGGCCGCGCGATACTTCCAGCGCGCCAACGCCATGCGGATCGACGCCGTCCGCCAGGCGATCGAGACCGACTACGCGGGCACCTGGCTCTACCCGGTCCTCCTGACCAGCCTGATCGAGGCGGCTGACGCCGTCGACTCCACCGTGGGGGTCCAGATGGCCTACCTCAAGGAGTGGGCCCCGCGCTCGTTCAGGCCACTGACCCTCAAGGCACCGCCGCTGGTGCCGGGTACCGGCCGAGCCCTGCGCGCTGACGTGCTCGACGTCGTTGACAGCCTCGACCCGGTCGACGTGGCCTACCTCGACCCGCCTTACAACCAGCACCGCTACTACACGAACTACCACGTGTGGGAGACCCTGGTGCGCTGGGACGCCCCGGAGTACTACGGCGTGGCCTGCAAGAGGCTGGACTGCCGCGATGAGGCCACGAAGTCGGTGTTCAACAAGCGGCGTCAGATGCCCCAGGCCCTGGCTGAGCTGATCGCCACCGTGCGTGCCGAGGTCCTCATCCTGTCCTTCTCTAACGAGGGATTCGTGCCCCTGGGGGAGCTGCGCGAGATGTGCCAGGTGCGCGGCGGCGCCGTCGAGGTGCTTTCCTTCGCCTCCCAGCGCTACAACGGCGCCCGCATCGGGGTCTTCAACCCTCACGGCCAGAAGGTCAGCCGGATCAGCCACACGCGCAACACGGAGTACCTCCTCGTGTGCGGCGAGCCCCAGCGTGTGGAGGCCATGACACGTAACCTGCAGGTATGAGTGACGCCATCCGCCCCCTGTCCCTGCCCGCCATTGGATTCGGAACCTACAACCTGCGTGGCCGCGCCGGGGCACAGGCCGTGACCTCGGCCATCGAGGTCGGCTACCGTCTCATCGACTCAGCCTTCTCCTACGAGAACGAGGGCTGCGTGGCTGACGGCGTGGCTGGCGCCGTCGAGGCCGGCCTGGCCTGCCGCGAGGAGATCGTGGTGACCTCCAAGGTGCCCGGCCGGTACTACGGCTACGAGCAGGGCCTGGCGGCGGTGGAGGAGTCCGTCTCGCGGATGCGTCCGATCGGCGCCATCGACCTCTACCTCCTGCACTGGCCCAACCCCGCCCAGAACAAGTACGTGGAGACCTGGAGGGCGCTCATCGAGGCTCGCGAACGTGGTCTGGTGCGCCACATCGGTGTCTCGAACTTCCTGCCCGAGCACATTGAGGGCCTGGAGGGGGAGACCGGCGTGCTGCCTGAGGTCAACCAGATCGAGTCCCACCCGTTCTTCCCCAACACCGAGCAGATCGCCTACAACGCCTCCCGCGGTATCACGACGGAGGCGTGGAGCCCGCTCGGGCGCAAGTCGGACATCCTGAGCAACCCGGTGGTCGCCGAGGTCGCCGCCGCGCACTCGGCCAGCCCCGCCCAGGCGATCCTGGCCTGGCACGTGGCTCGCGGCGTGACCGCCATCCCAAAGTCCTCCACCCGGGCGCGCCAGGAGGAGAACCTCGCCTCCGCCTCGCTGCGCCTGACTCCTGAGGAGATCGGCCGGATCACGGCGCTGGGCGATGGTGGCCACCGCCTAGCCGGCCAGGATCCGGCCACCTACGAGGAGCTGTAGCACCGGGCACCGGTGGCGTAAGGAGGCTGGCGGATCTGAGAAGATCCCACCATGCGCACTGCTGACGCCCCGACCCCTCGCTCCGTCATCACTCCCTTGCGTCCAGGCACGCCGGCCGCAGACGCCTCCCGCCTGCGCCTGGTAGTCACCGACATGGACGGCACGCTGCTCGACGGCGAGGGTCGGGTGCCATCGGGCCTGGCTGAGGTCGTGGCTCGTCTGCGCGAGCGCGGGATCGTCTTCTGCCCGGCCTCGGGGCGTCAGCTCGCCAACCTGCGCCACACGCTCGGCGAGCTCGTGGCGGACACCGCGATCATTGCCGAGAACGGCACGATCGTCGTCGACGGCGACCGCGAGCTTTTCCGCGACACGATCACGCGCCAGCAGGCCGTCACGGTCATCCAGACTGTCCGTCAGCTGGCGGGCCCTGGCCACGGGCTCGACGTCGGAGCAGTCGTGGCCACCCCGCAGGTCGCCTACGTCGAGCGCACCGATGAGAGCTTTCTGGCGGAGGTGGACACCTACTACGCCTCGCGCCAGGTGGTGGCGGACCTGACTGCGCTGAGCCTGGACGACGTCCTCAAGGTCGCGGTCCACGACTTTGTTGACGCCGAGCGCCTGTCCGCACCCCACCTGGCCGCTGCCGCCCCGCAACTGCAGACGGTGGTCTCAGGGCTGCACTGGACCGACCTCATGTCGGCGAAGGCCTCTAAGGGGCGGGCCCTGGCCATCCTCCAGCAGCGTCTGGGCGTCACACCGGCACAGACGGCTGTCTTCGGGGACTACCTCAATGACGTCGAGCTCTTCGACGAGGCGGAGATGACCTTCGCTATGGCCAACGCCCACTCGGACGTGCTGGCTGCCGCCCGGTTCCAGGCGCCGGCTAACACCGAGCAAGGAGTCCTGCGCGTCCTGGAGGAGCTGCTCAGGGCCGAGGCCTGAACGCCGATCCCAGCGCCTCCACGGCCTGGGTACGGAAGGCGCGCATCTGCGGCGACCAGGTGCAGAAGTCCGCACCGTGGTACATCCCGGGCTCCACGTGGACGGTGACCGGCACGTCGCTTTGTTCCAGACGGCGGGCGTAATCCAGGTCCTCGTCAAGAAAGAGGTCGAGGTCTCCCACGCCGATCCAGGCCGCCGGCAGACCAGCAAGGTCCTGACAGCGGGCTGCCGCTGCCCAGGGCCGAGTCTCCTCCTCGCCCGCGGGGTGCCCCAGATAGGCCTGCCAGCCCTGCGCGTTGGAGCGAGCGGTCCACACAAACTCGCCGCGGCCAGGGACCTCCTGGCCTCCGGCACCGGTTCGGTCATCGAGCATGGGGTAGATGAGGAGCTGGAAGACCAGCGGCACTCCCGCGTCCCTGGCACGCTGGGCCACGCAGGCGGCCAGGCCGCCCCCGGCGCTGGCACCACCCACGGCAAGACGCTCAGGATCAACGCCAAGGTCTGAGGCGTTCTCATGCAGCCAGGCCAGGGCGCCGAAGCAGTCGTCGATGGCCGCGGGGTAGGGGTGCTGAGGTGCCAGGCGGTAGTCGACGCAGACCACGAGGCATCCCAGGTCAGTAGCCAAACGAGAGCACAGGGCGTGGTCCTGGGCGGGGGACCCACCCACGAGCCCTCCGCCGTGGATCCACACAAGCGCACCGCTACCAGCCTGCTCCGCCCGGTGCGCAGTCTCATAGAGCCATGCGCTGACGGGACCCTGCGGTGTGCTCAGCATGCGGCGGGTGCCGAGCCCGGCAGGGGTGAACAGCTCCTGCGCCTTGCTGGCCCGCTGAAAGAGGTTGCCGGGACGCACCGTGCCCGGCTCACCGTCCTGACCCCGGCCCAGAACCAGCAGCGGCGCACGCAAGCCTGGCTGGACACGAGCCAGGTCCCCGGCCAGGGACCGTTGCCTGGCCACCACGCCAACGGCGCCGAGTCCGGCCAGCCCCGAGAGTACCAATGCGGAGACGGCTGCGGCCCGAGTGCGCTTGGACATGGTGATCCTTCCTGGGGTGTCTTAGTCGACGTCGAGGATGTGCTCGATGTCCACGTCAGGCACGCCCGCGCGCAGCGCATCCAGGGCGCGCCGTTCCTTCTTCGTGGGCCGGCCGGCACCCCGGTCGCGGATGATCGCGGCCGGTGCGTCCAGGGGAGAGGGACGTGGCGCGGAGAAGTCGGCGTAGGCACGCCGTGCTACGGGAGCACCGACCCTCTTGAGAAGAATCTGAGTGACCAGGAGGATTCGGTCAAAGCCGTCCACCCGGTAGCGCACCTCGTCCCCGACGACGACGTGCTGGGCAGGCTTGACAGGCTCCCCGTTGACCCGTACGTGCCCGGCCTTGCAGGCTGCCGTCGCAGCTGAACGGGTCTTGCACTGGCGCACCGCCCACAGCCACACATCCACCCTGGCCGAGGCGGGTCCGCCGGACTCGGCCGCCGCAGCCAGTGCCTGTGCCCGGACGGTCTCCTTGCTCACCATGGCGGCATCCTAACGACGGCGCCGGTGCCACAGCAGGAGCGCTCCACCTGTCAGGGCCAGTCCCAGTCCCAGTGGCAGGGCGACGGGAGGACGGGCAGTGGCCCTCGCCAGCACCCCAGGACGTAGTCCTGACAGCTGCTTGAGCCATGAGACCTGTCCATCGCCTGCCTGCGTGCAGCTGCCCAGCACCTCGGCCAGCGCCTGGCGGTCGGCGTCAGGCACACCAAGGCGGTAGGCCGCCAGGACGGAGACGAAACGCTGGGCGTACTCGCAGCGGAACCCGGGATCCGGCGGCCACCAGCCCGAGCCGCTCGCCGTCGTCCAGGTACCGGTCTCACTCGTACCCACGGGGCAGGTGGCGGGGCCGCACGCACCCTTGGCGCTGTTGGCCTCGCCGTCGACCGCCAGGAGGTTGAGGGGGTCATTGGCTACCAGGAGCCTGGTGCGCTGGTCCCAGGCCCAGGCGCCGTGGGCGTAGAGGTAGTTGAGAGGGACCACGTGGTCGATCTGGACCGCGGCGGAGGTGTTCTGTCCACGCTGGAAGGTAATCTCCTTGCCGGTATAGGGATCGTGCAGCACTCCGGTCCACACCGTCGCGTCAGGACAGACGCTCGCCCCCTCGCCCCGCCCCTGGTCAGCCGTCTGCAGCCCCGAGGCACGCGAGAAGTCGGCATCGCTCAGGTCACGGGCCAAGACCTCGTTACGAGTGTCGCACCCATCCCCGTCCACGTCCTGCCAGGCCTCGCCGAACCATCCGGTGCGCGATCCTCCCTGCGCCCAGGAGACGGCGGCCGGTGAGTCCGCCGGCAGCCGGTCCAGGGCAGCCAGAGCCTGGTCTGGTGGCAGCACGAGGGAACCCCGTTCATCCCAGGCCGTGGGCGTACCTGCCTTGCTCTGCGTGGCGGTGGACCCGGCGTAGGCCGGGCCGAGCGGCGCCACAGGCGCCAGGCCGCAAGCGAGCATGACAAGGACGGCGAGCGCGGCCGCCGTCATGACGGCCTGCCACCCATGTCGCGGCGCTGAGCGCCGCGCCGCGCCGTGGTGAGATCGGTTCATGCGGCCAGGCTAGGCCGGGGCACCGACACTCATCCCCAGCCATAGCCAGGCAGGCGACCCACCGGCCCGCCTGGGGCAGAGCCGGGTGAGATCAGGGAACGACGTACCCGGCCGCGCGGAAGACCTCGTACCACTGCTCGCGCGTGAGAGGCAGCTCGCTGCCTGCCACGGCGTCGCGCACGCGCTGCGGACTCGTGGTACCCACGACCACCTGCATCGCAGCCGGGTGACGCGTGATCCACGCCGTCGCGATCGTGTCCGGTGAGACGCCGTACTCGGCCGCCAGGCGGTTGAGCGTCTCGTTCAGCGGCAGGTAGTAGCTAGAGTTGCCCACGAACGGGCCGGTGCCGTCGCCGGACTGGAAGGGGGACCAGGCCTGGATCGTCGTGCTCGTCAGGCGGCAGTAGTCCAGGATCCCGTCCGTGCGGGACAGGGCCTGGTCGTGCTGCATGTTGAGGGCCACGCCCTCAGCGATCATCGGAGCGTGGGTGAGGGAGAGCTGCAGCTGGTTGACCAGAAGTGGTTGACGGACCGTGGCGCGCAGCAGCTCCAGCTGACCGCGAGTGTGGTTGGAGACGCCGAAGTGACGCACCTTGCCGGCGGCGTGGAGCTCGTCAAAGGCCTGGGCGACCTCCTCGGGCTCAACGAGGGCGTCCGGCCGGTGCAGGAGAAGGACATCGAGATAGTCAGTTCCCAGCGCAGTAAGCGAACGCTCGACGCTGGTGATGATGTGCTCGGCAGAGAAGTCGAACCAGCCTCCGCGGATACCGCACTTGGTCTGCAGGACCACCTGCTCGCGCTCGGAGCGGCTCCATCCCAGCGCCTGGGAGAACCTCTTCTCGCAAGCGTGGTCACCACCGTAGATGTCGGCGTGGTCGAACATGGTGATGCCGGCCTCCAGGGCCGTGGAGACGAGCTGGCGGATCTCGGCGTCAGACTTGTCCCTGATGCGCATGCAGCCCAGGACGATGTTGGAGGCGGTCAGGTCAGAGGTACCCAGTGGCAACGTCTTCATATCTCCACGATAACGACGCCGCGGTGGCCCGCACAGGCTTTTGAGCGTGTACGAGCCACCGCGCGGTGACCGGGGGAGGGACCGTGCCCTACTGCGAGGCCTGCGAGGCCTGCGCCGTCTCCTGGCCCAGGCAGTGGCAGCCGTGATCAGCAGCGAAAGCCACGAGCACCTCTTCAAAGACGAGATCCGGGGTCAGCCGGCGCAGCTCCTCGTTCATGGTGGTCACAGGCTCACGCCTGGGCATGGTGACGATCTGCGGCGCGGAGCCGTCGGGTCGGGTGATCCGGACCCGCTCCTGGTCCGCGCGCTCGATGAGGTAGGTCCCGGCCTCCGTGTGGGCGGCAACCTGGGAGATCCCAGAGAAGCCAGGCACGTCCACCCGCTCGACCTCGACACTGGCCTGCAGGTGCAGCCACCGGATCATCAGTGCCATGGAGGCGTTGGAGGGCTCTCCCGCCACCGCGACGCGACTGACCTGGTGATCGCGCAGCACCGGGCCGAGCGTGGCGGCCACGATGGCCCGCCACAGCGTCATCCGCGTCCACGCCAGGTCGATGTCTCCGCGGGTGTATCCGGGTGCCAGAGCTGCCAGAGCGGCCACAGGATCAGGCTGGGCCGGGGTATTGGTGATCCGCGTGCCGGCGAGCTGGCCCAGAGGGTCTTGCGCCGGGCAGCTCGGCATCGTCGTCGGCCACCAGGTGACCACAGGGACGTCGGGCAGCAGGAAGGGGACCACCAGGGTGTCGGTGTGCTCGGCGGCCTCTCCCCACGGACGCAGGACCAGCGTCTCGCCCGCCCCGGCGTCGTGGCCGACCCGGATCTCGGCATCCAGGTGGCCGGGCAGCTCGGCAGAGACGTGACCGTCTCGTGAGCGCGGCCCAGAGGCGTCCTCGCGCCCGGGCGGGGCGACGACGGCGATGACGCGGCAGGGATGGTCACGTGAGGCCCCGTGCGCGGCCTCCAGGGCCTCCTCCAGGCCGACGGCGTCAGTGGAGATGACCAGGGTGAGCACACGCGAGCTACCGGAGCCGCCCTCGACGGCAAGCAGCTCGGAGACGATGCGGTCGGTCGTCGTCGCGGTCAGGGTGGTGATCATGAACGCCTCCAGGTACGGCCGTCACGGGTGAGCAGGTCATGGGCGCTGTCCGGGCCCCAGGAGCCCGGACGGTAGGAGTCAGGCACCCCTGCCGCGGCCCAGTGCTCGATCACCGGGTCCAGGATGCGCCAGGACAGGTCCACCTCCCGCTGGTGGGGGAAGAGCGGGGCGTCGCCCAGCAGCGCGTCCAGGATGAGACGCTCGTAGGCCTCCGGCGACTCCTCGTTGAAAGAGGCTCCGTAACCAAAGTCCATCAGGACGTCGCGCAGCTCCATGTGGGTGCCCGGCACCTTGGAGGCCAGGCGCATGGTGATGCCCTCGTCCGGTTGGATCCTCAGCACGATCGTGTTCGCCCCCACCCCTGCCGTGGCAGAGGGGTCGAAGGGCAGGAAGGGTGGCTGCTTGAAGACGACGGCGACCTCCGTGACCCGCCGCGCTAGGCGCTTGCCCGCCCGGAGGTAGAAGGGCACACCGGCCCAGCGCCTGTTGGCGATCTCCAGGCGGATGGCGGCGAAGGTCTCCGTGGTCGAGTCCTGCGGCACGCCCTGCTCCTCGGTGTAACCAGGCACGGCCACACCGCCCTGGAAACCGCCGACATAGCGGCCACGGGCCGTGGTGGCGTCCAGGTCGAGCACGCCGTGGCGCGTCAGGCGCACGCAGTCGAGCACCTTCTCCTTCTCCGCCCGGACGGCCGCGGCGTCCATGGAGCTCGGCTCCTCCATCGCGGTCAGGGCCAGCAGCTGGAGCAGGTGGTTCTGGATAACGTCGCGTGCCGCGCCGATAGTGTCGTAGTAGCCGGCACGCGAGCCGATGCCAATGTCCTCGGCCATGGTGATCTGGACGTGGTCGACGTAGCCCTGGTTCCACAGCGGCTCGAACATCGTGTTGGCGAAGCGCAGCGCCAGGATGTTCTGCACCGTCTCTTTGCCCAGGTAGTGGTCGACCCGGAAGACGTCATCCGGACGCACGATCCGCCCCACCAGGGAGTCGAGCTCACGCGCGGAGTCCCGATCATGGCCGAAGGGCTTCTCGATCACCACACGGCGCCAGCTGCCAGGGGCGTCGTCGACCAGTCCCGAGGCGGCCACGCGCTGGGTGACGGCGGGGAACCAGCCGGGCGGGATGGACAGGTAGAAGGCGCGGTTGCCGCTGGTGCCCCTGCTGGCGTCCAGCTCGGCGACCACGCCGGTCAGGCGCTCATAGGCCTCGTCGTCCTCGAAGGAGGAGAAGGTCACGAATCGCATCCCCTCGGCCAGCTGCTCCCAGATGCTCTCGTGCCAGGGGGTACGGGCGTGGGCCCCGACGCTGCCACGCACGTAGGCGCGCATGTCCTCGTCGCTCCAGTCGCGCCGTCCGACTCCCACCAGTGAGAAGGAGGGAGAGAGCAGGCCACGGTTAGCCAGGTCGTAGATCGCCGGCAGCAGCTTGTGGCGGGCCAGGTCGCCGGTGATGCCGAACATCACCATGACGCAAGGATCCGCGATCCTGGGCAGGCGGAGGTCGCGGGGGTCCAGCAGCGGGTTGCTGCCAGCAGCCGCCTGCGAGGACGAGGTAGCGTGAGCGGAATCTGCAGTATCCACGTGCACCTTCCTGACGTCGTGACGACGCCCAGACCTGGGCGCCGTCGTTCAGTGTAGGCACGAGCGCTGGCCTGGTAGCGCTCCGGCGCCGGGCCCAGACAGGCGCTGTCAGTCCCTCTTCCAGCGCTACGCCTGTGGCAGACCGGGCTGACAGGGTTGGTGTCGCCTACCAGCGATAGGCTCCCACCAGAGTCGGCACCACGCCGACGGCCCGACCGACCAGCCCGTGGAAAGGCAGACCATGACCGCCACCAACGACGCCGCTCCCACCACCTTCGTCCCTCAGCCCGACTCTGCCGACATCGGCGTGTACGGCCTGGGCGTCATGGGCGCCAACCTCGCCCGGAACCTCGCCCGCCACGGGCACGCGGTGGCCGTGTTCAACCGGACCCCGGTGCGTACCGAGCGTCTCATGAGCCGCTACGCCAGCGAGGGCACCTTCGTGCCGGCCACGGAGCTCGCTGACTTCGTAGCCTCGTTGCGTCGCCCCCGTGTCGCGATCATCATGGTCCAGGCCGGAGGCGCGACCGAGGCCGTCATCGACCAGCTGCGCGAGCTGCTGGAGCCTGGGGACATCATCGTCGACGCTGGTAACACCTTCTACAAGGACACCCAGCGTCGTGAGGCCTCCCTGCGCGAGCAGGGCATTCACTTCGTGGGCATGGGAGTGTCCGGAGGTGAGGAGGGGGCGCTGCTGGGCCCCTCGATCATGCCCGGCGGCACCGAGGACTCCTACAGGCGTCTGGGCCCCATGCTGGAGTCGATCTCAGCGCATGTGGACGGCGTTCCCTGCTGCACGCACGTGGGGCCCGACGGCGCCGGCCACTTCGTCAAGATGGTGCACAACGGCATCGAGTACGCCGATATGCAGCTTATCGCCGAGGCCTACAACCTCCTGCGTCACGTGGCCGGGCTCAGCGTGGCTGAGGTGGCCGCCGTCTTCTGCTCCTGGAAGGACTCCGAGCTCGACTCCTACCTCATCGACATCACCACCGAGGTCCTCGAGCGCGTTGACCCGGCGACCGGTGAGCCCTTCGTCGACGTCGTCGTCGACGCTGCCGGACACAAGGGCACGGGTGTGTGGACGACGCAGACCGCCCTGGAGCTTGGTGTGGCCGCTCCGGCGATCGCCGAAGCTACCTTTGCCCGCGCTGTGTCCTCCTCCGCCCCGCAGCGTGCGGCGGTGCGCGAGACCGAGATCGAGGCCGGGGAGCGCGAGGTGACCTTTGAGTCCGAGGAGGACCGCCAGGCCTTTGTCGACGCCGTGCGTCAGGCGCTGTACGGCTCCAAGATCGCCGCCTACGCTCAGGGCTTCGACGAGATCGCCACTGCCTCTCAGGCCAACGGCTGGGACGTGGACCTGGGCGCGATGGCGCGGATCTGGCGTGGCGGCTGCATCATCCGGGCCCGCTTCCTCGATGACATCACCCGCGCCTACGCCGAGGAGCCCGAGCTGGCCAGCCTGCTGACCGCTCCGGTCTTCGCCTCTGCCCTGGAGGACGCGCTGCCGGCGTGGCGCGAGGTCGTCTCGGTCTCTGCGCTGTCCGGCGTGCCAGCCCCGGCCTTCGCCTCCTCGCTGGCCTACGTCGACCAGCTGCGCGCTCCGCGCCTGCCTGCCGCCCTGATCCAGGGCCAGCGCGACTTCTTCGGCTCACATACCTACCACCGCGTTGACGACCCCAGCGGCGTCTACCACGTCCTGTGGGCCCAGGAGGGTCGCGCTGAGGAGAAGTGGAACTGAGCATGACGTTCCAGCCCTCTGCCAGTGTCAGCCAGGCCCCTGACCGTCTGCCCTCGCTGACCAACCTCTCTCGCGCTGAGGCCTTGTGGCGCTCACAGGTCCTCAGCGTCCAGGAGCTCGCCGTCGTCATCGACCTCACCAGCGCTCCTGACCCACAGGCGACCGGCTTCGCCGTACGCAGCGAGCTCACCCTTCAGGTGCTCACCCCCTGCTCAGGGGCCTGGATCGACTTCCTGGGGGAGGAGGTCGTCTCGCTCAGCGTCGACGACCACCCGGTCCAGGTCTCCTGGGACGGCGCGCGCGTGGCCCTGCCGGATCTAGAGGCGGGGGAGCACCGGGTGGCGGTGGAGGCCCGCGGTCGTTACTCCAACTCAGGTCAGGGCCTGCACCGTTTCCACGACCCGGTCGACGGGGCGACCTACCTCTACACCCACTTCGAGCCCTCGGACTCGCGGCGGGCCTGGGCCTCGATGGACCAGCCCGACCTCAAGTCGCCCTTCCGCCTGACCGTCGTTCATCCCGCCGGGTGGACCGTCCTGGGTAACGGCGTGGTCGAGGAGTCTCGTCCCTCCCGTGAGCTCCCTGAGGCGGTGATGACCCGCTTCGCCACCACCCTGCCGCTGCCCAGCTACCTCACGGCGCTAGCGGCCGGGCCCTGGCACCGGGTGAGCAGCCAGTGGCGCTCGCCGCTGAGGCCGGACAGCGAGCCGGTCGAGCTGTCCTGGTCCTGCCGCGCGAGCCTGGCCCGTCACCTGGACGCCGACGAGCTGCTGGAGGTCACCGCCGCGGGCATGACCCTGTACGACGAGGCCTATGGCTATCCCTACCCCTGGGGTGCCTACGACAGCGTGCTCGTACCCGAGTACAACCTCGGGGCCATGGAGAACCCCGGGTGCGTGACCTTCAATGAGGAGGCCTATCTCTTTCAGGGCCCGGTCACCCGTGCCCAGCACGCAGGGCGGGCCAACACGATCCTGCACGAGATGTGCCACATGTGGTTCGGTGACCTCGTGACGCCCACCTGGTGGGAGGACACCTGGCTCAAGGAGTCCTTCGCTGAGAACCAGGGCACCTGGGCCCAGGCGACGGCCACACCATGGACGGAGGCCTGGGCGACCTTCGCGCTGGGGCGCAAGGCCTGGGCCTACGCCGAGGACTCCCGGCCCGCGACGACCCACCCGATCGTGGCCACCGTCGACGACGTCGAGGCCGCGCGTCAGACCTTCGACGGCATCACCTACGCCAAGGGGGCAGCGGTCCTCAAGCAGCTGGTGGCTTACCTGGGCCAGGACGTCTTCCTCGAGGCGGCCCGCAGCTGGTTCACCGATCACGCCTTCGCCAACGGCGACCTCGCCCAGTTCCTCGACACCCTCGGTCAGGCCTCTGGACGCGACATGGACGCCTGGGCGCAGGCCTGGCTGCGTACCGCCGGCCCCTCGGTCCTGACCAACGAGCTGGAGTCCGACGGCCAGCGCATCACGCGTCTGACCGTGCGTCAGGAAGGCACTGACCTGGCCACGGGTGACCCCGTCATCCGGCCCCACACGCTCGTGGTCGGGCTCTACTCCTTCGACGATGAGGGCCAGCTCACCCGGACCCACCGGCTGCCGCTGACCCTGGAGACGGCGAGCGTTGACCTGCCCGAGGCCGTCGGGCTGCCTGTGCCTGACCTCGTGACCGTCAACGACGAGGACCTGACCTACGCCGTCATCCGGCCTGACGCCGCCTCACTGGCCACGGCCCGGACCTGCCTGGCACGGCTGGAGGACCCGCTGACCCGTTCGCTGTGGTGGTCCAGCCTGGACAACCTCGTGCGTGACGGACTGCTGTCCGCCAGCCAGTACCTGTCAACGGTCCTCGCTCAGGCCGACGACGCCACCCAGCCCGCCACCCTGGCGAGCCTGCTGGGACGTAGCCGTCATGACGCCCTGGTCTATGTCAGGCCCGAGGACCGGGCGCAGACCCTGCCTCCGTTGGTCGGGGCCGGCCCCGTCCAGGACGGCTCTCCCGATGCCTGGCAGCTGCTGCTCGCCTCACCGGCCGGCTCCGATGCCCAGCTCGTACGTGCCCGCGCCTGGATCGAGGCTGCAGGGCACTCACGCCTGCTCGGCGCTGAGGCCGTGACGACGACGGCGGCCCGTCTGCGCCAGCTGGACGACGGCGGGCTGGACGGACTCACCGTCGACGACGACCTGCGGTGGAGGACCCTCATCGCCCTGGCGCGCCTGGGCGAGGCAGACCGCAGCGAGCTCGACGAGGCCCTCACTCACGATCCCACGGCCTCCGGGCGCACCCGCCACCTCCAGGCGGTCTCCTCGCTCCCGCTGACGGAGGTCAAGGAGCAGGTCTTTGCTCGTGTCCTTGACGACGTCTCCCTGAGCAACGACCATCTCGACGCTCTCATCCAGGGCTTTGCCGTGGACAGTCACCGCGACCTCACCGCCTCCTTCACCCACCGGTACCTGGCCGGGCTGGAGGCCGTGTGGGACGGGCGCGGGCAGGAGATCGCCACCCGGATCGTCATCGGGCTCTTTCCCTCCTGCGGCGACAGCGAGGACCTGGAGGCTGTCGATCAGTGGCTGTCCTCCCACCCCCAGGCGCCCACCGCACTGCGACGGCTGGTCCTCAAGTGCCAGGACGACCTGGCCAGGGCGTTGCGTTGCCGCCGGTGAGCGCCAGGCCGTCCTGTGGTCCTGGCCTGGTCTGGCGTTGTCACAGGAGGGTGTGGCAACGGTATGGTGGGGCTGACGTGGTGCGACCGGCACCACCCGACCCGAGGGGGACATGATGTCGAGCACACCGATACAGCCGGATCCCACCTCGACCCAGACCTTCGGCGCCATTGACGCCACGGACGAGCGCGAGGCTCCCCTCATCGGGCTCTCGCAGCAGGACCGGGCGGCCATCGCGGCGCTGCCGCCGGGCACCGCGCTGCTGCTCGTGGGCCACGGGCCGACGACCGGCGCCCGTTTCCTGCTGGACTCCCAGCAGACGACGGTCGGACGTCACCCGCACGCGGATATCTTCCTCGACGACGTCACCGTCTCGCGTAAGCACGCCATGTTCCTGGCGCTGGAGGGCGGCGGCTACGCCGTGCGCGACTCGGGCTCGCTCAACGGTACCTACGTCAACCGCCAGCGCGTGGAGGAAGCCACCTTGCGGGCAGGAGACGAGGTCCAGATCGGCAAGTACCGGATGAGCTACCACCCCGGTCCGTCCGTTCCCAGCGCGCAGTGAGCCCCGCCGTCCGCAAGGCAGCCACAGCGTCCCAAGCTGCCCCTCGTCCCGAGCCTGCCGACCCAGCGACCTCCTGGCCGCAGGGTGTCTCGCACGAGCCCTCGATGAAGATCGGGGAGGTCGTCGAGCATCTGCGCCCCAGCTTCCCCGCGCTGTCCATCTCCAAGGTTCGCTACCTGGAGAGCGAGGGCCTCATCCATCCCCACCGGGTGGGCAACGGCTACCGTCAGTACTCTCAGGCCGACGTCGAGCGTCTGCGCTTCACGCTGACTGCCCAGCGCGACGAGTACCTCCCGCTGTCGGTGATCCGCCAGCGCCTGGAGCAGATGGATCGCAAGCCGCCTGCGCAGGTACGTGTGCCGCGCGTGGTGGCCTCCCACGGGCGTCTGGTCGACGAGGACGCACCGGTGGACCTGGACGAGCTCATGCGTCGGACCGGGGCCAGTGAGGAGCAGATGGACGAGCTCATCTCCATCGGCGTGGTCGCCGCTGACGCCCGCGGCACCTTCCGTCCCACCGCGCTGCGCGCCGCCGAGCTGGCGATGCAGATCCACGAGCTCGGTCTGCCGCTGCGCAACCTGCGGGCCGTGCGTACCGCGGCCGAGCGCGAGGCGGACCTCATTGACCACGCCGTTCAGCACCAGCGCGGCCGCTCGGCGCAGGCTGCCGAGCAGAGTGCCGCCACGCTGGCGGGAGCCGTAGCGCGCCTGCACGAGGAGCTGCTGCGCCGCTCGCTGGAGTCCCTGGGCTGAAAGCGGCCTTCCTTACGAGCCTCATTCGCCAGACACAGCCGCAGGTGCTCCGTAGCCTTGGACACGTGCACGACATGCGTCTGGTCGCCGTCCGCTCGACCTCACCTGACGAAGGGCTTGTCGCGCTCCTGGTTCAGGAGGGTGGGCCCTCCATCCTCGCCGTGCCTGTCAGCGCCCGTGAAGGCCTGAGCCTGAGCGCGGAGGCGGGCTCGGTGGGGTACTGGCCGCCCTTGCTCCAGCGCTGCCTGGAGGCACAGGGAGGACGGCTGGAGCAGGTCAGGCTGAGCATCGACGACGACGCCGTCCTGCGTGCCGACCTCGTGCTGGCCGCCTGCCAGAGCCCCGGCGAGCAGGCTCCTGGGCGCTGCGTGCCGTGCACGCCTGGGGAGGCACTCATGATCTCCAACGGATGCGGCCTTCCTGTGCGTGCCTCTGATGGGCTGCTGCGCCTGCGGGGCGTGGACCTGGGGGAGGAGAGCATCTCGGAGAAGGTGGCCCGGTGGAGGCAGGACCTCGCGGCAGGGCCGACCGGTATCCGGTAACCACACTGCGACACGCGGGACTGGTGTGACTCATGTGACTATAGATGTGAGGTGCCACACATTGACCTTCCCGGCTATCTTCAACACTCCAGCGCCATACCAAGGAAAAGTGCCGTTACCTCAGGTCTGGCCTGAACCTCATCTTGAGATTGAGACCTAGTCGGTGCCGCAGCGCCGCGCGCCCTTCGTTGAGCAGACCCCATTCGGCCCCTATCGTGGGGTCTGCTGGCGCGGCCACCACGCCACGGTCCCACCCCACCACCCGAACCGACAGGAGCATCACGTGAGCGCGAACGAAGCGATCCGTCACGACGTCGCCCTTCAGCGCACCCAGGGGATGCTCTTCGGTGACCCGCTGCCCGAGCTCGACACCAACACCGGGTACCGGGGCCCCATCGCCTGCCGTGCGGCTGGTATCACCTACCGCCAGCTCGACTACTGGGCCCGCACCGGACTGGTCGAACCCACGATCCGTTCCGCCAAGGGCTCAGGCTCCCAGCGTCTGTACTCCTTCCGAGACATTCTCCTGCTCAAGATCGTCAAGCGACTGCTGGACACGGGCGTGTCCCTCCAGCAGATCCGCACCGCCGTCAACGCCCTGCACGAGCGGGGGGTGGAGGACCTGACCTCCATCACACTTATGAGCGACGGCGCCTCGGTCTACGAGTGCACGAGCAACGACGAGGTCATCGACCTGGTCCAGGGCGGCCAGGGCGTCTTCGGCATCGCCGTGGGCCGCGTGTGGCATGAGGTCGAGGGATCGCTGGCCGAGCTGCCCACCGACCACGCCGGTGACGTGCCGGTCGTCGAGGACGAGCTGGCCGCTCGGCGCGCGGCCAAGCGCCGGGCGATGTGAGGCAACCCCACCGTCTCAGCCCAGCCTGATCAAGGCCCCCGCTTAGTCCTGACGCTGTCCGAGGACGTAGCGACGGCGGTAGCCGTCCGAGATATCGGTGAGCGTGACCTGGATCTGCCCGTCGGCGTCGACCTCGTAACGTTCGTGAACCCGTGGCCCGTTGCCGGTACGCCTGACCTCGACCTGGCGTAGGTCGGCGTGGTCGCGCAGCCCGGCCTCGAGCGGGAAGAGGACGTCCTGGTAAGGGTAGGTGCGTCCGCAGGGCTCGCCACGCTCATCAATGTCCGCACACTCGACGAAGCGGAACCGAGCCACGTTGTGCACCGCCTGGTACTCTCGCTCGATCACCGTGGCCTGGCCCGCGCCGGCCTGGACGGAGTCAGGGCGCAGCAGCACGTCGAAGCTCGTACGCTCGCCGTTCTCTGACTCGCGGAAGACCCCGAAGCCCCGGCTCAGGCGGTCCGACAACGTCAGGCCTGACTGCGGGTCAGCAGCGATGGCCAGCCCGATGGCGGTGGAGGAACCGGGGTAGGGCGATCGGTGTACGCGCCGGCCGTAGCGCTCGCGCAAGGCTCGAGCCACCGGCGGGAAGGCGGAGGCGCCGCCGACGAGGTAGATGCCAGCCACGTGACTCAGGTCCGGGCTGCCGTCGTCGAGCCGGCTCAGCAGAGGCTCCATCACCGCGAGCGACCTGGCCACGAGCGGCGCGCAGCGGCGGTAGATCTCAGCGGTGTCCACCACGACGCTCTGCCCGCGCAGCTCGACCACGACGCGCCTGGTCTGAGGCGTCAGCCCCTCCTTGGCCTCCTGGCACTGCTCCAGCAGGTCGTCCAGCTCGGTGGGGGACAGGTCCTCCTCCTGGGTCCCGCAGCGCTCCAGGACCATCTGAGCCAGGAGGAGGTCGACGTCGTCGCCTCCCAGGTCCGGCAGGCCGCGTGAGGCCAGCACCTCGTGCCGGCCTCCCGTCACGTCCACGACCGAGCTGTCAAAGGTGCCGCCGCCCAGGTCGTAGACCAGGACCCTCGTGCGCCGCGAGGATAGCGTGCCGGAGCGGCGGTGGGTGTACTCCAAGCCGGCTGCCGAGGGCTCATTGACAACAGCCGTGACGTGGAAGCCGGCCGCCTCGAAGGCGTCCCGGGTGAGCATGCGCTGGGCGCCGTAGGCATGGGCCGGTACCGCGACGACGACGCTCGTGGTGGCAGCGGCGAGATCGACCTCAGCCAGTGCCGGCAGGGCAGCGATCTCCTCGCGCAGGTGCCGCAGGTAGCTGGTGAGGACCTCGCCGACTGCCAGCTCCTGACCGCCTAGCCGCACAGGCGTGCTCCAGGTGGTGCGGGGACTGGCCAGCAGCCGCTTAAGCGAGCGCAGCAACGGCGCGCCCTGGCGGGCGGCCTGCCGGGCCCGGAACCCGTGCACCAGGCCCGCCGGCGTCAGGGCGGAGACGGACGGCAGGTAGAAGTGGTCGTCCCCCTCGCCGTCAGTGAAGGGCAGGACGGGGTAGTTGCCCCGGTCGCTGACGGCCACGACGGTGCGGGTGGTGCCCAGGTCAATGCCGAGGGCCGCGACCTGGTCCTCGCGGCCTGGGAGGGTACGTTGCTGGCTGGTCATCTCATACTCCTGTGTGCGAGGGCCGGGGCCCGCCCTGACCCTATCCCGGTCCTGCCCGGGCGCGGGCGCCTGTCCAAGGATCAGTGACGGGCGCGCCCTCGCATGTCCATCCCAGCGTGGGCGTAGGCGCGTGGCACGGCCACCAGCGCCCAGGCTCCGCCGACCACCCCGAGCGCCGCGGTCGCCCACATGCCGGAGGCCAGACCTGCCG
Source organism: Actinomyces urogenitalis (assembly GCF_002861525.1). NCBI lineage: Bacteria > Bacillati > Actinomycetota > Actinomycetes > Actinomycetales > Actinomycetaceae > Actinomyces > Actinomyces urogenitalis. The sequence continues at coordinate 228,129 of NZ_PKHA01000001.1, read as the reverse complement.
TGGAGGTCAGCGCCGAGACGAGGAAGGGACCCGCCGCCGAGCCGATGTTGCCGATGCCCTGCCACCATCCTAGGAAGCGCTCGCGCCCCGGGCTCGGGGCCAGGTCGGCACCCATCGTCATGACGATCCCCGAGCCGAAGCCGTTGCCAAAGCCCATGAGACAGGTCCCCAGGATGAAGCCTGTGGGCGAGGTCCACACGATCGTGACCACCAGCGCCACGCCCATGATGACCAGAGCCGGGACGATGCCCGCCAGCCGGCCGTAGCGGTCCATCCACCTGCCTGAGGGGATGAACATGGCCACGTCCACCAGGGCGCCGGCAGCGAAGGTGAGCGAGATGAGGGAGTCACTCATCCCCAGGTGCGCGCCCCACAGGGGCACGAGGACAGTCCGGTTGGTGCGTAGCAGCTGCAGGCAGGTGATGGCCACAGCGACGACTGCGGTGGCACGGTGGTCCACTCGTGACCGCACTGCCGGCGGCCGCTCGCCCGTCGCCTCCTGGCGCTGATGGGCAACCTGGCCGGTCTGCCGGCGCACCTGGCGCAGCTGGCGGTCGGGCAGGGCGCAGGCCAGCACACCCCACAGGGCGACGAAGCAGGCCAGCAGCTGCAGGACAAAGGGACCACGCCGGCCCGCTACCGCCAGCGCACCGGCACCGATCGCGGGTCCGAGCAGGACCCCCAGGCGCATCATCCCGCCCAGGAAGGACAGGGCCCTGGCCCGCGCCCAGGGCGGGACGGCGTCGGCGACGTAGCCCTGGCGCGCCAGCGCCCACAGGTTGGCCGCCACCGCCTGGGCCACGATGCCCACCACGAACACCGCCACCGCCAGCGGGCCCGGCACGGTCATGGCCAGGAGAATCCCGATCACGGCCGCCACCGCTACCGCTGTGCCCAGCACCATCGAGCGCTGCCCACCCACTCTTCCGACCAGCACCCCGGTCAAGGGGGCCGAGACCACGCCCACCGCTCCCAGCAGGCCCAGCACACCGGCTGCCACTGCGTGTGACATGCCGACGTCGGTCGCCGCCAGGACGAGCACCGGCTGGACGGCGCCGGACCCCAGGGCGAAGACGGCCGTAGGCACATAGACCGAGGGTGCCAGCGCCCGCAACAGGGCAGTGGCCGCGTCAGGCGAGCGCCGGCGCCGGCGGCGCGGGTGGCAGGCGTCGTCGGACGGGATCGGTGGACAAGGGCTCACGTGCTCATCATGAGTCCTTGGCACTGCCTCCTGCCACCGCGGTCCCGCCACCGGGGCCGGCCGGGACGAAGGCCCGGTGTCGTCCGCTCCGTGAGATATCGCACCCCCTATGGCACCGATTGGAGGTCTTCCACGCCGCCACTCGGCTCCCCGAAACCGCCACCGACTGGTAACAATTCTGTCAGGCCATGTTTACTTGGCACTGACCTCCACCCGTCCTGGGTGGTGGGTCTACCTCGCCCACTGGGACTGGAATGAGTAGCACCCTCTTCATCGTCGTCGTCGTGGTCATCACCGCGCTGGTGTTTGACTTCACCAACGGCTTTCACGACTCTTCCAACGCGATGGCCACGTCCGTCGCGACGGGGGCCTTCACCCCCAAGCGTGCGGTCCTCGTGGCCGCCGTGCTCAACGTCATCGGAGCGTGCCTGTCCACCGAGGTGGCCAAGACCATCTCGGGTGGGCTCTTCGACGACGCCCTCATCCAGGCCGCACCGGCCATGGTCTTCGCAGGTCTGGCCGGAGCCATCCTGTGGAACCTGGCCACCTGGTTGTTCGGTCTGCCCTCGTCCTCCTCCCACGCCCTGTTCGGTGGCCTGATCGGCGCCGTCGTCGTGGCCGCGGGGCTGCAGGGCGTGCACTGGGGCACGGTCGTGTCCAAGATCGTCCTGCCGGCGCTCGTCGCCCCCTGCGTCGCTGGCCTGGCCGCGGCGGTGGCCACCTGGATCGCCTATCGCGTGGCCCGTCCCAACGACCGCTACTCCCAGAAGGTCTTCCGCAACGGGCAGCGGCTGTCTGCCTCCCTCGTGGCCCTGGCACACGGCACCTCGGACGGCCAGAAGACGATGGGGGTCATTACCCTCGTGCTCGTGGCCGCCGGGTACCAGGAGGTCGGCACCGGCCCACAGTGGTGGGTTATCGCCACGGCGGGCCTGGCGATCGGCCTGGGCACCTACTCGGGAGGCTGGCGGATCATGAGGACCATGGGCAAGGGCCTGGTCCACATCGACTCTCCGCAGGGCCTCGCTGCCGAGACGGCCTCGACGGTGGCCATCCTGGCCTCCTCCCACCTCGGTTTCGCGCTGTCGACCACGCATATCTGCACCGGTTCGATCCTCGGCTCCGGAGTGGGACGCGGTTCCAAGGTCTCCTGGGCCACCTTCGGCCGGATGGGCGTGGCCTGGCTCATCACGCTGCCCGCCGCCGGCGTGGTAGGCGCCCTGACCTCCTACGTCGCCGTGCGCGGGGGGACGCTGGGCACCCTGGCGGTCATCGTCGTCCTGCTGGCCGGTGCCATGGCGATCATCCGCCAGGCCAACCACAACAGGGTCGACTTCTCCAACGTCAATGACGCCCACACCGTGGTGGTGGCCAAGCAGACCGATCCCTCGCTCACGCGCAAGCCCCGCACCGTCGAGCAGGTCAAGCAGGAACTGGCTGGCGCCGGATCCCGGGGAGGAGACGCAGCATGAGCGGCATCAACATCGACTGGGCCTCCCTGGGAATGGTCACCCTCGTGACCGTGACGGTCACGGCCTTCGTCATGCTCATTACCTCCTCAGCCGCCCGTATGCTCGACGAGGTCCACGTCAAGCGCCAGGCCGGGCAGGTCGAGGGTCTTCACGCCGCGGAGGTAGCGGCTGGCTTCTTCCTGGTCCTGGCCGGGGCAATCGTCTCCTTCGGTCTGTGGCTCATCATTCCCTACTTCCACTAAGCGCCGTGCTCGGGCCTGCCGGCCGGTAGCCTGGAGGTATGACCGAGGACCTGCGCGCCGCCGAGGCGGAGGCCGTGGCCGGCTCCCACGCTGCCAACGACCCCGACTACCCGCTCATCCACGTCGCGCCGCCGGTCGGCCGCCTCAACGATCCCAACGGTCTGCTCATTGACGACGGCGTGGCGCACGTCTTCTTCCAGTACACCCCGATGCATCCCTCCCGCCGGCTGGTCTACTGGGGGCACGCTTCCTCCCACGACCTGCTGCACTGGAGGCATCACGCGCCCGCCATCGTGCCTGACTCCTTCTATGACGCCTCCGGCGCCTACTCCGGCAACGCCCTGGTGCTGGAGGACGACGAGCGCCAGCAGGCTCCCCACGCCGCCCGCTACCAGCTGTTCTACACCGGCAACCTCAAGGACGCCGATGACCAGCGCACGGCCAGTCAGTGCCTGGTCACCTCCCCGGACCTGGTCTCCTTCACCAAGTGGCCGGGCAACCCCCTCATCCCGACCCACGCTGCGGGCTACACCGCCCACTTCCGCGATCCTCAGGTCACCCGCGACCCCGATCGCCCCGGCCGCTTCCGCATGCTGCTGGGGGCCCAGAGGCAGGACCTGACCGGCGCCGCCGTCGTCTACCACTCCAGCGACCTGCTCACCTGGCACCTTGAGGGCGAGCTGAGCTTCCCTGACGCCCGTGGGGTCCTGGACCGTCTGGGCTATATGTGGGAGTGCCCGGGAGTGGTCAGGCTGACTGAGGAGACCACCGGGCAGGACCGCGACGTCCTCATCTGGTGTCCGCAGGGCGCCGATCGGCAGCAGGCTGACGGCTACGAGAACGTCTTCCCCTGCGTCTACGCCGTCGGGCGCCTGGAGGGCACGGCGCTGACGCAGTGCGACGGCACACTGCGCCAGGTCGACCACGGCTTTGAGTTCTACGCACCTCAGGCCTTCTCACGTGCCCCTTCCCAGCCCGGCCAGGCGCTGCTCAGCGGGTGGGCCGGAAACGCCGGGCAGGATGACCAGCCCTCGGTCACCGAGGGGGGATGGGTGCACGCCCTGACCTTTCCCCGTGCGCTCTCGCTGCGCCACGGCCGCCTCATCCAGCGTCCGGTTCTGCCCGAGCCCGAGGAGCAGGCGCAGGTACGGGAGAGCCTGGCCCAGGCGGGTGGCGAGGCAGTCACGGTGCTGGAGGGGCACCGCAGCTGGCACCTCGTGGTGGAGGCTGAGCAGGACGCCGGAGCGCTCTGCCTGCGCATTGGCAGCCAGGCGTCGCACGTCTCCATCGAGCTGGACCTGTCGCAACGTCTCCTGCGGGTGGACCGTTCCTCCTCGCGCTACACCGCTCACGGCGCCACCCGCACCGTCACCCTCGACGGCGACCTGCCCCCCCGGCTGGAGGTGCTGCACGACCGGTCGGTCACCGAGGTCTTCGTCGGCGACGGCGACCTGGCCTTCACGATGCGCAGCTTCGTTGACCCCGCCGCCAGCGGGACCCGGCTCAGTACCTGCGGCGTGCAGGTCAAGGCGGTCTCGGCCAGCGTCTTTGACTGACATCAAGCCGAAACGTGCCCGGCGGGCCCCTTGTCAGGCCCGGGGGAGTGACGGTAGTGTGACGAACGATTGACATACTCCTGGTCCGTCCTGGTCATCTCGCGACGACCACGGCGACCTGAGCTCAGTGCCGAGGGGCCGGGAAGCACAGAAAGGAGACCCGGGTGGCTATGAACCACGCCCGCGTAGCCGCGGACGTCATCACCTACCTTGGGGGCGCCGAGAACATCAGCGCCGCTGCCCACTGCGCCACGCGGCTTCGTCTTGTCCTGGCGGACATGGACAAGGTCGATCAGAAGGCGCTGGACGCCGATCCCGACCTCAAGGGCACCTTCGTGGCCGGCGGCATGTACCAGATCATCGTCGGGCCGGGAGACGTCGACCTGGTCTTCAAGGAGATGATCGCCACCGGTCGGGTGCGTGAGGTCTCCAAGGACGAGGCCAAGCAGGAGGCCGCTCAGTCCGGCAACCTCTTCACCCGCTTCATCAAGATGATCGCGGACATCTTTGTCCCGATCCTGCCGGCCCTCATCGCCGGCGGCCTCATGATGGCGATCAACAACGTCCTGACGGCTGAGGGGCTCTTCGGCTCCCAGTCGCTGGTCCAGCGCTGGGCCTGGCTGACGGACTACGCCGACCTGATCAACATGGTCTCCTCGGCCGCCTTCGCCTTCCTACCGGTCCTGGTCGGTTTCTCCGCAACCAAGCGTTTCGGAGGCAATGTCTACCTCGGCGCCGCCATGGGCGCCGCCATGGTCTCCACCTCCCTGACCAACGCCTACTCCATCGCCCAGGCGCAGGCCGAGGGCAGCATCGAGGTCTGGCACCTGTTCGGCCTGACGGTGGACAAGATCGGTTACCAGGCCATGGTCATCCCGGTGCTGTGCGTAGCCTGGATCCTGTCCACGATCGAGAAGTGGCTGCACAAGCGCCTGTCTGGCACCGCGGACTTCCTGCTCACCCCGCTCATCACGATCCTGGTCACCGGTTTCCTCACCTTCGTCATCGTCGGTCCGGTGACCCGAGAGCTGTCTGACGGCATCACCTACGGCCTGGACTGGATCTACAACACCCTGGGCCCGATCGGTGGCTTCCTGTTCGGTCTGGTCTACTCTCCGATCGTCGTCACGGGCCTCCACCAGTCCTTCCCCGCCGTCGAGATCCCGCTGCTGCCGGTCAATGGGGGAGTGGGCGACTTCATCTTCCCCATCGCCTCGATGGCTAACGTGGCACAGGGAGCTGTGGCTCTGGCGGTCTTCTTCCGCACGCGCGACGCCAAGATGAAGGGCCTGGCCGGTGCCGGTGGTGTCTCGGCCGTCTTCGGCATCACCGAGCCAGCGATCTTCGGTGTCAACCTGCGTCTGCGCTGGCCTTTCTTCATCGGCATGGGGGCCGCGGCCGTGGGAGCGGCTGGTGTGGCCCTGTTCAACGTGCGTGGCGCAGCGCTAGGAGCAGCCGGCTTCGTCGGCTTCGTCTCGATCAAGACCGAGGACATCCCGGTCTACCTTGTGCTGGAGCTGCTCACCTTCGTTCTGGCCTTCGCAGCCGCCTTCACCTACGCCAGCACGCGTGGCAAGGCCAGCCTGGCCGGGGAGGCGGACGAGGACGCGCTGGCCAGCGCGGCGGTCCAGGAGCACTCACACCAGGCTGAGGCCACCGCGGAGCGCGAGATCGTCGAGCTGCCTGAGGGCGCCAAGGAGGACCTCACGGTGACCTCACCGGTCCAGGGCACGGCGATGCCGCTGCCCGAGGTCGAGGACCAGACCTTCGCCTCGGGCATGCTCGGTCCCGGCGCCGCCGTCGAGCCCGCAGCAGGTCCCGTGGTCTCGCCGGTCGACGGCGAGGTCATCGTCGCCTTCCCGACCGGACATGCCTACGGCCTGCGCTCAGCCTCGGGCATTGAGCTGCTCATCCACATCGGCATGGACACCGTCGAGCTCGGTGGGCGTCACTTCACCGCCCACGTCAAGGCGGGGGACACCGTCCGCCGTGGCCAGACCCTGGTTGAGGTGGACTGGCAGGCCCTGGTCGAGGAGGGCTACAAGACGGTCACCCCGATCGTCGTCTCCAACGCCACCGCCTTCGAGGGGCTGGGCCAGGAGCTGTGCGCGGACGCCGGCCGTCACGAGGTCGGCACGCAGGCCCCGCTCTTCACGGTCCTGGCCGCCCAGCCCGCCGCCACGGACTGAGTCACCGTGGCGTGAGCTGCTGTCCGGCCTAGCTGGTCTGGCCGGGCAGCAGCTCACCTGGCAGCTCGATGGTCGGTGGGCAGGCCAGCGGCTCGCGTCCGGCCGCCTGGGCGGCCATGAGGGCAACCAGACGGGACGCCGCTGTACGCGCGAGCTGCGCGATGGGCTGACGCACGGTCGTCAGCCCTGGCAGAGCCCGTCGCAGGGCCGCTGCACCGTCAAAGCCCACGACCTTGAAGGCCTCGGGCACCTCAAGACCGCGCCCCTTGGCCCAGTCCAGCACAGCCGCCGCGGACAGGTCGTCGGTGGCGAAGACGGCGTCGATGCGGTCTCGGACCCCATCAAGCTGGGAGCTGATGAGCCGTGCGCGCTGGCGGTCCGGGGTGTGGAAGTCAACGGTGAGCACCACCGGCTCGATGCCCGCGTCCGCGAGAACCTCACGGTATCCGGCCTCACGCAGATTGTGCGGGCCTGAGCGCGAGGTCAGCAGCGCCGGCGCCGTGGCGCCGCGCCCGAGCAGGTGACGGGTGGCCGTGCGACCTGCGTCCAGGTTGTCACAGCGCACGTTGGTCACCGTGGGGGACAGGTCACGGTCCACGGTGACCAAGGGCATGCGGATGTGCTGGTAGTCGACCCGGTCCTCGTTGTGGCCCGCTGAGATGATGCCGTCCACCCGGTGAGAGACCAGGAGGTCGAGGTACTCCCGCTCCCGGTCCGCTCGGCCCATCGAGTTGCACACCAGGATCCTGTAGCCGCGCTCAGCCAGGGCGTCCTCCAGCTCAGCGGCGAGCTCGCCGAAGAAGGGCAGCGCCACGGTGGGCACGATGACGCCCACGGTCTGAGTCGACTTGCCGTGCAGGGCCCGGGCGACCTGGTTGGGACGGTAGCCCAGCTCCTCGATCGCCTGCGCGACGCGGAGCTTGGTGGCCTCGGAGAGGTAGCCGCGGTTGTTCAGTACGCGTGAAACGGTCGTGGGGGAGACGCCGGCTGCCTGGGCGACGTCGGTGAGCGTGGGCTCACGGCGTTGACTCACAAGGACCTCCTGACCTGGTCGTACTGCCTGCAGGGGAACAACCCTATGCTCTAGCTGGATTCCTCGCGCACGCACAGCGCGGGGACGACCTCCTGGTAGACCTGGATCATGGCTCGGGCGATGGCGGCGTGGCCGGAGTCATCAGGGTGGATGCCGTCCAGGGCGAGCTTGTCCTCATCGGCGTCGATCGCGCTGCTCATCGCGTCCGTCGACACCAGGCCCAGCCGGGTGGAGGTCTCGTGGACCACACGGCGCACGACGCCGAAACGCGGGCCGACGCCGAGCGCAGGGAAGTAGGGGGCCACGACGACCGCGCGCTCAGGAAGCCGCTCACGCAGGAAGCCCAGGTCATGCTCAATGGCCGCAGTCACTAGCTCCAGCTGGCTAGGCAGGTAGGCGGCGTCGTTGACGCCCAGGCACACCGTCACCAGGTCCGGTTCGGCGCGAAGGACCATCTCCAGCCAGGTCGTGTCCCAGCACGAGGGCGCTCGGCCACCACCGGGCAGATGACCGCCACGCCGGGCGAAGAAGCCCAGGCCGTCAGCCGCGAGGTTGACCTCACGCCAGCGCAGGTTCTCGCACACCAGCGAGCTCCATCGGTTGCGCGGGTGCGTCACGGCTTGCCAACCGGTGGTGATCGCGTCTCCGAGGAACACGGCGGTAGGGAAGGGCTGACGGCGCGGAATCGTGGGCACGTGCTGACAGTACTGCCGCACCTGGGAGGAGCGGGCTCGCCCTCACGAGTATGACATAATGTGCATTATCGGCACATTGGGATCGCGGCGATCACAGTAACCGTGACGATCAGTGATCGATCGCAGCAAGAGCAGCCGCCCCAGCGACAAGCAGCCTCAGTCTGCGCTGAGGGCGGACACGACGGCGTCACCTGGCACTCCCATCATGATGCCCTCTCAGGCATGATCGGACCTTGACTCAGACGACTACCGCCTTAGTCCCAGCCGACGCCCACGACGCCATCGTCGTCATCGGCGCCCACGAGAACAGTTTGCGCGGCGTCAGCGTCCGCATCCCCAAGCGCCGCCTGACGGTCTTCACCGGAGTGTCTGGATCAGGCAAGTCCTCGCTCGTCTTCTCCACGATCGCCTCGGAGTCGCGCCGCCTGATCAACGAGACCTACTCCAGCTTTGTCCAAAGCCTTATGCCGTCCCAGGCCCGTCCCGACGCCGACCACCTGGAGGGACTGACCCCAGCGATCATCGTTGACCAGGAGCGACTGGGCGCCAACCCTCGCTCCACGCTCGGCACGGCCAGTGACGTGGGAGCCGCCCTGCGCGTCCTGTTCTCCCGGCTGTCCGTCCCCCAGATCGGCTCACCTCAGGCCTTCGCCTTCAATGTGCCCTCCGTCACCGGTGGTGGCGCCCCTCAAGACGGTCAAGAACGGCCGCACCGTCACCGCGAGCGCAAGCAGTACACCGTCCAGGCCGGCATGTGCCCTCGCTGTGAGGGCACCGGGAAGGTCACGGACATCGACCTGGCTGAGGTCTATGACGAGATGCTCTCGCTGAGCCAGGGCGCGATCAAGGTCCCCGGCTACACGGCCGACGGCTACTACGTCAAGGCCCTGGGTGAAACCGGCCTGTTCCCCGCCGACAAGCCCATCAAGGACTTCACCCCCAAGCAGCTGGACGACTTCCTGTACAAGGAGCCGACCAAGATCAAGATCTCCTCCCACACCATGACCTACGAGGGGCTCGTCGGCCGCCTGCGCTCCTCGATGCTGTCCAAGGACCCCGAATCCATGCAGCCGCACGTGCGTGCCTTCGTTGAGCGCGCCGTCGTCTACCGCACCTGCCCTGAGTGCGAGGGCACCCGGCTGGCCGAGCCGGCTCGACAGGCACGCATCGCCGGCGTCTCGATCGCCGATGCCTGCGCCATGCCGCTGAGGGACCTGGCTGAGTGGGTCCGAGGCCTCGAGGCAGCCAGCACGGGGGACGACGACACCCCTGAGGCGGCACGCCAGGTCGCCGGAATCACAGGCACCACTCCCCTGCTCGCCCGACTGCGCGAGACCCTGGACGCCTTCATCCACATCGGCCTGGGCTACCTCTCCCTGGACCGTCCCGCCTCCACCCTCTCGGGCGGTGAAGCCCAGCGCATGAAGCTCGTCCGGCACCTGGGAAGCGGTCTGACCGACGTCACCTACGTCTTCGACGAACCCTCGATCGGTCTGCACCCCCACAATATCGACACGATGAACGAGCTCCTGCTCTCGCTACGGGACAAGGGCAACACCGTCCTCGTCGTCGAGCACAAGCCTGAGGTCATCGCCATCGCTGACCACGTGGTCGACCTCGGTCCGGGGCCGGCTCCCAGGGTGGCCAGATCACCTTCACCGGATCGGTCGCCGGGCTGCGGGACTCCGACACGCTCACCGGCCGGCACCTGGCCTACCGCGCTGGTCTGAAGGACACACTGCGATCGGCCACCGGCGTCATCGAGATCCGCGCAGCGCTGACCAACAACCTCGTCGACGTCGACGTCGACATCCCCCGCGGCGTGCTCACCGTCGTCACCGGCGTGGCCGGATCGGGCAAGTCCTCGCTCATCCACGGGCACCTGTCCCCCATGGACGGCGTGGTCACCCTCGACCAGTCCCCGATCAAGGGCTCCAGGCGTTCCAACCCCGCCACCTACACCGGAGCGCTGGAGCCGATCCGCAAGGCCTTCGCCAAGGCCGGAGGAGTCAAGCCCGGCCTCTTCTCCGCCAGCTCTGAGGGCGCCTGCCCGGTGTGCGACGGAGCCGGCGTCATCGACACCCAGCTTGGCTTCATGGAGACCGTCACGACCGTGTGCGAGGCCTGCCAGGGCAGGCGTTACAACGACGAGGTCCTGGCCTACCGCCTTGGCGGGTACAACATCGCCGAGGTGCTCGCCATGAGCGTGGATGAGGCCCTGGCCCTGTTCTCCGCCAAGGAGACGCGCGTGACTGCCGCGGTCAAGATCCTCACCCACCTCCACAAGGCTGGTCTGGGGTACCTGCGGCTGGGCCAGCCGATGACCACCCTGTCGGGCGGTGAGCGCCAGCGTCTCAAGCTCGCGGTCCACCTTGGCCAGGACGGTGACGTTCTAGTCCTGGACGAGCCCACCGTCGGCCTTCACCTGGCCGACGTCGAGGCCCTCCTGGAGCTGCTCGGCCACCTCGTGTCCACCGGACGCACCGACGTGGTCATCGAGCACCACCAGGCCGTCAGGGGCCATGCCGACTGGATCATCGACATGGGCCTCGGCGCGGGCCGAGAGGGCGGTCAGGTGGTCTTTACCGGCACACCCGCCCAGCTCGTGGAGTCCGCCTCGACCCTGACCGGCCAGTACCTGGCCCGCTACGTCGCCGGTGGGGCCCAGGCCTAGCCCAGGTACTCCAGGTTGATCTGCGTGTCCGGGTGGAAGAAGACCGCCGCGCCAGGGCGTGGCCGGGCATAGACCACCTGCCCGGGCTGCAGGCCCGCGGCGCGCTCGACCCGGACGGAGACTCGGTTGCGACGCACCGTCGCGGGGCTGGCCGGCCCGAAGGCCGGGGCAGCGTAGACGAAGGCCTCAGCGCCGAGCTTCTCCACCAGCTCGATCTTGAGGGCTGCCGCGCCGGGAGTGTGGTCGCTCACCAGCTCCCAGCCCTCCGGACGGATGCCGACGACGACGCGCTCGTCGCTCAGACGGCAGGCGAGCTCATGCGCGAGGCCGAAGTCGACATCGGAACCTGGCCCCAGCCCGGCCCGTCCGTCACTGACCACCGTGTCAATGAGGGTGATCGACGGCGAGCCGATGAAGCTGGCCACGAAGGTGTTTCCTGGGTGCTCGTACAGGTGGGTTGGGTCATCGACCTGCTGGAGCACTCCCTCGCGCAGGACCGCGACCCGGTCCCCCAGCGTCATCGCCTCGGTCTGGTCGTGAGTGACGTAGACGGTGGTCACCCCCAGGCTCTTCTGAAGCGAGGCGATCTGGGCACGCGTGGACACCCGCAGCTTGGCGTCCAGGTTCGACAGCGGCTCGTCCATGCACCACACCTGCGGGTCACGCACCAGGGAGCGTCCCATCGCCACACGCTGACGCTGCCCACCGCTCATATGAGCGGGCTTGACGTCCAACAGCTCCTCCAGCTGCAGCATCCGCGCCGCGTAGGCGACCTTCTCCTCGATCTTCGCCTTGGGAATCTTCAGGTTCTCCAGGGCGAAGGCGATGTTCTGGCGTGCCGTCATGTTGGGGTAGAGCGCATAGCTCTGGAACACCATGGCGACGTCGCGCTCGCGCGCACGCGTCTCGGTCACGTCCTTGCCGTCAATGAGGACGGCGCCCTCGTCCACCGGCTCCAGGCCGGCGAGCATGCGCATCGCGGTGGACTTGCCCGAGCCGGAGGGTCCGACCAGGACCAGCAGCTCGCCGTCAGCGATGGACAGGCTCAGCCGGGCCACGGCTGGTGGGCGGGAAGGATCGTAGATACGCGACACTTGCCGGAACTCGACGCTCGCCATGGTGTGTGTGCCTCCTGCTGACTACTTGCCCAGGACCGGGGTGATGTCCTGGTCGATGATCTTCTGGGTCTCCTCCTGGAGCTCGGCGAAGACCGTGGCCACGTCCTCCTGCTTGAGCGTGATCCGGTCCAGGCCACCGCCAATACGCTGTCCTCCCCCGGAGACGAAGACGCGGGCGGCGTCCTGGCTCTTGGTGTTCTCAGCCAGCTGGTTGATGGCCGTGCGGGCGTTGGGGTTGGCGTCCAGGAAGGCAACCTCGTCCGGGTGCTCCAGTGCGGAGGTACGCACCGGCATGTACCCCGTGCCCTGGGAGAAGGTGATGGTGTTCTGCGTCGAGGTCAGGAAGTCCATGAGCTTGATGGCCTTCTTCTTACGCTCCGGCGAGATGCCCGCCACCAGCGCGATACCGGCGCCACCGGTGGGGCAGGAGGGTCCAGGGCCAGGCAGGTAGGCCGTGATGAACTCGAAGGTGGCGGTCTCGGCCAGGCCAGCAAGCGACCCGGTGGACTGCAGCAGGCCCGCCGCGTTGCCCAGGGAGAAGGTAGTGGTCGGATCGGCGTCGATCGCGATGTGCCCGGCTGCCACCTGCTCCTGGAGGAAGGTACCGGCCTTGATCGAGGCCTCGTCCGTGAAGGTGGCCTTCCAGTCCTTGGAGTAGGCGCCTCCGAAGCTCCAGATCATGCCCTGGAAGTACCAGTCCAGGTAGTCCGTGCCGTCAGGAACTACCAGGGCGGGCTTGCCACCCGAGGCCTCCATGAGCGCAGGTGCCCACTGATCGAACTCCTCCCAGGTCTGCGGGCCCCGGTCGGTGGGCAGACCGGCCTTGGCCAGCATCTCCTTGTTGAGGTACATCAGGCAGGTCGAGCGCGAGTAGGGCATCCCGTAGTGCTTGCCCTCCAACGCGTAGTCCTCACGCAGGGAGTCCACGAAGTCCGCGCTGTCCACGCCCTCGCTGGTCCACAGCTCGTCCAGGGCCTCGGTCTGGCCGTTGAGGGCGAAATTGAACCAGGTCACGTCCGAGGCCACGATGATGTCGGGCAGGTCCCCGCCGGACAGCGCGGCGTTGAACTTTTGTGCCAGCTCCTCGTAGGACGAGCCCGCCGTGACCAGCTCAGCCGGGCTGTCCGGGTTGGCCTTGTTCCAGGCGTCGATCATCGCCTGCTCCAGGTCCTTGGAAGAGCCGGGGTGGTTGGACCAGAACTGGATGGTGCCGGTGCCCTCGTCGCCTTGGGAGCCGGAGCCGCCCCCGGCGCAGGCGGCCAGTGTCGCGGTCACGGTGCTGGCGCCAGCCAGGGTGAGGAAGAGTCGGCGGTTGAGTGCCATGGTCATGGTGTCCTTTGTGTGAGATGGATTCGGAGATGGGTAGATCGGATGCGCTCAGCCCTTGACCGCCCCGGCGGTCAGGCCCTTGATGAGCTGCTTCTGCAGGACCAGGAAGACCAGCAGCATGGGGATGGTCGTCACGACGGTTCCGGCCATAACCGGGCCCCAGTTCGTCATGCCCTCGACGTTCTGCAGCTGGGTCAGTCCGATGGGAAGCGGCATGACGTCGTCGTTGTCGGCCACGAGGAAGGGCCACAGGTACTGGTTCCACTCGTTGACCACGGTGATGAGGACGAAGGCGGACAGAGTCGGCCAGCTCATGGGCAGGACCACCCGGGTCAGGGTGCGCCAGAACCCGGCGTGGTCCATCTCGGCGGCCTCCATGACCTCCTTGGGCAGGGATGCGAAGTGGTTGCGCATGAGGAAGGCGCCGAAGGCGACGCCGGCCAGCGGCACGATGATGCCGATGAAGGTGTTGCGCCAGCCCATCTGGGCCACGAGGGAGTAGTTGGAGATGATGGTGATCTGGCTGGGCACCATGAGGCTGCCGACGACCACGAGGAAGAGGACGTTGCGGCCTGGAAAGCGTAGGAAGGCGAAGCCGTAGGCCGTCAGCACACCGAGGACTACCTCGATGACGGTGAGGATGGAGGTGATGATGAGGGAGTTACGCAGGTAGGTGCCAAAGCTCAGCCCGGAGAAGACCTTGGCGAAGTTCTCCCACACCACAGGAGACGGGAACCAGCTGATGGGGTCGGAGTAGATATCCGCGTACTGCTTGAGGCTGGTGATGACGATGAAGTAGAGCGGGACCAGGAACACCAGCCCTGCGCCCAGCATCGCGAGGTAGCCCAGGACCTTGGCCGGAGTCATCGCCTCGGCCTGGATGCGCTGGCGACGACGGCGCAGCTGGGCCGCGGTCAAGACTGGCTCGCCCTCGACCTGGGTGCCCGGCGTGGGCGGCAGGACCTCAGGGTGGTGCGTGGGGATGTGGCGGGATGCCATTGCTCAGGCCTCCTTGCTGGTGCGGGCCTGGACCACCGTCAGGACGAGGACCACGAGGAACATCACCGTGGCCACCGCCGCTCCGTATCCGGCGCGGTTGTTGACGAAGGTCTCCTGATAGACCTGGTAGACCATCGTCGTCGTCGACGTCTCGAAGGGACCGCCCTTGGTCATGACCTGGATGACGTCAAAGACCTGGAAGGAGTTGAGCAGCACGGTGATCGACAGGAAGACCGTGGTGCCGCGCAGCTGGGGCAAGGTCACTCTCCACAGCTTGCGCCACTGGCTCGTGCGGTCGATCTCTGCGGCCTCGTCCAGGTCCGTACGTCGGCCCTGAAGGGCAGCCAGGTAGATGACGAAGGTGTAGCCGAGGTTCTTCCAGATATAGGTCGCCGTCACCATGAACAGGGCCCAACCCGGCTCCTGGTAGAAGTTGGGAGACGCGATCCCCATCCTGGCCAGCAGGTCCTGGATGAGCCCGTAGCCGGGGTCGAAGACGAACTGGAAGGCAACGCCGATCGCCGCACCGGAGATGACGTAGGGCATGAAGACCAGCGAACGGACGATATTGCGCCCGCGCAGTCGCCTGTCCAGCAGCAGCGCCAGGCACAGGCCCAGTACCATCGAGCCCACGACGGCCGCCGCGGTGAACACCAGGGTGTGCCCCATGATCGCCCAGGACTCAGGGTCGCGGAAGTACTGGACGTAGTTGTCCAGCCCCACGAAGGTCATGCGCGGAGAGGAGATGTTCCAGCGGTAGAGGCTGATACGGATGTTGTCGATCAGCGGCCGGTAGGTAAAGACGAGCAACAGGACCAGGTTCGGGCCGATCAGGGCGGCAGCGAGAAGGACCTGCTTGAGGTCGGTGCGCCGGCGGCGGCGAGGGGGCTCGTCGCCACCGCGCACCTGGAGTCCGGGGATCATCGGGGCGGTCACGGCCGTGACGCTAATGAGGCCTGGCTAACGAGCGGTGACCACCTGCCCCTGAACGGATGAACGCGAGGTAACCGGGACTGTGACTTCAGTCTCCGAAGGACGTACCCACGGCGCGAGCCGCCTGGATCCACTCGTGGTCAGCGGGCACGTACTTGACCTTGCCCGCCACCTTCTTCAGCGGCACGAGCTCGGTGCCGTGCCCACGGTCAGCCACCATGACGCCGAACTTGCCGTCCTCAACGGCCTGCGCCCCGGCCACCCCCAGGCGCGTGCCCAGCAGGCGGTCGGCAGCGTTCGGGGTGCCGCCTCGCTGGACGTAGCCGAGGATGGACACGCGCGCCTCCAGGCCGGTGCGCTCCTCCAGCTGCTCGGCCAGGGTGAAGGTGTTGGCGCGGTGGCTCGCCTCCAGCCGCTTGACGCCCCGCTTGGCCGCCGCCTTGGACTCCGGCGTCGAGGCCTCCTTGACCAGCTGCTCAGCGTGGTCGAGCTCCATGCGGTCGGCAGTGTTCAGAGCCCCCTCGGCCACGGCGATGACGGAGAAGGTCGAGCCGTGGGAGCGTCGGCGCTCGATCTTGGCCACGATGGCGTCGACGTCGTAGGGCACCTCGGGCAGGAGGATGACGTCGGCCCCGCCGGCGATTCCCGCGCCCAGCGCCAGCCAGCCGGCCCGGTGGCCCATGATCTCGGTGAGGATGATGCGGTGGTGGGAGTGGGCAGTGGAGTGGAGGCGGTCAACGGCCTCGGTGGCGATCTCCAACGCCGTGGCGAAGCCGAAGGAGGAGTCGGTCTCCACGATGTCGTTGTCGATGGTCTTGGGCAGGTGGAGGACGTTGAGGCCGGCGTCCATGAGCCGCTTGGCGTTCTTGGCCGTGCCCCCGCCACCCAGGCACACCAGGGCCTCAAGCTTGTTCTTCTCGTAGTTGTCCACGATGGTCGGTATCATGTCTGTCTCCTGGCCATCGACCATCATCCGGTGCACCTTGTCCCGACTGGTTCCCAGGAAGGTGCCTCCGGTGGTCAGGATCCCGGACAGCGAGGCGGAGTCCAGGTGCACGAAGCGGTTCTCCGCCAGGCCTCGCATGCCGTCACGGAAGCCGATGAGCTCCCAGCCATGGACGCCGATGGCGGCCTTGCCAAATCCACGGATCGCGGCGTTGAGGCCGGGGGCGTCGCCGCCGGCGGTGAGGATACCGATGCGCTTGGTTGCCATGGCCGCAATTATGCCGCCGTGAGCGCGCTCAGACCTAGCAACCCGGTACACTATGCGCTCAGAAACCACTGCGCTGCGCCGTCGGGAAGAAAGCGGACGCACGCGGTGTTGGCGTAGGCGATGCCGTGTCCGAGCGGACCGGCACCACGTCCACGCACCACATCCACCAAGGAGAGAGGCAAGCATGGCTGACCGCGCACTGCGAGGCATGACCATCGGCGCGAAGTCGATGGAGTCTGAGGAGGGTGTGGAGTTCGCAGAGCGCCAGACCGTCACCTACGAGTGCCCGATGGCGCATCTGACCGTCGTCCCGATGTCCGTGGAGGCGGACGTTCCCCAGACCTGGGAGTGCGGGGAGTGCGGACAGGTCGCCACCCTGCGTGGCGAGGAGGAGCCTGAGGACGAGGAGCCCAAGAAGGCTCCCCGTACCCACTGGGACATGCTTTTGGAGCGCCGCAGCCTCGACGAGCTCAAGGTCCTGCTCGACGAGCGCCTGGAGCTGCTGCGCTCAGGCGAGATCTACCGTCAGCGTTTCTGAGGTTCCCGCCGGCACGGCGCGAGCCCACCACCGAGCGCTGGTCTCAGCGTCGTCTGCGACGCTCCGACCAGCGCTCGCGCGCGTCCATAAACTGGTTCTCCGCGCGCTGCGCCGCCTGGAGCGCCTGACCACCACGCTTGAGCAGTCCCCACTTCGTGACCAGCGCGAGCTCCTCGGAGAAGATCCCGCCCGAGAGCTTGGACTGACCCACTTCCCGTTCGACGAAGGTGATCGGCATCTCGACGATGCGTCCGCCGATCTCGTCCACCAGCAGCGTCATGTTGACCTGGAAGCCGTAGCCCATGGCCTCAACCTTGCCCAGGTCCAGCCGCCGGAGCATCGAGGCGCGGTAGACCCGGAAGCCGGCCGTGGCGTCCTTGACCCGCAGGCCCAACATGGCGTTGATATACAGGTTGCCAGCACGTGAGAGCGCCACCCGGCGAGCGTCCCATCCCTGGGTCGCCCCGCCTGAGACCCAGCGTGAACCGATGACGAGGTCGGGCCGGTCGGCCATCTCGGCCCGCTGGATGAGCAGCGCCAGGTCCTCGGCCCGATGGGAGCCGTCAGCGTCCATCTCCACCACCAGCTCGTAGCCGCTGGCCAGGGCCCAGGAGAACCCGGCCAGGTAGGCCGGGCCCAGTCCAGCCTTCTCCTTGCGGTGCAGGACGTGGACGTGGTCGTCACGCTCGGCTCGGGCGTCAGCGAAGGCACCCGTCCCGTCCGGTGAGGCGTCGTCGACGACAAGCACATGGGCGTCTGCCACCGCCTGACGCACCCGGTCCAGTGCGCCGGGTAGCGACTCGATCTCGTTATAGGTCGGGATGACGACGACGGTCTTCACGGCAGGGCCTTCCGATGTCTTGCCTCAGTGACGCCGGCGGCGACGACGCCTGAGCTGCTCATGTGCACAGCACAGGATACCGGTCAGGTAGAGCGCCGCGGCGACGGCGAGCACGACACGCCCGGGCCAGGCCCCCAGCCTGTCAGCCACCGTCAGCGAGTGGCGCAAACCGACGTCGGCAGCCAGGGCGGAGCGGGTGAAGGGCTCCAGCTCCTGGACCACCACGCCCTTGGGAGTGATGACTCCGGTCAGGCCCACGGTCGAGACCTGGACGACGCTGCGCCCGTGCACCACCGCCTGCACCCGTCCCTGCGCCAGCTGCTGGGCTGCCTCGGTCGAGCGGCCGAAGCTGGCGTTGTTGGTCGGGATGACGATGAGGCTGCCCCCCTGCTCCACCCCCTGACGCAGGATGTCGTCATAGGCGACCTCGAAGCAGATGCCCATGGCCACGGTGACGTCCTCGTCGCGAGCGGCAGCGTGCACGGTCAGGGTCACCGGTCCGGTACCTGCCACCATATCCGTCCCGATCCGGTCCACCTGGCTCGTCAGCCGGCGCAGCGCCTGACGCCACGGGATGTACTCGCCGAAGGGAACGGGGCGGTGCTTGCGGTAGTACTGCCCGGCGCCCTCGCCCGGGGTCCACACGACGACGTCGTTGTAGCGCACCTCGTCCTCGTAGGCCACGGCGCCCACCAGCACGGGCGCCCCGGCTGCATGGGCCGCGTGCTCAACGAGGACGGCGGCCGAGGAGTGGGTACGAGGGTCCAGGTCGGCAGCGTTCTCGGGCCACACGACCAGGTCAAGCGACCCTGCAGGCTCCTGGCCGGCCAGGTCCAGGGTCGCCTGGGCGTGGTTGCCTGTGACCTCCAGCGCCCTGGCGAAGGCGTCGTCAGCGGCGCGGGCGCTGTCAGCTACGTCCCCCTGGACCGCGCCCACGCGGATGGTCCCGTCCTGGGCTACCGAGTCCACCGGCAGCGCCACCGGTGCCAGGATGAGTGCGCCAGCCAGCGTGGCGGCGGTGATGGTCTGCAGCAGGCGCAGGCGGCGGGCGGCTCCCACCGCCTCGGCCACACACGCCCCCGTCAAGGCCACCAGGATGCTCAGCCCCAAGGAGCCGCCGTAGGCCGCAAAGGGCAGGCTCGGCGCGTCGGCCATCGCGAAGGCCAGGCGACCGAAGGGAAAGCCTCCCCAGGGCCAGCTCGAGCGCAGCTCCTCCACGCCGCCGAACAGCACGGCTGCCGCCAGTGCGCGCCCTGCCATCGCCCTGGCCCGCTCGCCGCGCAGGACCGGTAGGCGACTGACCACCGACCAGGCCATCGCCCAGGCCACGAGGTAGAGGGACTCCACCACCGTCAGGCTGACCCATCCCAGCGCGTTGCCCATGGACACGGCCGTGAAGTGGAACAGGGGCGTGAACATCCCCAGCCCGAAGAACAGACCTCGCGCACCAGCGCTCCCCCAGGTAACCTGCGTCGTGGCTGCGATGATGCCTCCCAGCCCCAGCGGCACTGCCCACCAGGCTCCTAGCGGGGCAAAACCGGCCGACACGGCCAGGCCGCAGCCGCTGGCCCAGGCCCACCAGGCCAGGCGCGCACCCCACCGGCGCCCTCGCTCACGGCGAGCCACCTCAGCGCACCAGCTTTCGTGCCAGGCTCACCAGGCCCGCCAGGACCAGTCCCACGACGACGCCGAAGACGAAGGCCGCCGCCGTGGCCGCCAGCCATGACAGCACCGGGTTGCTCGCCAGCCCCGCGGCCTCCTCCAGGAGGTGGGCGGGAACCGCCACACCGAGCTCGGCGAGGTTGTGAGCCAGGATCTGCCCACCCACCCAGGCCATCGCCACCGTCCCGATGATGCCGATGACCGTAAACAGGCCCGGCGCCGCCCGCACGATCCCGCGTCCCAGCCGCTGGACGTCACTGCCACGACCCCGCGAGGCCAGGTGGAGGCCGAGGTCGTCCACCTTAATCAGTGCCGCCACGAGGCCGTAGACGGCGAAGGTGATGAGCAGGGCAATCATGACCAGCACGATGACCCGGCGCAGCGAGGACTCCCCCGCTACCTCTGCCAGGGCCAGCAGCATGATCTCGGTGGACAGCACGAAGTCTGTGGTCACGGCCTGGCGCACGACGGCGTCCTCATCACGGTCCATCACCTGTTCGGCGGTGGCGTGGGAGGGATGGAGGAGCTTGTCGATGACCTTCTCCCCCGCCTCGAAGCACAGATAGCTCCCGCCCACCACGAGAGCGACCGGCAGCAGGGCGGGCGCCAGCCAGCTGACCACCAGGGCCACCGGCAGGATGATGAGCAGCTTGTTGCGCAGCGAGCCCATCGCGATCCGCTTGATGATCGGGATCTCGCGCTGGGGTGAGATGCCGGTGACGTACTGCGGGGTGGCGGCGACGTCATCGACGGCGGCCGCGGAGACCTTCGCCGAGGTCTTGACGGCCATGGCCGCCGTATCGTCCACGGTGGCGACCGTGAGCTTGGCCAGGGTGGCGATATCGTCCAGGAGGGCGAAGAAACCAGACATGCCGGCAGGTTACATCCCAGAAAAGGCCACGACGCCGCGGTCGACGTCGAGGCTAGCCTCGGCCGCCGTCCGCGAGACCTCAGCCACCTGGGAGCCCAGAGCCTGATCCTCGCGCGAGTCAGGCTGCAGCGTGGCGAGCTGTCCCAGGACGTCCAGCAGCTGCCTGGACCAGCGCACGAAGTCTCCCGCCGTCATCTCTGAGTCCTCCAGGACCTGCGCCAGGCTGGCGCCCTCAGCCCAGGCCTGCACGCCTGCGGCCATGGCTGGCTCCGCTCCGGCCGACAGCTCCAGGCGCGCCAGGGCCTCCAGGTCATTGATGCGCCGGGCGACGTCCAGCTCCTGGCGCAGGCTGCGCCCCAGGGCGGATCCCGGCGCTACGGGCAGGCTGAGGCTGGCCACATTGGCCCGAGGCTCGTAGACGCAGGCGCTCACCGCTCCCGCCAGTTCGCTAGAACCCAGGCCCTGCCACACGCCCTGGCGCAGGCACTGGGCGATGAGCAGGTCGCGCTCGGCATAGACCCGAGCCAGGACCCGGCCGGCCCCGGTGACGGCAAGCTCGCCATCGGGCTCCTGCTGCGCCACCGGGCGCAGGTATCCCAGGGCGACCAGGACCTGGCAGACGGCGTCAAAGAGCCTGGCGATCGTCCCGGTCCGCCGCTCGATCCGCTCGGTCAGGCGCTCAGCCTGCGCCACGGCCTTGGCCCACTTGCGCCCCACGCGTGCGTGCTCCTCCCGGTGCGGGCAGGCGTGGCACGGGTGAGAGCGCATCTGCCGGCGCAGCTGGTCAATCTGCTCAACCGCGCTGCGGCTGGCACGCGGCCCTCGCTCCGGCCTTCCAGCCTCCTCGAAGCGTCCGGCCCGCATTCCCTCCACCAGGCGCGTGACCAACCGGTCACGGTCTCGTGGCCGGCGCACCTCGAGGCTGGCCGCCACGGTCAAGGAGCCCACACGCAGCACCCCCTCGGGGGTGGTGTCCGGGGTGAGGTTATAGATCTTGGAGTCCTCCCCCAGCACCGTCAGGTACGGGGTGCCCGTACGGTCCGCACCCGTACCCACCACCACGGCGTGGCGCTGGCGCCTGCCCTTGCGGAAGACGACGACCGACCCGCGGGCCAGGCCCTCCATCTGGCGTCCGGCCTCAGCGCGGCGCCTGGCCCGCTTGTCACGTGACAGGTCCGCCTCAGCCTCGGCGATACGTTGACGCAGCCGCGCGTACTCGCGAAAGTCCCCCAGGTGGCAGGCCATCTGCTCCTCCAGGGCGCCCAGCGAGCGTCGCGCACGCCGGGCCTGCGCCGCCAGCTCCACCACGCCTCGGTCCGCCTGGAACTGGGCGAAGGAGGATTCCAGCACCTCCCGGGCCCGGGCACGGGAGGAGCGGGACAGGAGGTTGACCGCCATGTTGTAGGTCGGGCGGAAGGCGGAGACAAGCGGGTAGGTACGCCGCGAGGCAAGGGAGGAGACGAAGGCGGGCTCGACGTCGTCGGCGGCCAGGACGACGGCGTGTCCCTCGACGTCGATACCGCGCCGGCCGGCTCGCCCGGTCAGCTGGGTGTACTCCCCCGGTGTCAGAGTGACGTGGGCCGAGCCGTTCCACTTACGCAGTGACTCCAGGACGACGGTGCGCGCCGGCATGTTAATGCCCAGGGCCAGGGTCTCCGTGGCGTAGACGACCTTGACGAGCCCGGCGCTGAAGAGCTCCTCGACCGTCTCCTTGAACACCGGTAGCAGCCCGGCGTGGTGGGCCGCGTAGCCGCGCTGGAGGGCGTGGGCCCAGGAGTGGAAGCCCAGCACCCCCAGGTCCGCAGCAGGGATCTCAGAGGTGCGGCGGTCGATCACCTCACGGATCTGCTCGGCCTCGGCCTGCGTGGTCAGGTCCACCCCAGCGGCCGCCAGCTGGGAGACGGCCTGCTCGCAGCCGGCCCGGGAGAAGACGAAGACAATTGCTGGGAGGAGATGAGCCTGCTCCAGGGCGTCGACGACGGCCAGGCGTGAGGGAGGACGCAGCCGCGCGCTGCGGGCCCCGTCCCGCCCCCGGTGCGGGGCCCTCCACCCGCCCGTGTCGTGGGTGCCACCCCGTGCCCCACGGCTGTAGCCTCCCGCCTGGCCGGCGGCAGCGCGCCGGGCGCTGCGCACCGCCTTGAGCAGGTCCGGGTTGAGCGGCGGCTGGGCGGCATGGCTCGCCTCCTGGTGGGCGTCCTCCAGGGCCACAGGAACGCTGTACAGGTCCAGCAGGCGTCGGCCCACCATCATGTGCTGCGTCAGCGGCACCGGCCGGTGCTCGGAGACGACCACCGCCGTCTTGCCTCGCACGTGGCCGAGCCAGTCCCCGAACTCCTCCGCGTTGGAGACCGTGGCGGACAGGGAGACCACCTGGACCTGCGGATCAAGGTGGATGATCACCTCCTCCCACACGGGTCCGCGGAAGCGGTCCGCCAGGTAGTGGACCTCGTCCATGACCACGAATCCCAGCCGGTCCAGGTCCCGCGAGGAGGAGTAGAGCATGTTGCGCAGGACCTCGGTGGTCATGACGACGACCTCGGCATGAGGATTAACCGAGGTGTCCCCCGTCAGTAGGCCGACCTTGTCCTGGCCGTAGCGGGCGGCCAGGTCCTGGTACTTCTGGTTGGACAGGGCCTTGATCGGGGTGGTGTAGAAGGTCTTGCGGCCCTTGGCCAGCCCCAGGAAGACCGCGAACTCCCCCACGATCGTCTTGCCCGCGCCCGTGGGTGCCGCCACGAGCACACCCTCGCCGCGCTCGACGGCCTGGCAGCCGGCGACCTGGAAGTCGTCCAGGGGGAAGTCGTAGCCGGCAGCAAAACGGGCCAGCTCGCTCCTGGCGGCCTCGGCCCGGCGCTTGGCAGCGGCGAAACGTTCTGCTGGAGAGCTCATAGTCCCACCCTACGTGGCACCAGCGACGCTTACCGCCCCCAGGTCCTGCGGCGCTCAGCCACGAGAGGGGACGATCACCCGCACCGCCCGCCGCTCGGCCTCTAGCCTGAGCGGCAGTCCTGCCACGGGCTCGCCGTCGGCCATGGGGTGGGGTGGGGTACGCAGCCCCTGCCTCCCGCTCCAGGCCTCGATGGTCACCACGCGGCTGCGCTCGTGGTGGACGGCTGGGTGGTCCATGTGCGAGCCCTGGCGCAGCCGGGCCAGGTGTCCCACCAGCCCCGTGCGCGAGACGAGATCAAGCCGGATGACGTCCAGCAGGCCGTCACTGGGGTCAGCCACGGGCACGATGTCCAGCCCACCGCCGATGTACCGGGTGTTGGCCACCGCCAGGAGGACCGCGCCACCCTCCCAGGTCCCCGCGTCCGTGGTGACCCGGTAGCCGTAGGGCGCCATGTGTCTGATCTCGTACGGGATGGCGCGCATGTAGCGCCCCTCCCCCGAGGGCCAGGCCAGGGTGTTGGCCCGGGCGTTGACGGCGGCGTCGATCCCGGCGGAGACGACGGCGAGGCACCACTCGTGCTCGTCGGGCACCGGTGTGCCGTCGGGCCGGGTGGCGTGGATGGCATCGAGCTCGGCGACCGTGGCGCCCTCCTGGCCGCACAGCGCCAGGTGGACCAGGCGCAGGGCCGCCGCGACGTCACGGGCCTGGATGCCTAGGTGACGGGCGATGTCGTTTCCGGTGCCCACCGGCACGATGCCCAGCGGCACCGACGTCGTCGCCACGACGTCCAGACCCAGGTGCACGGTGCCGTCCCCGCCGATGACGACCAGGGCGTCGAGCCCGGACCCATCCTCGACCAGTGCCGTGGCCGCGCGGCGGGTGGAGTCGTAGTCCTGGCCCTGGGCCAGGGCGACCTCGTAGCCCAGTCGCTCCAGCGTCCAGCGGGCGATCTCAGCGGCGTCGGTGAAACGGCCCTTGCCGGAGGTGGGGTTCGCCACGAGCCCCACCCGCAGATGGATCCCGGGATCGAGGGGGCGAAGGAAGGGAGAGGGGGTAGGAGCTGCGGGCACGGGCCTAGCTCTCAGCCAGGGCTGCGTCGAGCTCGGCGTCCAGGGCCGCGCGCTTCTTCTCCACCCGCTTGTCATGCGCCATCGACAGCCCACAGGCACCGAAGTACAGCCCGCAGATGGGGATGGCCATCATGATCATCGACCAGGGGTCAGGCAGCGGGTTCGCCACGGCCATGAAGGCGAAGACGCCCACCACAGCCCAGCGCCAGCCCTTGAGCATGGTCCGCCCCTTCATCAGACCCAGCCGGTTGAGGCCGACCAGCAGCTCGGGCAGGAGGAAGGCCACGCCGAAGACCAGGATGATCCTCATGACGAAGGAGAAGTAGGAGGAGTACTGCAGGAAGCCGGCGGTGTCGGTGGGCATGAAGCCCACGAGGATCGACACAGCGTGAGGCAGGATGAGGACGCCCAGCCCGATGCCGCAGGCGAACAGCACGAGCCCGGCCAGGCCGAAGGCCCAGGTGTAGCGCTTCTCCTTACGGGTCATTCCCGGGCCCACGTAGGCCCAGAACTCATACATCCACAGCGGTGAGGAGAACAGCACGCCCAGCCACAGGGAGATGCGGATCTTCAGGTCGAAGGAGGACAACACCGTGTCGAAATTCATCGTCACGTTGTGCCCGTTGGCCTGGGCGACCTTGAGGGGGTGCATGAGGAGCTGGAAGCACCAGTCGTAGAGGAGGTAGCCCACCACCGCTCCCACGACCACGCCGATAGCCGAGATGAACAGACGGTTGCGAGCCTCCCGCAGGTGGTCGCCGATGGACATGACCGCATCAGGGTTGTCCTTGCGGCGGGTCTTGGTGACCTTCGGCAGCTTGGGCATGCCGATCTCCTCACTCCTACGGGGACGACGACGAACGGCGCCCACGTCCGTCAGCCGGGGCTCACCGGCTGACGGACGCGGGTCGCGTGCGGGCTTCAGGCCTGGGGCGTGGAGCCGTCAGCGTTCTGCTGCGGAGCAGCCTGACCCGGCTGGGTGGGCTGCGTGTAGTAGGTGCCCTGCTGCGGCTGCTGGATCTGGGCCGGGGGCTGCACGGTGGCGGCCGGGTCATCCTCCTCGCGCAGCTCCTTGACCTCCTTCTTGAAGACCTTCATGGACTGGCCGAGGCTGCGAGCGATGTCAGGGAGCTTGCCAGCGCCGAAGATGAGAAGGACGAGGACGAGAAGCACGATCCAGTGCCAGGGCTTGAAAGCTCCCATGGTGTTGCCCTACTTCCGTGTAGACAGGCGATGAGCGGACTGAACGGGCTTGAGTCTAGCCGTAGCCCGCAGCGCGTCCAGCACGCTCGCCTCCGTGTTCCACCCTCGGCGTAGGTCCGCCGGGGCCTGGGCCGCTGCCCTACCCTTCCTCGCCAAGCCGCTCGTAGGCACCTAGTGCGCTCCTGGCGGCCCGCGCCGCCTGGGCCGCCAGCCCAGGCGGCTGGACGCCCAGAAGATCGCGTCCGCAGGACAGGATGAGGCTGACCAGCCACTGCTCGTCGCGGCCCAGCACGACCGCTGTGAGCGTGCCGTCCTCCTCCTGCGTCACCGACTCGCACGGCACCTGCTCGGTCAGCCACCTGGCTCGCCGGTCAAGGTGCAGAGTCGCCCGCGGCCGGTCAGTGTTGGCCTTCTCACGTTTGCGCTGTGCGGCGCGTGCGCGCGGGCTGCGTGCCAGGCGGTGGGCCGTGGCGGGCGTGTCCAGGACCTCAGCCTCCAGGACACGGTCTAGCCGGAAGCTGCGCTCGGCCCGGGTGCTCAGGCACCACGCACGCAGGTAGAGGTGAGACCCGTCAGACTCCAGCTGCGCCGGGTCGACCTCGCGCTGGGAGCGCCGGTCCGCCGCGTCGACGTAGACGATCCTCAGGCGGCGGCGCAGCGCCAGGGCCCGGCGCACCACGGCCAGCGCCTGCGGCGCCTCCTGCGCCCCGCCGGCCTGCTCCATCCTGCCGTGCCCCAGCAGACCGGCCAGCGTCTGCTCGGCCCGCTCCACCTGGCTGGCCGCCTGCGGGTCCCCCTGAAGGAGGTCCGCCAGCACGCGCAGGGACAGCTGCAGGGCCAGGGCCTCCTGGCTCGTCAGGCGTAGCGGGGTGTCCAGCCCCAGCGAGGTCGTCAGCCTCAGCCGGCCCTCCTCCAGCTCCAGGGCGTCAAAGTCGACCAGCTCGTCAGGCATCGCGTCCCGTGGCCCGGACACCCACAGGGCCTCGACGTCCCGGATGATGGTCTCCTCGCTGACCTCGAAGTGCTCAGCTGCCTCCCGCACAGTGACCCCCGGTCGGGCAGCCACCCAGGCCGGAAGCGCCAGCAGCCGCAGCAGCCGGTCAGCCGCGCTCGGACGCGCCATCAGCTCGCCTCCTCTGCACCCGCCGCACCTCGCAGGTGCTCCAGGACCAGCTCACGCAGCTCGACTGGCTCCAGGACCACGACGGCGTCGGCCAGGGCTGCCAGGGACCCGGCAAAGGCGAAAAGGTCCTCATAGTCCACCGCCACGACGTCGTAGCCGGAGAGCTCACGCTGGATCCGCCTCGAGCGCGCCCGCAGTGCCAGCGCGCGACCCGGGGCCAGGCCCAGCACGACGCGGTGGTGGTCAGCGGGTAGAGAGGCAACGGGCTCGAAGGCGCCCGGTGCGCTGATCACCTCCACCTGACCGCGCAGACGTGCCAGCCGGAAGGTACGCACCTGTCCCACCTGAGTATCGCGCCCTTCGAGGTACCAGGCTCCCTCGCTCATCCGCAGCCGGTGCGGCTCAACCGTGCGCCGGGCCACGGTCCCGGACGAGGCGGAGGCATAGTCGAAAGCGACCACCTGACGCTCCTCCACCGCTGAGGCGAGAGAAGAGGGGACCTCGCTTCCAGCCAGGTCGAGGCTCAGATCCGCCAGGGTGCCTGCACCCGCGGTGCCTGGCGCCGTCTCATCGTCAGCCTCGTCCTGCCCCTCCTGCGGCTTGTCCTCGGCCACCGCCCGCAGCTTGGTCAGGGCCCTGCGGGCCGCCACCGGCAGGTCGCCGTCACGCCAGGCCGAGGCGGCCAGCTCGATCGCGGCCGCCTGCTCGGCGTCCAGGCGCAGCGAGGGCAAGGCGTAGCTGGCCTCGTCAACCAGGTAGCGCGGCTCGGTGTCCGCTCCGACGACGAGGATGGGCACGCCCAGGGCGCGCAGCTCGTTCTTGTCCCGCTCGAACATCCGCCTGGCCGCCTGCGCGGACTGCTGGTCGTAGCCCTCCACACGCGCCACGAGCTCGGTGGCGCTGAGCCCCGTGGTGGTCTGGCGCAGAGCGAGCAGGAGATTCATCTGTCTCTCCTCGGCGCGTACGGGAGAGCCTGGGCTGGTGGTCACGCACGCAGCCTAGGCTGGGACCATGATGTGGCGCGACGGCGAGGTGGTCCAGCAACGGCGTACGTGGGGGCGCGAGCCCCGGCGTTGCGCTGAGCTCGAGGTCCGTCTCACCCAGGCTCCGGCCGGTGCCACCGGCCTGTTGCCCGGCCAGGAGCTGCGCGCCGTCGCCTACGAGCAGCTCGGCGGTCTTCCCCAGCCAGGCGAACTCGTACGCCTGGAGGTCTCGGCCCTCGCCCGGGGCCTGGGTACGGGCGGCCACGCCATGGTGACGGCCCGGCTGGACCTCCTGCCGCCTGACGCCCCGGCTCCTGGCCACCTCGTCAAGGCCCGTTACATGCCCGATCAGGTCATGGTGGCCGGGGTCGACGAGCAGGACATGCCCGGCCACGAGGTGCTGCGTGCCCCGGTCGGGCAGCTGGAGCTTGAGGACATGCCGGTCGTCGTCGCGGACCTGCACTCCAGCCTGCCGGCGGTGCTGGCCGGCCTCGCCTCGCCCACGGGCACGTCCGGCCTGGTCGAGCCCGGGCGCCGGCCGCGCACCGTCTACGTCATGACCGACGGCGGCGCCCTGCCTGCCGCCTACTCGCGCACCGCGGTGGGGCTGCGCGAGGCCGGGTGGCTGGCCGGGACGATCACCTGCGGCCAGGCCTGGGGCGGTGACCTGGAGGCCGTCAGCCTCCACAACGCCCTGCTCGCTGCCCGTCACGTGCTCGGCGCCCAGGTCGCCGTCGTCATCCAGGGACCGGGCAACCTGGGCACGGACACGCCCTGGGGGTTCTCCGGAGTGGCATGCGGGGAGGCCGTCAACGCCGTCGCCGTCCTGGGAGGGCGCGCCCTGGCCTGCCTGCGGGTCTCCCAGGCCGACGCCCGCCACCGCCACCGCGGGATCTCCCACCACAGCCTCACCGCCTACGGCAAGGTGGCGCTGGCGGGTGCCGACGTCGTCGTGCCCCGGCTCGGTGGTGAGCTCGGAGCCCAGGTCTGGCACCAGGCCGAGGCCCTGTGCGCCCCGCGACCGGTCGGCCGCCAGCACCGTCTGGTCCCGGTGGACACCGCCGGGCTCCTTCAGGCTCTGCACCAGGCGCAGCAGGCCACCGGCGTGCGGCTCGCCACCATGGGACGTGGCCTGGAGGAGGACACCGCGGCCTTCGTCACGGCGGCGGCCGCAGGGCGGTACGCGGCGGACCTGGTCAGCCAGGTGCACTAACCTGAGGCCATGACCCACGATGTGAAGACCTTCGAGTCGCTGTTCGCCGAGCTGTCTGAGAAGGCCGCCACCCGTCCCGAGGGCTCGGGCACTGTGGCCGAGCTGGACAAGGGCGTGCACTTCATCGGCAAAAAGCTCGTTGAGGAGGCCGCCGAGTCCTGGATGGCCTGCGAGCACGAGTCTGACGAGGCCGCCTGCGAGGAGCTGAGCCAGCTGCTCTACCACGCCCAGGTCATGATGATCGCCAAGGGCTACACCCTGGCCGACGTCTACAAGTACCTGTGAGCCGAGCGCTCACCCTTCCCCCTCCCCACCGCCCCGACCCGGAGAAGACCACCGTGCTGCGTATCGCCGTGCCCAACAAGGGCTCCCTGTCCGAGCCCGCCACCACCATGCTCAAGGAGGCGGGTTACCGCACCCGCCGCACCGGCCGTGAGCTCGTCCTCATTGACGAGGCCAACGAGGTGGAGCTGTTCTTCCTGCGCCCGCGTGACATCGCCGTCTACGTCGGCCAGGGCACGGTCCATGCCGGCATCACCGGACGCGACCTCCTGCTGGACTCGGGTGTGCAAGCCGTGGAGCACCTCGCGCTGGGCTTCGCCCGCTCGACCTTCCGCTTCGCCGCGCCCGCCGGCACCATGAGCTCGCTGGCGGACGTGGCCGGCAAGCGCGTGGCGACCTCCTATGACGTCCTCGTGCGCGAGTACCTGCGTGCCCAGGGCGTGGAGGCCACCACCGTCCACCTTGACGGCGCGGTGGAGTCCTCCGTCCAGCTCGGGGTCGCTGACCTCATCGCCGACGTCGTCGAGACCGGCACCACGCTGCGTGCGGCCGGCCTGGAGGTCTTCGGCGAGCCGATCCTGGCCAGCGAGGCCGTGCTCATCACCACCGAGGCCTATCGCGACGAGCCAGGCCTGGCCACGCTCGTGCGCCGTCTGGAGGGCGTGATGCGGGCACGGTCCTACGTGCTCATCGACTACGACGTGCGCATGAACGACCTCCACCTGGCCACGGCCATCACGCCCGGTCTGGAGTCCCCCACGGTCTCCCCGCTGCAGAACCCTGACTGGGTCGCCGTGCGCTCGATGGTGCCGCGCGCGGATATGAACCGCGTCATGGACGAGCTCTACGAGGTCGGCGCGCGCGCCATCCTCGTCTCCTCGCTGCTGGCCTGCCGCCTGTAGCGCACCGACCCGCTGCCTCCTAGACCAGCGGGTCGCACACCGCCTCGACCGTCGGTGCGGCGCCGGTGAGCAGGCCGTGGTCATCCAGGAAGGCGATCATGGCCTCAACCTCCTCGGTGGAGAGGGAGCCGACGGCGGCCGTGGACCCCGCGGGCTCGATGAGCTCAGCGGTCGCCACCGCCACCGCCCGGGCGTTGGCGGCCTGGGTGGCGTCCACGAGGTCAGTGACGTAGGCCTTGGTGGCCTCGACGGCGGCGTCAGGGTCCGCGGCGAAAGCCTCCATCCCGGCGGCGCTGGCCGCCACCACAGCCGCCAGCTCCTCGCGACGTTGCTCCAGCACGGCGTTGGTGGTCACCAGGCTCGCGCCCACCAGCGGCACCTGCTCGGCCACAGCCAGGGTCCGCACCGGCGTGCCTGCTAGCGTGATCTGGACCGCGTCGTTGTTGGAGAAGCCCACGATGGCATCGACCTTGCCGCCCACCAGAGCCGCCTGCTGGGTGTAGCCGATCTCCTGGACCTGCAGGTCGGACTCGCTCAGTCCTGCGCTCTCCATCGCTACCTGGAAAGCGAACCAGTTCTCCCCGAAGCGCCCGGGCAGGCCGATGGTGCGCCCGGCCAGGTCTGCCAGGCTGCGGATCTCGGAGTCCTCAGGCACGATGACGCAGCCGGGGTAGGCCTGGTAGTAGCCGCCGACCACCACGAGGTCTGATCCTCCCGAGGCGGCCACGACGGCCTCATCGGCCCCGGCCACGACGAGCTGCTCGGTGCCTGCGGCCAGCGCGTCGAACAAGCCCTCCTGGGCACCGTGGTGGCGAAGCGTGACGCCCGCGGCATACTGCTCACCGGCCTGGGCCATGTAGAAGGGCGCGAACTGGACGTTGGGTGTGTAGCTCATCCCGATCGTCAGCCCTGCGGACCCGGCGGGCGCGGATGCACCGGCGCTGCTTGAGGACTGGGAGCGGGCCGCGGTGCCCGAGGAACAGGCGGCCAGCACGCTCGTGGCGGTGGCGGCAGTGGCCAGGTGGATAAGACGACGGCGGCTCATAGCAGTCATGACAGGTTCCTTCGGTCAGAGGGTGGGTCGGTGGATCGATGAAGTGGGAGGGCAGTCAGGTCGCGCGTCGTCCGCGCATGGCGTCCACGACCCGGCTGCGGCGCTCGGCCTCGTGCAGGCACCAGTGGATCGCCATGGCCATGGCGCACAGCAGGACGATCGTGGAGAACAGGCCAGCGGTGTCCACGGCGTCGCGCTGGTGGGCGAGCACCATGCCCAGGCCCTGGCCGCCCATGGTCATCTCACCGACCACCGCACCAGTGACGGACAAGGTGAAGCCGGTGCGCAGCCCGGACAAGATGGCCGGCAGCGCCATCGGCAGCTCCATGCGCATGATCATGCTCATCCCGTGGGCGCCGTCGAGCCTGGCCGCGTCCAGGACGTCGGTGTCCAGGCCCCGCAGGCCCAGCAGGACAGTGACCGTGATGGGAAAGAACACCATGAGCGTGCACAGGAGCACCACTGGCACCGTTCCGTAGCCGATCCACAGCACCAGCAGCGGGGCGATGGCGATGGCCGGGACGGCCTGGGAGGCGGCGACGTAGGGCAGCACCGTCCGGGAGAAGCGGGGCCAGTGGAACAGGCCCCAGGCCAGGGGCAGGGACAGGCAGGTGGCCGTCAGGCACCCCAGCAGGGCCTCGCGCATGGTCACCCAGGCATAGCCGGCCAGGCCTCCTTGGGTCAGCGCCAGCCACAGACGTCTGGCCACGCCGGAGGGCGAAGGCAGGAAGACCGCAGGCACCGCCTGGCTCGCGCTGACGGCCCACCACAGGCCTACGAGCACCAGGCCCAGGGTCAGAGCCGGCAACGGCGCGCGCAGGCGTGCGCTGACTCGGCCTGCGGCTGAAGGTGACATCAATGCTCCCGGTGGCCCCGCCCGAGGAGCCTCCCCGGGCCGCTCCGGGGGTGATGGGCCAGCGCCGCGCAGGCGCGCCCGACGCACGGTGAGCAGCGCCATACGCCCTCAACGAGGGTGTGCCAGCGCCAGGCACCATGCGCCTCGTGCTTCCTCCCATCCGGACTTTCACCGTCGGTGCTGGAATTCCACCAGCTCAGCTGCACGCGCGCCCCGGCGGGACGAACGTGCAGGTCGCGGACTGTCACCGCCGGCTCGGACTTTCACCGACCCCGGAGCACGTAACTGTGGCAGACACTAGCCGCGATGGCTGGCCAGGGCAACTGCCCGGTCGAACTCCTCAGCCACCTCAGGGGCCGGCTGCCGGGTCAGCGAGACCCCGATCGCCACGGCAAGGTTGGCCACGAACCCGGGCAGGATCTCGTAAAGCTCGAAGACGCCTCCGGACAGGTTGCCCCACACCATGACGACGACGGCCCCGGTGACCATGCCGGCAAAGGCACCCACCGTCGTCAGACGCTTCCAGTACAGCGACAGCAGGACCGTGGGGCCGAAGGAGGCCCCGAAGCCGGCCCAGGCAAAGGCCACGAGGGCGAGGATGGTGTCATTGCGTTCCCAGGCGAGCAGCGCGGCCACGGTGGCGATAGCCGCCACGCTCATGCGCGAGTAGAGCACGAGCTTGCCGCTGGAGACCGGCTTGCGCGTCACCACGCCGTAGAGGTCCTCGATGAGTGCGGAGGAGGTTACGAGCAGCTGGGAGGCAACCGTGGACATGATGGCTGCCAGGATCGCTGAGAGCAGGAAGCCGGCGATCAGCGGGTGGAACAGGAGCTGGCCCAGCGCCAGGAAGACGGCCTCGGGATCTGCCAGCGCGCCGGGGTCGCGACGGTAGTGGGCGACTCCGACCACGGCGGTAGCGCAGGCGCCTGCGACCGCGAAGAGCATCCAGCCGATGCCGATCCGCCGCCCGGCCCTCGCCTCTGACACGTTCCGAATCGCCATGAAGCGCACGATGATGTGCGGCTGGCCGAAGTAGCCCAGGCCCCAGGCCAGGGAGGAGACGACGCCGACGAGCGTGACCGAGGAACCGATCATGGCCCAGTAGCTGGGATCAACCTCGTGGACAGCCTGGATCACCTGGGCCGGTCCACCCAGGCTCACCACCCCCACCACAGGCACCATGACCAGCGCCGCCACCATCATGACGCCCTGGACGAAGTCGGTGTAGGACACGGCCAGGAAGCCACCGACCAGGGTGTAGACCACCGTGATCGCGGCGACGAGCACCATGCCCAGGCGGTAGTCCATGCCGAAGGAGTTCTCAAAGAACACCCCGCCGGCCACCATGCCGGAGGAGACGTAGAAGGTGAAGTAGACCAGGATGATGATTCCGCTGGCCCAGCGCAGCAGGTGGCGGTCGTCGTGCAGGCGGTTGTCGAGGAAGCTCGGGATGGTGATGGAGTTCCTGGCCACCTCGGTGTAGGTGCGCAGACGCGGGGCCACGTATCTCCAGTTCAGCCAGGCCCCCACTGTCAGTCCGATGGCGATCCAGGACTCCACCAGGCCGGAGGCGTACAGCGCGCCTGGCAGTCCCATGAGGAGCCATCCCGACATGTCTGAGGCCCCGGCGCTCAATGCCGCGACCCAGGGTCCCAGGCCGCGGCCGGCGAGCATGTAGTCGTCCAGGTCGTGATTGCGCCCGTAGGCCCAGCCACCGATGGCCACCATGCCCACGAAGTAGATGATCATGGCGATGGCCTGATAGGTAGCCTCAGTCATAGTGACGTCCTTGTCTGCCGTCAGGAACAGGGTGTGCAGGATGCTACAGGACGATAGTCCCAGGCAAGGGTGCACGGCGAGGACGTCACCGAACTGTGACCGCGGTGACTTTTCCTGGAAACAGACTCAGGTCTCCTTCTCCGACCCGCTCGCCAGGGCCAGTACCACGGCCGCAGCCCAGCCGCCGTCGTGCGTGAGGGAGACGAGCCAGCGTGCCGATGCCGTTCCCCCGGGTCCCAGCGTCGCGCTGACCGCCTGAGCGACCCGGCCCGCCAGCCGCAGGCCCGGACGGTGCCAGTGGTCGCTGACGACCTCGATCTCACGCCAGTCCAGCTCCTGGGGGGACAGGGCCGGCACGACGCCGGTCCCGGCGAGCGTGTTGACGGCCTGTGACCAGGCCTTGACGAAGGCCTCCTTGGCCGCCCACCGCGCCGCCAGGTGCTCGGCCTCCTGAGACCCAGACTCCTGGCTGCGGCGACGTGCCTCGCGGCACTCACGCGGGGTGAAGGCTCGCTCAGCCAGCACCGTGCCCGGCTGGGCGAGCTGGGCAGCCAGCGCAGGGACGTCAACGAGGTCCATCCCCACCCCCAGGACCTGGCCGCCAGGAGGGACAGGCAGGCTCGGCAGCCCCGCCGTGTCAGGTCCGTCCGCCCTCATCCCTCGACCTGGCAGCGTTTGTCTGCCGCCGCGTTGGCCGCACGCTCACAGACCTGGTCGAAGGGGCACCCGGTGCCAGCGGCCGCGTAGGCGGCCAGCAGCCCCTCGACCAGGGGAGCCGGGCTGACCACCGTGCGCTCGGTCAGCTCGGAGTCGATGAGCTCAACAGCCATCTGAGCGCTCATGATCCCGCTGCCCACGTCCGCCAGGAGGAGGACGCCCTCGGAGTCGTCGGCGGCCTCGATCCCCGCCATGACGGCGGTGGGATCCGTGCCCAGGCCCCCGTCCGGCGTTCCCGCGGCCACCTGGACGTTCACGTCCAGGCTCGGCATGAGCCCGGCCACCAGGGCCACGGCCGCCTCGGCCAGCTGGCGCGAGTGGGAGACAACAACGATCCCGCTCATGCCTGCTCCTCCTGCGAGGTCGCTGTCTCAGCCTGTGCCAGCGCCTGGAGGACCAGGGCGGTCGAGGCCGCGCCCGGGTCGATATGACCGACCGAGCGCTGACCGAGGTAGGAGGCCCGCCCCTTCGTCGCCCGCATCGCCGCCGTGGCCCCACGTCCCTCCTGCGCCGCCCGCGCCGCTGCCGCGGTGCCTGCCGCCAGGTCAGACTGGCCCCGCATGGCCTCCAGCGCCGGCAGCCAGGCGTCCAGCATGGTCTTCTCCCCCGCCTGGGAGCGCCCGCGCGCCTGGACACCGGCCACGCCAGCCTCCATCGCCCGCAGCAGCACCGGCAGGTCGATCTCAGGGCTGTCGCCGCACTCGCCAGCCATGCGCAGGAAGAAGGTGCCGTACAGCGGCCCGGAGGCACCACCGATGGTCGAGATGAGAGTCATCGCCACCTTCTTCAGCACCGCTCCCGGCGTCGCCAGGGCCGGGTCCTGCACGGCCTGGGCCGCCGCCTGGAAGCCGCGGCGCATATTGGCACCGTGGTCGGCGTCGCCGATGGCGGCGTCAAGCTCGGTCAGCTCCCGCTCATGGGCGGTGACCAACTCAGCAGCCAGGCTGATCCACTGGCGTACCCCCTGTGCGTCAAGAACCGTGCTCATTTGCCCGCCTCCGTCCACGTCAGCGCCGCCGTCCTCACCGGTGCGTCCCACAGGCGCAGGACCTCCTCATCGGCTCGTACCAGCGTCAGCGCGCAGCCCGCCATGTCCAGGCTCGTGACGTAGGAGCCCACCAGGCTGCGTTCAACCACCACGCCAGCCTGGTCCAGCAGCGCCTTGACCTCGCCGTACATGAGGTAGAGCTCTAGCAGCGGGGTGGCCCCCATCCCGTCCAGCACGGCGATGAC
This sequence comes from Actinomyces urogenitalis, assembly GCF_002861525.1. Taxonomy (NCBI): domain Bacteria; kingdom Bacillati; phylum Actinomycetota; class Actinomycetes; order Actinomycetales; family Actinomycetaceae; genus Actinomyces; species Actinomyces urogenitalis. The sequence goes on along the minus strand of NZ_PKHA01000001.1, from coordinate 192,258 downwards.
GCCGTGTCCGTCAGGAGAGTCCGGCAGCTCGGCCAGGACCGGAGCGACCAGCTCGGCCGCCACCTGCTTGGCCGTCATCATCGGCGCGCGGCGGCGGCCAGGCTCGCCGTGGATACCGATGCCGATCTCGATCTCGTCCTCGGGCAGGTCGAAGGAGGGCCTGCCGTTGGCCGGCACGGTGCAGGAGGAAAGCGCCACCCCCATCGAGCGGCCGTGGTCGGCCACCCGTTGGGCCACGGCCTGGACCTGGCCGAGGCTGGCACCAGCCTCGGCGGCGGCGCCGGCGACCTTCTCCACCACGAGCGTGGTCCCCACGCCCCGCCGCCCGGTGGTGTACAGGGAGTCCTCGACCGCGACGTCGTCGGCCACGACGACAGTGGCTACCTCGGGGCCGTCCTCCATCGCCACCAGCTCAGCAGCCATCTCGAAGTTCATCACGTCGCCGGTGTAGTTCTTGACCACGTGGAGCACGCCCGCCCCGCGGTCAGCCGCCTTGGTGGCCGCCACGACCTGGTCGGGCACGGGCGAGGTGAAGACCTCCCCGGCGCAGGCGGCGTCAAGCATGCCCGGCCCGACGAAGCCGCAGTGCAACGGCTCGTGCCCGCTGCCTCCGCCCGAGATGACGGCCACGCGGCCCTCCTTCTTGGGGCTGGCTCGGTAGACCACACGATGGTCCAGGTCCACCGTCACCAGGTCCGGGTGCGCGGCTGCCAGTCCCGCCAAGGCGTCGGCGACGACGCTCTCAGCATCATTGATGAGCTTCTTCATGGTGCTCAGCCTAGAGCCGGTTGCGCCCCACGTGGTAGACGCCGTCGGCGCCCAGGCGCGCCTGCGGGTCCAGCAGCATGGCGGCCTCGACCTCATGCGGGTCGCGGCCGGCCTCAGCCTGACCCAGACGGCGTGCACGGAGCTCCTCGAACAGGGGCGCGCGGCCGATCATGCCGGCCATGCGCCTCCTGGCACCGGCCGCCAGGCGGGCGTTGGCGCGCTCTAGCCACGCCTGCACCCCAGCCTCACCCTCACGGCTGCGCAAGGCTGCCTCAAAGGCTCCAGGATGGACCAGGGCGATGAGCCCGGACACGTGACCGAAGCCCAGCGAGGTCACCAGTCCGGCGCGAACCACGCCACCGCGGCCTGAAATCCGGATCGGCCTGCGCGGCCACACCCAGAAGGCGTCGGGCTCCATGACCGGGTCCACCACGTCGAGGCTGGCGTTGCCCGGGGCGATGCCGGTGGCCAGGATCTCGGCAAGTCCCGCCACCTGGAACAGGGCCGCCCCGCCCTTGGCGTGACCGGTGACCGACTTCTGGGACACGGCCACCAGCGGGTTGCCAGGGGTGCGTTCCAGCGCCCGAGCCAGCCGTGTGTGCAGCTCGGACTCGTTGGGGTCATTGGCCTTGGTAGAGGTGTCGTGCTTGGAGACCACGGCGATGTCGTCGGCCTGGACCCCAAGGTCGGCCAGCGCCCGGGCCAGGCGCGAGTTCTGTCCGCCTCGTCCGGCTCCCAGGGCACCCAGGCCGGGGGCCGGGATGGAGGTGTGGGCGCCGTCGGCGTAGGAGGAGACGAAGCCGAGCACCCCCGCCACCGGAAGGCCTAGCCGGGCCGCCACGGTGGCCCGGGCCAGGATGACTGTGCCGCCGCCCTCGGCCTCGACGAAGCCTCCACGACGCCGGTCATTGGCCCGGGAGAAGTGACGGGCGGCGATGCCCTGGGCGTACATGGCCGCTGCCTCGGCAGTGGCGTTCATGTTGCCGAAGCCCACTACGGACTCCACCGAGATGTCATCGATGGCACCGGCCACGACGACCTCGGCCTTGCCCAGCGCGATCTTGTCCCAGGCCTCCTCGATGGACACCGCGGCGGTCGCGCAGGCCGAGACCGGCTGGACCATGGAGCCGTAGCCGCCGACGTAGGACTGCATGACGTGGGCCGCCACGACGTTGGGCAGGGCCTCCTGGAGGATGTCAGAGGGGCGGTCCTCGTCCAGCAGCCGCCCGACGAACATCTTGCGCATGGACTCCATGCCGCCAAAGCCCGTGCCCTGCGTCGAGGCGACGTCGCTGGGGTGGACGGCCTGCAGCAGCTCGGCCGGGCTGAAACCAGCGGACAGGAAGGCGTCCACGGCCGTGACCAGGTTCCACGCGGCGATGGGGTCCATGGCCTCGACCATGGTCGCGGGGATCCCCCAGCGCGCGGGGTCGAAGCCCTCGGGCATCTGGCCGCCCACCGTGCGCGAGAGCGTGGCACGGCGCGGGACACGGGCCAGGCAGCCTGCCAGGCAGGTCACCGTCCACTCCCCTGTCCCCTCCTGGGGCGCCACCCGCGTGTGAGCCGGGTCCGCGGCGGCCACCGAGCGTGCCGTGGCCTCGTCCGCCACCGTGAGGGTGATGTCGCGGTCGAGGTAGACGGTGGCGTCGATCTCCGCATCGGGGGCGATGACGCCGTCGTCGACGAACTCGCGGATGCCGCAGCGGGCCACGACCTCGTCACGGTAACGGGCGTAGACCTCCTCCTCGGGCACGAGCTCTCCGTCCATGTCGTACCAGCCGGGCTTGGGCGACTCCTGGTAGGTCAGCAGACCCATCCCCCAGGCCAGCTCCAGCACCCCGGCAGCCGTCAGCTCGACGTCGTCCTCACCCCTCATCCCGAGCTCGGCCTCGCGACGCGTGCGCCCTGACCCCCAGGTGGACACCTCCCCGGTGGAGACAATGACGACCATGTCCTCCAGGCTCGTTCTCACCTCACCCCACTGCGGTGCGGTGGGCTGGCTGGGCACCGCCGGCGTGGGAAGGGCCGGCACCGTCGCGGTCACCGTGGCCGCTGGCGAGGTCTGGCCTGCCAGCGCGCCAGCCTGCTCACGCAGCGCCACGAGGTCGACGCCGTCTCCCAGGCCTCCGGTCAGGTCCGCCTCGACGGGCGCCCGCCGGGCCTGCTCACGCACCTCGGGCGCGCACAGGCCCACCAGCTCGTGGGCGATCTCGCGCGTGGACCAGGTGCGCACGCCTGCCGCCTCCACGGCCGCGACGAGGGGGTCGTTGCCTCCCATGAGGCCGGTGCCACGCACCCAGCCGATCCGGGGGTGGGCGAGGGTCACGCGCTGCGACCACGCGCTCTCCGCCCGCCAGCGGTTGACCACGGCGTCCAGGGCGGACTTGACCTCGCCGTAGGCGCCGTCCCCACCGAAGGTGCCGCGGTTGGGCGAGCCGGGCAGGACGACGTGGAGGCGGGAGTCAACGTGGGTGTGCGTGCCGATGGCAGACAGCGTGGCGATCTGGCGCTCCAGGCTCCACAGCAGCACGCGGGTCTGGGACTCCGCCGCCGGCCCGGCGTCGGCCAGCGTGCCGCTCACGCGCGGGGCGGCGAAGGGGAAGAGAAGGGTGGGAACCAGTGCCTCCTTGGCCACCGTCGAGGTGCCGCCGGAGGTGACGACCTGGTCGTGGCCGATCCAGTGGGCCAGGGCGTCCACGTCCCGGTAGGAGGCGAGGTTCGCTGGGACCATCCACAGCCGGGTGCCGGCCACAGCGTGGGTGCGGTAGAGCTCGCGGGCGAAGGCCAGGCGCTCGTGGCTCAGACGTGAGGAGGTCGCGATGACGCACGCCCCGCCTGCCAGGAGCTCGGCCACCACCGAGGCCGCAATCGAGCCGGGTGCCACGCCCGTGACCACGGCGACCTCACGGGCGTAGCCAGGTGCGCTTCCGACCTCGGGGGCGCTGGCCGCAGCCTGCGCGATCGAGGCCAGGAGCTCGGCGCGCTCGTTCTGGCCGGCGGCCCTGGCCTGGTCCCGCCACCATGCGGCCTGCTGCGCCACCGGCGTCCCCAGACCCGCAAAGCGCTCGGGCGCCAGGGCGTGGCGAGCCTGGTCCAGGTCGCTCTCACCACTGCCCAGGCGTGCCAGGTCCTCACGGGCGCTGGCCCACCAGTCGTCAATGAGAACCGCGCGGCGCGCATCGAAGGCCGGCATCACCGAAGCCATCCATCCCGAGCCAAGCTCGGCGTCCACCGCTGCCACGAGGGCGCCGGTGGCGGCGGCCTCGTCGGCCGCGGCGTCGTCGGCCTGCGGCGGTTCGGCCAGTCCCAGGGCCGCCAGCATGGTGCGGGCCGTCGTGGCGAGCACGCCGCGCTCCCCGGTGACCGTGGCGGCAAAGGCGTCCAGGGCGGCAGAGTCGACGACGGCGCCGCCCGCCGTCGCGGCGCTGACCCGGGCCACGCTCAGCCCGTGGGCTGCGGCAACCTGCTGGACGGCGGCGTCGATGAGGGCATCAGCCTCGCCAAACGAGCTCGCTGGGGCCGAGGTGCCCAGGCTCGCGAGCTCACCGCCGCGCACGGAGGACCCCTCACGGCTGCCCAGCACGAGGGCGGCACTGGCATGCGCCGTCCATCCCTCGCCCAGGCCCCATGCCGTGCTCAGGCGCTCGCCCACGTAGGAGGCGCGCAGTCCGGCCGGCCCGAGCAGACGTCCCAGGCCCGAGCGCACCACCTCGGTGAGCACCGGCCCGAAGGCCTTGTAGCCCGGAGCACTCTTGGCCACGATCCCGCTCAGGGTCGGCATGTCCGCGTCGGCGGCGCCGTCGATCGAGGCCAGCTCCAGCTCGGCGCCCATATCCATCAGCAGCTGGTTGCGACGCGAGGACACGCCGTTGGTCAGGGTCTCGGTGGTGTCGGTGGCCCCGATCTGCTCCGGAGTGATGCGGGCGGCGTGGGCCAGCAGGACGAGGAGCGCATCGGCTGCGCCGAAGGCGAGGTCAGCCGCGGGCTCGCTCGGAGCCGGACCCGCCTGCGCGTTGGGGACCGAGGCCTTGGTCGACGCCGGAGATGCCTGCGGCGAGGCCGGCTCGGGCTGCGTCCCAGGCTGTGGCGCAGGCTCGCCCGGAGCACCGTGGCTGGAGGTCTCCTCCACGCTCACCGCGGGATCGGTGTCCGTGGCCAGCACCCGCGCCTCATCACGTCGCACGTTGTGGACGGTGACGTGGCGAGCGGCGTGCTCGGGCAGCATGAGGGTGCGCGAGGCGAGGTTGGCTAGGGTCGGCGAGGCCGCCAGGCCCACCTCCACCAGGTGACGCACGCCCAGGCCGCCCTCGGCGCGCGAGCGCACCAGCAGGTCCTGGGTCTCGATCCAGCGCACCGGGGAGGCGAACTGCCAGGCCAGGAGCTCGACCAGCAGCAGGCGGGCGAGCTCGCGTGGACGCTGGGACCACTGCGGCCAGGACTCCAGGACCTGGCGCGCCGGCTCGGAGGGCACGACCTGGAGGATGCAGCGCACGAAGTCCGCGCTCAGCTCGAAGGGACGTGCCACCAGGTTGGGCACGTAGCGCCCCACCAGGCGCTCATAGTCCAGGTCCTCGGGCACGAGCTCCAGCAGGCGGCTGCGGAAGGCCGGCACGCCCGGGCGCAGCACCTCGGAGTGGAAGGGGACGTCGATGCCGGGCACGAGTATGAAGGGGTTCTTGCCCCCGCGGGCCTCGGCGCGCCTGCGGCTGTCCGCGGCCAGCGCCTCCAGGCCCGCGACCGTGCCGGCCACCGCGTACTGGGCCCCAGCCAGGTTGTAGTTGACGATCTGGAGGAACTCACCGCTGGAGGCGGCGATGGAGGCGACGTAGTCCTCAACCTGGCTGGCGCTCACGCCGGCCTGGTTCGGGCGCAGGGCACCCATGCGGTAGCCCGAGCGGCCCTGGGCGTCACGCTCGACCAGGGTGTGCATCGTGGACCCGCGCTGGAAGACGATGGCGATCGTGGTCTCCACGTCCATGACGTGGCCGTAGGCCGCCAGGGCCGTGTACTCACCCAGGGAGTGGCCGGCAAAGGCCGCGTCCTCGACCAGGGCCCCGGCCTCCGCCAGTCGGGCGGTGGAGGCCATGGCCACCGTGGCCAGGGCAACCTGGGTGAACTGGGTGAGGTTGAGCAGCCCCTCGGGGTGTCTGTAGGTGACACCGCGCGCGGTCATCTCCACCGGGTTGTCACGCACGAGGTTGATGACCGAGAAACCGAGCTCGGAGCGGGTGAAGGCGTCCGCGCGCTGCCACACCTGGCGGGCCGCACGCGAGCTGTTCATCTCGTCCAGGCCCATCCCGGCAGCCTGGATGCCCTGACCCGGGTAGAGGTAGGCCGTGGGCTCGGGCGCCGTCAGGGCGGTTCCCCGCGAGACGACGTCGCCGCCGACCTTGCAGGTCACCTCCAGGACGTAGCCGCCCCCGACCACGAGGCCGGTGCGCTCGACGCTGATGACGACCTCGTCCTCCAGCTCGACCGTGCCGAGCATGACGTAGGTCCAGCCCTCCAGGACGAAGCCCACTCCCGAGGCGTCGGTGGCAGCAGCCGCCTGCTGCGCGGTGGCCGACAGCCACATGCCGTGCACCAACGGTGCCTGCATCCCGGCCACCCGGGCGGCGTGGTAACTGGTGTGGATGGGGTTGTAGTCCCCGCTCACGCGAGCGAAGGCGGTCATATCCGCCGGAGCCTTGACCGTGACGCGTCGCAGCAGCCGCCGGGCGCAGCGCACAGTCTGCCTGCCCGTGCCACCAGCCAGATCGGGGGCGCTGGGGGCCGCCGTGCCGTGGGCGCGGCCCCGGATGGCAAAGCGCTCACGCATGAGGGCGATCAGCTCGCCCTTCCCCTGCCGTGAGGGCGCGCCGTCCTCCTGGTCCTGCTCGGATTCGGATACGGCTTCGCGCAGCTCAAGGCGGACGTCCACCACCCGTCCGGCGCTGGACTCCTCCAGGGCCGCCACCCAGCCGGTCACCGCCACGCGCGAGGTGGGACCGACCCAGGCAGCCAGCTCCTCCACGCTGCGGCGCAGGTCGATGGTGTGGTCGAGGTGGACCGCGCCCAGGAGACCCTCGATCAGGGGCATCCCGTCCTCGACGACGCTGCCCAGGGCCGCGTAGACCACCGGCCAGCACGGGCCGAGCAAGGCGTCTGGCACAAGCGGTGCCGCCACCAGGGCCTGGCCGCCTCCGGCAGGCAACGCGTCACCGGTGACGGCCGCGTGGTCGGCTCCCAGGGTCGATGCCAGGGTGAAGGTGTCCTCCACGGTTCCAAAGGGCTGGGTGGCCGCCTGGCCGCGGGCGTCGAGGGCGCCGGGGCGCGCAGGGTGGACCAGGGGCAGGGCGGTGATCCGGTCTCCGGCCGCCGAGGTGGCCCCCACGCCCGCCGTGGCGCGCAGCAGGGCGTTCATCGTCTGCGAGATCCGTCCTGGATCGACCAGGGGCACGGCGCCGTCCCAGGCCGCCGCCAGGCGCAGCGGGACTACGAGGTGACGCACGGCGTGGACGGCCTCACCGCCGGGGACCTGGTCCCAGTGCGTGTCCAGGTGGATGTCGAGGTCGTAGGCGTCCGCTCCGACCTCCGGGCGGGAGACCACCGTGTAGGAGTCCTCCTCCAGCACCCGTGCGGGGTTGACCGTCAGGTGCCCGTTCCACAGCACGTGGGGAGCCCAGCGCACCAGCTGCGCCGCGTCCGCCACCGGCCGGGCCTGGCTGCCCGTGCCGCTGCCCAGCCTGGCCGCGGCCGGCTGAGCCTGAGTGCCCTGGTCCTGGAGCGCCTGGACGGCGGCCTGCTCAAAGCGTCCCAGGATCTGGCTGACCGGCTCGTCCACGCTCGTGATCCCGGCTACCGACACCGGGCCGGGGATGATGCGCACCTGGTCGGCGCTGTAGCGCGGGTCCTGGGACTGCCACAGTGAGTCCGTCCCCCACCAGCGCAGGATGTCAGCGTCCAGGATCGGCACGAAGGGCACGGGCTTGGGGTGCTTGCGGCACAGTGCGGGGAACCAGGCGGCGTCGCCAGGCGTGACCAGCGTGGTGGCGGCCTGCGGGTAGCGCTGGCGCAGGGCGGCCAGGGCGGCGTCGGAGTCGACGACGTCGGCGGTGGTGACGAAGAGGGTCTCCACCTCCCCGTGGTCGGCCGGGGCCAGACGCGCCTCGATGCGGTGGAGCAGGTCGAGGAAACGGTCGTACCAGCCCTCGTCGTTCCAGTCCTGCTCGCCGGCCGGGCGGCCCGGATGGGGCGCCAGGCACAGCTCGGCGTAGCGGCTGGCCCAGGCGAGGTAGGTCATCTCCTCCACGTCGCCGAAGTAGGGCTTGGCGGTGCGGGCCAGGGCCTGGATCATCTCCTGGCGGCGCGCGGCCATGGCCTGCTCGTCCCCGGCCAGCTGCTGGATGAGGCGAGAGGCTGCCGCCGAGGAGTTGTCGATCTCGTACAGGTCCGCCCGCAGGTGGGACAGCCCTGAGGTCATACCGCCCAGGCTCGCGCCTGAGGCGACCCAGCCGCCGTCGGCCCCGCTGTCTGCCGGGGCACGTACGGCGATGCCGGGAGTGTCCACGAGCAGCTGCTTGACGTCAGGGTTCGTACGCGCCTCACGCGCCGTCATGGCGGCCGTGCCGATCATGACGCCGTCCACCGGCGCCGGGGCCGTGTCGTAAGCCAGGGCCCACCGGCCCGTGAGGTAGTCAGCAGCGCGCTCAGGCGTGCCGATCCCGCCACCGACGCAGACCACGACGTTGTCGTGGGCGCGGATGTCGTCGTAGGTGGCCAGCAGCATGGTGTCGAGGTCCTCCCAGGAGTGGTGTCCCCCGGCGTGTCCGTCCTCGATCTGCATGATGACCGGCGTGGGTGCCGCCGCGGCGGCGATGGCGAGCACCGCGCGGATCTGCTCGACCGTGCCCGGTTTGAAGGCCACGTAGCTAAAGCCCTCCTCGCGCAGGCGCTCCAGCAGCGCCGTCGCCTCGTCGAGCTCGGGCACGCCGGCGGAGATGACGACGCCGTCCACCGGCGCCCCGGCAGCACGGGCCTTGGACAGCAGGCGCTGGGATCCCAGGTGCAGGTTCCACAGGTAGCGGTCCATGAACATGGCGTTGAAGGCCGCGGTGCGTCCCGGCTCCAGCTGCTCCTTGAGGCCGTCGAGGTTGGCCTGGAGCACCGCAGGGGTGGTCTGGCCTCCGCCGGCCAGCTCGGCCCAGTAGCCGGCGTTCGCGGCAGCCGCCACGATCTGCGGGTCGACCGTGGTCGGGGTCAGTCCCGCCAGGAGCACGGCCGAGCGTCCCGTCAGGCGGGTGAAGGCCGTGTCCAGCGTGAGGCGACCGTCAGGCAGGCGCGTCAGGCGCGGAGCGTAGCGCGAACGGTCCACCGTGGCCGCAGGGCAGGCTCCGGCACGGTCCAGGTTGTCCAGGTCGCGCGCGGTGCCGGCCGGCACGACCCGGACTCCGGTGCCTGCCACCGCGGTCGCGGTGATGCGGGCCAGGACGTTGCCCGGCCCCAGGTCCACCACCATGCGGGGGTGGCGGCCGTCAGCCGTTGTCGCCAGCGCCTGGCGCAGGATCTCGGGCCAGTCCACGGCATCGGTGAGCACAGCCGTGGCCAGGTCACGCGCCAGCGCCGTCTGCAGGCCGCAGGCTGCGGCCCAGGCCACGACGTCGTCGACGGCCGTGGTCAGGAAGGGGCTGTGGAAGGGCACCGTGGTGGCTAGGAACTCCGTGACCGGGGCGAGCACAGCCCCGCCCAGACGCCGGTCCTTGCGTGCCTTGGCGCTGCGTGCCGCAGCCGCCTCCAGGGCCGAGACCACCAGAACGAGCGTGCCTGGCCGGCCGGAGACGATATGTGCGTCGCGGCCGTTGGCCACCCCGATAGTCAGCTCCTCGTGGCCCGGCACGCGTTCTAGGACCTCCTCCAGGACCGGACGGGTCACCCCACGCACCGAGAGCATGGGCGTCGCCTCACCCACGCTCCCCAGGCCCTGGCGATGGGTGGTGCGGGTCGCCGCGGCGCCGATGAGGCGCGCCAGCGCGTGCACCTGCGCCACCTCGCCCGGCCCGCCGGACAGTGCACCCACCAGCGCCACGCCGAGCACGCCCTGGGAGTGGCCGACGGCGCCCGCCGGCCGGTGGCGGCCCGTCACCTCGATCCCGGCTGCCGGCAGGCTCGCCAGGACCGCGTGCTGGGCCAGCAGGATCCCCGGGACCGAGACGGCTGCCTCGTCCCCCTGCCCGGCGTGGCTGGGTGCGGGTACAACTGCCGCGCCGTCGTCGTCGAGCACGCGCAGGCCCCGCGGGCAGATGGTCAGCAGCTCGGTGGCCACCGGCGCCAGCAGGCGGCTGACCTCCTCATCGAGCGCGATGAGGTCAGCCGCCACCTCGCGGTCGGTCTCGAGCAGCTCTGCCAGGCTCGTTCGCCAGGGGGTGGCCTGGCCACCGAAGCTGAGGACGTAGGGCTCGCCCGCCTCCAGGAGGTCGGCCACGCTGGCTGTCGGGGCCGGGGTGGCCTGGGCCGCGCGGGAGGTGTAGCTCATCGGATCGGTCTGCGTGCTGGGCGTGGTCATGGTGTCCTTGCTGGTGGTGCTGGTTGTCAGGGGGCTGAGGGAACGGAACGCGGACGGTGGCTGACGGTGGCTGGTCATGGCTGGTGCTCCTTCCTCACAGCGGCCCGTTGTCATGCTTCTTGACCGCCATGCGGCTCACGTCGCGTTTGGCGCTGAGCGCCGCTAGGGAGTCGACGATGACGGTGCGTGTGTCCTCCGGGGCGATAACGGCGTCGATCTCGCCCAGGGCCACGGCCTTGTCCGGGTTGATGACCTCCTGGGTGTACTCGGCCACGAGGCGCTCGTGCTCGGCCGCAACCGCCTGGTCGCCTTCGCTGCGACGTACCTGCGCCAGCGCACGGCGGTGGATGATGCCAACCGCTCCCTGCGCACCCAGCACCGCGATCTCGGCGCCGGGCCAGCAGAAGTTCAGGTCCGCCCCGATCGCCTTGGAGCCCATGACGATGTAGGCACCGCCGTAGGCCTTGCGCAGCACGATCGTGACCAGGGGAACCGTGGCTGTGGCGTAGGCGTTGATGACCTTCGCCCCACGCCGGATGATGCCGGCGTGCTCCTGCTCGGCACCCGGGCGGTACCCGGGCACGTCGACGAAGGTGACCACGGGCAGGCCGAAGGCGTCACAGCAGCGCACGAAGCGCGCCAGCTTCTCCGAGGCGTCCACGTCCAGCGTCCCGGCGTCGACCATCGGCTGATTGGCCACGATGCCGACCGGGCGTCCCTCCAGGCAGGCGAAACCCACCACGACGTTGGCGGCGAAGTCCTCCTGCACCTGGACCAGCTCACCGTGGTCGACCACGGCCTGGACGACGGCGGTGACGTCGTAAGGCTGCCGGGTCGAGGCCGGCACGAGGTCACCCACCGCGGCCGCCGCGGCCTCGTCGGCGGCCCGGTCGACGTCGTCGTACTCATAGCGCGGGGCCTGCTGGTCAGAGGAGGAGGGCAGGTAGGCCAGCACCGTGCGCACCTGCGCCAGGGCGTCGGCCTCGTCCTGGGCCACGTAGTGCACGACGCCGGAGACCGAGCCGTGGATGTCCGCGCCCCCCAGCTCCTCGGCACTGATCTGCTCGCCCGTGGAGGCCCGTACGACGTCAGGGCCCGTGACGAACATGTGGGAGGCCTCGCGAGTGGCGATGATGTAGTCAGTCAGGGCCGGGCAGTACACGGCACCTCCGGCGCAGGGGCCGAGGATCACGCTGATCTGGGGCACCAGGCCCGAGGCGGCGCAGGTGCGGTTGAAGATGCGCCCGTACTGGCGCAGCGCCCCCACGCCCTCCTGGATCTTGGCCCCTCCGGAGTCGATGAGTCCGATGATCGGGATCCGTAGCCGCAGGGCGTCGTCCAGCAGACGCACGATCTTGTCTCCCTCGATGGTGCCCAGGGCGCCACCGCTGACTGAGAAGTCCTGTGCGTAGACGGCGACCTGACGCCCGTCGATCGTGCCGAACCCGGTGATGACTCCGCTGGGCCGAGCCGCCTGCCCCGTGCCCGAGCCTGCGTAGCGCCCGATCTCCAGGAAGCTGGAGTCATCGAGCAGGGCAGCCACGCGCTCGCGGGCGGTCTGCTTGCCCTTGGCGTGTTGGCGTGCGGCGGCGCGCTCCTCGGCCTGCGCGGCCACGTGCGCCGAGGTCTCGCGGAAGGCCTGGGTCCCTGGGGCCTGGCTCATCATGGTGGTGGACGTGCTCATCGCTCAGTCCTCCTCGTCCTGCTCGTGGCCGGGCCGGAGGTGGATGAGGGTCTGCCCGGCGCTGACCGTGCAGCCAGCCCCAATCGGGATCTCCCCCACCACGCCGTCAACTGGGCTGTGGACGTAGTTCTCCATCTTCATCGACTCCAGGACGACCATGAGGTCGCCGGCGTGCACCCTCTGGCCCGGCTCCACGCAGATGCGCGTGACCACCGCCTGCATCGGGGCGGCGATGACCGAGGGATCCTCGACCTCGCTCGCTGCGCGGTGGGCGGCGCGGCTGGCCGAACGCGAGCGCAGCGGCTGCTGGCTGCGGGAGGTCGGGGCTCCGGGGTAGCGCCCGCCCATCCGCGGTCCGTGCCCGCCCAGGACGCCATCGGGCACGGTGAGCTGGACCCGGCGGCCGTTGAGCTCGATGACGTAGGTTGAGCGGGTCCGGGGATTGTGGACGGGGCCGGCTGGTGCCTCTGACGCGTCGTCATGCTCGCGCAGCCGGTCCAGGACGTCCGTCTCGATCCAGCGGGTGGTCACGCCCAGGCGCCCTGCGGCGTCGGGTCCGGTGAACTCCTCGCGGCGCAGGACGTGCTCGTGCAGGGCGGTGCACACCGTCACGCCCTCGACCACGGTCTCGGCCAGCGCGCGGCGGGCGCGGCAAATCGCCTGGTCGCGGCTGGCACCCGTGACCACGATCTTGGCAAGCATCGGGTCGAAGACCGGGGTGATGACGTCGCCCTGCGTGACGCCGGAGTCGATCCGGATACCCGGGCCTGCCGGCCAGCGCAGGCGGGTGATCGTGCCGGTGGAAGGAGCCAGGCCCTGTGTGGCGTCCTCGCAGGTGATGCGCAGCTCCAGGCTGTGGCCTCGGGGCTCAGGCACAGGCGGCAGATCACCGCCGGCAGCCACCAGGAGCTGGAGGTCGACCAGGTCGACGCCGGCCACCTCCTCGCTCACGCAGTGCTCGACCTGGAGACGGGGGTTGACCTCCAGGAAGTACAGCTCGTCCTGGCTGGTCAGGAGGAACTCACAGGTAGCCACCCCCACGTAGCCGACGCTGTCCAGCAGGCGGCGGGAGTCCTCGACCAGGCGCTCGTGCAGGCCGGCGGGCAGGAAGGGTGCTGGGGCCTCCTCCAGGAGCTTTTGATTGCGTCGCTGCAGTGTGCAGTCGCGGGTCGAGACGACGGCGAAGGCGCCCCGGGCATCCCGCACGCACTGGGTCTCGACGTGCCGTGCGGCGGTGATGAAGCGCTCCAGGATCAAGGTGGCCCCGCCTGAGGCCGCGGCCTCAAAGGCGGGCGTCGCTCGGACCTCATCGTCATTGGCCAGCACCGTGATGCCACGGCCGCCTCCGCCGTCGGTCCGCTTGAGCGCCACCGGGTAGCCGTGGGCGTGCGCGAAGGCGAGCACAACGCTTGCCGAGGTCACCGAGTCCGTGATGCCAGGCACCGGGGCCACGCCGGCGCGCTCAGCGGTGGCGCGGGCCGTCATCTTGTCGCCCAGCGCCCGCATGGCTGACGGGCTGGGGCCGACCCAGATCAGTCCGGCGTCGATGACAGCCTGGGCAAAGGCGTCGTCCTCGGCCAGGAAGCCATAGCCCGGGTGAATCGCCTCAGCACCGGTGGAGACAGCCAGGGCAAGAATCGCTTCGCCGTCGGTGTAGGACGAGCCCTGCGGCAGGGCGTAAGCCTCATCCGCGAGCTCGGCGGCCGGGGACATGAGGTCCTCAGGCGTGTAGGGCAGGATCGAGGTTCCTCCCAGATCACGCACGGTGCGCACAATCCGCAGGGCGATCTCACCGCGGTTGGCGATGAGCACACGCTGTGGTCGGCGTGCCTCCGCTGGTCCTGAAGCCATCGGCATCGGCGTCCCTCCTTGACTGACTTCGTGGTCTCCCACAGGCGCGACATTCCGTCACGAGGACTGCGGTGCCACCGGCGCCCACGACACGCAGGTCAGCCCTCTGACTCTCTCTCGCCCATGAATTCATCATGCGATCCCTATGACTCAGCACTGTCAACAAATCGCGGCAGGCTCAGATCACAACAATCGCGATATTGCGAGGCTATTGAGCAGGGCAGCGGATTGAACATTGTGGGATCGTTACAAAAGCGACGAAAACTCTTGGAGCGTCCGTGCAGGAAGACGCATCGAGCCCGCGATGACGCGAGCCTCGCTGCTATCGACACACTCCAGGCATATCGTTTGTTGATCTTCACAATTCCAACGCAATTTCACCCAAGAGAGTCAATCGTGCACGACATCATCTCTCCACCGACTTATCCACACTTGTGCACATCTCCTCACCTCATCCACCATCATCCATTACCAAGTACTGGACAAGATCATATGAACGCTGCAGCCTGTACACATGTTCGATCCCGTGGGTGACACCCCCTCCTCCGGCCCGTCGTCGCGGCCTGCGCCGACGAGGGGCGCCCCGGACTGCATGAGTCAGGAGGATCGTCTAGCCGCCCTGGCTACCCTGCCGCCCGGCGGACTGCTGGCCTCAGCCCTCGAGCAGATCCTCCAGGCTGCGATCCCCCGCCCTGACCTCAGCGCGGACCGCGCCACCCCCGAACCAGACAGAGACCTCGCCAGCACCCAGGCGCTAGGTGCCGATGAGCGCACCCTGCTGCGCCACTGCCAGCTGGCTCCCGGTGAGCCGCTGTCCGCGGTTGAAAGCCTGGCTAGGCTGGGGCTGGAGACCCTTAGCGAGCTGGTTGCCGCGAGCCAGCGACTGGCCTCATGGTCCTGCTGGCTCCAGTCCCTGCTGGCGGCGGCGATGACTCACAGCGTCGAGGATGAGCCCCTGTCCGGAGACGACGCTGGTCTCCGTCCCGATCGTCAGTCCATCTCCTGCCTCACTCAAGGAGCTGAGCTCACTGTGGCCAGCGAGATCGCGTGCCGGCTCGGGATCTCCAGACGCCGCGCCGCTCAGCTCGTTGATCGGCGGCAGGCGCTGTGCCTGCCGGCGCTGTCGTACGCGGCAGGTCTGCACCGCAGCGGCCTCATCGACGCCGCGAAGACGGCGCTCATCGCCACTCGCCTCGCCCACGTCAGCCATGAGCTTGCCGTCCGCGTTCAGGAGCAGGTTCTGCCCCGCGCGCCGCACCGCACCCATACCCAGCTGGCCCGGGACCTCGACCGCGCTCTGGTTGCCAACGACCCGGAAGGAAGCCCTCAGCGCCGCCGCCGGAACGCGGAGAACCGGCATGTCAGCCGTCCACAACCCGCTGGCGAAGGACTCTCGGAGATGAGACTTCTCCTTCCTAGCCTCGATGCGGCCCTCGTGGACGCGACACTGGATGCCATCGCGGTCTCAGCCCGGGCCACGGGGGACGAACGCTCCGTGTCCCAGCTCCGTGCCGATGCCGTGGTCTCCACGATGCTGAGCCTCCTGCGGCACGAACAGCACGAAATGTGTCGCAGCGCCGTGCCCCCGCGCAGTGCCCTACCCGAGGCTCCGCCCAGCGCGACGCCCGGAGCCCTGCCCGATGTCCCGTACGGTGCTCTCGCAGGCGCCACGCCCAGCACCCTGCCTGGCGTCCCGCTCACCGACCTGCCTGACCTGTCCAGCCTGCCCGGACTGCCTGATCTGCCCGGACTGCCTGAGGACGCCCTCTCGCGCTCGGCCGTCAGCGAGCCCTCCGGCTCTCCCTTCCTCGCCGACGGCGTACCGCTCCTGCCGCTGCTGAGCAGACTCAGCGCGCTCGTCAGCTCCACGAGCCCGTGGTGGACGCCTTCCGGTAGCGGGCCGGTGCTCTTTCCTTCCGGCCTGCAGGTCCAGGTCGACGTGACTGTCCCTATCGACTATCTCCTCCAGGAGCCCTTCCCGCACGCCGATCTCCCGCATGCCAGCGCCGAGTCAGGTCGCCATGCGCAGGCCCGTCCCGGCTCATCTGCTACTCCTACTCCTCCAAGGCTGCTGTCAGGCGACCTGACTGTGCGCATCGGTCGCCAGACCCTCCCCGTCCCCTCCGCGATCGCTACGGCGCTGGCCGGTGGTGGCACCTGGCGCCGTCTCCTCACCGATCCGGTCTCCGGCGTCGTGCTCGACGTCGGGCGAAAGCGCTACCGACCACCAGCAGCCCTTGCTGAGGCCGTCCGGGCCCGCGACCACACCTGCACGCACCCAGGGTGCGCTGTGCCTGCACGCCGCTGCGACCTGGACCATGTCACCGCCTGGAGCATGGGAGGAACAACCTCCTTCGACAACCTCACGCTTCTGTGCCAGACCCATCACCGGCTCAAGCACACGCCAGGGTGGTCCCTCACTCGCCTCGACGACGGTGCGCTCCTGTGGCGTACACCGTCAGGTGCCCGTTACCGTCGCAACCCCGATGGCAGCATCCTCATGCTTCCACGCCGCATCGGCCCGCGCTCCTTCCATCAGCCGGCCCGGCCTGTTCCCGACCAGCTGGCGCAGGCAGTCGACGACGCCGTCCTGGCTCCCCTTGTCCAGACCCTGGAGAACCTGGCGCCCGGCGTGCCCTGGCAGGCCCGAGGACCACGTCCTGGTCAGCCCGTGGGCACCTGGAGCGCAAGGTCCTATTCCGCCGAGCTCCATGCACTTGGCCTAGATGTCTTCCTCGACGAGCTGGTGCCGTTCTAGGCGATGCTCTAGGCGATGCCCGTGGTACTGCGTCCTTCGCCGCTCACGGCCCCAGCCAGCCTGCGCAGCGTCGAGATCGCCTGGGCCGCGTCCTGGCTCTTGTAGACCGCCGACCCCGCGACGAAGACATCCGCTCCAGCCTCTGCTGCCCGCTCAATGGTCGTCAGTGAGACACCGCCGTCGATCTGGATGCGCAGCTGGAGACCCTGCGCGCTGACCATGGAGCGTGCTGCAGCGATCTTGCGCAGCATCGGCTCCACAAAGCTCTGCCCTCCGAAGCCAGGCTCGACCGTCATGATCAGGAGCATGTCAATCTCGCCCAGAAGCGGCTCGACCACCTCCAGCGGCGTCGTCGGCCTGAGCGCGATCCCGGCCTGCGCCCCCAGCCGATGGAGCTCCTTGACCAGGACGAACGGCGCGCGGGTCGCCTCAGCGTGCGCCGTCACCACCGCGCAGCCCATCTCCGCGTACTGAGGCGCCCAGCGGTCGGCGTCCTCGATCATGAGGTGGGCGTCCACCGGCAGGCTCGTGTGCTCCAGGACGGTCTGGGTGAAGGAGGGGCCGGCGAACATGTTGGGGACGAAGTGGTTGTCCATGACGTCCAGGTGCAGTCCGTCAGCGCTCTCGATCCGGGCCAGTTCCTCAGCCAGGTGCGCCTGGTCCGCGTTGAGAATGGAGGGGTGGATCGCGGGGGTGTTGCTCATGGGTCTCCTCGTTGTCAGGCTGTACGACGCAGCAGGGCGCAGAACATCGCGTCCGTCCCGTCCAGGTGCGGCCACAGCTGGAGCATCGGCCTGTCCGCGCCGGCAGGGGGAACCGGTGCCACACGCGTGGCCACGTCGCCAGCGTGCAGGACCTCGGCGCCCCGACCCTCACGTTCGAGACGCCGTATCACGTCGCGCACGACGAGCTCGGTCTCCAGCACGTGGGGCGAGCAGGTCACGTAGGCCACCAACCCGCCCACGCGAACCGCGGCCAGCGCGCTCACGAGCAGCTCGCGCTGGAGCTCAGCCAGCTCGGCTACGTCGGTCGGCTGCCGCCGCCACCGCGCCTCGGGCCGACGGCGCAGCGAGCCCAGGCCCGAGCAGGGTGCGTCGACCAGCACACGGTCGTACCTGCCAGGCTCGGCCTGTCCATACAGGCGGCCGTCATCACAGCGAACCTCGACCACGCCCTCAGGCACGGCCCTGACGCTGGCACGCACCAGCTCGGCACGGTGGGCGGTGACCTCGTTGGCCACGAGCCGTGCTCCGCGCTGCGCCGCCCGGGCGCCCAGCAGCGCGGCCTTGCCACCCGGCCCGGCGCACAGGTCCAGCCACCGCTCGTCGCGTCCTTCCACGGCCGCCTCGCTGAGCACCAGTGCCACCAGCTGGCTGCCTTCGTCCTCGACGCCCGCCGCGCTGGAGCGCACGGCCGGCAGTCGGCCCGGGTCTCCCCCGGGAAGGACGACGGCGTACGGGCTACGGTCACCCACATGGGCATGGCCGCGCGTGGCCTCCTCTGCCTCCTTGACCAGGTGCTCAGGGCTGATGAGGCCGGGTCGAGCGCACAGGACCACCTCAGGGTCGGCGTTGTCCGCCTCCAGCAGAGCCTCAAGCTCCTCCTGCGGCCGGTCATTGCTCGCCAGCGCCTGCCGCAGCGCCTTGACCACCCAGACCGGGTGGGAGTGCGTGGCCGACAGCGCGTTCAGCTCGTCAGCGGCCTGCTCGGTCAGCTCAGCCAGCCACTGCTCCAGGTCCTTCTGGCTGATCCGGCGCAGGACGGCGTTGACCAGGCCCGCTGCGCCGCGGCCGGCCGCGTGGGACGCCAGGTCTACAGTCGCCGAGACCGCGGCATGGGTCGCCACCCGCATCCCCAGCAGCTGGTGGGTCCCCAGGCGCAGCACGTCAAGGACGACACCGTCGAGCTGGTCCAGCCGGCGATCCACGCATTGAGCGATGATGGCGTCATACCGGCCCTGCAGGCGCAGCGTCCCGTAGGTCAGCGCCGTCGCGAATCCCGCGTCGCGGCGGTCCAGCCGCGCCGCATCCAGCATCGGAGGCAGGACCAGGTTGGCGAAGCCACCGTCCTGACGCACCTTGGTCAGCGCTTCCAGACTCACCAGCCGCGCTGCGTCCACCGTGCTCGGCCGACGGCGCCGGTTGGAGCCTTCCGCATCCGCCTGACCACGCTGACCACGCGTGCGGTTGTGGCGTCCGGAGTCATTGCCCTTGCCCCGTTCGCGTCCCTGCCCGCGGCGCTGCGCTCCTGCCTGGGAACGCCGACCCGCCTGACCTGAACGAGAACCTGCGTAGCCCGCCATCAGGCCGCACCGCCCTCGACGCCGAGCTGGCCGACGCCACCAGAGCCAAGGACCGCGCCGGCAGCCGGATGGGCGCCGCGGGCCCAGGCGTCAGCCGCCATCCACTTCTTGCCGGCTGGCGCCACCTGGCCTAGCCGCACGGCGCAGCCACCGGTACCGACCAGGACCTCATGCTTGGAGACCTGCAGCATGCCTGCTGGCAGGTCAGTGACCTCAGGCACCTGGGTGACCGGGCCTAGGCGCAGCCGCGCTCCCTCATAGGTGGTGTGGGCGCCCGGCGCGGGCGTGACGCCGCGGATGCGCCGGTCGATGGCGGCGGCGGTCTCGCTCCAGCGGATCTCACCGTCGGCGGGCGTGAGCACAGGAGCCAACGTGATCCCGTCCTCGCGCTGGGCCACAGGTGCTGCCGTCCCCGAGGCCAGCTGCTCCAGGACCTCATCCACCAGCGCCACACCCTTCTCAGCCAGGCGGGCGAGCAGGTCACCAGCGGTGTCCTCGTCCTCGATGCTGGCGGTGACATGGGCGTAGACCGGGCCGGTGTCCAGGCCCTCCTCCAGGCGGAAGACGCTGGCTCCTGTCAGGGTGTCGCCGGCGATGATGGCACGCTGGACCGGGGCGGCTCCGCGCCAGGCGGGCAGCAGGGAGAAGTGGAGGTTGAGCCAGCCGTGCTGCGGTACCTCCAGCAGCGCGGCCGGCACCAGGCGGCCGTAGGCGACCACGACGGCGACGTCAGCGTGCAGGCCGCGGACCCACTCCTGGGTCTCCTCCTCACGCAGGGTGGCAGGTGTGCGTACCTCCAGGCCGGCTTGGCGAGCCAGCGCTGCCACCGGTGAGGGGTGCAGGGTCCGGCCGCGGCCCTGGCGGGCATCGGCGCGGGTGAGAACCCCGACGACCTCGTGGGAAGGTGAGTCCATAAGCCAGCGCAGCACGGGCAGGGCGACCTCAGGGGTACCGGCGAAGAGAACACGCATGGGGCAAGTCTAGGGGCCGGTGTGCTCGCTAGGCGCGCCCGCGAGCAGGCCCGCCTCGGTCAGCGCCGCGCGCAGACGTCCTGCTCCCCGAAAGAGATGTCCGTGAAGGCCCAGGGCCTCAGCCGCGGCCACGTTGGCAGGCGAGTCGTCCACGAAGAGCGTGCGCCGGGCCTCCAGGCCGTAACGACGCAGCAGGATCTCGAAGATCTCCCGGCCAGGCTTGGTGACGTGCTCGACGCCGGAGACCACGATCCCGGTCGCCAGCTCCAGCTGCGGGCACAGATGACGGTTGGCCTCAAAGAGCTCGTCGTTGAAGTTGGTCAGCAGGTACAACCGGACCCCGGCCGCGGCCAGGTCCTCCATCACCTGGGCCGTGCCAGCGACCGGCCCGGTGAGGGTAGAGCTGAACCTGCTCCAGTACAGGCGCTGCAGCTCCAGCCAGTCCGGGCGCTGCGGGTAGGTGGCAGCCAGCTCAGCCTCGATCTGCTCGCGGGGCACGCCAGCATCGCACATCTCGTTCCAGCGAGCGAAGTCCCCGTGAGCGACGAAGTCCTCCCACTGCCTCATCGTGGCCCTACCTGGCAGCGCCCCGTAGGGGTCCCAGGTGTAGACCACGTTGCCGTAGTCGAAGACGACGGCGTCCAGGCTGGCAGCGTCATCGGGGCTCATGACCAAAGGCTCTCACCACAACACGGTCGGGTCGAGCTCCACGCGCACTGCCTCCTCGCGGTGGACCGAGCGCTCACGCAGCTCAAGGCGAAGCATGGTGGCCAGCTCGCGCCCCTGGGACAGGGGGACCCGGATCAGCGCTCGCGACTGCACCGAGGCAGCAGCTCCCTGTGCTGCAGGCCCAGCCGCCGAGGGACGCCGTAGCGTCCTGACGTCGACTGGCCCGAGTACGTCCCAGCCGCGCGAACGCGCCTCCTCCAGCACGGACTCCACCGCCTTGGGCGGCCCGTCCAGACGTGCGCAGCGCAGCGCCGGCGGCAGCCCGAGCTCTGTGCGCTCCGCCAGCTCCCGGCGTGCGAAGCCCGCGTGGTCCCAGCGCACCAGCGCCTGCGCCACCTGCTCGGCAGGCCCGCCGAGCAGGATGACGCGTGCCTGTGGCCGGGCCAGGACCACCGCGCCCGACCACCGCCGCAGGGCCTCGCTGGAGGCTCCCAGGTCCGGACGGGCCGACAAGGTCGCGCCGTCAAGCAGCAGCACCGCGTGGTAGCCGCCCTCCGCCACCGGCTCAGCCCCCGGGGTGGCGACGACGAGCCTGGGCCGGGCATCAACGGTCTGGATGACGCCATGATCCTCTCGCGCTCCGGAGACCACCACCGGCACCATCGGAAAGGCCCGTCCCAGCTCATCGGCCGTACGAGCCGAGCCCACGGCGACCATCCTCAACAGCGTGTGTCCGCAGGCCGAACAGGACCATGACGCCATCTGGCGCCCACACCACCGGCAGGAGACCTCACCACTGCGGCTCATCATCACCGGCCCTGCGCAGGTGGCACAGTGAGCCGGAGTCCGGCAGGAGGCGCAGGCCACCACAGGCGCGTATCCACCACGTGGTACCTGGACCAGCACCGGCCCGCTGTGGAGAGCCTCACGCAGCGCACGGTGTGCCAGGGAGGGGATGCGGGCGTAGCCGGAGGCGCCCTCGGCCTCCAGCTCAGGCGCACCAGGAACCTGCACCCGGGGGATGACGTGCCTGATCAGCTCACGCGGCGCCGTGATCTGCTCGGCCCATCCTTGAGCGACGTAGCTGTGGGCCTCGATGCTGCGTGAGTACCCGGCGATGAGCAGCCCTGCCTTCTCCAGACCGCTGCGCAGTGCCAGGACTGTCCGGGCGTGGACGTAGGGCGAACGTGGCTCGTCCAGACGATCATCACCGTCGTCCCAGATCACCGCCAGGCCGAGGTTGTGCACAGGGGCGAAGGCAGCGGCCCTGGTCCCCACGACCACGCGAGCGTGACCGAGCAGGGCAGCGAGAAAGGCCTTGTAGCGGCGTGCTGGACCGTGCTCGGCCGACAGGACGACCACCGGCTCCGCCTGCCCCTGCTCAGCCTCCAAGCAGGCCGCCAGGCGCGCAGCCAGGCTCTGTGCCCCAGCAGTGGTCGCGGTGAGCACGAGGGCCCCTCGGCCAGCCGACAGGGTTGCGCTCACGGCACGGGCGAGCAGCACCTGCCAGTCCTCCACCACCCCGGTGCGCCCGGGCAGTGCCGTCCACACCGCACGCGGAGCAGCTGCCTGAGCCAGGGCCTGAAGAAACTGCGGACCGCCGTCATAGGCCGCCCAGCCTGTCTCACCGTCCGCGGCAGGCGTGGGCAACGCCGGCACGCTGACCTCGCGGTCGCGCTCGGCGCGCTCGGTACGCGCGTGCCGCGCCGGCACAGCCAGACGCAGGACGTCCGCCCTGGTGCCCGCCGTGCGCTCGGCCACCGCCTCCACCAGCCGTCTGGTGGAGGGCGGGACAACAGGCAGGTCCGAGACCACCCGGCGCAGCGCGGTCAGGCGCCCGGTATGGGTGGTGGTACTCCCCCGCTCCCACAACCACCCGTGGACCTCCTGGCCGCCGAAGGCCACAGTGACCCGCGTGCCGACGGCCGCGGCGACGTCCAGCTCAGGAGGGACGAGGTAGTCGAAGGGACGGTCCAGGTGCGGCAGCGGGCTGTCCAGGATGACCCGGGCAACCGGGTCGACGACGCCGGGCACGCGTACCGTGCGCTCTGCCGGGGCCGGTACCACGAGCAAGGCATCCTGATGACCGCTCTGGCTCATCGTCATCCCCCCCCCCGCAGCCTGACGGTGTCCCTGTCCCTCGTCACTCTACGGCGTACCACCGACACGAATACCCGGCCGTGCCAGCGGCGTCCAGAGGCCAGCCAGTCCCATGGACCGGCCGGCCCCGCGTGCCGACCGGGATCAGGCGCCGACGGCCTGGCGCAGCGCCTCGGCCCGGTCGGTCTGCTCCCAGGTGAAGTCCGGACGACCGAAGTGCCCGTAGGCGCTGGTGGAGCGGAAGATCGGACGCAGCAGGTCCAGGTCACGGATGATGGCGGCCGGGCGCAGGTCAAAGACCTTGCGGATGGCCTGCACGATGCGCGCCTGGGGCACGGTCTCGGTGCCGAAGGTCTCGACGAACACGCCCACCGGGTGGGCCGAGCCGATGGCGTAGGCCACCTGGACCTCGCAGCGCCGCGCCAGGCCGGCTGCCACGACGTTCTTGGCGACCCACCGCATGGCGTAGGCCCCGGACCGGTCCACCTTCGAGGCGTCCTTACCGGAGAAGGCACCTCCACCGTGACGAGCCATCCCGCCGTAGGTGTCCACGATGATCTTGCGACCGGTCAGGCCGGCGTCGCCAGCAGGGCCGCCGATAATGAACTGACCCGAGGGGTTGACGAGCACCTCCAGGTTGCTCGTCGCCAGCTCCAGCCCCTTGGCCTCCTCGGCCTGGAGCACCGGACGCAGCACCTCATCCACCAGGGCGTCGCGCAGCCAGGCCTGGCTGCGGTCAGGATCGTGCTGGGTGGAGATCACGACGTTCTCCAGGCTGACCGCGCGTTCGCCGTCGTAGCCGATCGTCACCTGGGTCTTGCCATCAGGGCGCAGGCCCTCAACGATCCCCTGCTTGCGCACCGCTGCCAGGCGCTCGGCCAGACGGTGGGCCAGGTGGATCGGCACGGGCATGAGCTCGGCAGTATCGGTACAGGCGTAGCCAAACATCAGTCCCTGGTCGCCCGCGCCCTGGAAGTCCAGCGGGTCGAGGTCACCAGCATCGCCACGCACCTCCAGCGCCTTGTCCACTCCGGCAGCGATATCCGGGGACTGCTGGCCGATCGAGACCGACACCCCGCACGAGGCGCCGTCAAAGCAGACCTCGGAGGAGGTGTAGCCGATCGCGACGATCTCGTCGCGCACGATCTGGGGGATCTCGACGTAGGCCTCCTCGGTGGTCACCTCTCCGGCCACATGAACCAGTCCCGTGGTCACCATCGTCTCCACAGCCACGTGCGCAGCCGGGTCCTGCTCCAGGATCGCGTCGAGGATGGAGTCGGAGATGCGGTCACAGACCTTGTCCGGGTGGCCTTCAGTAACGGACTCGGACGTAAACGGACGCAGGGAAGAGATCACGGGCTCACCCTACCGGCGGCGTGCGACGCGAACGAGGTCCCCCGGGCCGGCGCCGATGTGGATCGCGGCACGTCATGGACGCTGACGCTGGCCTCAGCGCGTCTGCCCGTCCCGCGCGTCCAGGCGCTCGGCAACCAGACCCACCAGCGCCCGAGCGACCTCAGCCTTCGACCCGCTAGCCTCCGCCACCGGCTCGCCCACGCGGTCCAGAACCACGACGCGGTTGGGCACGTCCCCGAATCCCGTGTGCTCGCCCACGGCGTTGACCGCCAGAAGATCCGCGCCCTTGCGGCGCGCCTTGGCGGCACCGTGCGCGAGGACGTCACCCTCACCGTCCCCGGTCTCGGCCGCGAAGCCCACGACGAGCGTGCGCCCGTCCTGGCGCGGCGGATCAGCGACCAGCTCGGCCAGGACGTCTGGGTTCTCCACCAGCTCGATCCTCATGCCTCGCTCGCCGGTGAGCGAGCCTGCCGGCTGCCCGTCCAGCGTGTGCTTCTTGATCTTCGAGGATCGCACCTGCGCCGGACGGTAGTCAGCCACCGCCGCCGCCATGACGATGACGTCGGCGTCCTGACCCGCCTGACGCACCGCCTCGCGCAGCTCCAGCGCGGTGGAGACCTGGACGACCTCGGCCTGCGCCGGCAGGTCACGCAGGACCTCGGCCTCGATATTGGCGGCCACGAGGGTCACCCTCGCACCAAGCCGGGCAGCCTCGGCCGCCATCGCCACGCCCTGGCGCCCGGAGGAGCGGTTACCCAGGTAGCGCACCGGGTCGATCGGCTCGCGAGTCCCCCCGGCCGAGACGACGACGTGGCGGCCCGACAGGACCTGTGCGGCGCCCGCCGCCTCCTCCTGGGTGAGCACCGCCAGCGCCTGGGCTACGACCCGCTCGGGCTCTGGTAGGCGTCCGAGCCCTGAGTCGCTACCCGTCAGGCGCCCGGAGTCCGGGTCGATGACCTTCAGGCCACGACGGCGCAGCGTCGCCACGTTCTCCACCGTGGCCGGGTTCAGCCACATCTGGGTGTGCATCGCCGGCGCCAGGACCACCGGGGCCGTCGCGGTGAGGATGGTGGCCGTCAGCAGGTCGTCGGCGCGGCCGGCGGCCACGCGGGCCAGGAGATCGGCCGAGGCGGGGGCCACCAGGACCAGGTCCGCCCACTCCGCCGTCGCCACGTGCTCGACGGCGGCCGGGTCGTCGAAGACGCCCGTGCTCACCGCACTGCCAGACACCGCCGCCAGGGCAGGGGCCCCGATGAAGCGCAGGGCCGCCTGGGTAGCCACCACCTTGACCTCATGACCGGCCTGACGCAGCAGGCGGATGATCGTGGGGGCCTTATAGGCAGCGATGGAGCCGGAGACACCGACGACGACGCGCCGCGGCCCGTCCAGGGCCGCGGCGCGCTCACTGATCACCGACGCCACGTCGGCTCAGAACTGGATGTCGTCCAGGCTGGTGGCGGCGTTGGAGCCGTCCTCACCCTCGGCCTCGCCCAGCGTGACCGGAGAGTCCAGCGAGATATCGGAGAACATGTCCGCCTCAGCAGCACGACGGGCCTCTTCGGCCTCAGCGCGGCGGGCACGGGCAACGTCACCGGGGATGACCTCGAGCTTGTCCTCGACGATCTCGCGCAGGGCGATGCCCAGCGGCTTCTCCTCAGGGGCGACCTCGACCAGCGGGCCGAAGTACTCCAGCTGGTTGTCCTCCAGCTGCTGGGTGTAGCTGTTGATCTGACGAGCGCGCTTAGCGGCCTCCACCACGAGCCCGTACTTCGAGTCGACCTTCTCCAGGAGGTCGTCGATCGGCGGGTTCGTGATGCCCTCCGGCTTCGGGGAGGTTCCGAGCATGTGCGTGACCTGCTTTCGTCATCGTGTGCCCGGCCGTGTGAGGCCAGGCGGTAACCGGGACAGTCTAGCCTGCCAGGCCAAGAAGAGACTCGAGCTCGCTCGTGGCACGCGCCACGGTGTCGTTGACGATCGTCACGTCGAACTCCCCTTCGGCCGCCATCTCCGTGCGGGCGGTAGCCAGGCGCCGTTCCTGCTCGGCCGCATCCTCGGTGCCACGGCCCCGGAGCCTGGCCACCAGCTCCTCCCAGCTGGGAGGAGCAATGAAGACCAGCTGGCATCCCGGCATGGAGCGGCGGACCTGACGTGCGCCGTCCAGGTCGATCTCCAGCACGGCAGGCCTGCCTGCCGCCAGCTCCGCCTCCACCGGACCGCGCGGGGTGCCGTAGCGGTAGCGTCCGTGGACCAGGGCCCACTCAAGCATCTGCCCGTCAGCCACCAGCCGGTCGAACTCCTCGTCGGTGACGAAGTGGTAGTGGACCCCGTCAACCTCTCCGGGCCTCGGAGCCCGGGTGGTCGCGGAGACCGAGACGAACAGGTCCGGGTGACGACGGCGCAGCTCAGCCACAAGCGTGCCCTTGCCCACCGCGGTGGGGCCGGCGATGACGGTGAGCGCCGGCGTCGGCCGATGTGACGCCGGGGAGCCCGGGGCGCAGGTCGTGGGATGGTCGGGTAGGGAGGGGAGGCTCATGCCACCATCATGCCAGGCGAGCCGCCCCTGCCCTGCCCACTACCTGCCAGTCAGCCGCGCAGGGCGCTGGCCGCGCTCGCGCTCGCCTGGGCCGCAGCCTGGCGCAGGTCGCTCACCTCGGGCCCGGCCCGCAGCACACCGCGGGAGGTCGAGGCCAGGACCTGGCGGCGCGCCGGGCCGAAGACCTCCTCCAGCTCCGCCGCCCCCGCGCCCTGGGCGCCCACGCCCGGCGCGAGCAAGGGGGCATTGGCCGCGGCCAGGTCCAGGTCAAGGCGCCTGACGGCGTCACCGATCGTGGCACCCACCACCAGGCCCAGGCTTCCCAAGGTCCCTGCCGCCCGCGCCGCGGCGTTGAGCTGCCCGACGCCGGTTACCACGCCTGCGGCGACCGACTGCCCCTGCTCGTCACGTGCGTGCTGGACACTGGCTCCCTCGGGGTTCGAGGTCAGGCCCAGGACGAACAGGCCACGTCCCGTGGCCTGGGCCAGCTCGATGGCCGGCGTCAGCGATCCCAGGCCCAGGTAGGGCGAGACGGTGATCGCGTCAGCCGCCAGCGGGGCGCCGTCGGCCAGGTAGGCCTGTGCGTAGCCAGCCATCGTGGAGCCGATGTCGCCACGCTTGACGTCCAGGATAGCCAGCGTCCCCACCTGTCGCAGGGCGGCCAGGGTCTCCTCCAGCACGGCGACGCCGGCTGAGCCGTGACGCTCGAAGAAGGCCGACTGCGGCTTGATCGCAGCCACCCGCCCTCCCAGAGCCTCAACCACTCGTGCGGAGAACTCCCTCAGGCCCGCGACGTCGTCGCCCAGGCCCCAGGCCTGGAGCAGGCCAGGATGCGGATCGATGCCCACGCACAGGGGGCCCAGATCGTCCATGGCGTCAGCCAGACGGGCCCCAAAGGGCAGGATCCCGGGAAAGTCCTGGTCGGCGTGGTCAGTCAGGCTCATCGCTGCTCACTCCTCTCGTGGCGAGCGGCGCGGTCAGCGTTGTGCTCCTGGAGGCTGCGCACCTTGAAGGGGCCGCGCAGCTGGGCCTCCAGCGCCTGGACCGCTGCCTGCAGCTCCTGGACGGTGGTGATCATCGGCTTGTTGGCGCTCGTCGTCGCTGCGCGGATGGAGTAGCCGTCAGCGCGCGCTCCCTGGCCCTTGGGAGTGTTGACCACCATGTCGACCGCACCGGACTCGATCAGCCCCACGATAGTCTGCTCGCCGTCCTTGCTCACGCCCTCGCTCAGCTTGCGCACGGGCGTGGCCGGGATGCCGTTGCGTCGCAGGACCTGGGCGGTACCGGTGGTGGCCAGGATGGTGAAGCCGAGCTCGGCCAGACGTGCCACCGGCAGGATGATCGCGCGCTTGTCACGATCAGCCACCGAGACGAACAAGGTGCCCTCGTCCGGCAGCCCGCCGTAGGCCCCCGCCTGGGACTTGGCGAAGGCGCGCGGGAAGTCGACGTCGTAGCCCATGACCTCGCCGGTCGAGCGCATCTCCGGTCCGAGCACGGTGTCCACCACCCGGCCCTGCGGGGTACGGAAGCGCTTGAAGGGCAGGACCGCCTCCTTGACCGCGATCGGATCAAACAGGTCGGTGACGGAGGCGTCCTCGGCCGGCAAGTAGCCCTGGGCCTTGAGTGAGGCGATCGACTCCCCCGCCATGAGCAGCGCCGCCGCCTTGGCCAGCTGGACGCCCGTGGCCTTGGAGACGAAGGGGACCGTACGCGAGGCACGCGGGTTGGCCTCGATGACGTAGAGCGTGTCGCTCATGAGCGCGAACTGGATGTTGAGCAGTCCCCGCACGCCCACCCCGGCGGCGATCGCCTCGGTAGAGCGACGGATCCTGGCGATCTCGGCGTCCGACAGCGTCATCGGCGGCAGGACGCAGGCCGAGTCCCCGGAGTGGATACCGGCCTCCTCGATGTGCTCCATGACCCCGCCCAGGAACAGCTCGTGGCCGTCGTAGAGGGCGTCGACGTCGATCTCGATAGCGTCGTCAAGGAAGCGGTCGATGAGGAGGGGGCCGTTGGCGTAGGCGCCACCGCTCTCCGCACCGGCTCGGGCCAGGTAGTCCTCCAGGCCCGAGCGGTCATAGACGATCTCCATACCGCGCCCGCCCAGCACGTAGCTGGGACGCACGAGGACGGGGTAGCCGATGCCCTCAGCCACAGCCAGCGTCTGGTCGTCACTGCGCGCCGTGCCATGAGCCGGGGCGGGCAGTCCGGCCTTCTCCAGGACCACGCCGAAGACCTGACGGTCCTCCGCGGCGTCGATCGCCTCGGGGCTCGTGCCCAGGATCGGCACGCCGGCAGCCTTGAGCCGGGCCGCCAGGCTCAGCGGAGTCTGCCCGCCCAGCTGGACGACCATGCCGGCCACCGGGCCGGCTGCCTTCTCCGCCTCGTAAACCTCCATGACGTCCTCGAAGGTCAGCGGCTCGAAGTACAGGCGGTCCGAGACGTCGTAGTCGGTCGAGACGGTCTCCGGGTTGCAGTTGACCATGACGGTCTCGTACCGCTCAGCCAGGGCCATCGTCGCGTGGACGCAGGAGTAGTCGAACTCGATCCCCTGACCAATGCGGTTGGGGCCCGATCCCAGGATGATGACCGCCTCACGCTCGCGCGGGGCCACCTCGGTCTCCATGTCGTAGGAGGAGTAGTGGTAGGGCGTGCGCGCGGCGAACTCAGCGGCGCAGGTGTCCACGGTCTTGTAGACCGGGCGCAGGCCGAAGGCCCGGCGAACCTCGCGCACCGTGTCCTCGCTGATGCCCCGCAGGGCTGCGACCTGGGAGTCGGAGAAGCCGTGGCGCTTGGCCCGGGCCAGGACCTCGCGGGTCAGGGCCGGCGCCTGCTGGACGGACTCAGCCACCTCCTGCAGAAGCATCATCTGGTCCAGGAACCACGGGTCGATCTTCGTGACCTCGAAGAGCTGGTCCAGGGTGGCGCCACCGCGGATGGCCTGCTGGAGCTCCAGCAGACGGTGCTCGGTGGGCACCTGGATGGACTCCAGGAGGGCGGCGGTGGCCTTGGCATCGGGCCGGGGACCGTCCCAGTGGAAGACCGTGCCCTTCTTGTCGATCGAGCGCATAGCCTTCTGCAGCGCCTCGGTGAAGGAACGGCCGATGGCCATGGCCTCGCCCACCGACTTCATCGTGGTGGTCAGCGTCGGGTCCGCGCCGCGGAACTTCTCGAAGGCGAAGCGCGGGACCTTGACCACCACGTAGTCGAGCGTGGGCTCGAAGGAGGCCGGGGTCGAGCCGGTGATGTCGTTGGGGATCTCGTCCAAGGTGTAGCCCACAGCCAGGCGCGCGGCGATCTTGGCGATGGGGAAGCCCGTGGCCTTAGAGGCCAGCGCCGAGGAGCGCGAGACACGCGGGTTCATCTCGATGACGATGACGCGCCCGGTAGCCGGGTCCACGGCGAACTGGATGTTGCAGCCACCGGTGTCCACGCCGACCTCACGGATGACGGCGATACCGATGTCACGCAGGCGCTGGAGCTCGCGGTCCGTCAGCGTCAGCGCCGGAGCCACCGTCACCGAGTCACCGGTGTGCACGCCCACCGGGTCGACGTTCTCGATGGAGCACACGACCACGACGTTGTCCGCCTTGTCCCGCATCAGCTCCAGCTCGTACTCCTTCCAGCCCAGGATGGACTCCTCCAGGAGTACCTCGGTGGTGCGTGAGGCAGCCAGGCCCTGGCCCGCGATGCGCTCCAGGTCCTCGGCGTCATAGGCCACGCCTGAGCCCAGGCCGCCCATGGTGAAGGAGGGACGCACCACCACCGGGTAGCCGCCCAGGGCCTCAACGCCCGCGTGGCACTCTGCCATGGTGTGCGCGATGCAGGAGCGGGCAACCTCCGCCCCGCAGCGCTCGACAACCTTCTTGAACTCCTCGCGGTCCTCGCCGGCGTTGATGGCCGCGGCGTTGGCCCCGATGAGCTCGACGTCGTACTTGTCCAGCACGCCGGCCTCCACCAGGCTCATGGCGGCGTTGAGGGCGGTCTGGCCACCCAGCGTGGGCAGGAGGGCGTCAGGGCGCTCCCGCTCGATGATGGTGGTGAGCACCTCGGTGGTAATCGGCTCGACGTAGGTGGCGTCAGCGATATCAGGATCGGTCATGATCGTGGCCGGGTTGGAGTTGACCAGGATGACCCGGATGCCCTCACCACGCAGCACGCGGCAGGCCTGGGTGCCAGAGTAGTCGAACTCGCAGGCCTGCCCGATGACGATCGGGCCGGAGCCGATGACCAGGACGGAGCGGATGTCGTCGCGGCGGGGCATGTCAGCGAGCCTCCTTCATCAGGCGCACGAAGCGGTCAAACAGGTGCTCGCCGTCGTGCGGCCCGGCAGCAGCCTCAGGGTGGTACTGGACGGAGAAGGCCGGCAGGTCCAGGGCTCGCAGGCCCTCAACCACACCATCGTTGAGGCCGACGTGGCTGACCTCGACCCGTCCGTAGCGCCCGCCGTCGTAGGGCGCCAGGCTCGGCTCCTCCACCGGGGCGTCGACGGCGAAGCCGTGGTTGTGGGCCGTGATCTCCACCTTGCCCGTCGCCCGGTCCAGGACCGGCTGGTTGACCCCGCGGTGGCCGTAGCCCAGCTTGTAGGTCCCGTAGCCCAGCGCCCGGCCAAAGACCTGGTTGCCCAGGCAGATGCCGAAGAAGGGCAGGCCGGCGTCGAGCACACCGCGCAGCAGCTCGACCTCGCGGTCGGCCGTGCCCGGGTCCCCCGGCCCGTTGGAGAAGAAGACGCCGTCCGGGTGAAGAGCCAGGACCTGGTCCAGGGTGGTGGACTGGGGCAGGACGTGGACACGCACACCGCGCTCGGCCAGCTGCCAGGGCGTGCGGTTCTTGATACCCAGGTCGATGGCGGCCACGACCGCCACCGGCTCGCGCCCGGCGAACTCGCCGCTGGGCTCGACCACGTAGCCCTGCGGCG
Organism: Actinomyces urogenitalis; assembly: GCF_002861525.1. Taxonomy (NCBI): domain Bacteria; kingdom Bacillati; phylum Actinomycetota; class Actinomycetes; order Actinomycetales; family Actinomycetaceae; genus Actinomyces; species Actinomyces urogenitalis. Next base: position 160,807 of record NZ_PKHA01000001.1, on the reverse strand, counting down.
TGGTCACCTCAGCGGCCAGGGCTGCGCCGGCCATCTGGGGGGCGCTGCGCACCGCCTCCAGGCAGATCTGGACGGCTGCGGCCGAGGGGCCGCCGGCGTCGTCAGCCCCTGCCGGCAGGGCGTCACCGGAGAAGATGCCGGCGCGCATGGCGCCGCGCTCACGAAGGTGGCGGGTCAGCGCACGGGTGTCGACCTCGCACAGACCGACCACGTCCTGGTTGACCAGCTCGTCCTCCAGCTCGCGCCGGGAGCGCCAGCTGGAGGCACGGCGCGCAGGCTCGCGTACGACGTAGCCGGCCACCCAGATGCGCGAGGACTCCGGGTCCTCGTCGTTGACGCCCGTGTTGCCGATGTGCGGTGCGGTCTGGACCACGATCTGGCGGTGGTAGGAGGGGTCGGTGAGGGTCTCCTGGTACCCGGTCATCCCGGTGTTGAAGACGATCTCCCCCACCGTGCGCCCGGTGGCGCCGTAGGAACGGCCGCGCAGGACGTAGCCGTCCTCCAGCACCAGCAGGGCGGTACCGCGGTCACTGCTGCGTTCACTCATCTCTTCAGTCCTCCTGTGTCGCGGTCGGGGCGCCGCCGAGTACCGTGGGGCGGCCGTGCAGGAAGGTCGCGATGACCTGTCCAGGCAGCTCCATGCCGGCGTAGGGCGTGTTGGTTGAGGCGGTCCACTGGGCGCGCGGGTCGACCAGGCGGCGCACGCTGGGGTCGACGACGGTGATGTTGGCGCTGGCGCCCACGCTCAGGCCCTGACCCTGGTCGCGCAGGCGCCCGATGAGCGCCGGTACGGTGGACATGGCCCGGGCCAGGTCCCGCCAGCTCATCCGGCCGGTGGAGACCATCGTCTCGATCAGCACCGGCAGGGCCGTCTCCAGCCCGGTCATGCCGAAGGCGCCGGCCTGCCACTCGCAGTCCTTGGACTCCAGGGGGTGGGGAGCGTGGTCGGTGCCCACGACGTCGATGGTCCCGTCCGCCAGGGCCTGGCGCACGGCCTCGACGTCCTCGGCCGTGCGCAGGGGCGGGTTGACCTTGTACAGCGGCGAGTAGCTGCGGGCCAGCTCGTCGGTGAGCAGCAGGTGGTGCGGGGTGACCTCGGCGGTGACCTGGATGCCGCGGCCCTTGGCCCAGCGCACCAGGTCCACGCTGCCGGCGGTCGACAGGTGGCACACGTGCAGGCGCGAGCCCACGTGCTCGGCCAGGAGCACGTCACGGGCGATGATCGACTCCTCCGCCACGGCCGGCCAGCCTCGCAGCCCGAGCTCGGCGCTGACCGCGCCCTCGTGCATCTGGGAGCCCTCGGTCAGCCGCGGGTCCTGAGAGTGCTGGGCGATGACGCCGTCGAAGGCCTTGACGTACTCCAGCGCCCGGCGCATGAGGACCGGGTCGGACACGCACTTGCCGTCGTCGGAGAAGACCCGCACGCGGGCGGCGGAGTGCGCCATGGCACCCATCTCGCTCAGGTGCTTGCCCTCCAGCCCCTGGGAGACGGCTCCCACCGGGTGGACGTCGACCCACCCGGCCTCGCGCCCGAGCCGCAGGACCTGCTCGACCACCCCGGCGTTGTCCTGGACCGGGTGGGTGTTGGCCATGGCGAAGACAGCCGTGTAACCGCCTACGGCCGCGGCACGGGTGCCGGAGAAGACGGTTTCGGCGCTCTCGCCGCCTGGCTCGCGCAGGTGGGTGTGCAGGTCGACCAGGCCCGGCAGCGCCACCAGGCCCTCCAGGTCATGGCGCTGGGTGCCTGACGGCGCCTGCGAGGCTGCCTCGGGCCCGAGGGCCGCGATCTGGCCGTCAGCGATGAGGATGTCCGTCGGGTCCTCGCCGTAGGGGCGGACACCGGTCAGGAGGTGGGAGGAGGTCACAGCTGGTTCCCTTCGTCGGCCAGGAGCAGGTAGAGGGCTGCCATCCGCACTGACACGCCGTTGCCAACCTGCTCGATCACGCGTGAGCGCGGATCGTCGGCAGCCTCGGCGGTGATCTCCAGGCCCCGGTTCATCGGGCCCGGGTGCATGACGATGGCGTGCTCGGGCATCGCCGAGCGTCGTGCCAGGTTCAGGCCGTAAGAGTGGGAGTACTCCGCAGGGCTGGGGAAGTAGCCGCCGCCGGCGGCGCTCATGCGCTCGCGCTGAACCCGCAGCATCATGACGGCGTCGGGACGCACCTGCTCGATCGTGGCGTCCAGGTCGTAGGAGACCTCGCAGGGCCAGCCCTCCATGCCCACCGGCAGGAGGGTCGGCGGGGCCACGAGGGTGACCTGGGCGCCGAGCGTGGTGAGCAGGTCCACGTTGGAGCGGGCCACGCGCGAGTGCAGCACGTCGCCCACGATGACGACCTTAGCTCCGGCCAGGTCCCGTCCCTGGGGCGCGGGCGAGCCATCGGAGCGCTCACCGCAAGGGTCGTACCAGCGGCGCAGGGTCATGGCGTCCAGCAGCGCCTGGGTGGGGTGCTGGTGCTTGCCGTCGCCGGCGTTGAGGACAGGAACGTTGATCCAGCCCGCGTGCGCCAGCAGGTGAGCGGCGCCGTCGGCGCTGTGGCGGATGACGACGGCGTCAGCACCCATCGCCATGATCGTCTGGGCCGTATCCTTGAGGGACTCCCCCTTGGAGACCGAGGAGCCCTTGGCGGAGAAGCTGATGACATCAGCGCTCAGGCGCTTGGCGGCTGCCTCGAAGGACAGGCGGGTACGGGTGGAGTCCTCGAAGAAGAGGTTGACCACGGTCTTGCCCCGCAGCGTGGGCAGCTTCTTGACGGCGTGACGCTGGGTGGCGGCCATGGCCTCGGCGGTGTCCAGGACCATGACGGCCTCGTCGTGGGACAGATCCTTGGCGCTGAGCAGGTGCTTCATCGTGCCTCCTCGTTCCCGCCGGCGATCGTGACGGCGTCGGCGTCGGCTCCGAGCTCAGTCAGGGAGACGACGACCTTCTCGGTGCGCGAGGTCGGCAGGTTCTTGCCCACGTAGTCCGCCCGGATCGGCAGCTCCCGGTGGCCGCGGTCCACGAGGACCGCGAGCTGGACCGCGGCCGCGCGTCCGATCGAGCCCAGGGCGTCCAGGGCGGCGCGGATGGTGCGCCCGGAGTAGAGGACGTCATCGACCAGGATGACCGTGCGTCCCTCCAGCGTGCCACCGGGAATGAGGGTGGGCTGAGGGACGCGGATGGGGTGACGACCCAGGTCGTCGCGGTACATCGTGATGTCGAGGGTGCCGACGGGGACCTCACGACGGTCCGCGCCCACGGCGGTGGCCAGCGCGGAAGCCAGCCGCCTGGCCAGCGGGACGCCGCCGGAGGGGATACCGAGGAGGAGGACGTCGTCGACTCCCCGGTTGCGCTCAACGATCTCGTGAGCGATACGAACGAGGGAGCGCGCGATCTCGGCCTCGCCGAGGATCTGCTTCCCAGTGGACTGCGTGCTGGCCACGGTGCGTGGACCTCCTTCCCCGCCTCACTGGACGGGCTTCAAGGATGTCGGACGCCTCAATCGTAGTCCCACCACCCAGCTCGCCGCGCGCCTGACTCCAGATCAGGCGCGCGGCGAAGGTCACGTTGGAGGCGCTCAGCGCAGCGTGTCAGCCAGGTCCCCGATCCGCCCCAGGACGCCACCGAGGTAGCGAGGGGAGTCGTCGGTTGAGAGCATCTTGGCCAAGGTCTGGGCCTCGTCAAGGGCAACCGGCACGTCGACGTCGTCGTTATAGACGATCTCCCAGGTGGTCACGCGGGCGATCGCCCGGTCCACCGCCGGCATACGAGTCAGGCTCCACCCCTGGGAGTAGGTCTCGATGTGCTCGTCGATCTGCTCCAGGTGGTCCGCCACGCCCGTGAGGATCTCACGCGTGTAGGCGGGAGCCTCGGTGTGGTTGGCGGAGTGGACGGCCCGCTCGGCTGCCAGGGCGCGCAGGTTCTCAGCCGCCTCGCCCGCCCGCAGCAGGCCGCGCTGGTCGGCCTCGAAGAGGATCTCGATAGCCCGCCGGCGCGCCTTGGTCCGGGCGGTGACGGTGTGCTTGATCCGTGCGGAGTCAGTCATACCGATCAGTCGGTGACGCGGGAGATGTAGTCGCCGCTACGGGTGTCGACCTTGACCTTGTCACCCTCGTTGAGGAAGAGCGGCACCTGGATCTCGGCGCCGGTCTCCAGGGTGGCCGGCTTGGTGCCCGCCGAGGAGCGGTCACCCTGCAGGCCGGGCTCGGTGTGGGAGATGGTCAGCACGACCGCCGCCGGGAGCTCGACGAAGAGCACCGAGTCCTCGTGGAAGGCGACGATGACGTCCTGACCCTCGAGCATGTAGGTCGCGGCCTCGCCGACCGTGTCAGCAGGCACGTAGGTCTGCTCGTAGGTCTTGACGTCCATGAAGACGAAGTCGTCGCCGTCCTTGTAGGAGTACTGCATGTCGCGGCGGTCGACCGTCGCGGTCTCAACCTTGATGCCGGCGTTGAAGGTGCGGTCCACGGTCTTGCCGCTCAGGACGTTCTTCAGCTTCGTGCGCACGAAGGCCGGGCCCTTGCCAGGCTTGACGTGCTGGAACTCGACCACCTGCCACAGCTGGCCCTCGATGTTGAGCACAAGGCCGTTCTTCAGGTCGTTCGTCGTTGCCACGAGTGGGTTCCTCACTGTTGGGGGCGAAAGTCAGACGCCTGCCAGTCTATCGCGCCTCTGCGGGAGCGAGGACAGGGCCTGGGCCACCTCCTGGGCACTGGTGTGCGTGGTGTCGATGACACCATCGGCCAGAGCCTGGCACTGCGCATCGCGCTCGTGAAGCATCTGGGTGAAGACGTGGTTGACGTTGCCCAGGGCCACCGAGCGCGGAGCATCCAGCCCGTTGCGGTAGGCCAGGCGGCGTACGGAGGCCGTCAGCGCCACCACCCGCGCACCGCGCTGGCGGGCGCCGGCTAGTGCCGCACCCACCTCGGCGCGCCCCAGGCACCCCGAGCCCAGCGCCACGACGTCGCCGTCCTCCAAGGCCTGCAGGGTCTGGACGGCCACCGCCGCCTCCACCTCGCGGTAGCGCTCCTCCCCCACGGCGACCAGGGCGCTGGCCTCAGCCACGCCCAGGTGCTGCGCCACGCGCTGGGCCAGGTCGATAGACCTGCCGCCGCGCTGGGCAGCCAGGGCTGCCCCCACGCTTGTGCAGCCCGATCCGGGTGGGCCCAGGAGGATGACCGCGACGGTCCGCTCACCGCCGTCACGAGGCTGGTTCATGACGCCGGCCTCGTGACGGCCTCGTGGGCCGCCTCCAGCACGCAGTCCTCAGGCTCCACGCCTCGCACCGGGTGGGCCAAGGCATCGAGGAGCACCATGCGGATACGACCAGCGCGGACCTTCTTGTCCCGGCGCATCACCGCCACCATCTCCTCCCATCGTCCTTGCCCCTGGGGGAAGGCCAGCGGCAGCCCGGCGCTGGCAAAGGCCTCACGGTGCAGGCGAACCAGCTCATCGTCCATCATCCCCATGCCCCTGGCCACCTCGGCAGCGTAGAGGCAGCCCACGGCCACGGCCTCGCCGTGACGCCACTGGTAGTGCGTCACGGTCTCGATCGCGTGGGCGTAGGTGTGACCGTAGTTCAGCACCTCGCGCAGGCCGGACTCCCTCAGGTCCTGGCCGACGACTCCCGCCTTGACGGCCACCGAGCGCGCCACGAGCTCGGCCAGGGCAGAACCGCTCCAGCGCGTCAGCTCCTCACCAGCGGCCAGGACCCGCTCGATGATGACCGGGTCAGCCATGAGCCCGCACTTGACGACCTCGCCCAGACCCGCACGCAGCTCGGCCTGCGGCAGGGTCTCCAGGCTCCCCAGGTCGCACAGGACCGAGGCTGGGCTGTGGAAGGCACCGACGAGGTTCTTGCCGGCGGCCGTGTCAATACCCGTCTTGCCGCCCACGGCCGCGTCCACCATCGCCAGCAGGCTCGTAGGCACCTGGACCACCGGGATGCCCCGCAACCAGGTCGCTGCGGCCATGCCAGCCAGGTCCGTCGTCGCTCCGCCGCCCACAGCGACCACGACGCCGTCGCGCCCGATCCCTGCCCCTCCCAGGGCCTCCCACAGGCTTGAGAGGGTCTCGGCGTTCTTCGAGGCCTCACCACCGGGGACCTCGATGACGCTCGTGCGCAGGCCCGCCTCGGTGAGCGCTGCCTCATAGCGTCGGGCCACCCGGGCTACCGAGTCCGCGTGGATGAGCGCCACGCCGCCCGCGCCCCCTCCAGGAGCCTTGCCAACGCCCTGGACGACGTCGGCTGACAGCTCGTGACCAATGACCACGTGGTAGGGACGGGCCCCGCCCACACGGATGCGTACCTTGCCGTGCTCGTCAGGCGCGCCGATCGGGACCGCTACCGGGGTGCGGGTCGGCACCTCGCCAACCTGGCCTGATGCGGCACCGGCGCCAGCGGGCTCAACCTTGCGCAGCAGCGCGAGGATCTGCGAGGTGATCTGCTCCGGGCTCAGGCCGTCGGTGGACACGGTGTGGGCCGCCACCTCCTCGTACAGGTGGTGACGGGCGCGATGGAGCTCCTCCATGCGCGCGAGCATGGGATTGGCCAGCAGGTCCTCGTCGTCCGAGCTCGATCCTGCCGGCCTCATCAGCGGCCGACCGGTACCGTCACCGACGTGGGCGGCCGCCGTCGCGGGCTCAGCCGCCAGGTGGATCACGAGCCGGCCCGTGAGCATGCGGCGGTTCTCCTCGCGCAGCACCGCTCCCCCGCCCAGTGCCACCACGCCCTGGGCCGCCGCCGGGGAGGTCAGCACGTGGCGCAGGGTGCGGGTCTCCCGATCGCGGAAGCCCTGCTCACCCTCGGCGGCGAAGATCTCGGGAATCGTGGCGCGAGCACGACGGCGGATCTCGGCGTCGGTGTCAGTGACCTGGACCCCGAGGGCGACGGCGAGCTGACGCGCCACCGTGGTCTTTCCCGCACCGGGCAGGCCGACGAGGATGATGGGCAGGATGTCAGTGTTGATGCGGGGCTGGTACTTCACCACTGGGTCCTCTCTGACACACGAGCGAGGTAGGACTCCAGGTTACGCCTGGCCTCTGACACGCTGTCCCCTCCGGTCTTCTCCAGCAGGGCCTGAGCGAGCACCAGCGCGACCATGGCCTCGGCAATGACGGCCCCAGGCACGACGGCGGTGGTATCCGATCGCTGGTGCAGGCCCGTGGCCGCCGAGCCGTCAGCCAGGTCAATCGTGCGCAGCGCGCGGGGCACGGTCGAGATGGGCTTGTAGGCGGCCCGCACCACGATATCGGCGCCGTTGGAGATGCCGCCCTCGATGCCGCCGGCCCGGTTAGAGGCACGCTCCAGCCGGCCGGAGCTGACCGCGAGGATCTCGTCGTGGGCTGCGCTTCCGCGCCGGGCGGCCTCGGCGAAACCGTCACCGATCTCGACGCCCTTGACCGCCTGGATGCCCATGAGGGCGCTGGCCAGACGGGCGTCGAGCCGCCGCTCGGCCTCGACGTAGCTCCCCAGGCCCACTGGCACCCCGGTAGCCACGACCTCGACGACGCCGCCCAGCGTGTCTGCAGACTTCTTGGCGGCGTCGATCTCGGCCACCATCCGGGCGCTGACCTGCGGGTCCGTGCACCGCACCGGGTCCGCGCTCAGCCGTGCCTCGTCCTGCGGGGTCGGGCGGGCGGCGTCGTCGGGCAGGGCCACGGAGCCCACACGCACCACGTGGCTGACCAGCTGGATACCGGCCACCTGCTCCGCCAGCGCGCTGGCCACCGCACCCAGGGCGACCCTGGCAGCCGTCTCGCGGGCCGAGGCCCGCTCCAGGACCGGACGGGCGTCAGGAAGGTCGTACTTGAGGATGCCGGACAGGTCTGCGTGCCCGGGCCTGGGCCGGGTCAGGGGCCGGTTGCGCGCGATCTCGCGCTCGTCCCCAGTGCCGGCGTCCACGAGCAGCGCGGCCGGGTCCACCGGGTCGGGGCTCATCACCACCGACCACTTGGGCCACTCGGAGTTGCCGATCTGCAGCGCCACCGGCGAGCCGATCGTGCGCCCGTGGCGCACGCCGCCCAGGATCGTCAGGGCGTCAGCCTCGAAGGCCTGACGGGCACCGCGTCCGTGCCCGAGGCGCCGGCGTGCCAGCGCGCGACTGATCTGCTCGCTCGTAATCTCCACACCCGCCGGCACGCCTTCTAGCAGGGCGGTCAGGGCCTGGCCGTGTGACTCACCGGCAGTCGTCCATCGCAGCATGACGCCATCTTCCCACACGCCACCGACGCCGTCGGCCGGGGTCTCAGCGCACGGGTCTACCGGGCGGACAGCGCCTGGAGGACGGCGCGACGCATGACCTGCGCATCCGGAAGGTGACCGGTCATGAGTCGCACCTGCGGCACGGCCTGGTGGAGCAGCATGAGCCAGCCCGGAGCCACCACTCCCCCGGCCTCCTGCCAGGCAGCAGCCAGGGCAGTCGGCCACGGGTCATAGACGACGTCGAGCAGCGTGGCCTGCTCCAGCGCCGAGCGCGATCCAGCGACCCGGCGCAGCGCAGGCACGAGCGCGTCCGCCGCGCCAGCCGGCAGGGTGGACACCGCCAGCTGCGCACCGGCGAGGGCCTGGGCCACCTCACGGCAGGAGGCCTCCTCCTGCGGGCGCCAGGTCAGCGCCTCGATCTCCAGCCCCATCCGGTGCGCCGCTGCCAGGGCCCGGCCGGGACCCGCATGATGGCGCGCCGCGACGACGATCCTGCGCGCGCCCAGCTCGGTCAGCGCCGCCAGGGCCGAGCAGGCCGTCGCTCCCGAGCCGAGGACGAAGGCCGTGCCGCCTCCTGCTGCCGCGGGCCCGGCAGTCTCACGCAGCGCCCCGACGATCCCGGCAACGTCGGTGTTGAAGGCCGCCAGCAGCGCCGGGCCCGTACCTGAGCGCTGAGCAACCACCGTATTGGCGGCCCCCACCGTCTGCGCCAGAGGATCGACGATGTCAACGAGAGTGAGCAGGCGCTGCTTGTGCGGCATCGTCACGCTCAGCCCCTCCCAGGTAGGAGCCTCGCCCGCCGGTGCCCCCAGCCGAGCCAAGAGCTCCTCCAGCTCACCCGGCGCGACCTCACGGCTGAGGTACTCCCAGTCCTCCAGGCCTAGGTCCTCATAGGCCGCTCGGTGCAGCACCGGTGACAGGGAGTGTGCGACCGGCTGACCGATGACGGCGGCGCGGTGCCTGACAGACATGGTCAGTTCCCGGCGCTGCTGGTCGACTGCCCCGAGCAGGTCTCGGCATGCTCCTGGCACCAGGCGGTCAGCTGCTCAGTGTTCTTCAGCTGCTCCTCGTGAGTGGCTGAGAAGAGCGTCTCTCCGGTGTCCAGGTTGACCGTGACGAAGTACAGCCAGTCACCGGCCGGAGGGTTGATGACGCCCTGGATCGCCTCCAGACCGGGGTTGGAGATCGGGCCGGGCGGCAGGCCCTCGTGCTGGTAGGTGTTGTACGGGTTGGAGGCGTCGGCGACCTCGTCCGCCGTCGGGATGCCTCCGGTACGTCCGAGCCCGTAGAGCACGGTGGAGTCCATCTGCAGCCTGCCCTTGGTCTCGCCGTCAGTGTCCGCCAGGCGGTTCTCGATCACCCGGGCCACCTGGCCGTAGTAGCTGGCCGAGGCGACCTCACGCTCGACGATCGAGGCCTTGATGAGCACGGTCTCGTAGTCGGAGGCCGCTACGCCCGCCGACTCCAGACGGGAGAGCGTCAGGCTCACCATCGCCCCCACGACGTCAGTCGCCGCCGCGTTCTCCGGCACGTCGTAGGTCGACGGCGCCAGCCAGCCCTCCACCTGGCCACCGGCGGCCTCAGGCAGACCGATACCTGAGGCGTCAGCGAAGGCGGCGTCGACCTCCTCGGAGGTGAAGCCGGCCACGGAGACCAGGCGGTCCTTGACCTGGGCCATGGTGTAGCCCTCGGGGATGGTCAGGGTGTGGTCCGATCGCGAGGCCGGGTCCAGCAGGGCCGCCACCGCGTTGGCAGCCGACATCTGCAGGCGCAGGGTGTAGGTGCCGGCCTGGATCTTGGAGGCGTTGGAGTTGGCGGCATAGGCGTCAGTGAAGGCTCCCACCGTAGCCACGACGCCGGCGTCCTTGAGGATCTGACCGATCTCGCCGCCGGAGGCGCCCTCAGGAATGGTCACGACCACCTCACCGGTACCGGCCCCGGTGTAGTCCGAGACCGTACCCGAGCCGCTGACCGCGCCCTTGACCACGTCCAGGGCCTGGTAGGCCACGAACCCGACGCCGGCCAGCACCAGGACGAGGACGAGGGTAGAGATGAGAGCGCGACGGCGACGCCGCCGACGCTGCTGGAGCCACTGCCGGCTGCGCTCACGCCGAGCGGAGCGGGTCTGACGCGGCGCAGGCGGCTGCGCCTCGCCCTCGCCCTCGCCCAAGGTGGCGAAGAAGTCGTCCTGGCTCATAGTCCACCTCTCTGGCTGGGCGTCACGGGCTCGCCTGCTGGCCGCCCCGTCCTGCGTTCGATCTCCAGGGCCTGCTCGAGGATAACGACAGCCGCGGCCTGGTCAACCACTGGTCGAAAGTCCTTGGCGTGCCGTCCTGAGCCGTGCAGGGCCTGGTGGGCACTGACCGTACTGAGTCGCTCGTCAACCAGGCGTACCGGAACCGGGCCGACGCGCGCCGCTAGCTGACGGGCCCAGCCACGCGCGTCACGGGTGGAGGCCGTGGAGCCGCCGCTGAGCTGGATCGGCAGGCCGACCACGACCTCAATCGCCTCGTAGTCCTCGACCAGGTCAGCCGCCTCCTCCAGATCGGCTCCGTAGCGGTCTCGGGTCAGTGTGCACTCTGGGACGGCCAGGATCGCGTCGGCGTCGCACCGGGCGACGCCGACGCGGGCCTTGCCGACGTCAAAGGCGAGTCTACTTCCCAAGCGCACAGGCACCGCCGATTCAGCCGGCCAGGGCGTGTGAGAGCGCGCGCAGCGCCTCGTCCAGGGCCGCCGCGTCCTGGCCGCCGCCCTGGGCCAGGTCCGGCTTACCGCCGCCACCACCGCCCAGGGTCTTGGCCGCCACCCGGACCAGGTCTCCGGCCTTCGCGCCCAGGTCTCGGGCGGCCCCGTTCGTCGCCACGATGACCAGCGGGCGCTCGCCGCTGACTCCGCCCACGGCCACGACCGCCGGCTCGCCCTCCCCCAGGCGCTGGCGCACGTCGAGCACGAGGCTGCGCAGGGCGTCGGCCGAGCCGACGCTGCCCAGATTGGCCGAAGCCAGGAGGTAGCCGCCCACACGCTCCGCTGAGTCAACGACCTCGGCGGCCTTGGCCACCATGGCCGCCTGCTCGGCTGCAGCGAGCTTCTTCTCGGCCTCCTTCAGTCGCGTCATGAGCGAGGCGATGCGCTCGGGCAGCTCGTCCGAGCGGCCACCGACGATGGCCGTGACCTGGGAGACCAGAGCGTGCTCCTTGGCCTGGAAGTCGTAGGCACCGTCACCCACGAGGGCGTCGATGCGTCGCACGCCCGAGCCGATGGAGGACTCTCCCAGCACCGCCACCCGGCCGATGTGGCCGGTGGAGGGCACGTGGGTACCGCCGCACAGCTCCTTGTCAAAGCCGTCACCGATGGTGACCACGCGGACCTCGGTGCCGTACTTCTCCCCGAACAGCGCAATGGCACCGGCCTGGCGAGCCTCGTCCAGGCTCATGACGTCGGTGCGTACCGTCAGGTCCTGGGCCAGCTTGTCATTGACCAGGGCCTCAATGTCGCCCACCTGGCCGGCCGACAGCGCCGAGCCGTGGCGGAAGTCAAAGCGCAGGCGGGACGGAGAGTTCTCGCTTCCGGCCTGGTCGGCATGCTCGTTGACCACCTGGCGCAGGCCCGCGTAGACCATGTGGGTCGCGGTGTGCGCCCGAGCGATCGCCAGGCGGCGGGCGGAGTCGATCTCAGCGTAGGCACGCTCACCCAACGCGATCGTGCCCTCGGTCAGTCGACCGCGGTGGACTGACAGGCCACGGATGGGAGCCTGGACGTCGACGACCTCGACGACGCCACCGTCAGCCAGGCGGATGACGCCCTGGTCGGCGAGCTGGCCACCCATCTCCGCGTAGAAGGGGGTGCGGTCCAGGACGACCTCGACCTCAGCGGGAGCCGTGACAGCGGGCTGTGGGACGCCGTCGACCAGCAGTCCGGTGACCACCGCCTCGGCGCTGGACTCGGTGTAGCCCAGGAAGGTGGAGCCACCACCCATCGCCTTCTCGATCTCCTGGAAGGCGCGGATGTCAGCGTGGCCCGCCTTCTTGGCGCGGGCGTCAGCGCGGGCCCGTTCCTTCTGCTCGGCCATGAGGTTGCGGAAGGCGAGCTCGTCGACCTCGACGCCCTGCTCGGCAGCCATCTCCAGGGTCAGGTCGATGGGGAAGCCGGAGGTGTCGTGCAGCTCGAAGGCCACCGAGCCGGGAACCACCGGCTTGGTCCCGGAGTCCTTGGCCTTCTCCTTGGCGGCGGCCACGGCCGTGTCCAGGATCGTCGTGCCGGCGGCCAGGGTACGGCGGAAGGCGTCCTCCTCGGCGTAGGCGACCTCGGAGATCTGCGCCCAGCCGGTCTCCAGCTCGGGGTAGGACAGCTTCATGACGTCCTTGGAGGCTGTCAGCAGGGTGGGCATCGCTGCGTCCAGCACGCCGAGCAGACGCATGGAGCGCACCGCGCGGCGGATGAGGCGACGCAGCACGTAGCCGCGGCCGTCGTTGCCCGGGCGCACGCCGTCGCCAATGAGCATGAGGGCGCTGCGGACGTGGTCGGCGACCACGCGCATGCGCACGTCGTCCTCGTAGGCCTGCCCCGCGCTAGGGCCGGCCGCTCCCAGGCCGTACTTCTTGCCGCTCATCGCCTCAGCAGCCGCGATGACGGGGTAGACCTCGTCGATCTCGTACATGTTGGGCTTGTCCTGCATGATGAAGGCCAGCCGCTCCAGGCCCGCACCGGTGTCAATGGCGGTCTGGTCGAGCTTGCCGACGAGCTCAAAGTCGTGGCCCTCGCCCTCCCCGCGCAGGAACTCATCGAAGACGAGGTTCCAGATCTCCAGGAAGCGGTCACCCTGAGCATCGGCCACCGGGCCGCCGTCCGGACCGTACTGGGCGCCGCGGTCGTAGTGGATCTCGCAGCAGGCACCGGCGGGGCCGGGCTGGCCGGTGGACCAGGAGATCTCCTCAAAGGGCAGCTTCTGGACGTGCTGCTGCGGCACACCGATCACCTTGGTCAGGTGGTTCCAGGAGACCTCGTCCTTCTCCCAGATCGTCATCCACAGCCGATCACCGTCCAGGCCGTACTTGCCCTCGGACTGGGGCCCGGTCAGCAGGTCCCAGGCGTAGGAGATGGCCCCCTCCTTGAAGTAGTCCCCGAAGGAGAAGTTGCCGTTCATCTGGAAGAAGGTGCCGTGACGCGTGGTGCGGCCGACGTTGTCGATGTCATTGGTGCGGATGCACTTCTGCACCGAGGCGGCGCGAGGCCACGGCGCCTGCTCCGTGCCCAGGATGTAGGGAATAAAGGGCACCATGCCGGCGACGGTGAAGAGGATGGAGGGCTCCGGGGAGACCAGCGAGACCGAGGGACGGATCTCGTGGCCCTGCGAGGCGAAGTAGTCCAGCCAGCGTGAGCGGATCTCGGAGGTGCGCATAGGAGTGTGCTCTGTTTCCTCAGTGGTACGAGTGTAAAAGACCAGGGCTGAGACTACCCCGGAAAACCGGAACGCCCCGAACCGGCCAGCGGTTCGGGGCGCCCGGCTGCGTCACGCGCGGGGCGTGATCAGCGCGAGTAGTACTCGACGACCATCTGGACGTCGCAGGTCACGGGGACCTCGTCGCGCTTGGGACGACGCACGAGCGTGGCCGAGAGCTTCTCCAGCTCGACGGTCAGGTACTCCGGGACGGCGGGCAGCACGTCGCGGTGTGTGCCAGCAGCGGCGATCTGGAAGGGGACCATGACCTGCGAACGCGGGCGAACCTGGATGGTCTGGCCGGGCTTGACGCGGAAGGAGGGACGGTCCACGACCTTGCCGTCGACCAGGATGTGACGGTGGACGACGTCCTGGCGGGCCTGGGCGATGGTGCGGGCGAAGCCGGCGCGCAGGACGAGGGCGTCCAGACGCATCTCCAGCAGCTCAACCAGGGACTCACCGGTCAGGCCCTTCTCGCGACGAGCCTCCTCGAAGACACGCTGGAGCTGAGCCTCGCGGATACCGTACTGGGCGCGCAGGCGCTGCTTCTCCTTCAGACGCACGGCGTAGTCGGACTCGGTGCGACGGCGGGCACGGCCGTGCTCACCGGGGCCGTAGGGGCGCTTCTCGAAGTAGCGCACGGCCTTGGGGGTCAGCGGGATGCCGAGGGCGCGGGACAGGCGCACCTGACGGCGGGAACGGGAGGAGCTCATAAGTCTCTTCTTCCTGTCGGATCGTGTCGCACGCCGGCAGCGGGTGCTTCCGGCGCGGGGTCAGCCTCGGAGGGCCAGGACCCCAGGAGCGCCAGCACGCACTCTCGCACGCACTGGCAACCCCGGCACTCTAGCGGTTGCTCGGCCCCGTCAGCGAGCCAGGACAGGCCGGTGTGAGGCGTTCCTCAGCCCTGCTGCGAGGCCCGGACACAGCGTCGGCTGCGCACGAGGGTGTGGACGACGACGGCGAGGAGGAACAGGCTGAAGGCCACGTTACCGGCCGCCGGGCTCAGGGCGGCCGCGCTGCTCACCCCCAGCGGCGCCGCTGCCACCGCGGCCACGCCCACGAGCAGGCTGGTCCTCAGGTCCACCATGTGGTGACGGGCGTTGGAGACCGTCCCAGCGATCCCGGTGGGGATCATGACCAGCAGGGAGGTGCCGCGCGCCAGGAGGTCGCCCACGCCGACCACGAGCTCCAGACCAGGGACGATGACGCTGCCACCGCCTACCCCCACCAGGCCTGAGAGCACACCCGCCACCACGCCCACCCCCACCAGGGCGACCACGCGCGCAGGGTCGAGCTCAAGCGCCGCCTGCCGCACCGGTACCCGCAGCTGCTGGGTGATGATGACCAGGGCCACGAAGCCGATGAGCGTCCACGGCAGGACACGTTCAGGAAGCCTGCGCAGCAGCCAGGTGCCGAGCTGCGCTCCTAGGAGCGAGCCGGCCACGAGGACGCCCGCCCCGACCACTGAGATCTCACCCCGGGCGGCGTAGGAGGCTGAGCCCACCGCCGCCGTCACCACGATCGCGGCCAGCGAGGTGGCCGCGGCCCGGCGCTGGTCCATGCCGAGCACGGCCATGAGGGCGGGCACGATGACCAGTCCCCCACCTACGCCGAACAGGCCGGACAGGAAGCCGGCCACGAGCCCGGTGGCCAGGGTCGCCACCACGCCTGGCAGCCAGCCCGGGCCGGTCAGCGCGCACCTCACGGGCGACCCAGGATCCGCCGCACGGCCTCCAGCCGAGCCGCCAGCTGCTTCTCGTGCCCGTGGGAGGTGGGTTCGTAGTAACGCGCGTGGGCCAGCTCCTCAGGCAGGTACTGCTGGGCGACGACGGCGTGAGGGAAGTCATGGGGGTAGAGATAGCCCTCCCCGTGGCCCAGCGCCTTGGCACCGGCGTAGTGGGCGTCGCGCAGATGGGGCGGCACCGCCCCGCCCTTGCCCGCTGACACGTCCGCCAGGGCCTGGGAGATACCCACCGTCACGGCATTGGACTTGGGCGCCGTAGCCACAGCCAGCGCCGCCTCGGCCAGGACCAGCTGGGCCTCCGGCATACCGATCAGCGTCACCGCCTGCTGCGCGGCCACCGCCGTGGTCAGCACCGAGGGGTCAGCCAGCCCGACGTCCTCGGCAGCGTGGATGGTGATGCGCCGGGCGATGTAGCGCGGGTCCTCCCCCGCCGCGATCATGCGCGCCAGGTAGTGCAGGGTCGCGTCCGGGTCCGAGCCCCGCATCGACTTGATGAAGGCGCTGATGACGTCATAGTGCTGGTCACCCTGGCGGTCGTAGCGCACCGCGGCCACGTCCGCGGCCTGCTCGACGTCGGTCAGCGTGATCACCGGGCGCGACTGGTCCTGGCCGGCCTCCTGGCTGCGCGAGAGCACCGCCCCGGCTGCCGCCTCCAGGACGGTGAGGGACTTGCGTGCGTCCGAGCCGGCCATGCGCACGACCTGCTCCCGGGCCTCCTCCTCGATACCCACGGCGTCGCCCAGGCCACGCTCGTCGACGAGCGCGCGGTCGACCACCTTGCCCACGTCCTGGGCAGACAGGGGATGAAGCGTCAGCAGTAAGGAGCGTGAGAGCAGGGGCGAGACCACCGAGAAGCTCGGGTTCTCCGTCGTGGCAGCCATGAGGGTGACCCAGCGGTTCTCCACGCTGGGCAGCAGGGCGTCCTGCTGAGAGCGGGAGAAGCGGTGGACCTCGTCCACAAAGAGCACCGTCTCCTCGCCGCTGGAGGCCAGCAGCCTCCTGGCCGCCTCGACCACGGCGCGCACGTCCTTGACCCCGGCGGTCACGGCGCTCAGCTCGACGAAACGGCGCCCCGATCCCCGGGCCACGAGGTAGGCCAGGGTGGTCTTTCCGGTTCCGGGAGGGCCCCACAGGATCACTGAGGACACCCCCGCGCCCGCCACACCGCCGTCGTCCGCCGGGCAGACCAGGCGCCGCAGCGGCGAGCCGGCGGTCAGCAGGTGCCCCTGGCCCACGAGCTCGTCGAGGGTACGCGGGCGCATCCGCACCGCCAGAGGGGCGTGCGGGTCCACGGGCAGGCCCACCTCGTCCCGCCCGGCGCTGTCAAACAGGTCCACAGGCCGAGCCTATCTCTCGTGGGACAATGACCTCATGCTCACCTGGCTCGCACGACGTCTCCTCAAGGACGCCTGGATCGTCGTCGCCGTCTGGGCCGCGCTCGCGGCCGTGCTCATGGTTCTGGCCCTGACCGGACTGGGCGGCAAAGGGCTCTTTGACCGCCTGGAGACCGACGCCGCCACCATCGGCGGCACCCAGTCGGCCCAGGGCGAGGAGATCATCTCGACCCTGACCGGGGACGCACAGACCGTCAGCCTCCTGGTCACCGGCGTCGACATCTCACAGGCCACGACCCAGCAGGCCGTGGCCACGGCGCTGGAGCCTGTCCACAAGGAGCTGGGGTCCCTGGTCGGCCAGACCAACGTCCTCGACCCCTTCGTCGTCCCCGGCATGCTCGACCAGCCGGCCGCCCGCGTCCTGGCCTCCAAGGACCTCGATGGCTTCCTTCTGGTCGTCACGGTCGACCCCAACGGCGAGGAGGTCTCCTCCCCCGACGACCAGGAGTACCAGGAGAAGGTCGCCGACATGGTCGAGCAGGTCGAGGCCCGCCTGGCCCAGGTTCCCGGCGAGCTGCGGTCGGTCAGCGCCACAGCCCAGGGCATCGTCTCCGATGACCACCTCATGTCCGCCGCGGTCAGCCAGCAGGTGGAGTCCGATCTCGTGCGCGGGGAGATGATCGCGCTGCCGGTGACCCTCGTGGTCATGGTGCTCGTCTTCGGCGGCTTCCTGGCGGCCGGGATGCCCATCCTGGGGGCCCTGTCCTCCATCGCAGGCTCCTTCGGCGTGCTGTGGATCGCCTCCACGCTCGTGGACCTGCAGTCCTTCGTCGTCAATATCGTCACCGTTATCGGCCTGGGCCTGTCGATCGACTACGCCCTGCTCATCACCTCGCGCTACCGCGAGGAGCTCGCACAGCCGGCTCAGGTGCCGCAGGAGAGCGCAGGTGCGGGCCAGGCCCGCCGCAACCGACGTCGTAGCCGTCGTAGCGGCCCGGTAGCCCAGGCCCTGACGACGACGATCACGACCGCCGGCCGTACCGTGCTGTTCTCGGGCCTGACCGTCGCCATCTCCCTGTTCTCGCTCCTGCTCATGGGCACCGACGTCCTGCGCTCGATCGCTGTGGCCTCGATCGCCGTCGTCCTCATCGCCGTCGCCGCGGCACTCACCCTCGTTCCCGCCGTCCTGGTGCTGGCGGGAGAGCGACTGGCTCGGCCCTCACCGCTGGGACGACTGCCGGTGCTGGGGACCTTGCAGCGCCACCTTGGCGACGTCACCCGCCAGGAGGGCTTCTTCTCACGCCTGGCGCGTGCGGTCCACCGGGTGCCCTGGCTCGTGCTGGGAGCCTGCCTCCTCATCCTGGTCGCCCTGGCGCTGCCGGTGCGCGGCATGCACCTGCTCACCTCCACCACCGAGCTGCTGCCCAGCGCCTCGCCCCAGCGCACCTACCTCACGGTCCTGCAGGAGGACTATCCCGCCACCCAGCAGCAGGACGCCACCCTCATCATCGCCGCGACCGGGCAGGAGGTGACCACCTTCATCAATGACCAGGTCGCTGCCGCCCCGGGAGTGGACTCGGTGCTCCAGTCCGCCACCGCCGGGCAGTACACCGTGGTCTACCTCGACCTGGCCGGAGACGGTACGCAGGCCTCCAGCGAGCGGGCCGTCCAGGCGGTGCGGGACCTGGCCGCCCCCGCCGACACCTGGGTGACCGGGCAGGCGGCCAGCCAGCTGGACTTCCGCTCCGCCGTGCTGGACGGCCTGCCCTGGGTGGTCGCCGTCATCGCCCTGGCAACCTTCGTGCTGCTCTTCCTCATGACCGGATCGGTGCTCGTCCCGTTCAAGGCTTTGGTCATCAACGCCCTGTCCCTGGCCGCCTCGATCGGGGTCCTCGTGTGGGTCTTCCAGGAGGGGCACCTGACCGGTCTGCTCGGCTTCACCCCGATCGGGGGTGTGGAGGCCTACGTCGTGGTCACCGCCGTCGGCGTCGGATTCGGGCTGGCTATGGACTACGAGGTCTTCATCCTGGCCCGGATCAAGGAGTACTGGGACGCCGGCTGCGACAACGACACCGCCGTCGAGCGCGGCCTGCAGCACTCAGGACGGATCGTCACCTCGGCGGCGCTGATCATGGTGCTGGTCTTCCTCGGCTTCGTGGGAGGCGACCTGCTCATCATCAAGCAGGTCGGGCTGGCGCTAGCCGTCATCGTGGCACTGGACGCCACGCTCGTGCGCATGCTGCTCGTGCCCGCCACGATGACCCTCCTGGGTCGGTGGAACTGGTGGGCGCCGCAGCCGATGCGCCGCCTCTACGAGCGCTACGGTATCCGGCACTGA
Source organism: Actinomyces urogenitalis (assembly GCF_002861525.1). Classification (NCBI taxonomy): domain Bacteria; kingdom Bacillati; phylum Actinomycetota; class Actinomycetes; order Actinomycetales; family Actinomycetaceae; genus Actinomyces; species Actinomyces urogenitalis. The sequence goes on along the minus strand of NZ_PKHA01000001.1, from coordinate 141,773 downwards.
GGCGGCCAGCGAGACAGTGCCCTTAGAGCAGGCTCACGTCCCCGGCGCCCTCGCGAGCGACCTCGGGGACGTCACTGGTCAGGTCCACCACCGTCGTCGGCTCGGTGGAGGTCACCGGCCCCTCGATGACGACGTCAATGAGGTGACCCAGGGCGTCCTCGATCTCCCAGCCGCTGGTCTCGGGCTCCTCGTTGCCGGGACGGATGAAGGTTGAGGACAGGATCGGGGCGCCGAAGCCGGCCACGAGCGCCTGGGTGATGGCGTGGTCAGGGATGCGCACGCCCAGCGTGTGCTTCTTGGGGTTGAGCGTCATCCGGGGGACCTCCTTGGTGCCCTTGAGGATGAAGGTCCACGGCCCCGGAGTCAGGCGCTTGATGAGGCGGAAGGCGTTGTTGCCCACGATCGCCAGCGGGCCGGCCTGGGCGAAGTCGGCGCACACGAAGGTGAAGTTGTGCTTGTCATCGAGCTGTCGGATGGCCCGGATGCGGTCCAGGCCCTCCTTGTTCCCCGGGGCGCAGGCCAGCGCGTAGCCGGAGTCCGTGGGGTAGGCGACCAGGCCGCCGTCGTGAAGCGTGTCCACGACCTTGGAGACCAGGCGTGCCTGCGGGTTGACCGGGTGGAGCTCGATGTAGCGCGACATGGCCCTATTGTGCTCCAGGTCTCGACGCCCGCGGGGCCGGACGGGGCCGACTCCCAGGACGACGGCGGCCGGCGGCTCACGCTCGTGCGTGGCCGCCGGCCGCGGTGCCGCCTCAGCCTGGGCGAGGCTGAGGCGTGAGTGCTCAGTCCGCCTTGGCCGCAGCCTTGGCGTCCTTGTCCTCAGGCACGGTGTCCACGCCGGCCTCCTTGCGCTGCTCGGGCGTGATGGGAGCAGGCGCGTCCGTCAGCGGGTCGTAGCCGCCACCGGACTTGGGGAAGGCGATGACGTCGCGGATGGAGTCGGCGTGGGTGAGCAGGGAGACGATGCGGTCCCAGCCGAAGGCGATGCCACCGTGGGGCGGGGCACCGAACTTGAAGGCGTCGAGCAGGAAGCCGAACTTCGCCTGCGCCTCCTCCTCACCGATCCCCATGACGTTGAAGACGCGCTTCTGGACGTCGTTGCGGTGGATACGGATCGAGCCGCCACCGATCTCGTTGCCGTTGCACACGATGTCGTAGGCGTAAGCCAGGGCGTGGCCCGGGTCCTTGTCAAAGGAGTCCAGCCACTCAGGCTTGGGCGAGGTGAAGGCGTGGTGGACGGCGGTCCAGGCGGACTTGCCCAGCGCCACGTCGCCCTCCGCCTTGGCCTCGGCCGAGGGCTTGAACAGGGGGGCGTCCACGACCCACACGAAGGACCAGGCGTCCTCGTCAATGAGGCCGCAGCGCTTGCCGATCTCCAGACGGGCCGCGCCCAGGAGGGCGCGCGAGGCGTCCACGCCGCCGGCGGCGAAGAAGATCGCGTCACCAGGCTTGGCGCCAGCGGCCTCGGCCAGGCCCGCACGCTCGGCCTCGGTGATGTTCTTGGCCACCGGGCCGCCCAGCTCCCCGTCCTCGGAGACGGTGACGTAGGCCAGGCCCTTGGCGCCACGCTGCTTGGCCCACTCCTGCCAGGCGTCAAAGGTGCGTCGGGACTGGGAGGCACCGCCCGGCATGACGACGGATCCGACGTACTCGTTCTGGAAGACGCGGAAGGTGGTGTCCTTGAAGTACTCGGTCAGGTCCGTCAGCTCCAGGCCGAAGCGCAGGTCCGGCTTGTCCGAGCCGTACTTCTCCATGGCGTCCTTGTACGTCATGTGCGGGATCGGAGTGGGCAGGTCGTAGCCGATGAGAGCCCAGACCTCCTTGAGGACGTCCTCGGCGACCTTGATGACGTCCTCCTGCTCGACGAAGGACATCTCGATGTCGAGCTGGGTGAACTCGGGCTGGCGGTCAGCGCGGAAGTCCTCGTCACGGTAGCAGCGGGCGATCTGGTAGTAGCGCTCCATCCCGGCCACCATGAGCAGCTGCTTGAACAGCTGGGGGCTCTGGGGCAGGGCGTACCAGGAGCCCGGCGCCAGACGCGCGGGCACGAGGAAGTCGCGTGCACCCTCAGGGGTGGAACGGGTGAGCGTCGGGGTCTCGATCTCGACGAAGTCGTGGCTGGCCAGCACCTTGCGCGCGGCCTGGGAGACCTGGGAGCGCAGGCGGATGGCGTGCTGCATGGAGGAGCGACGCAGGTCGAGGTAGCGGTACTTCAGTCGCGCCTCCTCCCCCACGCTTCCAGCATCCTCGGCGTGGTCGGAGACCTGGAAGGGCAGCGGGGCGGAGGGGTTGAGGATCTCGACGTCGGAGACGACGACCTCGATCTCGCCGGTGGGCAGGTTGGGGTTGGCGTTGCCCTCGGGGCGGGCACTGACCTCGCCGGTGACCTGAAGGACGTACTCGGCGCGCAGGTCGTGGGCGACCTCCTCGCGGATGACGACCTGGGCGATACCCGAGGCGTCACGCAGGTCGATGAAGGCGACCCCTCCGTGGTCACGGCGGCGGTCCACCCAGCCGGTGAGGGTGACGGTCTGGCCGATGTCGGTGCGACGCAGGCTTCCTGCGGTGCGGGTTCGCAGCACGGGTTGTGGTCCCTTCCGTTGGGGGGCGCATGGTTCCGGCGCCCGGCGGAGCGCACCGCGAGACGGGCGGGCGCTGAGGGTGATCCTAGCGCTCGGCCCTCCCACTGCCCGACAACGGACGGCGCCGCGGGCCAGGCTCAGCGCGCGAGCTGCGTGCGCAGCTGCCCGAAGACCTCAGTCATGGCGGTGATCGCGCCGTCGACCTGGGCAGCAAGCTGGGCCTGCGTGACGCCGGCGCCCCAGTCCACCCCGTACGCGGCACCCACACGCACGGCGTGCCCCTGCTGGTTCCAGAAGCAGGCGGGCATCGGGTGGCTGCGGTGGCCGGCTTCCAGCAAGTCACGTAGCGCGGCCAGGCCAGAGACCGGCAGGTCCAGCCCCAGGTCGCCGACGACTACCAGGGAGCTTCCACGGCCACCACGGACCATGAGGTGGAAGACGTCCTGTCCTCAGGGCAGCACGACGTCGCCGGCGGGCGTGACCTGGTAGGTCCAGGAACGAGATGCCAGCAGGTCCTGGACCCGCTGGCTGCTCGGCAGCGGCAGGACGCTGGTGGGCTCGGGCGCCGGCGGGTCCGCCACCGGCAGGGTTCCCAGACCGAGCTGACCGGCAGCCACGGAGAGCATCACGCTGAGGGTGTGGACGGCGTGGCCGACCTGGTAGGCCATCTGCTCAGCCGTCAGCCCGTCGGGATAGCGCACGCTGGTGCTCACTGCCCGGGCAAGCCGGGAGCCAGGCGCATGTGCACCGCGCCCGTCGCCCACGGAACCTCTCGGCGCCACTGGTCGACGACGCCTCAGACCTGAGCCTCCGGGTCCGCGGGCACGAGCGCCGGCAACTGAGCCTGTACCGACAGCGTGTCATGGCGGTCACCGTAGACCTGGAAGAAGCAGGGGCCGAAGGGCGAGTCCCAGATGAGGTCACCCTCGCCATCGAAGCGGGCCTGCCAACCACGTTCAGACAGGATGCTCGCCAGGCCCACCGTAGACAGCGGCACCTGCGAGGACCCGTTGGTCGCAGTGATGCCGTAGCCCGGACCCTGGAAGTGCTCAGTCATCACCACTGGCTCTCGTTCAGGTTGTCGGCACGCAGTGCGAGCCGGCTCCGCACATCCGCGAAGGCGTCAGCGATCGTTCCCATCGCACAGGCCACCTGCTGCTCGAGCTGGCAGTCAGCCACCCCGTGCTCCCAGTCGACCATGTGGGAGGCGCCGACGGAGAAGGTCAGGGCGTCATCGTTCTCGCGCCAGAAGCAGGTGGGCCAGATGTGCTCGCGGTGCCAGTCCTCCAGCGCGAAGCGCACCTCATCCAGGCGCTCCAGGGGCAGGTCCTCAAGCATGTAACCCATGACGTTGAGCATCTCCCCGCTCTCGCCACGCACCATGAAAGTCAGCAGGTCATCGTCCCAGCGTCCTACCAGGTCGCCGTCACAGTCCGTCTCGTAGACCCAGCCGTGACGCTCGAGCAGCTCCTGCACACGCTCACGCGTGAGGGGACGCACCTGCTGGGCGTCCGGCGCGCTGGCAGCGCCAGAGTCCCGGCGCCGCGCCCTGGAGAAGAGACCTCGCACGCCCCTCACCGTCCTAGCACCTCGTTGAGATCTGCGAACAGACCGTTGACCGTGGCGATCGCGCAGTCCACGTGCTGGGCCAGCTGGAGATCGCTCAGACCGTACTCGTAATCCACCGCGTGGCAGGCGAAGACCCGCACCTCGCCGTCGTCGTCAATCCGGTAGCACGCGGTGGGCCAGGCGCTGCGCCGGTGCGAGGCGTCCAGGACCGTGCGCACCTGCTCCAGGTGGCTGGCGTCGATGGTGCCTGGCAGCTGTGCCCAGATGCGCAGCACCTCCTGCTTCTGCCCACCCAGGTTGAAGTAGAAAGTAGCATCGTCCCATATCCCGCCCAGGTCGCCGTCGGAGTCGATGAAGTAGCGCCAGTCCCGCTCCTTGAACAGAGCAAGCAACCGGTCCTGGCTCAGTGGCGCGAGCACCTGCGATGAGTCCGCGCCTGCCCGCGGCGTCGGGTCAGGGCGCGAGAAGCGTGACAGAAGGCTCAAGGTAGGATCCCGGTGGCTGGTCGGCGCGAGCGCCGAGGTGGAAATGAGATGATGCTCACGCATCCTACAGGAGCACACGCACGGTTCAGGAATGCCTCACCTGGTGTCCGGCCTCACGTGTGACCTGAGGCGGTGCGGCGCGCCAGCCCTCGCCGTTTGGCTCCCGGCCCCGTAACCTTCGAGGCAGGAGCGATCCGTGCTGTCAGCCCCGTTCGGGTCCTGCACCGTCCCTGGAGGCGGGCAGGGACCCGTGAGTCTGTGCGTCAAGCCCGTCAGTCACCGCCGTCCATGGCCTGGTGCGGGGCGAGTGTGGTGGGTGCGGTGCGGCAAGAGGCTGGTCGAAGGGACCTGCCCCACACTCCGCGACCGGCCCCGACGGGCCACAGACGGGAACATCAATGAGTAGCACCACTGGGTCCACTGCATCTTCTGCCTCCTCGGGCCAGGGCGATCGCCCCCTGAGCCTGGACGACCTGTTCAACGCCGAGGTAGCCGGCGCCTCCTCCCAGACCCCGGACGAGGAGCTCGACAGCTTCGTCGAGTCCGAGGACGAGCCTGACGACGTCGACACCGCTGGCGAGCTGAACCTGCCCGAGAACGATCCCGAGGACGGCTCTGAGCCTGACGAGGACGACGCTGAGGGCGAGGAGCTGGAGGAGGACCAGGTCGACGGGCACCTGCCCTTCGCCCCCACCAGCGCCTCGGCGGCCTCCGCGGACGAGGCTGAGCAGGACGACGCCGCTGACCTCAAGCCTGAGGACGTCACCTTCGCCGATCTCGGCCTGCCTGCTGACCTGCTCAAGGCCGTGACCGACATGGGCTACGTCACCCCCACCGCGATCCAGCGCGAGGCGATCCCGGTCCTGCTGTCGGGCCGTGACGTCGTCGGCGTGGCCCAGACCGGCACCGGCAAGACCGCCGCCTTCGGCCTGCCGCTGCTCGACGCCGTCGACGCCCGTGACGGCGAGGTCCAGGCCCTGGTCCTGGCGCCCACCCGTGAGCTGGCCCTGCAGAGTGCCGAGGCCATCACGGACATGGCCTCACGCTCACGCGGGCTCGACGTCGTCGCCGTCTACGGTGGCGCCCCCTACGGCCCGCAGATCGGCGCCCTGAAGTCGGGCGCCCAGGTGGTCGTGGGTACCCCCGGGCGCGTCATCGACCTCATCGACAAGGGCGCCCTGCACCTGGGCGCTGTGCGCTACTTCGTGCTTGACGAGGCTGACGAGATGCTGCGCATGGGCTTCGCCGAGGACGTGGAGACGATCGCCGCCTCCCTGCCTGCCGAGCGCCGGACGGCGCTGTTCTCTGCCACCATGCCCCCCGCCATCCAGGCGGTGGCCCGTCAGCACCTGAGCGACCCGGCACGGGTAGAGGTCTCGCGCCAGTCCTCGACCGTGGACACGGTCCACCAGACCTACGCCGTCGTGCCCTTCCGCCACAAGGTCGGCGCGGTCTCGCGAGTCCTGGCCACCACCGAGGCTGAGGCCGCCATCGTCTTCGTGCGCACCAAGTCCACGGCCGAGGACGTAGCCATCGAGCTGGCAGGCCGAGGGATCCAGGCCGCTGCGATCTCCGGCGACGTCCCCCAGCGTGAGCGCGAGCGCCTCGTCGAGCGCCTGCGCAGCGGCACCCTGGACGTGCTGGTGGCCACGGACGTGGCTGCACGTGGCCTGGACGTGGACCGTATCGGCCTGGTCGTCAACTTCGACGTACCTCGTGAGGCCGAGGCCTACGTCCACCGCATCGGCCGCACCGGCCGTGCCGGCCGCCACGGCGAGGCGGTCACCTTCCTCACCCCCAAGGAGAAGGGCAAGCTCCGCCAGATCGAGCGTCTGACGGGCACGAGGCTGGAGGAGATCACTCTGCCCTCCCCCGCTGACGTCTCACGCCACCGCGCGGCCACGCTGCTGGACAAGGCGGCGCAGCGCCACGAGCGCGGCCGGCTGGAGATGTACACCGAGATGGTCCAGGACAAGGCAGCCGAGCTGGAGATCGAGGTGAGCGACCTGGCGGCCACGCTGCTGGCCCTCGCCGTAGGCGACGCCGGTCCCAAGACCTGGCAGGAGCGCAAGGAGGAGCCGCGCCAGCGCGTGCGCCGCGAGGAGAACGTCGACTCCGAGGGCACCTTCGTCTCGGCCACATTCGAGGGCGGACGTGACCGTGGCGAGCGTGGGCGCGGCCGTGACCGGATCGAGGGCAAGCCTGGCGCCAGCCGCGGCGGGCGCCGTCACGAGGACGGCACCGGCACGGTCTACCGGGTCGAGGTCGGTCACCGCGACCGCGTGCTGCCCGGGGCGATCGTGGGCGCACTGGCCAACGAGGGAGGGATCTCCGGGTCGGATATCGGCAAGATCGACATCCTGCAGTCCTTCTCCCTGGTCGAGATCCACACACCGCTGAGCGACGAGCAGCTTCAGGCCATGGGACGGGCGACCTTCGGCGGCCGCGAGCTGCGGATCCACCCCGACCAGGGGCCGGGCCACGGCTGGGACGGAAGCGACAACGCTCCCTCCGAGCACAGCCAGCGCCGCGCTGAGCGTCCCCGCCGTGAGGACGGCGGACGCGGCGGCTACCGTTCCGACCGCTCTGAGCGCGGCCGGCATGACGAAGGACGTGGTGGCTACCGCTCTGAGCGCGGCCGGCGTGACGAGGGTCGCGACGGCGGACGCGGCGGCTACCGCGAGGGCCGCGGCGGCTACCGTTCCGACCGCGGTGGGCGCGAGGACCGCTCTGAGCGCGGCCGGCGTGACGAAGGACGTGGTGGCTACCGCGGCGAGCGTGGTGGCTACCGCGGCGAGCGCGGCCGGCGTGACGAAGGACGTGGTGGCTACCGCTCCGAGCGCGCAGGCCGCGACGGCGGACGCGGCGGCTACCGCTCGGACCGCGGGCGTGACCGGGACCGCTGGTAAGCATCTTGACGACGGCGGCCGGCCCCAGCAGGGGCCGGCCGCCGTCGTGCTGCGTCACTGATCGCGCACAGGTCTAGCGGCGCTCCGGCGCGGCCAGCTCGGACAGCACACGCCTGACGTCCTCCCACCGGCTGACCTCGGCGCGCGCCGGTTCGACCACGCCTGAGCGCACGACGCCGTCCGTGGCCTCACGCAGCCTGCGCGCAGCACGCCGCTGGGCACGACGCGCCCCGGCACGTGCCAGGGCCCGTCCCAAGACCCAGGCCACCAGCCCGAGCACGACGCCGCCCACGAGCAGCACCGCCGGCCAGGGCACCAGGCCCCAGCGAGGCGGCTGCAGGTCCATCAGAAGCAGCATGCGCAGCAGGTGCGTGAGCCCCAGCCACGCGCCACCAGCCAGGGCCGTCCAGACCAAGGCCCACTGCAGGACGCTGGCCGCAGACCACCACCGCGGGGTTCGGGGCGCGATGAGCGGGGTGCGGCTCACCGCCACGTCCAGGTCCTCCAGGAGCGCCTCGGCACGCTCCTCACCGTGGCTGACGATCTCGTCGCGTGCGGGCTCGGGCAGGTGGGAAGCGAGCGCCGCGGACCACTGCCGAGCTGCGGTGCGCAGGCGGCCGCTGGCCGCGGGGCGGACAGGAGGCAAGGAGCTGCGGCCGATGACCTCGCTCCTGGGCGTGACGCCACGAGGCTGGCCGGTGGGCTGCCCAGCTCTTCCAGCGCTCAGGTGCAGGCCGCGTAGCGGGTCCTTACGCAGTCGCGCCACCCACCGCAGCGGTGGCCAGCCGACGTAGCCTGCGGCCTGCAGGACGAGGCTACGGCCGACGGCGCGCGTGACCGTCTCCACGCCCGCGGCCGCAGCCGCGGCGTCCTCCAGCTCAGCCAGAGCGGCCCGCTGGTCAGCCTCGCTGGCTCTCCCCTCCATCTCGCCTGGCCCGCCCACAGCCTGGCTGGCCGCGCGTGCCACCGTCCGCAGGTCCGCCTCCAGCCGGGCGCTCGCCGCTTCCCGACGCCCAGCGACCTGGCGGATCGTGTCACGCAGTTTCTCTACGCCCTGGCCGGTGCGGGCACTGACGAGCACCGGCGCCACGGTGGCCCAGCCCTCGCCCGCCAACAGCTGGCTCAGGTGGCAGGCCAGCGCCGCCTGCTCGTCCTGGGTGAGCCGGTCGACCTGGTTGAGGACGACGACGCTGACCGCGCTGTGAGCGGCCATCGGCGCGAGAAAGCCGTGATGCACGACGCCGTCGGCGTACTTCTGCGGGTCCAGGACCCACACGAGCACGTCCACCATCCCGGCCAGACGCGCCGCGCTCGCGCGGTGAGACGGCTCGTCAGAGTCGATATCGGGCAGGTCCAGCAGGATCGTGCGCTCCCCCAGGTCCGCCGGCACCCAGGCCCGCTGAGTCACCTCCAGCCAGTCCAGGAGCTCGCTAGCCTCATCGGCCTGTGTGGGGGAAAGAGCGGCCAGCGGCGCCGTCGTCGTCGGGCGGCGAAGGGAGGCCTGGGCGACCTCGCTACCCAGGAGCGCGTTGAACAGGCTCGACTTGCCCGAGCCGGTGGCTCCCAGCAGGGCCACGACGCAGGACAGCGGGGCGAGGGCACGCCGCTGGCCGGCTCGTGTGAGCAGGTCATGGGCCGGGGCAAGGGCTGCGGAAAGGGTGGGCTCGTCCAGCTCCTGGGCCAGGGTGACCGCCTGGTCCAGGGCGGCCAGCTTGTCCTGGAGGGTCTTGCTCATCGCCACTCCTGCACGGCTACCTCGACCCCTCTGACATGCTCGCGCAGGAGGCCGGACTCAGGTGCGCTGCTCGGCAGGGTCTTCAGGACGGCGCGCTGCTGCGTGGCAAGCAGCTCCTGGACCCGCCTCATGAGGTCGTCATAGGCACGCTTAGCCATCGTGCGCATCGCCTGGTCGCCGAAGACAGCCTCCAGCAGCCGCTGCGCCACCAAGGCGGTACCTCCCGCGATCCCGACCTCGGCGCCGCTCAGTCCGCCGGTGTGGGCGAAGACCAGCACCATGAGCGCCACGCCGACTCCTCCCACCCCGTAGGACAGGACACGCGCCGTCAGGCGTCTGTCCGTGCCCTCGGCACGCACCATCTCCAGCACACCAGCCTGCCAACCACGCACCAGCTCACCCGCGCGCTCGCGCAGGTCCTCCTCCCCTGCTCCCCACTGAGCCGCCTGGCCCGTGCGGCTGGGCAGGGTCCCCACGCGCCGCCAGGACCGGAGCGTCTGGCTGGCGGCCCCACCGGCCTCAGCCACGAGCAGGTCGACGACGCTGGACTCGATCGCCTCCCCCACCTGGGCGGCCGGGGTGGGTCTGCCCAGGAGCGCCGCCGAGACCCGGTCACGCAGCCGGGAGACCTGCCGCTCCAGCCCTCGCAGCCACTGGCCGGTTCCCACCAGGTCCTGCCACCGGGCCAGGACCTCACCGCGCAGGATCGTTCCGTCAGACACGGCCTCGGCGACCCGCCGCCCGGCACGCTCGTGGCAGGCCTGGGCCTCCTGCGCCAGCTCCTGGCGCTGTGTCTCCTGGCTCTCCAGGGCGTCGCCAACATGGCTCGCCTGCGCCACGGCAGCCTCGAGCGCCCCGTGAACCGTGCGCCTGGCGACCTGACGGCGAGCCTGGGCGTCGGCGGCCAGTGACCACAGCCAGCTACGCACGGGCTCAACCTCGTCGGGGGCAAGCAGCCCGTCCCCGTCGCGAGCGGTCTCAGGGATGACAAAGACCGGGCAGTCCTCTAGGCCCGCGGCACCCAGCCGTGAGCGCAGGTCCTCCTCGACCTCCTGCGCCTGGGCCGGGACCCGGTTGAGGACCACCGCAACGGTGACGTCCCGCTGGGCCGCCTCACGCAGGTGCCGCCAGGGCACGGCGTCGGCGTAACGCGCGGCGGTGGTGACGAAGACCCACAGGTCCGCGCTGGCCAGCAGGGTGGCGGCCAAGGCGCGGTTGTCATCGACCACGGAGTCCACGTCCGGGGCGTCCAGCAGCGCGATGCCCGCCGGCAGCTGCGAGCTGGCGCGCAGCTCCAGCTCGCGCGGCGTCACCAAGGCCGGAGGCGTGGCCGCGGCCAGGGCGTCCACGCGCACGCGCGCCAGCGTGCCCAGCACCCGGTCGGTCTCGAACCAGTGGCCCTCGCCCTGGGCGTGCAGCAGCACGGGCCGGCGCGTCGTGGGGCGGATGGCCGAGGAGGCCACCACCGCCTGTCCCACCAGCGAGGAGACGAGGGTGGACTTGCCGGCGCCTGTCGAGCCGCCGACGACCGCGAGCACGGGGGCGTCAGCCGACTCCAGGCGCGGCAGGACGTAGCCGCCCAGCTGCGCCGCCAGGTCATGGGCTTGCCGACGGCTCGCCTCGGCGCCGGGCAGCCGGTAGGGCAGCTCGACGGCGTCCAGGCAGGCTCGCAGTCCGGCGACCTGCGTCAGGAGGGTGTCAGGCACCGCGTACCCGCAGCTGGGGACGCAGGTCCTGCGGGTCGGAGGGCACCCAGGTCTGCGCGTCGGCCGGGGTCTGCTCGCCGGAGCGGATGTCCTTGACGGAGTCCTCCTCGCCCTGGGCGCCGGGGAACCAGACGAAGGGGATCCCGCGCTTGTCCGCGAACTTGATCTGCTTACCGAACTTGGCCGCGGTGGGCGCGACGTCGGTGGCGATGCCGCGTCGGCGCAAGGCGTCAGCCACGGCGTCCGAGGCAGCTCGGTGCTCCTCGTCGGTCACGGCCACGAGGACGGCCGTCGGCACCGCCCGGCTGACCTCGACCAGCTCGTCGGCAATGACGCGTGAGAGCAGGCGGGACAGTCCGATCGAGATGCCCACGCCCGGGAAGGTGCGCTTGCCGTTGGAGGCCAGGGAGTCGTAGCGCCCGCCCGAGCACACCGATCCCAGGTCCTCGGCCCCGGCCATGAAGGACTCGTAGACGGTCCCGGTGTAGTAGTCCAGGCCTCGGGCGATCTTGAGGTCCGCCACGATCGCGCCGGGACGACGGCGGGCGGCGGTGGTCAGCAGGCCGGACAGCTCATCCAGGCCCGTGGCCAGCAGCTCGGTGGGCTCAGCGCCGTCAAGGGCCTGGGCCACCGCCTCACGCACGGCCTGCGGGTCCGGGGAGCAGATCGTGGCCAGGCGCAGGGCCGCCTGCGCCTGGGCCTGCGTGGTCCCGACAGCCTCAACCAGCTCGGCCGCCACGGCCTCGGGACCGATCTTGTCGAGCTTGTCCACCACGCGCAGGACCTCGATGAGCTGGTCGTCGCCGATGCCGATGGACTGGTAGAAGCCCTGGGCCACCTTGCGGTTGGACACGTGGATGGTCACGGCCGGGATCGGCAGGGCGGACAGGGCCTCGTGCATGATGAGCGGGGCCTCGACGTCGTAGTGCAGCGGCAGGGCGCCGTCACCCACGACGTCGATATCCACCTGGTAGAACTCGCGGAAGCGGCCCTCCTGCGGGCGCTCACCACGCCAGACCTTCTGGATCTGGTAGCGCTTGAAGGGGAAGTGCAGGACTCCGGCGTTGTCGACGACGTAGCGGGCGAAGGGCACGGTGAGGTCAAAGTGCAGGCCTAGCTGCTTGGCCGGATCGACCTCCTGCTCCCGCTCGCTGGGATCAGCCTGGAGACGGGACAGGAGGTAGACCTCCTTGGAGGTCTCCCCCTTCTTCGTCAGCTGGGTCAGGGGCTCCACCGCGCGGGTCTCGATACCGCTGTAGCCGTGGAGCTCGAAGGTGTGCCTCAGGGTGTCGATGAAATGCTGCTCGATGACACGTCCGGCGGGAAGCCACTCGGGGAAACCGGACAGGGTGGACTGGGCTGGGCGCGCGGATACGGATGAGGCCATGGCCGGCATTCTCCCACGTCCTGACACCGGCGCAGAACCCCGGGCACCACGGGCGCGGAGCGCACAGGATCAGGCGTGTCGGTCCCCGCCGCGGACCTTGGCCTCAGCCAGGTAGGGGTTGCCGCGGTGCTCGTGCTCCATCGTCGTCACCGCCCCGTGCCCGGGCAGGAGCACCGTGGCCGGGTCCACGGCCTGGGCCAGGAAGCGCAGCGTGGCCCACATCTGCACCTGGTCCCCACCAGGCAGGTCGGTCCGCCCCACACTGCCCTTGAAGATGACGTCCCCGCTCAGCGCCAGGAGGTAGTCCTTCTCCTCCACCGTCGAGGGGTCGTCAAGGACCTCGGCCTCGTAGAGCAGGTCATTGTCGCCCAGGGTGGCGTTGAGGAAGAAGAGGGTCGAGCCCTCCGAGTGCCCCGGGGCGGCCACGGCCTGCAGGGCCACGCCCGGCACGATCTCGAAGGCCTGGGAGAAGGCGGAGGCGGGCAGGACGCGCAGGTCGGTGGGAGGCAGCCATGGGCTGGAGGCGAGCTGGGCGAAGGTCATCCCGTTGGCCCGGATCGCCGTCGTCGTGTCCGGGTCCTCCAGACGGTAGCGGTCCGGCTCAGGGACGTAGACGGGCACGGTCACCGTGTCCTGGCTGGCAAGCAGCCCCTCTGCGTGGGCGGCGTCAATGAGCCGCTGGGCGTCCCAGACGTGGTCGGCGTGACCGTGGGTGAGCAGGACCGCTCCCAGGCTCAGGCCGTGGGAGCGCAGCAGGGCCAGGGCGCCGCGCGTGGCACCGGCTCCAGGGTCGACGACGAGGGCCGGGCGCCCGGGTCCGGCTGCCAGCACGTAGCAGTTGGCGCCGAAGACGGCAGCGAGGGTGCGCTCAAGGATCATGGGACCAGCCTAGCCGGGCAGGATGATGCGCTCGGGATGGGTGTAGACGTTCATCCGCTCCCCGCGCACGAAGCCGATCAAGGTCATGCCGACCTCCTGGGCGACCTCGACGGCCAACGACGACGGGGCGCTGATCCCGGCCAGCACCGGGACCCCGGCCATGGCCGCCTTCTGAGCCAGCTCAAAGCTGGTGCGCCCGGAGACGAAGAGCACCGTGCCGCGCGCCGGACGCAGTCCCTGCTGCATGGCCCAGCCCACGACCTTGTCGGTGGCGTTGTGGCGCCCCACGTCCTCCCGGGCCACGAGCAGCCGGCCCGAGGCGTCAAAGAGCGCGACGCCGTGCAGGCCCCCGGTGGAGGAGAAGACCTTCTGGGCCTCGCGCAGCGCCCCAGGCATGGCCAGGACCGTAGCCGCCTCGACCTGGACGTCGTCAGCGTGCAGGTCCCAGGGCACCTGGGTGCGCAGCAGGTCGATCGACTGGGTCCCGCACACCCCGCAGGCCGAGGAGGTGACCACCTGTCGCAGGCGCTCACGCGGGACCTCCACACCCGGTGCCAGGCGCAGGTCCAGGACGTTGTAGGTGTTGACGGGCTGGCCGGTGGCGTCGTCCATGACCGAGCCCGCGCAGTAGCGCGCCGTCCGAACATCCTCCAGCGTGGTGATGACGCCTTCGGCGGCGAGCAGGCCCTGCGCGAGCTCGACGTCGTGGCCTGGAGTGCGCATCGTCACCGTGTAGGGCTCACCACCCACGCGAATCTCCAGCGGCTCCTCGACACTGAGCGTGTCCACCCGGCCCCACCCCGCGGGGTGGTCGGCGTCGATCGCCAGGATGCGGTGACGCGAGGTCAGCCTCGACATCAGAAGATCGAGTCCTCGGGCCACTGGCCTCCAGGCTCAGTGACCGAGCGTCCCTGCGCCAGCTTGTCCATGAAACGACGCCGCTGGGGACGCACGGTGTAGACGGGGTCCTTGGCGCTGGCCAGCCCCGCGTAGTAGATCGCGAAGCGCGTGCAGGCGCTGCCGGCGATGAGGGCGGCGCCGCTGACCGCGGCCACGGCCCGGTTGCGACCGGCGAAGAGCGCCCCGACGCCGCCGATGCTTGTCAGGATCTTCGCGGCCTTGTGCAGAGTGCCGGCCCGTCCCTCGTGCAAGGGCTGGCCCTCCTCGCCCAGACGCCGCTCCATCATGTGGTCGGCTGCCAGGTCACAGGCAGCGGCCACGGCGGCCAGGCGCCGCACCGGCGCGGTCTCACAGGGCCTGTTGAGCAGGAGGTTGAGCCCGCAGCCCGCTCCCTGGCCCGAGGCCACGAAGAGGAAGGGCATCTCGCGGTAGGCCTGGTGCCACAAGGGCGTGGCGGTGTCGGAGAAGAGCACCGCCGTGTAGGCCGCCAGCGGCGGGGCAAAGAAGGCGGCTCCGGCCGAGGCGAAGATGGAGGAAACGTCCACCAGCTCCCGCCACCACGACTCACGCGGCAGCCAGGGCTGGATGATCTCCAGGGCCGCAGCTCCCCCGGTGAAGACCGAGAAGCCGGTGAGGATCCACGAGCCCACGCTCATGGGGCTGGTGAGCTTGGCGGTGCGCATCATGTTGAGGAAGCGCTCGGGCCGTCCCAGGTCGATGACCAGGGCCGTGGCCCCGATGCCCAGTGAGCCCAGTCCCGCGATACGGGCCACACGCCTCAGGGAGTGGCGGTGGGTGATGTCCGCCCCTGCTCCAATGAGACCTGATCCGGCTGCCATGCCACCGAAGAAGAGGTAGATCGCGATCTCCTCCTCCCAGGGTGCG
This sequence comes from Actinomyces urogenitalis, assembly GCF_002861525.1. Lineage (NCBI taxonomy): Bacteria > Bacillati > Actinomycetota > Actinomycetes > Actinomycetales > Actinomycetaceae > Actinomyces > Actinomyces urogenitalis. The sequence goes on along the minus strand of NZ_PKHA01000001.1, from coordinate 126,736 downwards.
GGCTTGACGATGTTCTGCCCGTAGTAGGAGGTGAACTCGACCTCCGGCACCACCCAGTCCGGGCCCACGGCCTTGCGACGTCGCCGCTTCCCGTCGCGCTGTGGCACGGGCGGACGCAGGGAATCGAGGTCGGTGACGGTCACTTCTGCCTCCCGTGAGCGATGAACATGCCGAGGGCCGTGGCGATCATGGCCGTGCCCGCGACGCCGGCGAAGTTGAACATGGAGGCCAGGTCAGCCGTGGGGACCTCGGGGTCCGGCGGCAGGCCGTATGCCTCAGGCTCGTCCATGAGCAGGAAGACCGAGCCGGTGCCGCCCACCCCGTCCTGCGGGTTGGCGCCGTACAGGCGGGCCTCGGTGTGTCCCTGGGCGTGGAGCTCAGCCAGCCGTGCCCGGGCCCGGCGCACCATCTCGTCGTGGTCACCGAACTGGATGGACTCAGTGGGACAGTTGGTCGCGCACGCTGGCCTCTTGCCTGCCTTGAGGCGGTCGTAGCACAGCGTGCACTTCTGGGCGTTGCCGCCGTTGGGGATCTCCTCGCTGTGCCCACCGATCGTGATGGTGCCCTTCTCACGGCGGTCGATAACGCCGAAGGGGCACGCAGCCACGCAGTACCCGCAGCCGTTGCACACGTCGGCCTGGACGACGACGGAGCCGAACTCGCTGCGGAAGAGCGCCCCGGTGGGGCACACGTCCAGGCACCCGGCGTGGGTGCAGTGCTTGCACACGTCCGAGCTCATGAGCCAGCGCACTACCGGCAGTCCCTGAGGCTCCTGCGCGGCACCCTGGCCCGGCCGAGGGCCCTGACCGGGAACTCCGCCGTCCGCCGTTGTCCCCTCCTGCTCGGCCCAGCCGGGCCGGTGCCCGGGCATTCCCAGCGCCACCACCCCCGAGCGCCGCGCAGCGGCGACCTGCTCGCTGGTCTGCTCGACGAAGGCCACGTGGCGCCACTGATTGGCACCCAGGTGGTAGGTGTTGTCGAAGGAGTTGCCGGAGAAGGTGTTGCCGTGCTCATGCTCCTGGCGGGCCGGGACGCGGTTCCACTCCTTGCAGGCCACCTCACAGGCCTTGCAGCCGATGCAGATCGAGGTGTCGGTGAAGAAGCCCTGGCGCTTGTACTCACGGCCGTACCCCACGTCACGCAGCGGGTCGGTGGGGCCGTGCAGCTGGTTACGAAAGATGCTCATGCGATGCTCCCGGATGCGGTGGCGAGGCTGCCCAGCGGGTCCTGGCCGGTGGTGGGGGTCAGGCCCGCACGGCGCTGGTACTCACGCATGAGCTCCAGGCGCGCCGGGCCCGTGGGACGCCGGCCGGGACGGATGTCGACCGTCGAGGCCTTGGAGTCCTGGATGTGGGTGTTGGCGTCCAGCACGATGCCGAGCAGGTCGTTGGCCGAGTCGCCGGTGGTGATCGAGGTGGTGCCGTTGCCCCAGTGGAAGGGCATGCCGATCTGGTGGACGGTGCGTCCACCGATCTGGAGCGGGGTGAAGCGGTCGGTGACCAGGACGCGCGCCTCGATCACGCCGCGTGGCGAGATGAGCGTGGCCCATCCCCCGTTCTCCAGCCCCCGCTCGTCGGCCAGCTGGCGGTCAACCTCGCAGAACATGGCGGGCTGGAGCTCAGCGAGGTAGGGCAAGGTACGGGTCATGCCGCCGGACGTGTAGTGCTCGGTGAGACGGTAGGTCGTGAGCACGTAGGGGTAGACCTCGGCACCCGGCTGGCCTGCTGAGGGAGCGAAGAGGTTGTCCGCCCGGTCGAAGTTCTCCCGGGTCGGGTTGGCCTGCAGGGCGTACAGCGGGTTGGCCAGGGGCGACTCCTGCGGCTCGTAGTGGGTCGGGAAGGGGCCGTCCACCAGTCCCCGCGGGGCGAAGAGCCAGGCCTTGCCGTCAGCCTGGGCGGTGAAGGCATCCGTCCCGTCCAGGCCTGCCAGCCCGTGCACGCCCTGCGGCGCCACGTAGTCCGGGGCCTTGGTCGCCGGGAAGTCCGGGACGTCGTCGCCGACCCAGCGTTGCGACTCCTCGTCCCACCACACCAGCTTCTTGCGCTCGGACCACGGCCGGCCCTCGGCATCAGCCGAGGCCCGGTTGTACATGATGCGGTTGTTGGCCGGCCAGGCCCAGGCCCAGTTGTGCGCCAGCGGCCCGTCCTGCTCGTCACGGTCAGGGCGCAGCGCTGCGTGGTTGACGCCGTCGGCGTAGATGCCGGTGTAGATCCAGCACCCCGCCGAGGTCGAGCCATCGTCCTTGAGGTCGGCGTAGGCACTGAGCGGCTGGCCCTTCCTCTCCCCCTCCAGGTGGTAGCCGTTGATCTCGGCCACCACGGACTGCGGGTCGATCTCCCCCTCAGCGTCGGTGAGGTAGTCCCAGGTCATGTCCAGCAGGAGGCGGTCCATCGGGTCGGTGGAGTGGGCGAGCTTGTCCTGGATGCGCTTGCCAAGCAGGTAGTAGAACTGGAGGTCTGACATCCCCACCCCCGGAGCGTCCACGGCCTTGTGGCGCCACTGGACCAGACGGTGGGTGTTGGTGAAGGTGCCGGCCTTCTCCGCGTGAGAGGCGGCAGGCATGAGGAAGACCTCGGTGCCGATCTCCTCGGTGACCAGCTCACCAGTCTCGATCTCCGGGGCGTCGCGCCAGAAGTTCGACGTCTCGGTCTCGCGCAGGTCACGCACCACCAGCCACTTGAGCCTGGACAACGCCAGACGCTGCAGACGCGAGTGTGCCTGGGCCACCGCCGGGTTCTGGCCGATGACGAAGTAGCCCTCGACCCCGCCGTCCATCATGCGCAGGACTGTCTGGTAGGTCCCGTGCGCACCGGTGAGCCGCGGCAGCTGGCCGAAGTGGAAGTCGTTGTCCGGCGTGGCGGACTGCCCCCACCAGGCCTTGAGCAGGCTGACGGTGTAGGCCTTGGCCGCCGCCCAGCTACCCTTCTGCTCGGTGGAGGACACTGCGGCCAGATACTGCTCCAGCGTGTCCGACTTCCCGGCCACGGGCATGGGCAGATAGCCGGGCAGGATGTGGAAGAGCGTGGGGATGTCGGTCGAGCCCTGGATCGAGGTGTGCCCGCGCAGGCCCATGATCCCTCCGCCCGGACGCCCCATGTTGCCCATGAGCAGCTGGAGGATGCCGGCGGCCCGGATCATCTGGGCGCCACCGGTGTGCTGGGTCCAGCCCAGGGCGTAGCAGAAGGTCGTGGTGCGCTCACGGCCCGAGTTCGCCACGACGGCGTCGACCAGGTAGTCCAGGTCCTCGCGGCTGACTCCGCAGACCTCCTGGACGAGCTCAGGGGTGTAGCGGGCGAAGTGACGGCGCAGCAGGTTGAGCACGCAGCGGGGGTTGGCCAGCGTCGGGTCGGTCCTGATGCGCGAGCGGCGCATCGGGTCACCCTCCAGGCCGTCATCAGCCTCGTACTCCCACATCGCGGCGTCGTAGGTGCCGGTCGCCTCGTCGTAGCCGGAGAACAGCCCGTCCAGGTCCTCGGTGTCGGCGTAGCGCTCGCTGACCACGGAGGTGGCGTTGGTGAAGGTCAGGACGTAGTCCTTGAACCACAGCTCCTCGCTCAGGACCCGGTTGATGACGGCGCCCAGCAGGGCCACGTCACTGCCGGTACGGATAGGGATGTGCCGGTCAGCCTGGGAGGAGGTACGCGAGAAGCGCGGGTCGATGTGAATGACCGTGGCCCCACGCTTCTTGGCCTCGATGACCCACTGGAAGCCCACCGGGTGCGCCTCGGCGAAGTTGGAGCCCTCGATGATGACGAGGTCGGCGTTGGCGATGTCCTGCAGGGACAGGGTCGAGCCTCCTCGCCCGAAGGAGCCGGTGAGCCCGGGCACGGTAGCCGAGTGGCAGATCCGCGCCTGGTTCTCCACCTGGATGACACCCGAAGCCGTGTACAGCTTCTTCATGAGGTAGTTCTCCTCATTGTCCAGGGCCGCGCCGCCCAGGTGCGCGATGCCCAGGGTGCGGTGCAGACCGGTGTGACCGGCGTCGTCGGACTCCTGCCAGGTACGCCGGCGGGTGTCGATGTAGCGGTCTGCGATCATGTCGATCGCCGTGTCCTGGTCGAGCTCCTCCCACTGGGTGGAGTAGGGCCGGCGGTAGCGTACGGTGGCGATGCGGGTAGGCGAGTTGACCAGCTGCTCAGAGGCAGAGCCCTTGGGGCACAGCCGTCCACGGCTGATCGGGGAGTCCGGGTCACCCTCGATCTGGATGATCCGCTCGTCCTTGACGTAGATGAGCTGTCCGCAGCCCACCGCGCAGTAGGGGCACACCGAGCGCACCACCCGGTCCGCGGTCTCGGTACGGGCCTGGACCGCCTTGGTGGTCGGCGAGGTGACCGAGCGCCCACGTCCCAGGAAGTCGCCGGAGACGACCTGACGGACGACGGGCCAGTCCAGGAGAGTTGGCAGCTGTGCCATGGGGACCTCCGGGTCGCGAGTACTCAAGGAGCGAGGCAGGGGGCCTGCGTCTGCTGGGGCAATCGTAGGCCACAAGTCCCACCTGCGTGACGCACCTGGCACACAGAGACTCTCCACCCTTGTTCCGCCCCGGGATGACGTACCTGGAGGCCCCGGCCCCGGCGGGTCGGCCGACCCCAGAGCCGGACGAATTTAGAAAGACAGGTGTCCAACAAACCTCGATCGGCCTCGACGGCTTTCGCCCTGGGCACCACGAGCACCGCCTCCTGCTCACCGCGGGCTCCTAACGGGTAGGCTCGTGACGCTGTCGCCCTGCGGCACCACCACCATCACCCGGCCTCGGCCGGGCGGACACGGAAAGGGCACGCGCGTGCCCGACCCCGTCAACCACTGAAGGAGCACATCGTGACCGAGCAGTCCGAGCAGTTCGAGCCGTCCCAGCCTGAGACCCTCAGCGCTGCTGAGCCTGTCACCGAGTCCGTCGCCGCCCAGGCGACCGACCCCCAGCCCACCAGCCCCGAGCCGGAGGCCTCTACCGAGCCCGAGGCCGCGGCTCCTGCCGAGCCGGCCCAGGAGGCTCAGCCCACCGCCGAGGCGGACCAGGCCCCGGCCAGCGAGGCGGCACCGTCGGCCACCCCGACGCCGGCGAGCCTGCCCGCGCCCTCCGTGGCGGCCCCCGCCGCTGCGCCCGAGCCCGAGATCGACCCGCAGGAGGCCATGGACGCCGCCAAGTGGGGACGTGTGGACGGCGAGGGCAAGGTCTACGTCCAGGACGGAGGCACCGAGCGCGAGGTCGGTCAGTTCCCCGACGCGCCGATCGCCGAGGCGATGGCCTTCTACGTCCGCCGCTTCCTCGACCTCAAGGCCACGGTGGACCTGTTCGCCACGCGCCTGCCCCAGCTGTCGGTCCGGGAGATCGACTCCACGCTGGCCTCCATCGAGGAGTCCCTCAAGGAGCCCGCTGCGGTGGGTGACCTGGACGGGCTGCGTGCCCGCTTCGCCGCGCTGCGCGCCGTGGCGGCCGAGCGCCGTCAGGCCGTGACCGCCGAGCGCGCCGCGGCCAAGGAGCAGGCTCTCAAGGACCGCACCGCCCTGGTCGAGCGCGCTGAGGCCATCGCCGCCCAGGACCCGGCCCGCACCCAGTGGAAGAGCTCGGGCGCCGAGCTGCGCGAGCTGCTGGAGCAGTGGAAGGGCGCCCAGCGCCGTGGACCGCGCCTGGACCGCCCCACCGAGGACGGCCTGTGGAAGCGCTTCAGCCACGCCCGCACCACCTTCGACCGCCACCGCCGCCAGTACTTCAGCGAGCTGGACGCCAAGCAGGCCAAGGTCAAGGCCGCCAAGGAGGCGCTCATCAAGCGCGCCGAGGAGCTCCAGCACTCCACCGACTGGGCCGGTACCTCCCAGAAGTACCGCGAGCTGATGGAGGAGTGGAAGAAGGCCGGCCGCGCCTCGCGCAAGGAGGACGACGCCCTGTGGGCCCGCTTCCGTGCGGCCCAGCAGGTCTTCTTCGACGCCCGTCACGCCAAGGACGCGGCCGTGGACGCCGAGTTCGCCGAGAACCTCAAGGTCAAGGAGGCTCTCGTTGCCAAGGCTGAGGCCCTGCTGCCCATCAAGGACATCAAGGCCGCCAAGAAGGCACTGCGCCCCATCCAGGACGCCTGGGAGGAGGCCGGCCGCGTGCCGCGTGGCGCGGTGCGCCGCATCGAGGGACGCATGCGGGCCGTCGAGGACGCCATCCGCGAGGCGGAGAACGCCGAGTGGCGCCGTAGCGACCCGGAGACCAAGGCCCGCGCCGAGGGCCTAGCCGGTCAGCTGGAGGACTCCATCGCCGAGCTCGAGGCTGACCTCGCCGCCGCCCAGGCCGCTGGCAACTCCAAGAAGATCGCGGAGGCCGAAGCGGCTCTGACCGCCCGCCGCGCCTGGCTGGAGCAGGTGCGCCTATCGGCTCGCGCCTGACCAGGTTCCCTCCGGTGCCCTCGTGCCCCGTGTCCACAGCGCACGAGGGCACCGGCGTACCAGGACTCGTTGTCCACAGGGCCTCGCCTGCCACTAGCCCCTGCCGCGCCACGCCACCACCATGGCCCTATGACGACGACGTTCCCGCCCTCCAGGCAGCCACGCCCCTATCCCACCGCTGACCGCTGGTGGTCACCGCCTGTGACCACCGCCGTGGTGGAGGCGCTGACGGACCGCGAGCTCGGGCTGCTGCGGCAGGCGAGCACCGATCCGCTTCTGACTGAGCAGGTCCTCGGCCGCCTGTGGCCAAGAGACCGCCTCGTTCTGCCTCGCCAGCGCATGCACGCCCTGCGCCCGGCGCTTCTGCCCTCTGTTGTCCTCACCGGCGCCGGGGCGCTGTGGGTCCACGCCGGCGGCACCCCGCCCCAGGTCATCGTCGTCGCCTCACCCGAGCGCTGCGGACACACCCCGCGTACCCTGACGCGGCGTGTGAGGCTGCCTGCCGTGGACGTCACCGACATCGCCGGCCAACGCTGCACCACCCTGGAGCGCACCGTCGTCGACCTCGCACGCACCGCACCGGCCCTCCAAGCCGTCCAAGCCGTGCTGTGTGCCATGGCGCGCGGCACCCGCCGTGCCGCGCTGCTGGCTGCCCTGGAGCGGTGCCGAGGTTCCTGCGGCGTGGGACGCCCGCGGGCCCGCGCCATCATCCACGCCGTCTATGACGCCCCGCCCGCGTAGAGGTGCTGGCGCGCGGGCGCGGCCGCTGCTCAGGAGTGGCGGCGCGAGGTCGAGGTGGTCCGGCGGGCCTCGAAGACGCCGTCGATACGCCGCAGCGAGGCCAGGGTGTGGTCCAGGTGGCTCGCCTCAGCCAGCTCGACGACGAAGTGACCAGTGACCACCCGGTCACGGCTGGTGCCAATGTTGGCGCTCATGAGGTTAACGTGGTTGTCCGCGAGAACCCGCGTGATATCGGCCAGCAGTCCCCCGCGGTCCAGCGCCTCGACCTCAACCTGGACCAGGTAGGCACTCGGGGCGTGATCGGCCCAGTGGACCTCGATCATGCGCTCGGGCTCGCGCTGGAGCTGCTCGACGTTGAGGCAGTCGGTCCGGTGCACCGAGATCCCCGAGCCCCGAGTGATGAAACCGACGATCGGGTCACCAGGCATCGGTGTGCAGCAGCGCGCGAGCTTGACGTAGACGTCCCCAGCGTCCATGCCCTTCACGACCACGCCGGAGTCCGTCGGGCGCGGACTGCGGTGGGAGGAGGCGCGCGTGGGCACCACGCCCTCAGCCAGGGTCTCCTCCGCCCCGGCCTCGCCGCCCATGGCGGCCACCAGGGTGTCCACCACGTGCTGGGCCGAGATATGCCCCTCCCCGACCGCCGCGTACAGCCCGTCGATATCCCCCTTGTCCAGGGTCTTGGCCACGTCCGTGAGCGAGTCGTGGCTCATGAGGCGCTGGATCGGCAGGTCCTTCTTGCGCATCGCACGCGCGATGGCGGACTTGCCCTCCTCAATGGCCTCCTCACGGCGCTCCTTGGAGAACCAGGAACGGATCTTGTTGCGGGCCCTGGGCGAGCCCACGAAGCTGAGCCAGTCGCGCGAGGGCCCCGCGCCCTGGGCCTTGGAGGTGAAGACCTCGACCGTGTCTCCGTTCTCCAGCTGGGTGTCCAGCGGCACCAGCCGGCCGTTGACCCGGGCACCTACCGTTCGGTGCCCCACCTCGGTGTGGACCGCGTAGGCGAAGTCCACCGGCGTCGACTTGCCGGGCAGCGCCAGCACGTCCCCCTTAGGGGTGAAGACGTAGACCTGGGTACCGGCCATCTCGTAGCGCAGGGAGTCGAGGAACTCCGCCGGGTCCTGGGTCTCCTTCTGCCAATCCACGAGCTGGCGCAGCCACGCCATCTCACCGGCGTCGGCGTCCACGGCGCGTCCGCCTGCGGGGCTGGGACCGGTGGCGTTGGGATCCTCCTTGTACTTCCAGTGCGCCGCCACGCCGTACTCGGCCATCCGGTGCATCTCGTGGGTACGGATCTGGATCTCCACCGGCTTGCCGCCGGGGCCGACGACGGTGGTGTGCAGGGACTGGTAGAGGTTGAACTTCGGGACTGCGATGTAGTCCTTGAAGCGACCGGACATCGGCGTCCAGCGCGAGTGCAGCGCACCGAGCACGGCGTAGCAGTCCTGGATGGTGTCCACGATGACGCGCACGGCCACCAGGTCGTAGATGTCGTCGAAGTCCTTACCTCGCACGATCATCTTCTGGTACACGGAGTAGTAGTGCTTGGGCCGGCCAGTGACCGTGCCCTTGATCTTGTTGACCCGCAGGTCCTCCTCGATCTGCAGGCGCACCTGGCGCAGGTACTCCTCGCGGGCGGGGGCCCGCTCGGCGACCATATGCTCGATCTCCTCGTAGACACCGGGGTACAGCGCCTTGAAGGAGCGGTCCTCCAGCTCCCACTTGATCGTGTTCATCCCCAGCCGGTGGGCCAACGGGGCGTAGATCTCCAGGGTCTCCTTCGCCTTGCGGGCCGCGCCCTCGGCCGAGACGTACTTCCAGGTGCGAGCGTTGTGGAGCCGGTCCCCCAGCTTGATGACCAGGACGCGAATGTCCTTGGACATGGCGATGATCATCTTGCGCACGGTCTCGGCCTGCGCGGCCTCGCCGTACTGCAGCTTGTCCAGCTTGGTCACGCCATCGACCAAGAGGGCGATCTCGTCGCCAAAGTCTGCCCGCAGACGCTCCAGGGTGTAGTCGGTGTCCTCGACGGTGTCATGCAGCAGCGCCGCCGCCAGGGTCTGGGGCGTCATCCCCAGCTCACCCAGGATCGTGGCCACGGCGACCGGGTGGGTGATGTAGGGCTCGCCGGACTTGCGGCGCTGGCCCTCGTGCGCCTTCTGAGCCACCTCGTAGGCACGCACGATGAGGCTCGTGTCCGCCTTGGGGTGATTGGCACGCAGCGCGCGCAGCAGCGGCTCGATCGCCGGTGGGGTCGAGTGCCCGCGCGAACCGAACCAGGCCAGACGGCTGCGAACGCGCGAGCCGGGGACGACGCTCTGGGCGCCGGCGTCGTTGGTGCTCCTCGTCTCCGTCATAAACGGATCATAGCCGCGCCGAGGCCGCCAGCGCCCGCAGCCGCAGGCTCAGGACGAGGCGAAGGTGACCACGGAGTCGATCCGCCGTCCTGGCAGCTTGGAGCGCCCGCCGAGCCCCGCCAGCTCCAGGAGCATGCACAGGCCGACAACCTCAGCCCCGGCTTCCTCCAGCAGCGCGATCGAGGCCGCGGCCGTCCCACCCGTGGCCAGGACGTCGTCGATCACAAGGACCCTCTGACCGGGCACCACCGTCTCGGCGCGCAGCTCCATCCGGGCGCTGCCGTACTCCAGCTCGTAGTCCACGCCCAGCACCGGACCGGGCAGCTTGCCGCCCTTGCGCACGACGATCAGCGGCAGGCCCAGGTGGACCGCCAGCGGGGCGGCCAGGATGAAGCCGCGCGACTCCAGGCCGGCGACGGCGTCGACATGACCACGGTAGTGGGTTGCCAGACCGTCGACGAAACGCGCGAAGGCCTCACCGTTGGCCAGCAGCGGCGTGATGTCCCGGAAGAGGACGCCCGGCTCGGGAAAGTCCGGAACCTCCCGCAGGTTGTCCAGCACCAGGCTAGACAGCTCGGCGGGCAGCGCGGGCAGGTCAGGCTGAGGAGCGGTCATGAGTGCTTCTTCTTCCTCTTGGGCTGGGCGGCCACACCCAGGTGGCGCCCCGGCGTGAGCGGCGCCGCCACCGGCTGCGCGGCCAGGACCGCCAGGGCCTGCGGGTCGTCACTGGCCTCAGCCTCGCGCTCACCACGAGCACGGGCCACACGAGCGGCCTGCTCACGCACGCCCTTCTCCCGGCGTCGCAGGTCCACCAGCAGGGGCGTGGCCAGGAAGATCGAGGACATCGTTCCCGCGATCATGCCGATGAACAGGGTCAGCGCGATGTCTCGCAGCGTGCCGGCGCCCAGGATGAAGGCACCGACCACCAGCAGCGAGGCCACCGGCAGCACACCGACCACAGAGGTGTTGATCGAGCGGATGAAGGTCTGGTTGACCGCGAGGTTGGCCAGCTCGGCGTAGGTCGAGCGCGTCTGCGTGGCGAAGTCCTTGGTGTTCTCGCGGATCTTGTCAAAGACCACGACGGTGTCATAGAGCGAGTATCCCAGGATCGTCAGCACACCGATGATGGTGGCCGGGGTGACCTCGAAGCCCGAGGCCGCGTAGACACCTACGGTGATGATGATGTCGTGGACGAGGGCCAGCAGCGCAGCCACCGCCATCTTCCAGGTGCGGAAGTAGGCCCAGATGAGCGCCCCGACCAGGACGAAGAAGATCACCAGTCCACGCAGAGCCTTGTCCGTGACGTCAGAGGACCAGGTCGGGCCGATCGTCGTGGCCGACACGGCGCCGGCATCGACGTCGTAAGCCTTGGCCAGGGCCGCGGCCAGGGAGTCGGACTGCTCCTTGGTCAGCTCGGTGGTCTGCACGCGCACGGAGGACGAGCCCATCGTGGTCACCGACGAGGAGGCGGACATCCCCTCCTGGTTCAGGACGTCATTGGCCGGTCCCTCGGAGGGGGAGGCGACGCCGGTGATAGTCACCTCGGTGCCGCCCTTGAAGTCGATACCGGGGTTGAGACCGGGCTTGACCACGAGCACGGCCGAGATCGCGATGGCGACCAGGGCGACGATGTACCAGATCTTGCGGCGCGCGACGAAGGGCATCGACGTGCGCCCGGAGTAGAGGTCGTTACCTAGCTGGGCGAGACTCTTCACTTGTCCTCTCCCTCCTCTCCGCTCGTGGTACCGGGGTCGACGGCGTCAGCCTCCTGGTCGTGCTCGGCGCTCGGCTCGTCCTCGGCCTGGCGCGCCTGGGCACGGGCCTCGGCCTTGCGCCGGGCCAGCGAGGAGATCACCGAGTCAATCGCGCTCTGGCGGCCCTTGCCGTAGGCGGCCAGGGAGCGCGCCCCCAGGTGCTCCGGGTCCAGGCCGGACCAGCGGTGGCCCTGGCCGAAGAAGCGGAAGCGCAGGATCCACACCATCATCGGGTGAGTGAAGAAGACGATGATCGCCAGGTCCACCACCGTGGTCACGCCCAGGGTGAAGGCGAAGCCCTGGACGCCTCCCACCGCAAGGAAGTAGAGCACAACCGCAGCCAGGAGGTTGACGGCGTCGGAGACGATAATCGTCTGGCGGGCGTGGGACCATCCTTCATCCACGGCAGCCACGAGGGTACGTCCGTGGCGGACCTCGTCACGGATACGTTCGAAGTAGATGATGAAGGAGTCCATCGTGATACCGATGGAGATGATGAGTCCGGCCACTCCCGCCAGCGACAGGCGGTAGCCCATCGCCCAGCTCAGCAGCGCGATGGCCAGGTAGGTCACCCCGGCCGCGGCCACCAGCGAGGTCACAGCCACCACCGCCAGGCCACGGTACTGCCAGGCCAGGTAGACGATGATGAGCAGGAAGCCGACCAGACCCGCGATGAGGCCGTGGCGCAGCTGCTCGATGCCCAGCGTCGCGGAAATCTGCTGCTCGGACTGCACGGTGAAGGTCAGCGGCAGGGAGCCGAAGGACAACTGGTTGGCCAGCGTGTTGGCCTGGGCCTGGGTGAAACTGCCCGAGATCTGGACCCGGCCGTCGGTGATCGGGGTGGTCACGTCCGAGCTGAAGCCTGAGGCCATGAGCGTCAGGCCGTCGAGCACGATGGCGAACCGGGCCTTCTGGGAGTCGGTCGAGCCCGTCTGGGTCGTCGTCGAGGCCGAGGCGGCCGCCGCGTCACGGTAGGCCAGCAGGCGCTTGGAGACCGCGGCGAACTCGTCGGTGCCCTTCTTGTCGAACTCCAGGGAGACGACCCACTTGTTCGTCGTCGTGCCCTGGCTCGTGGTCTCCAGGCCGGAGCTCGCACGCGAGATATCGGTACCGGCGATATCGGCCGGGCCCAGGATGTAGGTGGCACCCGAGCCGTCCTTGGCGCAGGAGATGACGGCCTTGCTCGGGTCCTGGCTCACGCCGGTGAGGTTGTCCGCGGCCGTGCAGTCAGTCATGTAGGCGTCGTAGATCATCTGCTCGGTGATCCACTCGTCGGAGGAATGGTCGTCTGAGGTCGCCGGCAGCGGGTCAGAGCTGATCGTGCCGTCCTGGTTGACGTCGGCGTAGGTCTGAGCGACCTGCTCGGCCGTCACGGTCGGCACCGCCGTCGCCTGCGGCGTGGGCTCCTGGGCCGGCTCGCTTGCCGGCGCGCTGGTCGCGTCCTGGGTGGCGGCGTCGCTGGCCTGCGGCGAGGCAGAGGCGCTGGCCGCTGCCTTGGCGAGGTACTGGTTCTGAGCCTGGGCAATCGCCGTGGCCGAGCCCTGGATGATCCGGATGACCGGGCGGAAGTACAGCACCGCGGAGGTGCGCACGAGCTCCAGGGTCTCCTGGCTGGGCTGGCCGGGCAGGGCGACGACGATGTTCTGACCACCCTGACGAGAGATCTGTGCCTCGGCCACGCCAGAGGCATCCACACGCTGGCGGATGATCTCAATGGCCTGCTGCACGTCCTCGTCAGTGATGGTCGAGCCGTCCGTGGTGGTCGGCGTCAGGATGATCTGGGTACCGCCCTCCAGGTCGAGCGCCAGTCCCGGCGTCATCGAGGTGCGGTGGGTGGCAGCGCCCAGGGCCAGTGCGGCGTACCCGATGGCGATGACGACGAGCAGCACAAGGAGCCGTCGGCCCGGGTGCTTGATCTGCTTGCTAGACACGCGGTCTCTTCCTCGCAGTGGTGGGGTCAGCGGACGTCTTGCGGGCGACCGCAGTGGGATCGGGAGCAGGACTGGTCGGCGCCGCGGAACACGGCGGGCTCAGTCCTGCTGGTCACGGGCAGGGGCGTGAGGCTCGGCCGCCGAGCTCAGGGGCTCAGGAGCGGTCTGCTCCGTCTCCTCCACCGCGTCCTCGACCGTCTCGTCAGCGGCCAGGTCGTCGCCGTCGGCCAGCTCGGAGAGCTCATCCTCCACGGAGGCGAAGGGGGGCTCCTCCGCGCCCAGGATGGAGGCCTTGGCCCACAGCGACTCATCTCCCAGGGCCGTCGCCAGGGTGACGACCTCGCCGTCGACCTCCACGACCTTGCCGTAGAAGCCCGCGCGCGTGCGCACCCAGGTGCCCGGAACCATGGCCTCCTCGATGCGCGCGTTCTGCTGAGCCGTCATCTTCTCCTGCTGCTTGCGCGCAAAGCGCGACATGAGCCAGAAGGCAAGGACCATGACGATGAGCATCCAGAGCATCCAGGCTCCTCCGTTCGAGGGTGACACTGTCCCAGGCAGGGACAACCTTGCCGAGTCTAGGGCACTTGCGGCGTCAGTCGGTGCGGTGAGCGTCACCTGAGAGTGTGAGCCCCGCCGCCCAGGCGCTCACACCAGCAGCATCCCACCCTCAGGCGGCTGCAGGCCGAGGTGCTCGTAGGCGGCGGCCGTGGCGCTGCGACCGCGTGGCGTGCGCACGACCAGCCCCTCGCGCACGAGGTAGGGCTCGGCCACGGTCTCCACTGTCTCTGGCTCCTCCCCCACGCTCACCGCCAGCGTGGTCAGCCCCACCGGGCCTCCCCCGAAGCGGGTGCACAGGGCCTCCAGGACGGCGCGGTCCAGGCGATCCAGCCCGAGGGCATCGACCTCGAAGACCTCCAGGGCGGCCCGCGCAGCCTCCAGGTCCAGGTACCCGGGAGTGCCGTGGACCTCGGCCCAGTCCTGGACCCGGCGCAGCAGGCGGTTGGCGATACGCGGGGTACCACGCGAGCGGCGAGCCAGCTCCGCACCGGCCTGCGCCTCCAGCTGCACGCCCAGCAGCCCGGCCGAGCGGGCCAGGATCCGGGAGAGCTCGGCGGGACCGTAGTACTCCAGATGGCCGGTGAAACCGAAGCGGTCGCGCAGCGGCGCGGGAAGGAGGCCGGCTCGGGTCGTGGCGCCCACGACGGTGAAGGGAGGCAGTGACAGCGGGATCGAGGTGGCACCGGGGCCCTTGCCCACCACCACGTCAACCCGGTAGTCCTCCATCGCCAGGTACAGCATCTCCTCCGCCGTACGCGCCAGGCGGTGGATCTCGTCGATGAAGAGGACGTCCCCCTCCTCCAGGGAGGACAGGATCGCTGCGAGGTCGCCGGCGTGCTGGATAGCCGGACCGCTGGTCAGCCGCAGAGAGCCCTCTACCTCCGCGGCAATGATCATCGCCAGGGTCGTCTTGCCCAGTCCCGGGGGGCCTGAGAGCAGGACGTGGTCGGGAGTCGTGCCGCGTGAGAGCGCGGCCCGCAGCACCACCGAGAGCTGACCGCGGACCACCTCCTGGCCCACGAAATCCTCCAGCCGCTTGGGTCGGAGCGCTGCCTCGGCCGCACGTTCGAGCTCGTCAGCCCCGCCGCCAACCACGCGGCCTGGGATCGCCTCAGCCACGGTGACCACCACCGAGCCAGCGCAGCGAGGCCCGCAGCAGCTCCGGGACGCTGAGCGCCTCGCCTTGCTCCTGGGCTCCTGACTCCACCGCGCCCACAGCCTGGCGGGCCGTCGCCTCGTTCCAGCCCAGCTGGACCAGCGCCGCCACCACGTCAGGGTTGGCTTCCTCGCCCGTCTCAGCCGGAGCCTGAGGCCTCTCCGCAGCCAGGTCCTGCCCGGTCAGCGGTCCCAGCTTGTCCCCGACGTCGATGATGACGCGCTGTGCCCCCTTGGGCCCCAGGCCCGGTACCCGCTTGAGCGCCGCCACGTCCTGGCTGGCGATGGCACGGCGCAGGGCGTCAGGAGTGTGCACAGCCAGGATCGCCAGCGCCAGCTTGGCGCCGACCCCCTTGGCGCCCAGCAGGACCCGGAAGCACTGGCGCTCGTCGGCGTCAGCGAAACCGAAGAGCGTCAAGGCGTCCTCACGCACGACGAGCTCGGTGTGAACCGTGCCCTCCTCGCCCACGCGCAGCCCGGCCAGCGTGGTGGGCGTGGCCTGGAAGGCCATGCCCACGCCACCGACCTCGATGACGGCGCCGGTCAGCGAGATGTCGAGGACCGTGCCACGCAGGGAGGCGATCATGCAGGCTTCTCCTTCTCACGCTCGAACGTCTGTACAGACAGTAGCAGGCCGGGCAGGGCGGTGTCGCCGTCAGCGGCGGGCGCGGCGCGGATCGACGGCGCCGGTGCGCCGGGCGGCGGCCTGCGCCTGCGCCCACTGGCGCTGGGCGGGGGTGCGGGCGCTGGCACGCACCGCGCCGCCTTGCGAGACCATCTCCGCGCCGCCGTCGATCCCGGTGCCGCCTCCGCGCCAGCCGTGGCAGATGGCCTGGGCCAGTGCGTCGGCCGCGTCAGCAGGCTTCGGCGGGGCGTCCAGACCGAGGATGCGCGCGACCATCGCCTGGACCTGGAGCTTGTCCGCGGTACCTGAGCCGGTCACCGCAGCCTTGGCCTCGCTGGGAGTGTGCTGGGCAACCTCGAGGCCGGCCCGGGCCCCAGCCACCATGACCACACCCATCACCTGGGCCACCGAGATGACCGAGCGCAGGTTGTCCTGGGCGAAGACACGCTCGACCGACACGCTCGTAGGTCCCAGCCGGGCGATCCAGTCATCCAGGGCGTCGGCGATCGCTGCGAGCCTGAGCTCCGGGCTCATCGACGGCGGCGTGCGCACGACCCCGACCTCGACCAGGCGGGCGCGCCGCCTGGCGTCGATGTCAACGCAGCCCAGGCCGCACCGCGTGAGACCGGGATCGACCCCGAGCACCCGCTGGAGCGCGACCTGGGCGGTACGCGAGCGAGGAGAGCGACCTGGCTGGCCGCTCAGCGTGGCAGCCAGCTCAGTCCTCGTCCTCGTCGAGCTGGGCGGCGACCTCGGCAGAGATGTCCACAGAGGTGAAGACGTTCTGGACGTCGTCCAGGTCCTCCAGGGCGTCGATCAGGCGCATCACCTTGCGGGCGCCGTCGAGGTCGACCTCGACCTTGGTGCCGGCCACGAACTGGGACTCGGCGGAGTCGTACTCCATGCCAGCCTCGGTCACGGCGTTGCGCACGGCGATGAGGTCGGTGGGCTCGCACAGGACCTCGAAGGACTCCGGCCCCTCGACGACCTCCTCGGCACCGGCGTCAAGGACGGCCATGAGGATGGAGTCCTCGTCGATACCGTCAGCCTTGGCGATCTCCACCACGCCCTTGCGAGTGAAGTTGTAGGCGACCGACCCCGGGTCAGCCAGGTTGCCGCCGGTGCGGGTGAAGGCCACGCGCACGTCCGAGGCCGCACGGTTGCGGTTGTCAGTCAGGCACTCCACGAGGAAGGCCACACCGGCCGGACCGTAGCCCTCGTACATGATGGTCTGCCAGTCGGCGCCACCGGCCTCCTCGCCGCTACCACGCTTGACGGCGCGGGTGATGTTGTCCGCCGGCACAGAGTTCTTCTTGGCCTTCTGGATGGCGTCGAACAGGGTCGGGTTACCTGCGGGGTCCCCACCGCCGGTGCGGGCAGCGACCTCGATGTTCTTGATCAGGCGGGCGAAGAGCTTGCCGCGCTTGGCGTCAATCGCAGCCTTCTTGTGCTTGGTGGTCGCCCACTTGGAGTGTCCCGACATATGTGCTCCTTGGGTAAGTCGGTGCCCGCCAGGCAGGCACCGAAAGCCTGTGACGCACCGGTCCTAGGACCGGTGCCTCACCATCTCGACAAAGACGTCATGGACCCGGTGATCGCTTCCGACCTCAGGGTGGAAGGACGTGGCAAGCAGCGGTCCCTGACGAACCGCGACGATCCTACCGCCTGTCCCAGGCCGGTCCGCGCCGGCACGGCCAGATCGCGTTGTGGCAAGGACCTCCACGCCCTCGCCAACCTCCTCCACCCAGGGCGCTCGGATGAAGACGGCCCGCAGGGGACGCTCCTCATTAGCGCCCAGGGTCGGAGCCACCAGGTCCTCCTCGTAGGAGTCGACCTGCCGGCCAAAGGCGTTGCGTCGCACCGTCATGTCGATGCCGCCGATCAAGGGCTGGCCCGAGGCCGCCCCCTGAACGCGATCGGCCAGCATGATCATCCCCGCGCACGAGCCGTAGACCGCCATTCCGTCGCGCACCAGCGCACGCACAGGCTCCAGCATCCCGAAGGACGCCAGGAGCTTGCCCATGGTGGTGGACTCCCCACCGGGCAGCACCAGACCGTCCACGCGTGCGCCGTCGGCTCCAGCCAGCTGAGCCGCGCTGCGCACGGCCACGGCCCGAGCCCCCGCCGCTTCCAGGGCCAGGCAGTGCTCGCGCACGTCCCCCTGCAGCGCCAGGACACCAATGCTCACGCGCGAGTCAGGCAGCGAGGCGGCCGGGAAGAGGGCACGCGGGGTGTGCTGGCCCATGACCGAGGTTCCGACGCGCCGCGCAGGCTCGCTCCCCGTCACGGCTCCCCTCACCAACCGCGCTCAGCCAGGCGGTGCGGGGCGGGAACGTCCTCGACGTTGATTCCCACCATGGCCTCACCCAGGCCGCGCGAGACCTCGGCGATGACGTCGGGGTCGTCAAACTGGGCCGTGGCGCGCACGATCGCGGCGGCGCGCTTAGCAGGGTCACCAGACTTGAAGATGCCCGAGCCCACGAAGACGCCCTCAGCGCCCATATGCATCATCATCGCAGCGTCCGCCGGTGTGGCGATACCACCAGCCGTGAACAGGACGACCGGAAGGCTGCCCGTGCGCGCGACCTCGGCGACCAGCTCGTAGGGGGCACTAAGCTCCTTGGCAGCCACGTAGAGCTCGTCCTCGGGAAGCGAGGTCAGACGCCGGATCTCGTCGCGGATGGTGCGCATGTGGGTCACGGCGTTGGACACGTCACCGGTGCCGGCCTCGCCCTTGGAGCGGATCATGGCCGCCCCCTCGGTGATGCGCCGCAACGCCTCGCCCAGGTTGGTCGCCCCGCACACGAAGGGCACGGTGAAAGCCTGCTTGTCGATGTGGTGGGAGTAGTCGGCCGGGGTGAGCACCTCGGACTCATCGATGTAATCCACCCCGAGGGACTGCAGGACCTGCGCCTCCACAAAGTGGCCGATGCGGGCCTTGGCCATGACCGGGATGGAAACGGCCTCGATGATGCCGGTGATCAGGTCCGGGTCGGACATGCGGGCCACCCCGCCCTGGGCGCGGATGTCAGCGGGCACACGCTCCAAGGCCATGACGGCGACGGCGCCCGCGTCCTCGGCGATGCGCGCCTGCTCGGGGGTCACGACGTCCATGATGACGCCGCCCTTGAGCATGTCGGCCATGCCGCGCTTGATCGTCAGGGTGCCGGTGGTCGGGCTGGTGGTGCTCATGCGTGTCCTCAAGGACGGGCCGTGGAGCCAGGCCCCACGGCGACAACGGTTCGGTGGCGGCATCGTACGCCGGGCCCCGCCCCGCGCGGACCTCAGTCCCACTCCGTGATCGACCAGGCCACACCGTTCCACCCGGCCAGCAGCTCGCGGGCCAGCCCGGGCAGCTGGGTCGGGTAGACCGTCATGCCTTGGCTCACTGCGCGCTCCAGCTCCTCCAAGGGCCACCAGCGCACGGAGTCCAGGACCTCACGCTCCAGGTCCGTCCATCCGCTGCGGTCCATCTCGCCGTCCAGGTCGGCGCTGGCCTCGGCCTGGCCTGGGTCCAGCAGCGCGAGGAAGAGCTCCTCCTCCTGGCGGACGGTGACCAGGTTGAAGTCGAAGCGGCTGTCGCGGTAGACCACGGGGCCCCTCAAGGCGTCGTCGGCCAGCTCGATGCCGGTCTCCTCGGCCAGCTCGCGTGCCGCGGCCTGGCGGCTGGTCTCGCCCTCCAGGATCCCGCCACCGGGCGTGAAGGACCACCAGTGGCTGGCGTCGGTGCGATCGTGCCCCGTGACCAGGAGGATCGCGGGAGTGGGAACCGTCCGCAACGCGATGACCCGGGCGCCCCGGCGTCGCGGCAGACCCTCAGCATCCAGGTGCCACTCCCCCGCCGGGTCGATCAGCTCGCGCCAGTTGCGAGGAACCAGCTTCGGGTCACGCCCGTCCGGGGTCAGCTCAGCTCGACTCATCCTTGTCCCAGCTCCTCCTTGGCTCCACGCACCCGCTCCAGCAGCTGGCGCTCCTGACTGGCGTAGTCCGCCTCGGCGTGCCCGTCCAGCGCCTGCTGGCGCAGGGCGGCCAGGCTCGCCGAGGCCGCCAGGAAGTCCTTCATCGCGGCCTGGGCCGCCGGTCCGCGCTGCCTGGCCCAGCGCGTGGCCGTGGCCCGGCCGGCCCCGGTGGTGATCATCGTGATCTCCGCAGGCTCGTACCAGCCGGCGCGGGCATAGTCCGCCAGGCGCTGGCGCATCGTCATGCGCTCGCTCCAGCGTAACCAGACCACCAGGCTCACGCAGGCCAGGAAGAAGGGAACCTCCACCAGGAGGTAGAGGGAGGGGGCGGCCGAGAGCACGCCGTTCCAGAACGCGTGGAGGGCGACGGCGCCCACCAGCCCGCACGGCGTCATCCACACCCAGGCCACGGGCGAGCGCATCCGCGAGGCGAGCCCGATGGCCAGTCCCGTGCAGGCGGTGAAGGTGACGTGGGCGAAGGGCGAGGCGACTGCCCTCATGACGAAGGTCGCCATGAGCTGGTCACGGAACTGGACGAAGTAGAGGATGTTCTCAGCGAAGGCGAAGCCTGCCGCCACCACCGCCGCGTAGACGATCCCGTCCACCGGGCCGTTGAAGGAGCCTCGCCACACCAGGAAGATGATGAGGACCCCCAGCCCCTTAGTCATCTCCTCGATCAGGGGCGCGGAGACGATCGAGGCCACCAGGTCCCCACTGGCCACCGAGGCCGAGGCCGCCAGGACCGCCGTCGTCGTGTTGACCGCCAGAGAGATGACGGTGGCTACTCCCGCACCCCATAGAAAGGCCACGAGCAGGTTCGGGACCGGCTCGGGCTCCCACCGGTCGATCCACCGCACGGCCACCAACACGATGCCTAGAGGGACCAAGGCCAGCAGGGCCGGCCAGATCATGGCAGCGCCGTCGCCGGCCTGGGCGTAGATGACGGCGAGCACGATCAGCAGTCCCACCCCGCCCAGGGCAGCCATGAGGTAGGCCGCGACATCACGCACACGGCGACGCCGTAGCGCCTGAGGGCTGGACCAGCTCGCCCGCCGCTGACCGGTGGACGGGTCAAGGCTCACGGGGTCTCCCGGGCCGGGTCGGCGTCCTCAACGAGGTCGGCTGCTGGCAGGGGCGTGACGTCGTCGTCCATGTCCAAGGCCGCCGGCATGGGGGCGTGCCCGGCCAGGTGGGCCACGCGCACCAGGGTGCGAGCGCGCAGCTGACGGGCCTGGGCCACGTGGGTGTTGTGGAAACGGCGGGCGATGACCAAACGGTAGGAGCTGCGGTCCAGCCGGTCCAGGGCCTCACGCCCGGCCTCGGTCTGGCCGAGCTCCTGGCGGACTGGCTCGGACAGCACCGTGCGCAGGACCCGGGACAGGTCTGACTCTGCAGCCGCACGGCTACGTACCTGGGCGGCGGTCTCAGCCTCCGGGTCCAACCCGTCGTCAACCAGGGGGCCGCCAGCCTCCAGCGCCTCGTGCGCAGCCCGGGACACCAGGAGGGCCGAGGCCGGGTCCAGCAGGCCCAGGGAGGCGATCTCCGCGGCCGCCTGGGCACGGTGGACCAGCTGGGCCTCCAGGGTCGCGCGCGAGCCCAGGACCTGGCGGTGCAGGCGGTCGACCCGCAGGGCGTGGGCGTACAGGACCCACCCGGTCACGAGTACCACCAAAGCCAGGAGCGCCGTGACAAGGCCGGCCAGCTGCCACTGCGCCGTCTGCTCACCAGCAGCGATCACCTGGTTCATCGCTCCCCCACCTCCAAGGCGTCACGGATGCGGCCCACCACCGTACGCGCGCCCTTGGCCGCGGTCACACGCGTGTGCGCCGTGGACAGCGCCATGTCGTAGACGTCGAGGACGGCGTCGGTCACGGTCGACCAGTCGTAGCGGCCGACTACGCCGTCAGCCGCCTGGCGCCGGGCGCTAGCTGCCTCAGTATTGGTCAGGGTCTCCACGATGACCCGGGCCAGGTCCTGGCTGTCCTCGTTGCGGAACAGCGCGCCGTAACGGCCCTGGCCCAGGACGTCGGAGAAGGCGGTCAGGTCTGAGGCGATGACGTGGCTGCCTGCCGCCATGGCCTCCACAAGCACGATCCCGAAGGACTCTCCCCCTGTCTGCGGCGCCACGTAGCAGGTCGAGGAGGCCAGCATGGCGGCCTTGTCCTCGTCGCTGACCCCACCGAGGAAGACCACGTGCTCACCCCAGGGCGCCAGCTGCTCACGCACCTGACCGGCCTCGCCACGTCCGGCGATGAGGAAGCGGGCGCCGGGCACGGCCTCCAGCACGGTCGGAATCGCCCCGGCCAGGACGGACAGGCCCTTGCGAGGCTCGTCCAGGCGCCCGAGGAAGCTGATCGTGGGCGCCTGGTCGGTGCCGGCGAAGCGCGGATCGTCGTCGGGCGCGCTGGCGAAGGGGGCGACGTTGACGCCGTTGGGGATGACGACGGCGTCGCCACCGTGGAAGTGGACCAGGGTGCGCCGGGCCTCTTCGGAGACCGCGATCCGGGCCGTGATCCGCTCCAGGAGCGGAGCCATGACCGGTGAGACCAGCTCACGAGCGATCGAGCGGTCCATGGCGGCGTGAAAGGTCGCCACCACCGGCGCCTGGGCGGCCTGGAGGACGAGCATCCCCACGCTGGGGGTGATGGGCTCGTGGATATGGACCAGGTCGAAATCGCCAGCCTCGAGCCAGCGCCTGGCCCGCCGGGCCACCAGCGCCCCGAAGTTGAGCCTGGCCACGGAGCCGTTGTAGGGAATGGCCACGGAGTCGCCCGCGCTGGTCACCCAGTCGGGCAGCTCCAGGTCCACCGAGGCCGGCGCCAGGACCTGGACCTCGTGGCCACGGCGGATGAGCTCACCGGCCAGGTCCATCACGTGCACCTGGACACCGCCGTGGGCGTCCATGGAGTAGGGGCACACCAGCCCGATCCTCATGACTCCTCCTCATCCACGCGGCCGGTACCCCCAACCGTCTGCGAGGCCTGGCTCGCAGCCTCCCTCGCGCGGGAGCGGGCCAGACGCTCCTGGTCCAGATCGGCATCGAAGACGGCCTGGAGCATGTGCCAGTCGACGGCGTGGCGGGTCAGCCCGGGCTCCAGGGCAGCAGCCCACGCACGCGTCCAGGCGGCCACCACCTGGCGGTCGCGAGCCCTGGTGCTCGTGGCCTCACCGCTCTCGGCCACCGGCGGGACCTGGGGGCGCTCCACCTTGGTCAGGACCAGCTCCACGCCCCATGCTCCGCCCGCGCGACGCCGTCGCTCGCCGTGCAGGCGCTCGTAGGACACCGTGGCCACGTACAGGGGCAGGTCCAGACGGTGTGCGATGGCCGCCGGACCTGCCGCCACATGTGCGACCTCACCGGCCAGCTCCACCTCGATGCCTGAGGAGGACAGGTCCCGGTCGGCCAGCAGCGCGACGACGTAGCGGCCCTCGCCTGCGGCCGAGACCAGCTCGTCAAAGACCTTTTGCCCGCGGGCCTGCCCGATGATCCTCATGCCCAGGCCCTGGCGGAAGGCCACGAACTGCTCGAAGAGGTCCTGTGGCTCCAGCTTCTCGGCCACGGTGAGCACGGGAGCCAGGACACGGCTGGCCCAGGCCCCCACGAGGTCCCAGTTACCCATGTGGGGCAGGGCCACCACGATGCTGCCGCGCTCCAGGTCCGCCTGCAGCCGGGGGTCCAGGACCGCTCGCACCCGGGCGTCCACCTGCGTCGGGCTCAGTCCTCGCAGGGCAAAGACCTCATAGAAGTAGCGCATGTAGGAGCGCATGCCCGCCCGCGTCGCCGCCTCCAGGTCTCCTCGTGAGGTCCCCTCGGGCAGCAGACGGGCGAGGTTGCCACGCAGCTGAGGCACGCCGCCAGTGCGAGCGTTGCCCGCGAAGCCAGACAACCGCTGTACCGCCCAGGCCACGTCCGCCCCCAGGTGGAAGGCACCGTAGCCTACCCGCGCACGCAGGCGCGGGACCCAGCGCCAGGCCAGGCGATAGAGGTCCTCGGCTCCCAGGCTCACCGCTGGTGCTCCTGGTCAGGCTGGCCCTCACGACCGTCGCCGCGTGCCAGGAGCTGGCTGCGCACCGTGAGCACACGCTGCACCACTGTGATCAAGGAGGCTGCCGCCACCAGGACCAGGGCCGCCGTCAGCACCCACGTCGGCGCTCCCAGGCCGACCACGAAGGTGGCCAGCAGAGCCACGACCAATCGATCCGTGCGCTCTGCGATCCCGATCGAGGCGGTGGCACCCACCGACTCCGCCCTGGCCCGGGCGTAGGGGACGGCCGCTGCCAGCACCACACAGGCCAGGGCGGCGCCGAGCGTGAGAGTGCGCTGCGTGCCCTCGGGCAGGTGCAGCCCCGCCCAGGCCGCCAGCGAGGCGAAGACGGCGCCGTCGGCCAGGCGGTCCAGGGTCGAGTCCAGGAAGGCGCCGAAGACCGAGGTCCGTCCGGTGGCGCGGGCGAGGATCCCGTCGAAGGAGTCCGCCACGAGCACCAGGGCCGCCAGCACCGGTCCCAGGATGAAGTGGCCCTGGGGCAGGGTGGCCACCGCCACCGCCACCGAGGCGATCGTGCCGGTGACGGTCAGCATGTTGGGGGTGATCCCGATCTTCGCCATAGCGAGGGCGGGTGTGGTGAACAGGGCCTTGGTCAGGCCACGTCCGTGCTGTCCGAGCATGTCTTCCTTGCGATCGGGGTGGGTCGACGGCGGGGCGGGGCAGGAGCCTCAGGCCTCACCGGGGACTGGGGTTGTCAGGGTCAGCGCCCCACGCCTGGGCGAGCAGCTCACGCTGCTCGCCCAGGAGCTGGGGCACAGGCTTCGTCTTGCCGATGATGGGCATGAAATTCGCGTCCCCCGTCCACCGGGGCACGATGTGCTGGTGGAGGTGCGCCGCGATCCCGGCACCTGCCACCTGTCCCTGGTTCATCCCCAGGTTGAAGCCGTGGGGGTGGCTGACCTGGCGTACCACCTCCATGGCACGGGCGGTCAGCTCACTGATCTCCGCGCGCTCGGCGGCGGTGGCCTCGGTCCAGTCTGCGATGTGGCGGTAGGGGCACACGAGCAGGTGGCCGGTGTTGTAGGGGTAGAGGTTCATCAGCACGTACGCCCTCTCGCCCCGATGGACGATGAGGGAGTCCTCGTCGCCGCGACCGGGCGCGGCGCAGAAGGGGCAGCTGTGGCTGGAGGAGTCAGCCGGCTTGTCCTGCCCGCCGATGTAGACCATGCGGTGCGGGGTCCACAGGCGGCCGAAGGGGTCAGGGGCGTCAGCGTGCTGGAAGGGGGCCTGGATCGTGACCGGTCCGAGTGGACCGTCCACGACGGTGCCGGGCAGGTCCGTCAGGTCTGCCCGGCCTGCGTCGTCGGCCGCAGCGTGCTCACTCATCGGGCGAGCTTCTCCCCCGCCGGGTCGTTGACCTTGCGGGCGATGACGTCGGCGATGTGCTCGATCGCCTCGTCCACCGGCACGCCGTTGGTCTGCTCGCCGTCACGGAAGCGGAAGGAGACGGCGCCAGCCTCAGCGTCCTCACCACCGGCGATGAGGGTGAAGGGGACCTTCTCCTTGGAGGCGTTGCGGATCTTCTTACCGAAGCGGTCGTCGGACAGGTCCGTCTCCACGCGCACGCCCCGCTCGCGCAGCCTGGCGGCGACCTGCGTGACGTAGTCGTCGAAGGCCTCGGCCACCGGGATCAGACGCACCTGGACCGGGGCCAGCCAGGCCGGGAAGGCCCCGGCGTAGTGCTCGGTGAGCACGCCGATGAAGCGCTCGACGCTGCCGAGCTTGGCCGAGTGGAGCATGATCGGGCGCTGGTGGGAGCCGTCCGCGGCGGTGTACTCCAGGTCGAAGCGCTCGGGCTGGTTGAAGTCGTACTGGATCGTCGACATCTGCCAGGTGCGGCCGATGGCGTCCTTGACCTGGACGGAGACCTTGGGGCCGTAGAAGGCGGCGCCGCCCGGGTCAGGCACGAGGTCGAGGCCCGTGGAGGCGCAGACCTGGGACAGGGTGCGGGTGGCCGCCTCCCAGTCCTCGTCCGAGCCGATGAACTTGTCCTTCTTGGCCCCGTCCTCGTCGCGGGTGGACAGCTCCAGGTAGAAGTCCGTCAGGCCGAAGGCCTTGAGGATCGAGATAAAGAACTCGATCTGCTTCTTGATCTCCTCCGGAGCCTGCTCGCGTGTGCAGTAGGTGTGGGAGTCGTCCTGGGTGAAGCCGCGCATGCGAGTCAGGCCGTGGACCACGCCGGACTTCTCGTAGCGGTAGTCGTGTCCCATCTCGAACAGCCGCAGCGGCAGCTCACGGTAGGAGCGTCCGCGCGAGCGGAAGATGAGGTTGTGCATGGGGCAGTTCATGGCCTTGAGGTAGTACTCCTGGCCGGCCTTGGTCACGTTGCCCTCGGCGTCGGTCTCCTCGTCGGCGAGCATCGGCGGGAACATCGTGTCCGCGTAGTAGGGCAGGTGACCCGAGGTGTGGAAGAGGCCCGCCTTGGTGATCTCCGGGGTGTGGACAAAGTCGAAGCCGGCCCGCTCGTGGCGCTCGATGACGTACTTCTCGATCTCGTGGCGCAGCATGCCGCCCTTGGGGTGGAAGACGACCAGACCCGGGCCGATCTCCTCAGGGAAGGAGAACAGGTCCAGCTCGGCCCCGAGCTTGCGGTGGTCGCGCTTGGCGGCCTCGGCCAGGCGGGTCTGGTAGGCCTTGAGATCCTCCTTGGAGGCCCAGGCAGTGCCGTAGATGCGCTGGAGGGAGTCGCCGTGCTGGTCACCCTTCCAGTAGGCCGAGGAGGACTTGGTCAGGGCAAAACCCTGGCCGATCAGCTTGGTGGAGGGCAGGTGCGGGCCGCGGCACAGGTCCTTCCAGGCCACCTCACCGTTCCTGCGCACGTTGTCGTAGATGGTCAGGCCGCCGGCGCCGACCTCCACGCTGGCCGAGGCCTCAGCGCCCTTGCCCTTGGTGTCGATGAGCTCGAGCTTGTAGGGCTGGTCGGCCAGCTCGACGCGTCCCTCCTCCTCGCTGATCTCACGGCGGACGAAGGACTGCCCCTCCTTGACGATGCGCTTCATGCGCTTCTCGATGTCCTTGAGCAGCTCCGGGGTCACGGCGTCGATATTGCCGAAGTCGTAGTAGAAGCCGTCGGTGATGAAGGGTCCGATGCCGAGGTTGACCTCGGGGAAGATCTCCTGGACGGCCTGGGCCATGACGTGGGTGGCGCTGTGGCGCAGGATGTTGAGACCGTCCTGGCTGGCCAGCATAATGGGCTCGACGACGGCGCCGGTGTGAAGCTCGCGGGACAGGTCCCACGGCTCGCCGTCGACCTTCATCGCCACGACATCGCGGTCGCCCTCGAACAGGGTCGTTCCCGTGGTGCCCTCCTCGATGATGCGCTCGGCGCCGTCGAGGGTGATGGTCAGTTGCTGGGGTGACACGGGTACTCCTTCAGGTAGGCGGCGCGGGCTGTACTGGTGCTCGCGCGTACGCACCGGATCATAGCCAGTGGCGCCACCGTGCCGCTGCCTCAGACTCCCAGGCGCCGCCTGACCAGGTGACGGCCCCGGCGAGCCAGGCTCAGGAGCCGGTAGGTGGCCGGGCGCAGGTAGACGTCCCAGGCGCCGTCGACCTCCGTGGGAGCCTGGGCAAAGCGTCGCTTGTAACGGCCTACGGAGTACAGCTCCGGTACCCGGGAGGACTCCGCCCCCATGAGGTCCAGCCCTTCCTTGCCCTCGGCTGCCATGGTGCACGCCACAGCCCAGTCCAGCGCCTCCGCGCCGCGGAAGCCGCGGGACTCGTCCGAGGAGGCGCCATAGTAGGCCGTAGCCATCGTGCCCGAGACCGTCACCAGGTCCCAGCAGTGCGCGACGCCGTCGCGACGCAGCACGAACAGCCGCGCGTGCTCGCTGCCCAGCTGGGTGAGCATGTCCCAGTAGACCTGTGAGGGATGGGCCCGGAAGCCGTCACGCCGCGCCGTAGCGAGCATGACCTGGTAGACCTCCTCGAACTGCTCACGGCTCAGGCCGGTCTCCTCGGCGATGACGCAGCCGGCCTCACGAGCCACGCGCTCGGCCCGGCGCACACCACGGCGCCCGTCCTTTGGCATCGCCTGGCTGATCGCCTGCGGCGTGCCGGGCCGCAGGTCGATGACGTAGGTGCGGTCATAGGTGATCGAAGCCATGAGGGGGTGGGTGTCGCGGGCCTGGAAGCGGGCGTGCATCCGGATGAAGACGATCCGAGGCTCGCGCCTGCGCACCTCGGCCACCAGCAGGCGCCGGAGCTCGGCCTCGCGCTGCGGGCTCTGCTCCTTGAGCCAGACCGGCCCTCGTTTGGCCCACAGGTAGGGTTGTCCGGCGATCTCGTAACGGTAGAGCGCGAGGACGGCCACCGGCTTGTCCTCGATCATGTAGGCGTAGCGCCCGAAGAGCGGGTGCTCCTGGCTGGCCTCGAAGGCCTCCCAGACCTGAAGCTGTTCGACAGGGGCCGGGGTGCAGCCGACGGCGATCCGCATCTGACGAGCATCAAGCGGTACCAGGCGCGCCGTCTCGGCAGAGGAAGACCCCCCCCCAGACGTCTCGGCAGAGGCAGGGTACGAGGGCATCAGGATCTCTCCTCCGGGCATGTAGTGACCGGCCCATGGTATGGCAGCCGTAGGAGCCCCACCAATCCTCCCCGAGGAGGAGTCGCCCCCCCGCCTCAGGGGGCCTACCCGCGTCGCAGCAGGGGCCGGGGCCGGTAGCGGTGGAACTTGCGATCGTGGTTGAGCCTCTGAGCAGCCAGGATGACCCGACGCCGCAGCGACTTCTCGGCAGGATCCTGCAGAGGATCGACGGCGTGGCAGGCCAGGCGCAGCACGCGCCTGCGCAGCTGGCGGTCACGGACCTGGTGGAGGATGAGGTGGATGGGTACCAAGGTGTAAAGAACTTCTTGGCACGCCTGCCTGCGCGGCCCCGGGCGGCCATCGACCAGGTCCTCGATCATGGGCACCATGGGATTGACCCCGGCAGCGGTCATGTAGTAGCTGTTGCGGCCGATGCGGGGATTGACTTCGAAGAAGACGGCCTGCCCGGTGCGGGGATCAACCTTGAGGTCAAAGTTGGCGAATCCCCGGTACCCGCTGGAGGCGAGCAAGGACTCCACGCCCGCCCACAGCTCGGGGTAGGGCTCGGTGATCATGGCCACCGGGTTGCCGATGAGGCTCGGCGCGTGGTCCTCCAGGAGCACCCGGGCCGATCCGATCATCGTGACCTCGCCCGTGGAGGCCACATAGGCCGTCACCGAGCGCATCGCGTCATCCTCGCCCGGGATACGCTCCTGAATGAGGAAGGTGGAGGCGAACCCCGCCTCGCGCAGGTCCTGCCACAGCCGGCGCAGCTGGTCAGGAGTGTCGATCTGGTAGATCTTGCGCTTGGAGGGGAAGCTCAGGGCGTCCCAGTCCGCCCCGACGGCCGGCTTGCCGATCAGGGGAAAGTCGATCCCCACCTCAGGGTCCCCCGCTGCCAGCTGGCTGCCACGGACCACGACCTGTCGCGGCGTGATCAGCCCGTGCTCGGCGCAGGCACGAGCGAAAGCCACCTTGTCGCTCAGCGCGTCCATGGCCTCCAGGCTCGGGAAGGGAACGACGTACTGCGGTTCGAGCTCGTGACGATGGCGGGCCAGGAAGCTTGCCGCCCAGTCCCAGTTGCCGATGACGACGGCGCTACGCGGCCCACGACCGTCGACCAGGCTGCGCAGGGTGTCCATCAGGGCCGTCTGGTCGGCATAGCCCTGGTTGATGACGTCGATGTAGCAGGACAGGGCAATCGCCTGGACCGGGCTGGGAGAGATGAGCCGGACCCGTTGTCCGGTCGCCTCGTGCAGCTGGCGAGCCAGGGCGTAGGCACCCGTGTCTCCGCCCAGCACCACGGGAAGAATGTCAGGGCGAACGGCGGGCATACGGTGTGCAGTCAGCTGTCAGTCCTCCGGCCATGAGGTCGTCGTCAGGTCGATCGAGCCAGGTTAAGGAAAACCCCGGACGCGGGTCCGGGGCAACTACCGTGGGCGATACTGGGATCGAACCAGTGACCTCTTCCGTGTCAGGGAAGCGCGCTCCCGCTGCGCCAATCGCCCGAGCGGATGACGGGACTCGAACCCGCGACCCTCACCTTGGCAAGGTGATGCTCTACCAACTGAGCCACATCCGCGTGGCACCCTCATCGGGTGCGGAGAAAAAGTTAGCAGGTCATTGACCTGGCCGCCAAATCCCATGAGTGTGACTCCTCACCTAGTCGCGTGGTCCGCTGCACACAATCCTCACACGTGACAGGCTTGGCCTATGTCGTCTGCCACCACCGCCCCTGACCCCTGGGCGCCACAGGTGTGGCCCGGACGGGCTTATCCGCTGGGCGCTACCTTCGATGGATCGGGCACGAACTTCGCCCTGTTCTCCTCCCTCGCCCAGGCCGTGGACCTGTGCCTGTTCGACGGGGAGGGCCACGAGACCCGCGTGGCACTGACTGAGGTGGACGCCAACGTCTGGCACTGCTACCTGCCCTGGGTGCGCCCCGGTCAGCACTACGGATTCCGGGTCACCGGCCCCTATGACCCCGCCGCAGGGCACCGGTGCGACGCCTCGAAGCTGTTGCTCGACCCCTACGCCAAGGCGATCTCGGGCCATGTGACCCCCTCCCCCTCGCTGTACTCCTACAGCTTCGAGGACCCTTCGGCCCGCAACGAGGAGGACTCAGCCCCCGCCACGATGCGCTCGGTGGTCACCTCCCCCTTCTTCGACTGGGGCCACGACCGTCCCCCGGCCCGCGCCTACCACGACACCGTCATCTACGAGGCCCACGTCAAGGGCATGACCCGCCTGCACCCCCTGGTGCCCGAGGAGCTGCGGGGGACCTACGCTGGCCTGGCCCACCCCGCGGTCATCAGCTACCTCACGGACCTGGGCGTCACAGCGATCGAGCTCATGCCGGTCCATCAGTTCGTCAACGACACCCACCTGCAGGAGAAGGGGCTGTCCAACTACTGGGGCTACAACACCATCGGCTTCTTCGCCCCGCACAACGCCTACGCCGCCTA
Source organism: Actinomyces urogenitalis (assembly GCF_002861525.1). NCBI lineage: Bacteria > Bacillati > Actinomycetota > Actinomycetes > Actinomycetales > Actinomycetaceae > Actinomyces > Actinomyces urogenitalis. Next base: position 96,251 of record NZ_PKHA01000001.1, on the reverse strand, counting down.
CGGCAGCGACGGCCAGCAGGTCCAGGAGTTCAAGGCCCTGGTCAAGGCCATGCACGAGGCCGGTATCGAGGTGATCCTCGACGTCGTCTACAACCACACCGCCGAGGGCAACCACATGGGTCCCACCCTGTCCTTCCGCGGCATCGACAACGCCGCCTACTACCGGCTGGTCGACGACGACCGGGCCCATTACTTCGACACCACCGGCACGGGCAACTCCCTGCTCATGCGCTCCCCCGCCGTCCTTCAGCTCATCATGGACTCGCTGCGCTACTGGGTCACCGACATGCATGTCGACGGGTTCCGCTTCGACCTGGCCTCGACCCTGGCCCGGCAGTTCGCCGAGGTCGACAAGCTCAGCGCCTTCTTCGACATCATCCACCAGGACCCAATCCTCTCCCAGGTCAAGCTCATTGCCGAGCCCTGGGACGTGGGAGAAGGCGGTTACCAGGTCGGCGGCTTCCCTCAGCTGTGGAGCGAGTGGAACGGCAAGTACCGTGACACGGTCCGCGACTTCTGGCGCGGGGAGCCCTCAACGCTGGGCGAGTTCGCCTCGCGCCTGACCGGCTCGTCCGACCTCTACCAGCACTCCGGGCGCACCCCGGTAGCCAGCATCAACTTTGTCACGGCCCATGACGGCTTCACCCTGGCCGACCTGGTCTCCTACAACTCCAAGCACAACGAGGCCAACGGCGAGGGCGGAGCCGACGGCGACTCCAACAACCGTTCGTGGAACTGTGGGGTCGAGGGGCCCACCGATGATCCCGCGGTGCTCGACCTGCGCCGTCGCCAGGTCCGCAATTTCCTCGCGACCGTGCTCTTTAGCCAGGGTGTCCCCATGATCTGCCACGGCGACGAGCTCGGGCGCAGCCAGGGTGGCAACAACAACACCTACTGCCAGGACAACGAGACCAGCTGGGTGAGCTGGGACCTGGATGAGGAGGCCAAGCAGCTCCATGACTTCACCCGCCAGATGGTCCGCCTGCGCCGCGACCACCCGGTGATGCGCCGTCGTCGTTTCTTCTCCGGCGACGCCGGGCACGGCGGAGAGTCAGCGCTGGGCGAGATCGCCTGGCTGCGCCCCTCGGGCGAGCGCATGACCGATGCTGACTGGGGTACCTGGTACGCCCGCGCCATGGCCGTCTTCCTCAACGGCGGAGCGATTGCCGAGCCTGATGAGCGCGGCCAGCGCCTGGTGGACGATTCCTTCCTCGTCCTCATCAACGCCTCGCCCGACGACATCGAGTTCACCCTGCCCGGCGCCGACTACGCCGCGGCCTGGAGCGTCGAGCTGGACACCGCCCCCACCGAGCGCCTGGAGCCAGGCTCGACCCATGAGGCCGGCGCAGTCATCACCGTTGAGGCGCGCTCGATGACCTTCTTGTCCGCACCAACCTGCGAGTCCGGGACGCTCGCGGCTGTCCCGGTCCCTCCCAGGACTGACGCCAGCCCGCAGACGCCGACAGCTGACAGGGAGCGGCCTAGAACTTGGTGCGCATATGCTCGAAGTTGATCCGCGCCCACATCCGCTGAACCAGGCGGTCCTCGCGGTTGAGCAGAGGATTGGCCCAGGTCCCCTCAGCGAAAAAGGGCTCCAGGCGCCGGCGCAGCGCAGGGTCGCCCGCCTCACGTAGGGCCACGGCCGCCGGCACCATGGAGAAGAGGAAGGGGCGGTCCGCGGCGCGCTCGGCGTCGCTGAGTGAGGTCGCCACGTCCCGGCCTAAGACATAGTGGTCAACAAGAGGCCGGACAAAGGGGCAGCCGGCCAGCGTCACGTAGTAGGAGTTACGGCCCGGGCGGGTGTTGACCTCCAGGAAATGGGGGTTGCCCTGGGCATCGTCCATGACGTCGAAGTTCGCGTAGCCGCTGTAGCCGGTCTCGCGGATGAAGCGGCGCGCGTGGTCCAGAAGGTCCTGGCGCCTGCGGTCACCCAGGATGACCAGGGGGTTGCCCACGCCCTTGGCTGAGCGGTCCTGGACGACGACGTCGCCGGAGACGGCCATACGGACCTCACCACGGGCGTCGGCGAAGACCGTGAGGGTGTGCAGCGAGGTATCCGCCGTCGAGAGCACCTCCTGGATGATGAGGCCGTGGTGGTAGCCCGAGGCCTCGACCTGGGCACTCACCCGAACCAGCTCCTCGTAGGACCCCAGCGTGTAGACCTTGTGCTTGTCCTCAATATCGGCGTAGTGCCAGTCCGCGGAGTGAGACGGCTTGACGATGAGGGGGAAGTCCGCGCCGCGCAGCTGCTCGACCCCACCGAGCACCTCCAGCCCGGAGTCAGTCACCTCCTGTGCCACCTGGCCGAAGGGCAGGACCCAGGTGCGCGGATAAGGGATCCCCAGACGCTGGCACAGCGCGTAGAAGCGGTCCTTCTGCGTCAAGCGGTCCAGCAGGTCGAAGTCGATGACCGGGACCGCGTACCCCCAGGCCTCCAGGTCCGCCCTGTTCTTGGCCAGGGTACGAGCGTGCCAGTCGCTGGCACCGGAGAGCACGAGCGGCCGAGTGCCATCGGGGATCCTCCCGGCCTGCTCACGCAGCGCCCGCAGCAGGGTCTCCTCCTGGTCCAGCCCGTCGATGACGGTGTAGGAGGTGAAGCGGCTGGTGGAGGTGTAACGGATGTCGGCCGAGGCCAGGACGGTCGAGGTCAGGCCGTAGACCTCGTGGAACTGCCGGGCGTAGGAGTAGCCGAGGGCGTCTGCTCCCAGAAGCACAGGATGAAACTGCGGCACCATACTCCCAATACTCCGTTCCACGACGGTCACGTCACTGTCGGACGCCGGCAACGTTGGCTGTCACCGGCGACTCACTGTAACCCATCGGTGCACCTGCTCCCTGAGGCGGCGTGGGAGCCACCGCCAGGGGCAGGTACGCCGCTAGCCTGGCCCGGTGACCCCACCGTCGACCACCAGCGTCTCGCCGCCGCTCGATGCCCGTGCCGATCAGGAGACGATCCCGGAGCGCTTTGAGCAGGCGCTGCTGTCCCTGCGTCACGCCCCTCGTGCGCGCGGGCTCATCCTCGATGAGGTCCCTGCTCCACGACGGATAGCGCCCTACGCCGCTGCACTGACGGCAGAGACCACCCTGACCCTCGATGGCGCCCCGGAGGCCTCCGGGCGTTTCGTTGTGCTGCACGACCCTGCGGGTCAGGACGCCTGGGACGGGGACTTCCGCCTGGTGGTCATGGCCCGTGCCCGGCTCGACGACGAGGTGGGCACCGACCCGTTACTCGGCTCAGCAGTGTGGTCCTGGCTCGCGGACGCGCTGGACTCGGCCGGCGCCGGGCACCGAGCACTGGTGGGCACGGTCACCCGGGTCCTGTCCGAGACCTTCGGAGGTCTTGAGCTCACGGACGCCTGCGCCCACGCCGAGATCCGGGCCTCCTGGTCACCCACCACCCCGGACCTGGGACCGCATCTGCAGGCCTGGTACGAGCTCATCCACCTGGCTGCCGGCCACGAGCCTGAGCTGGCCACCTCACTCCACCTGGCAGGCCGGTGAACACCGTGTCCGCCTCCTCTCCCCTGCCCGTGGCCCACCCAGGCACCACCGACAACCCCGTCCCGTCTGCCGAGGTACGTGACTACGTCCATCCGCACGAAGGGCTGCCACCGGTCACTGACTCCCCGGAGCTGCTCTCCCAGGCTGCCGACTGCCTGGCAGCCGGTCATGGGCCGGTCGCCGTCGACGCCGAACGCGCCTCGGGCTTCCGCTACGGCCAGGACGCCTACCTCATCCAGCTGCGCCGCGAGGGTGCCGGGACCTTCCTGGTGGACCCGGTCACGGCCGGGGACATGAGCGCACTGGCAGCCGCCCTGGACGGCCCCGAGTGGATCCTGCACGCTGCGGACCAGGACCTGCCGTGCCTGAGCGCCCTTGGCCTGCACCCTCGTTCCCTGTTCGACACTGAGCTAGCCGCCCGGCTCCTGGGACGGGCCCGGGTCGGGCTGGGCGCCGTCGTCGAGGAGACCCTGGGCCTGCGGCTGGCCAAGGACCACGCGGCCGCGGACTGGTCCACCCGGCCGCTCCCGCGCACCTGGCTCGTGTACGCCGCGCTCGACGTCGAGCTCCTAGCCGACCTGCGCGTGGCGCTCGGTGCCGAGCTAGAGGAGGCAGGCAAGGCTGAGTGGGCTCGCCAAGAGTTCGATTACGAGCGCACTCGTCCACCGCGTCCAGCCAAGATCGACCCCTGGCGCAAGACGCCCCGGGCTGGGCGAGCCATGCGCTCGGCGCGGTCCCTGGCGGTGCTGCGAGAGGTATGGACGGCGCGAGAGGAGCTGGCTCAGCAGCTGGATCGCACACCCTCGAAGGTGCTTCCCCACAGCGCCGTCGTCGCCGCGGCCGTCGCCCGTCCTACCTCCAGGCGCAAGCTGGCTGCGCTCAAGGAGTTCTCCTCCCGCCAGGCCCGCCTCAACCAGGAGGTGTGGTGGCGCGCGGTCGAGAAGGCGCTCGAGCTTCCTGAGGACCAGCTGCCGGCGATGCACGCTGCGCTCGCCCCGGGCGAGCTGCCCCAGCCGCGCTCGTGGGCACGTCACCACAGTGAGGCAGCCATCGCCCTGGATGAGGTGCGTGGTGCCGTACGTCAGCGCGCCGAGCAGCTGCGCGTGCCCCAGGAACTGCTGCTCGCGCCGGACACGCAGCGTCATCTCGCCTGGCAGATCGGCGAGGAGGAGGCGGCCGGCCACGTGCCTGACGTCTCGGTCATCGCGGTGGCCCGACGTCTGGAAGAGCTGGGAGCACGGCCGTGGCAGGTCGAGCAGACGGCGGCCCAGCTCTCCGACGCCCTGGCCTGATCCGAGGCTGACTCACGCCTCGATCCAGCCACCGCACTGCCTGAGAGCGGCGGCAGGCCGGAACCTGCCACCGCGCCGAACCGGTCAGTGGACCGTGAAGCCGTGGGAGCGGAAGACCTCCCGGGTGGACTCCACCAGCTCCGGCGAGGGCGGGGGGACGTCGCGCAGGGTGTAGTTCAGTCCCAGCGCGTCCCACTTATCCGTGCCCATCTGGTGGAAAGGCAGGACCTCGACCCGCGAGACCACGTTCCTCCACCGCTCGATGATCTGGGCGACCTTCTCGATATTCTCCGGGTCATCAGTCAGTCCCGGCACGAGCACGAAGCGCGCCCAGATCTCGATGCCCTTGGCCGCCAGGCGGTCACCGAAGGCGATCGTGGGGGCGAGCTGGCGTCCGGTGACCCGTTTGTAGGTCTCCTCGTCCCCGCTCTTGACGTCGAGCAGCACCAGGTCGACGTTGTCGAGCATCTCGTCGCTGGCGTTGGCGCCGAGGAACCCGGAGGTGTCGATGCAGGTATGGATCCCCATCTTCTTGGCACCCTCCAGCAGCCTGCCCGCAAAGGCGGGCTGCATGAGCACCTCTCCTCCGGACAGGGTGATGCCGCCCTTGGAGGCGCGGAAGACACCGCGGTAGCGCCTCATGCGCCGCAGCAGCTCCTCAGCCTCCACCGGCTCACCGTCCTTCATAAGGAAGGTGTCCGGGTTGTGGCAGTACTGGCAGCGCAGCGGGCAGCCGTTGAGGAAGACGGTCATCCGTGTGCCGGGGCCGTCCACCGCCGTGACCAGCTCCCAGGAGTGGATCGAGCCGAGCGAGCCGTCGCGCATCCGGGCCAGACGGTCCGAACGCTCGATGTCGCTCAGCTCCTCAAGTCCTCCGATGCCCGCCCCGCGCAAGCGGGCGGCCGGGGCCAGGAAGTCCTGGTCCCGGCCGCCCGATGCTGCAGGGGCAGAAGTGTCAGTAGTGCTCATCTGACTTCTTCAACCCCGTACCGGCTCAGGCGCCGGCGTGGAAGGTGCGGTTGAGGACGTCAAGCTGCTGCTCACGGGTGAGCTTGACGAAGTTGACGGCGTAGCCGGAGACGCGAACGGTGAGGTTCGGGTAGTTCTCCGGGTGCTCCATCGCGTCCTCGAGGGTGTTGCGGTCCAGGACGTTGATGTTGGCGTGGTACAGGCCCTTGACGCCGCCGTTGTCCTCGCGCTGAGCCTTCATCGAGGCGAGGCGCTCTTCGTACGTGGCCATGAGTGGCCCCTTTCATTCAAGTGGTGTGTTTCGACACGAGTGTCGAGTGGTTGTCCTGCCCGCCGGCCGGCGGGTGGACGCATGAGGGATCAGGCCTCGGCGGAGTCCTCGGGAACGAAGCCCGCGTCGAGGATGCCCACGAGGTTGGACACGCGCTCGTCGAGCGTGCGGCCCAGGCCCTGCGGGGTGATCGTGTTGGTGAGAGAGATGCCGTCGAGGGCGTCGTTGTAGTCGAGCTTGCCCACGCTCAGCATGGAGGCCACCATGCCGTGGGTGTCCATGCCGTTCTCCGGGTTGGCACCGGGGGCGAAGGGGGTGCCCTTCTGGTGACCCGAGGGGAAGGCGCCGGTGGCCTTGCCGTAGACGACGTTCGAGGTGATCGTCAGGACCGACTGGGTCGGGATCGCGTCACGGTAGAAAGGCTGAGCCTTGATCTTGGACATGATCGTGTGGACCACGGTAGCCGCGATCTCGTCGGCGCGGTCGTCGTCGTTACCGTAGATCGGGAAGTCACCCTCGGTGACGTAGTCCACCACGAGGCCGGTCTCGTCGCGCACCGGCGTGACCTTGGCGTACTTGATGGCGGACAGCGAGTCAGCCACGATGGACAGGCCCGCGATACCGCAGCCCATGGTGCGCACGATCTCAGAGTCGTGCAGCGCCATCTCGATCGCCTCGTAGGCGTAACGGTCGTGGCAGTAGTGGATGATGTTGAGGGCCTCGACGTAGGTGGCCACCACCCAGTCGAGCATCTTCTCGTACTTGTCCCAGACCTCGTCGAAGTCGAGCGGGCCGTCGCCCTCGATGCCGGGCAGGCCGGTGACAACCTGCTTGCCGGTCATCTCGTCGCGGCCGCCGTTGATGGCGTACAGCAGCGCCTTGGCGGAGTTGACGCGGGCGCCGAAGAACTGCATCTGCTTGCCCACGCGCATCGGGGACACGCAGCAGGCGATCGCGGCGTCGTCGCCCCAGTGCTCACGGATCTGCTCGTCAGCCTCGTACTGGATGGAGGAGGTCGTGATCGAGATCAGCGCACAGAAGTCCTTGTAGCCCTGCGGCAGCTTCTCGTCCCAGAAGATCGTGATGTTCGGCTCGGGGGCCGGGCCGAGGTTGCGCAGGGTCTGCAGCAGACGGAAGGAGGTCTTGGTGACCAGCGGGCGGCCGTCCTCACCGAAGCCGGCGTCAGACCAGGTGGCCCAGTAGGGGTCACCGGAGAAGATCTGGTCGTAGTCGGTGGTGCGCAGGAAGCGGGTGATGCGCAGCTTCATGACGAAGTTGTCGATGAGCTCCTGGGCGTAGGTCTCGTCGATGACGCCCTCGCGCAGGTCGCGCTCGAAGTAGATGTCCAGGAAGGCCGACAGGCGACCGATGGACATGGCGGCGCCGTCCTGGGACTTGACGGAGGCCAGGTAGGCGAAGTAGGTCCACTGGACAGCCTCGTGGGCGTCCTTGGCCGGGCCCGAGATGTCAAAGCCGTAGGAGTCGGCCATGACCTTGAGCTTCTTCAGGGCCTTGATCTGCTCGGCGTGCTCCTCGCGGTAGCGGGCCCAGTGCTCGGAGAAGGGCTTGTCCGCGACGGCGTCCTTGGCCTTCTGCTTCTCCTCGATGAGGTAGTCGACGCCGTACAGGGCCACACGACGGTAGTCACCGATGATGCGGCCGCGTCCGTAGGCGTCGGGCAGACCGGTGATGATGTGGGAGGAGCGGGCGGCGCGGATGCGCGGGGTGTAGATGTCGAAGACCGCGTCGTTGTGGGTCTTGCGGTAGCGGGTGAAGATCTTCTGGACCTCGGGGTCGATCTCCTTACCCGCCTCCTTGATGGCCTGGGCCACCATGCGCCAGCCGCCGTTGGGCATCATGGCGCGCTTGAGCGGGGAGTCGGTCTGCAGGCCGACGACGACGTCGTCGTCCTCGGAGATGTAGCCGGCCGGGAAGGCGTCAATGTCCGACGGCGTGTGGGTGTCGACGTCGAGGATGCGGACCTTGCGCTCCTCCTTGAGGTAGTTCTCCTCCAGGGTGTCCCACAGGCGCAGGGTCTTGTCGGTCGCACCGGCAAGGAACGAGGCGTCGCCGTCGTAGGGGGTGTAGTTGCGCTGGATGAAGTCGCGGACGTCGATGCCCTGCGACCAGGAGCCCTTGACGAACCCCTCCCATGCGTCGCGGCTGGTGCTCTCGTCCGCGGTGGCGGATGCTGTGACCTCGGTGGTCATCCGTGCCCTCCTGTAGGTGGGTGGCGGCTGGCCACCCGATGGTGTCCGCCCTTGTGGGGCGCTGCGGCACGTCCTCGCGCCGTCGCTACCAGGGTATGCGTCCACGTGGCCCAGGTGAACCTTTCACACGGTCGAGGCCGGTGGGATCACTCACAGGGGAATCGTTAGGCACTCCGTCCTACTCCCCTGCCGTCACGCGTCCGTGACGCAAGCCTCAGACCGGGAGCGCGATGACAGGACAAACCGGACCTTGGTCCCATGCGTCGACGGCGTCCGCCAGATCCTCAGGCGCTGCGCGTGCGCACGATCCGCCGTGCGGCCCGGGCAACGCCGTCGGCGTCCATTCCGAAGTCAGCCAGCAGCTGGTCGCGCGAGGCCGTGGTCAAGAAGCGACGCGGCACGCCGATACGCGCCACGAGCGGCGGGCGCTCAGCCCCCAGGGCCACCTCGCCGTCGCCCTGAGAGCCGGTCCACCGCTCCTCCAGCGCGTCACGCAGCTGGGAGCCGATACCACCTTCCACCAGCCCGTCCTCCACCACGACGGCGCCGCGGCAGCGCGCGACGAGGTCGACCAGGGTCTGCGGCACCGGGATCGCCCAGCGTGGGCTGACCACGAGCACCGGCTCACCCTGCTCGGCCAGCCGGACGCCGGCCTGGAGGGCGGCAGGAACCATCGCCCCGATACCGACGATGACCACCGCGCCGGACACGTCCCCCTGGGTGGAGTCGGCCAGCACGTCGAGCGCCTCGAAGGGATGATCGGGGTCACCGATCGTGCGTAGGACCGGCTGGGGCGCAGGAAGCGCTCCCTTGGCGTAACGCAGGACGGTCGGTCCGTCCTGGGTCGCCACCGCCGTGCGCAGCGCCTGGCGCAGGGTCTGCTCGTCACGGGGCGCGGCCAGCCGCAGGCCTGGCACGTGAGACAGCAAGGCCATGTCCCACATCCCGTTGTGGCTGGCGCCGTCCGTGCCGGTCAGGCCCGCACGGTCCAGGACCACCGTCACCCCAGCCCAGTGGAGAGCGACGTCCATGAGGAGCTGGTCAAAGGCACGATTGAGGAAGGTGGCATACAGCGCGACCACCGGGTGCATGCCCGCGAAGGCCATGCCAGCGGCCGCCGTGAGCGCGTGCTGCTCCGCGATCCCGACGTCGATGACGCGCTCGGGCATCGCGTCCGCCAGGGGCTGGAGCCCAACCGGTTGCTGCATGGCAGCCGTGACGCCGACGATCCGCTCGTCGCGGCGGGCCAGCTCCAGGACCTCCTCGGCGAAGACGGCAGTCCAGCCGAAGCGCTCGGGCACCACCGGCAGCCCGGTCTCCGGGTGGATCCTGCCCACCGCGTGGAAACGGTCAGCCATGTCCTCCTCGGCCGGGGTGTAGCCACGGCCCTTCTGCGTGATGACGTGGACGATGACTGGCTCGGCGTACTCACGGGCCCGGGTCAGCGCGAACTCCAGGGCCGTCTCATCGTGCCCGTCCACCGGGCCGGTGTACTTGATCCCCAGGTCCTCGAAGAAGGCGGAGGGTACCAGCACGTCCTTCAGGCCCCGCTTGAGCCCGTGCAGGGCGTCATAGGCAGCGCGTCCCGGCGCTCCCTGGCTCAGCAGCCCCTTCTTGACGGTTGACAGCATCCGCTCGTAGCCGGGGTTGGTACGCAGTGCGTCCAGGTGGTGGGCGAGCCCGCCGATGGTGGGGGCGTAGGAGCGGCCGTTGTCGTTGACGACGATGACCAGGTGCTTGTCCACCGAGTCCGCGATGTTGTTCAGGGCCTCCCAGGCCATGCCGCCAGTCATGGCGCCGTCACCGATCACCGCCACCACGTGCCGGTCCTCGCGGTGGGCCAGGTGGTTGGCCCGGGCGATCCCGTCAGCCCAGGACAGGGCGGTCGAGGCGTGGGAGTTCTCCACCACGTCATGAACCGACTCCGAGCGCGCCGGGTAGCCGGAGACCCCGCCACGCTCACGCAGGTGGCTGAAGTCCTGGCGTCCGGTGAGCAGCTTGTGCACGTAGGCCTGGTGCCCGGTGTCGAAGACGATGGTGTCGCGAGGAGAGCTGAAGACCCGGTGCACCGCCAGCGTCAGCTCGACCACACCGAGGTTGGGGCCCAGGTGGCCGCCGGTGCGGGCCACCGTGGCCACCAGGTACTCGCGGATCTCCTGCGCCAGGGCGGTGAGGTCGTCGCTGGTCAGGCGCCGCAGGTCACTGGGGCACCTGATCGAGGACAGCAACGGCGTGGCCGGCAGGTCCTGGCACGCCTGGACGTGCGCACCGCCACGCACGTGGTCCTGGCCCGAGCCGGGAGCCTGGGTGCTCAGGTTCATCGCCGTCGTCCTCCCGATTGGTCCCTGCCCGCGCATGAGGTGCCCATGCGCGGGGCTGGCGTGGCTGCCGCCTGTCATCGGCCGCCGAGGTGCACCTGCAGGGTCGGTGGCCAGACACCACAGCATAGGCGCTGAGTGACCACCCCTGCTCCCGCGGCGCATGCTGTGTGTCACCCAGGGGACACGCAGGGCACGTAGGGTATGGCATGGCACGCGTCACGCGGCCTCCTCACGGCCCGACGCGACGCACCAGCCCAACGGACAGGAGCAACTCATGAGCACCACCGCCCCCTTCGGCACCTGGCCCTCGCCCATCTCACCGGGCACGATCACCACCCGCACGGTGACCCTGTCACAGGTGCGCGTGGACGGCCCGGACACCTACTGGGTCGAGCAGCGCGCCTCCCAGGCAGGGCGCCAGGTCCTGCTGCGCCGTGACGGTGACGGCCAGGTCGGCGAGGTCCTGCCGCTCACGCCCTCCGACGAGCTGGTGGACGTGCGCACCGGCGTCCACGAGTACGGCGGACGCGCCTACGCCGTCGACTCGGGCATCATCGTCGTCTCCCACGCCGGGGACGGCCGGCTCTACCGCTACGACGTCAACCACCGTCTGCGCGGCCTGGTACCGCTGACGATCTACGGGGACGTGCGTCACGGGGACCTGGAGATCGACACCGCCCGCGGGCTGGTCTACGCCGTGCGCGAGGACCACCGCGGGGGCGGCGAGTCGGTCAACACCCTCGTCGCCGTCCCCCTGGACGGCTCGGCCGCACGCGACGACTCGCCCGTGCGCACCCTCGTATCGGGCACGGACTTCGTCACCTCTCCCACGCTGTCCCCCGACGGCGAGCACCTGGCCTGGATCACCTGGAACCACCCCTCGATGCCCTGGGACGAGGCGGTTCTCCACGTCGGCGACCTCCAGCCGGACGGCACCATCGGCTCCCAGACCGTGCTGGACGGGGGCGAGGGGCACTCCGTGTCCGAGCCGCGCTGGACCGAGGAGTGCGACCTGGTCCACGTCGCCAACGGCTCGGGCTTCTGGAACCTCTACCGCACCGAGGGGTTCCCCCGCCGCGGTACCAACCGCGAGGGGTGGACCCGCCAGCTGCGCACCCGTCCCCTCCACCCGGCCGAGGCCACTTTCACCTTCCCGGCCTGGCAGCTGGGTCCGCACCACTTCGACGTCCTGGACGGCGAGCACCTCATCGCCTCCTGGGCCCGCGACGCCGTGTGGCACCTGGGCACCATCCGTCTGGCCAACGGCGAGCTGGAGGAGTGGAACGTGGGCTGGCAGCCGTTGGGCAACGTCGCCTCGTCCTCCTCGGGGCGGGTGGTCATGCTGGCCAGCAACGAGCACTGCCTGCCGGCCATCGTCGAGGTCGGTCACGGCGGCGTGCAGGTCCTGCGTGACTCCGGCGAGCTGGACCCGGAGTCGATCGGGATCTCCTTCCCCGAGGCGGTGTCCTGGCCGAGCTCCGACGGCGCCACCGCACACGGCTTCTTCTATCCTCCGGCCTCGGCCGGCTACACCGGGCCGGACGGTGATCTCCCTCCCCTGATCGTCAACGTCCACGGCGGGCCGACGGCGGCCTCGCGCCCGGGCTACGACCTGCGCGTGCAGTACTGGACCAGCCGCGGATTCGCCTACCTCGACGTCAACTACCGCGGCTCGACCGGCTACGGCAGCTCCTACCGCAAGGCGCTTAACGGCGCCTGGGGGCTGGTCGACGTCGACGACGTCGTCAGTGGCGCCCGGTACCTGGCTGAGCAGGGCCTGGTGGATCCCAGCCGCATGGCGGTGCGAGGTTCCTCGGCCGGTGGCTTCACCGTGCTGTCCAGCCTCATCCGCTCCGACGTCTTCTCCGCCGCCACCTCCAGCTTCGGGGTCACGGACCTGGCACAGATGGCTCGCACGACCCACAAGTTCGAGTCGCGCTACATCCACACCCTGGTGGGTGCCACGGATACCGAGGACCCGGTCCTGGCCGAGCGCTCCCCGATCTCCCACGTCAGCGACATCCACGCCCCGCTGCTGCTCCTGCAGGGCAGCGAGGACCCGATTGTCCCGGCTGACCAGGCCACGACCCTCTACCGGGCCGTGGCCGACCAGGGCCTGCCGGTGGCCCTGGAGGTCTTCCAGGGCGAGGGCCACGGGTTCCGCTCGGCGTCCAACATCCACCGGGCCCTGGAGGCCGAGCTCAGCTTCTACACCCAGGTCTGGCACCTGCCGGTCACTGAGGAGCTACGCACCGCGGTACGCGTGGACAACCTCGATCCCGCCAGGCAGGACTGAGCCAGGTGCCTGGGCACGAACCGCCCCAGGGTCCTGGCCGTCCCCGCCTGCGCCAGCGCGCCGCAGCCGACGCCCTGGCCATCCTGCGTTACCACCGCTCTGGCCTGTACAGCCTGGCGGTCCTGGTAGGCCTGGCAGCGGGAGCCGGTGCGATCTGCTTCCGGCTGGGTATCGACGCCTGGGCGCAGCTGCTGACCGGCAGCCACGCCCCGGCTACCAGCCCGGCAGGTGGCGGTCTGCTGTCCTTCGCAGGGGGCTGGTTCCTCCTGCTGGTACCAGTGGTCTCGGGCCTGATCGTCGGACCGCTCATGGCATGGCTCGGGCCCACTCCCACCGGTCACGGCGTGGCGGGAGTCATCTGGTCTGCGCGCCGCAGGGACGGCGCTATGGCTCCCCGCGCGGCCACGGCCAGCGTCGTGGCCGCGGCCCTGACCATCGGCGGTGGCGGCTCAGTCGGCCCTGAAGGACCCATCGCCGAGCTAGGTGCCTCCACCGCCTCGCTCGCCGGACGTCGGATGGGCTTGCCGAGCCGGTGGGTGCGGATGCTGGCTGCAGCAGGCACGGCCGCCGGCGTCGCGGCCGCCTTCAACGCCCCGCTGGCTGGTGCCTTCTTCGCCATGGAGGTCATCCTCCTGGACTTCACGGTTGACGCCTTCGCCTTCGTGGTCCTGGCTTGCGTCTCCTCCACCGTCCTGTCCCACCAGGTGCTCGGTGAGGCGGTGACGATGCCTCTTCCTGAGCTCGACCTGGCCGGGGATGCCCGCCTGGGCTGGGTCGCCCTACTGGGCGTGGTCGGCGGCGTCGTCGGCGTCGTCTTCTCCCGCTGCCGCTACCTCATGGCCGACGCCGCAGCCTGGCTGTGGCGGGTGACCCACCTGCCGATATGGGCCCGCCCGGCGCTGGGAGGGCTCACGGTTGGCGCCCTGCTCATGATCTGGCCGCAGTCCTACGGGGAGTCCTCCGCGGTCCTGTCCACGATCCTGGACGGCGGCTACAGCGCCGGGGCGCTGGTGGGGCTCATGAGCCTGAAGATCGTGGCCACGAGCCTCACCCTGGCGGTGGGCTTCGCCGGCGGGGTCTTCGCCCCCTCGCTCTTCATCGGGGGCGCCCTGGGAGCCGCCTTCGGCCTGGCGCTGGTCCCCGACCACCCTTCAGCAGCCGCGGTCTTCGGAGTCATCGGGATGGGCGCGGTCTTCACCGGTGCCGCACGGGCTCCGATCACCGCCGTCGTCCTCATCATCGAGATGACCTCGCAGTACTCCCTGCTCACCCCCCTCATGCTGGCCAGCGTGCTGGCCACCTTCGCCAGCAGGTTCCTGACCCGCACGACGATCTACACCGAGGAGCTGCGCCGCCGCGGGGAGGACGTGGAGGACCCGCTCGCCTCGACCCTGGTCGGGCGTGCCACGGCACGGCGGCTCATGTCCTCACCGCCGGCCGTATTGCTGGCCAGCGACCGCCTCACCCACGCCGCGCGGGTGCTCCAGGCCTCCGGCTCCTCAGTCCTGCCCGTGGTCGACGACGCCGTGGCGCCCGGTGCCGGGAGCCTGGGCTCCCTCCTGGGCTGCGTCAGCGCGGTCCAGATCGCCGAGACCCTGGCGGAGCCGGACCACAGCCGCGCCAAGACGCTGGGCGAGCTGCGGCTGACCCACGAGAAGGTCGACGAGCACGAGGAAGCCACCGCCGTCCTCGCCCTGCTCTCACGCAGCCACGCTGACGGGGTGCCGGTCGTGCGCGGGCCTGGCGCCAGCGGCGGCGCGGCCTCGTGCCAGCTCGTCGGCTGGATCTCCCAGCAGGACATGGTTCGCCGCCTCTACCGTCACCAGCGCGCGGCCCAGGAGGCGGCCGCCAGCCGCACCTCACTAGGTGCACGCGTGCAGCGCCGGCTGCGCCGTCGCCTCTCCTCGCGCTAGCCCTGGCGCCGGGTCAGCTCCTCCCGACGCTCAGCGGCCACGACGATGCGCCGCGGGTCGCTCATCCACATCCACACCGCGGCCACGGCCGGCAGGAGGAGAGGCAGGAAGGCAAGGCGACGTCCGCCGTCGGCCCACACGCTGGAGTCCAGGCCAGGCGCCGTGCCGGTCCACGTCAGCAGGCCGAAGAGCAGCGCGCCGGTGAGCAGGGCGGTCAGGCTCATCCACCCCACCATGCGCATCCGCCGACCGTTGTGGGCCACGCATACAGCCGCCAGCAGGTAGAGGATCCCCGCCGCCACGTCGAGGGAGTCGACCACAGG
Organism: Actinomyces urogenitalis; assembly: GCF_002861525.1. Classification (NCBI taxonomy): domain Bacteria; kingdom Bacillati; phylum Actinomycetota; class Actinomycetes; order Actinomycetales; family Actinomycetaceae; genus Actinomyces; species Actinomyces urogenitalis. Next base: position 81,155 of record NZ_PKHA01000001.1, on the reverse strand, counting down.
GGTCTGGGTGGGGCGGCGGATGAGGTCCACGGCCGAGGGTGCCAGCACGAGGGCTCCGAGAACTGCCAGGGCCACCACCAGCAGGCGGCTCCAGCCCCGTGCCGGACGACGATGGTCCTCGACGGTGCGCACCACGAGGGGCTGGTCGCCGGCTGCCTCGTGATGCGACGTTGCTCCAGGTCGCTCCATCGTGCCCGTGTCCTCCTCAACCTCACCTCACGCCGTGCCACGCCCAGCGCCGGCCACGGTCGTGCCCAGCCACGTCACCGACTGTGCGGCCCAGGACACTACCATTGCCGGGGTGAGCACCACACAGAGCGCGCCCAGCAGCGCCAGCCAGACCACTTTGTCCCTGACCAGCCTTCCTGCGAACCAGGTCCAGGCCCAGACCATCGTCCTAGCGGCCGTGCGTGAGGCAGGCACCTCGCCTCGCGCACGAGTGCTGACCGACGGCGTCGACACCTCCGGCCTGGACGTGGAGGCCTTGGAGCAGACACTGTCCGCTCTCGGCTACACCGCAGGCCTGGACGAGGTCGTGCGCCTGCACTCGCGCGGCCTGGGTGAGGTCACCGCCGCCACCCTGCTCGTGGTGGGCACGGGCACGGACCTGGAGCTGGCCGCGCAGGCCGACGCCGACGCCGTGGCCCTGGGCGGTACACGCGCCGGGGTGCTCGCGCGAGCTGCGGCCCGCGCCGTGCGCGAGCTGGCCGGGACCGACTCGGCCGTGCTCGCCCTGCCGGCCGCTGACGCCAGCGACCTCGAGGCCGTGGCCCGCGGCGCCGCCGCCGGCGGTTACTCCTGGGCGGGGCGCGTTCCTGCGCCCACAGCGGCACTGACTGAGGCCGTCATCGCCACCAGCCTCGCCGGTGAGGCGGCCGAGCAGGCCCTGGCGCGTGCCAGCATCCTTGGCGGAGCGCTGCGACTGACCCGTGATCTGGTCAACGAGCCTCCCAACCGTCTGACTCCGCAGACCTTCACCGAGCTGGCCCAGCGCGTGGCCCAGGACTACAGCCTGGAGATCGAGGTCCTGGACGAGGTTGCCCTGGCCGAGGGCGGCTTCGGCGGGATCGTGGGTGTGGGCCAGGGATCGGTCCACCCGCCGCGCCTGGTGCGCGTGAGCTGGGTTCCCGAGGCAGCGGCACGCCGTGTGGCGCTGATCGGCAAGGGCATCACCTTCGACTCCGGCGGCCTGTCCCTCAAGCCGCCGGCCTCCATGCCGGAGATGAAGTCTGACATGGCCGGTGCTGCCACCGTGCTGGCCACGGTGGTCGCCGCCGCCCGTCTGGGGCTGGAGGTGCGGGTGGACGCCTGGCTGGCACTGGCGGAGAACATGCCGACCACCGACGCCCAGCGTCCCAGTGACATCGTCTCGATGTACGGGGGTACCACGGTCGAGATCACGAATACCGACGCCGAGGGCCGCCTGGTCATGGCTGACGCGCTGGCGAGGGCCGTGGAGGACGAGCCTGACGCGGTGCTCGACGTCGCCACGCTGACCGGCGCCCAGATCGTGGCGCTGGGCGAGCGCGTCAGCGGCGTCATGGGGACGCCGGCCCTGCGCCAGGCCGTCACCGAGGCCGCCGTGGCCGCTGGCGAGGCCTTCTGGGCCGTGCCGCTGCCCGAGCACCTGCGCGCCAACCTCGACTCTCCCTTCGCCCAGCTGCGCAACGCCAGCGTCGGCAACCGCGCAGGCGGCATGCTCGTGGCCGGCCTGTTCCTGCGCGAGTTCGTCGGCCAGGTCCCCTGGGCCCACCTGGACGTGGCCGGACCGGCCTTCAACGACAAGTCCGCCTGGGGCGGGGTGCCGGTGGGTGGCACCGGCGCCGGCGTGGCCACGCTGGTCGAGCTGCTGCGCTCGATGGCCTGCTAGGAGGCCGACGGCGTCGCCAGCCACCCCACCAGATGAGGTGACCCTTCTCACGGCTCGGTCAGGACCCTAGTCCTGACCGAGCCGTCTGTTCAGTGGGTGCGGGAGCCGCGGAGGTGAAACAATGTGCAGCGTGCCGGGCCCCGACTGGGCGATGGACAGAACTGAGGAGAGTTTTCGTGACAGACACCGTCTACGACATGGTCATCCTGGGCGCTGGCTCGGGCGGCTACGCCGCAGCACTGCGCGGGGCCCAGCTGGGTCTCAAGGTCGCCCTCATCGAGGCTGACAAGGTCGGCGGCACCTGCCTCCACCGCGGGTGCGTTCCCACCAAGGCCATCCTGCACGCCGCTGAGACGGCCGATGCCGTCCGTGAGGCTGGGGCCCTGGGCATCCAGGCCGAGCTGCACGGCATCGACATGGCCGCCGTCGGCGCTTACAAGGACGGCATCATCACCAAGATGTACAAGGGCCTGCAGGGCCTGGTCTCCTCGCGCGGGATCGACCTCATCACCGGATGGGGCAAGCTGGTCTCCCCCACCACCGTCGAGGTTGACGGTAAGGCGATCACCGGCAAGAACGTCATCCTGGCCTCCGGCTCCTTCTCCAAGACCATCGGGCAGACCATCGACGACAAGGTCATCACCTCCGAGCAGGCCCTCGAGCTCGACCACGTCCCCTCCTCGGCCGTCATCCTGGGCGGCGGGGTCATTGGTGTGGAGTTCGCCTCCGCCTGGGCCTCTCTGGGTACTCAGGTCACCATCATCGAAGGCCTGCCGCGCCTGGTCCCCAACGAGGACGAGGCCATCTCCAAGCAGCTGGAGCGCGCCTTCCGCAAGCGCAAGATCGCCTTCAAGACCAAGACGATGTTCAAGTCCGTGGACCGCACCGCCACGGGCGTGACCGTCCACACCGAGGACGGCAAGTCCTACGACGCCGAGCTCATGCTCATCGCCGTCGGCCGCGGGCCGGCGACCGCCAACCTGGGCTACGAGGAGGTCGGCGTGTCCATGGACCGTGGCTTCGTCCTGGCTGACGAGTACGGCCGCACCAACGTTCCCGGCGTGTGGGCCGTGGGCGACATCGTCCCCGGCGTCCAGCTCGCCCACCGCGGCTTCGCCCAGGGCATCGTCGTGGCGGAGAAGATCGCCGGTCTGGACCCGACCCCGGTCGATGACGTCAAGGTCCCCAAGGTCACCTTCTGCGAGCCCGAGATCGCGTCGGTCGGCCTGAGCGAGGCCAAGGCCAAGGAGATCCACGGCGAGGACGCCATCACCACCGCCGAGTTCAATGTCGCTGGCAACGCCAAGAGCCAGATCCTGGGGACCCAGGGCTTCGTCAAGCTGGTTTCTCTCAAGGACGGCCCGATTCTCGGCTTCCACGCCATCGGCGCACGCATGGGCGAGCAGGTCGGCGAGGGCCAGCTCATGGTGAGCTGGGAGGCAGACGCCGACGACGTCGCCTCCCTCGTCCACGCCCACCCCACACAGAACGAGACCCTCGGCGAGGCCGCTATGGTGCTTGCTGGCAAGCCCCTGCACAACCACGGCTGACACGTCGGCGTACCGCAGAAGAGATCAAAGGAAGACAGATGTCTGAATCCGTCAAGATGCCCGCCCTGGGCGAGTCCGTGACCGAGGGAACCGTCTCCTCCTGGCTCAAGGCCGTAGGTGACACCGTCGAGGCCGACGAGCCCCTGCTGGAGGTCGCCACCGACAAGGTCGACACCGAGGTCCCCTCCCCCGTCTCCGGCACCCTGCTGGAGATCAAGGTCGCTGAGGACGAGACCGTCGAGGTCGGCACCGTCCTCGCCATCATCGGTGACCCCTCCGAGGCCGGTTCCGCTCCCGCTCCGGCCGCACCGGCCCCCGCTGCTGCGCCCGCCCCAGCTCCGGCCGCCGCGCCGGCGCCCGCTCCTGAGCCGGCCGCTGCACCTGCTGCCGGCGCGGGCGAGGGCACCGAGGTCACGATGCCGGCTCTGGGTGAGTCCGTGACCGAGGGAACCGTCTCCTCCTGGCTCAAGGCCGTGGGTGACACCGTCGAGGCCGACGAGCCCCTGCTGGAGGTCGCCACCGACAAGGTCGACACCGAGGTCCCCTCCCCCGTCTCCGGCACCCTGTTGGAGATCAAGGTCGCCGAGGACGAGACCGTCGAGGTCGGCACCGTCCTCGCCGTCATCGGCACGCCCGGCGCAGTGCCTGCCGCGGCTCCTGCTCCCGCTGCACCGGCCCCTGCTGCTGCGCCCGCCCCGGCTCCCGCAGCACCTGCCGCGCCCGCCGCGCCGGCGCCCGCTCCTGAGCCGACCGCTGCGCCGTCGGCCGCTGCTGTGGCCTCGGCCGCCTACGTCACCCCGATCGTGCGCAAGCTCGCCCGGGACAAGGGCGTGGACCTGACCACCGTCACCGGTACCGGTGTGGGCGGGCGGATCCGCAAGCAGGACGTCGAGGCCGCTGCTGCCGCCGCTGAGGAGGCCCGCAAGGCCGCCGCCGCGGCTGCGGCTCCCGTCGCTGCCGCTCCGGCTGCTCCTGCGGCTGCCGCCAAGCCCTCGGCCAAGCCAGCCGTGGACACCGAGTTGCGCGGCACGACCCAGAAGATGAGCCGCCTGCGCCAGGTCATCGCGACCCGCATGATCGAGTCGCTGCAGACCTCGGCCCAGCTGACCACGGTCGTCGAGGTGGACGTCACCCGCATCGCCGCCCTGCGCGCACGCGCCAAGAACGACTTCCTGGCCAAGAACGGCACGAAGCTGACCTTCCTGCCCTTCTTCGTCCAGGCAGCCACCGAGGCGCTCAAGGCTCACCCCAAGCTCAACGCCACGATCAACGGCAAGGAGGTGACCTACCACGACGTCGAGCACATCGGCATCGCGGTGGACACCCCCCGCGGCCTGCTGGTGCCCGTGGTCAAGAACGCCGGGGACCTGAACATCCCGGGCCTGGCCAAGCACATCAACGACCTGGCCGCTCGCACCCGCGACAACCAGGTCAACCCCGATGAGCTGTCCGGCTCGACCTTCACGATCACCAACACCGGCTCCGGTGGCGCGCTGTTCGACACCCCGATCATTAACCAGCCCGAGGTCGCCATCCTCGGCCTGGGCGCGATCCAGCGCCAGCCGCGCGTGGTCAAGGACGCCGACGGCAACGAGGTCATCGCGATCCGCTCGGTGTGCTACCTGGCGATCTCCTACGACCACCGCCTGGTCGACGGCGCCGACGCCTCGCGCTACCTCATGACGGTTAAGAAGCGTCTGGAGGAGGGCGACTTCGCCGGCGAGCTCGGGCTGTAACCCGGCTCGGCTCCGTCTCACCGACAGCGGCGGGGCACCACCCAACCAGGGTGGTGCCCCGCCGTCGTCTCGGTCTGCTGTCCTGGCTCACCTCGTCGCTTGGCCCTCGGCCACTCTCACTGGCGCCTGGGCTACCTCCGCCACCCGCCACGGCTCGGGCAGCAGGACGAAGACGACCTCCTGGGCAGGCTGCACCGGCACGCGCCGGGACCCCGCCGCCTCGACCAGGGTGTAGGCCTGCTGCGTGCGGGTCAGCTGCACGGCCACGGCGCCCGGCCAGCGTGCCGCGGCGGCCTCAGCAGGCTCCACCTCATGCACACCGGCCACTGCCGTTGTCAGGCCCTGGACCCGAGCGCCTCGGCTGACTATGCCGGCCAGGAGCTCGGCGTCAGCCAGGGCCGCAGGAGAGCCAGGCACGGTGGTCGATGCCAGCGCCGTCGCGTCCGCCTCCTCCAAGGCCTGGTCCCGACGTGCCACGAGCGCGACGACGGCGCGCCGCAGCTCCTCAGGCCTGCCCGGCCGATCGGGCTGCGTGGCCTGCACCGAGGAGGTCTGGGCCTCCACCGCCACCTGCCGCCCCGGGCCAAGGAGCAGCGCCAAGCACGTGACCACGATGACCGGGGCGCTCACGCCCGCCACCGCCCACACCGCCCGCTTCCACCACCCGCGCCGCCGGCTGGAGTCGCTACGACGCGCCCGGGGGCCTCCCCGTGGCGCCCTGACCGCACGTGGAGCCCGGACCGAACGGTGCGTGCGTGCGTCGCGCCCGATGGGCGTGAGAGCCCGGCGCGCGCCGCCTGGACGACGTCGTGCAGGCTTCGTCCGCGTGGGTACCGCCAGCTGCCCGCGCAGCGCCGTGGCCTGAAGGAGCGCTTCCTGCGGCAGCTCAAGGGGCCGAGGACGTCCCAGCTCCTCGGCTCGCGAGGCAAGCTCCGCCGCGCTCGGGCGGCGAGCCGGATCGGCGCTCAGGGCATCATCGACCACCGCGTGCAGACGCGCCTGAAGGGCCAGGGTACCCTGGGCGCACGAACGCAGCACCGCTGCCAGGCCGTAGACGTCGGTGGCCAGCGTGGCGTTACCCCCACGATCCTGCTCAGGAGCCGCCCATCCAGGCGTACCGGTCTGCGTGGGCGCGCCCATGAGGTCCACCAGGACGCCGTGGCCGCCCGTCGTGACCATGATGTTGGCCGGGCAGACGTCCCCGTGAACGATGCCAGCCTCGTGCAGGCGCGCCAGGCCCGCGGCCACCTCCTGCAGCAGCGTCGCCGCCTCGCCGCGAGTCAAGCTGCCCCTGGCGGCTAGCAGGACACCAAGATCGACCCCCTCCACCAGATCCATCACCACCGCCAGGTACTCACCCGCCAGATCCAGCACCGCACGGACCGCCACCACGCCAGCCGTCTCCAGCTCTCGCAGTACCTGAGCGCGCTGACGCAGCTCGCGGCCACGCCGCCCAGGTGGGAGCCGGAGCACACGCACCACCAGGTCGTGGCCCTGCTCATCGACCCCACGCAGCACGGCGCTGGACGCGGTTCGGCCGGCAGGAACCAAAGGCTCAGTGGCCAGGCCACGAAGCTCCAGCTCCTGGGCCACCAGGACCTGCTCACTCGTCTCGGGCCGGCTGGTCCCCTGCACCCTGGCCACCTGGGTGCGCCGTGCCCGCGTAGTCCGTCTCATGGCCTCATGCTCACCATGCTCGCCCCACCGTGCCAGCCGGCCCGGTACGGCTGTGGACACAGCCGAGCGATCCGCCGTCGTCCACAACCGTGCGCCGCGGCCTAGGCTGGCCCGCGTGCAGCGACTTGACCTCGACCTCGCCTCCCGGCTCGTGCCCTACCCCGAGGCCCGCGCCCTCCAGCAGCAGGTGCATGATGAGGTCGTCGCCGGTACCCGGCCCGGCACGCTCATCCTCGTCGAGCACGAGAGCGTCTACACCGTCGGCCGGCGCGCGCACTCCTGGGAGCGTCCTGCCGGCGACGTCGTCGAGCCTGGGCACGTGCCCGTCATCGAGGTCGACCGCGGGGGCAAGACCACCTGGCACGGGCCCGGCCAGCTGACCGTCTACCCGATCGTGCGCCTGGCCAGCCCCATCGACGTCATCAAGTACGTGCGCGCCCTGGAGGCAGCCGTCATGGAGGTCTGTGCGGCCTATGGCGTCAGGACTATGCGGGTCGAGGGCCGCTCGGGCGTGTGGGTGCCCCCGGCGCCCGGCAGCCCGCCGGCCGCGCGTGAGCGCAAGATCTGCGCCCTGGGGGTGCGGGTGGCGCGAGGAGTGACGCTGCACGGCATCGGTCTCAACGTCGACCCGGACCTGGCGGCCTTCGGGCTGGACCGGATCATCCCGTGCGGGATCGACGACGCCGGAGTCACCTCCCTGGCTGTCCAGACCGGACGCCACCTGGCCACCAGCGAGCCGGCCGACGCCGTGGTCGCCAGCCTCCAGGAGCATCTGGCACCGTTGACGGCCGAGGGCTGAATCTGGGCCGTCGGTCCCACACGGCGGCAGTACGGGCATAGGATCGGTTCGCACCTGCCACTGGCCAAGGAGGAAGAGCACGTGACGGACACGATCGCCCCGCAGGGTCGCAAGCTGCTGCGTGTCGAGGCGCGTAACGCCGAGACCCCCATCGAGCACAAGCCCAGGTGGCTGCGGACCAAGGCCGTCATCTCCCCCACCTACCAAGAAGTGCGTGGGATGGTGCGGGACAAGCAGCTGCACACCGTGTGCGCGGAGGCGAACTGCCCCAATATCTACGAGTGCTGGAACGACCGTGAGGCCTCCTTCCTCGTCGGCGGCGAGCTGTGCACCCGCCGCTGCGACTTCTGCGACATCGCCACCGGCCGCCCCACGGCCTACGACGAGGACGAGCCGCGGCGCGTGGCCGCCTCCGTGGCGGAGATGAACCTGCGTTACGCCACCGTCACAGGTGTGGCCCGCGATGACCTGCCCGACGGCGGCGCCTGGCTCTACGCCGAGGTCGCCCGCCAGATCCACCAGGTGCTGCCGGGCTGCGGCGTCGAGCTACTCGTGCCGGACTTCCGTGGCAACCCCGATGCCCTGGCTGAGGTCTTCTCCTGCGCCCCTGAGGTCTTCGCCCACAACCTGGAGACCGTCCCGCGGATCTTCAAGCGGATCCGTCCCGCCTTCTCCTACGAGCGCTCACTGTCCGTTCTCCAGCAGGCCTCCGCCGCGGGGCTGCTGACCAAGTCCAACCTCATCCTGGGCATGGGCGAGACCCGCGCCGAGGTCGAGGAGGCCGTCGACGACCTCGTGGCCAACGGCGTCGACATCCTCACCATCACCCAGTACCTGCGCCCGTCCAAGCTCCACCACCCCATCGACCGGTGGGTCAAGCCCCAGGAGTTCGTCGAGCTGGCCCAGATGGCACAGGACAAGGGAATTCCGGCCGTCATGAGCGGGCCGATGGTGCGCTCCTCCTACCGCTCGGGACTGCTGTGGTCGCGCGCGATGAAGGCCAAGGGCCGCCCGATCCCCGCCGAGATGGCCGAGCTCGCTGTCGCCGGAACAGCCCGGCAGGAGGCCTCCTCTCTCGTGGCTGCAGGCCTGGGCGCACAGGAGTAGCGCTGACTTCGGCTAAGGTGGGCAACCGTGAGCACATCCGCCAGCCCCGCCCCGAAGAAGAAGCGTCGCTTCGGGCAGTACATCCAGAACATCAAGGACTCCTACACCGTCTCCCGGCGTACCTACCCCTGGGTGGGGTGGGCGCTGCTCGCCATCACGGCGGTCATCCTGGCCGCGGCGGTGGTCCTGTCCCTGGTGACCAGCCAGGCTCTGTGGTACTGGCTCATCATGGCCGTGCTCCTGGCCCTCATGGCGGACATGGTCCTGCTGTCGTGGACCGTGCGACGCGCCTCCTACACCCAGATCGAGGGGATGCCCGGGGCGGCTAAGGCCGTGCTGGACCAGATCGGCCGTGGCTGGTTCGTTGAGCCCGACCCGGCCGGGATCAACCCCAAGACCCAGGACGTCGTGTGGCGCCTGGTGGGACGCCCCGGCGTCGTCCTCATCGTCGAGGGCCCGGTGGGACGCACCCACAAGCTCGTGGCTGACGAGTCCAAGAAGGTCACCCGGATCCTGCCCACCGTCCCGCTGCACGTCATCCATGTAGGCACGGGCAAGGGCCAGACACGCCTGATCGACCTGTCCAGGACCCTGCGCCGGCTTCCCACCAAGCCCACCAAGCTCACCAACACCGAGATCACCCAGGTCTCCAAGCGCCTGTCCTCGCTGTCCTCCAAGGGCCTGCCGATCCCCAAGGGCATCGACCCCAACAACGTGCGCCCCGACCGCCGCGCAATGCGAGGACGCTGATCGGCCTGGTCCTGCCGGCCGAAACACCAAGGACACACTCACGGTACGCCAGCGTCACTCCTGGACCCTAACGTTGCCGTGTCAGCGCCGGGCGCACGCGCCTGGGACGCAGTGAACCGACCCTCGCAAGGAGCAAGCATGTTCAAGGACGCCGCCGAGGCACTGGCTTATATCGACAAGGAAGAGGTCGTCCTCATCGACGTCCGCTTCTGCGACCTGCCCGGCGTCATGCAGCACTTCACCATCCCGGCCAAGGAGTTCAAGGCCGAGGCCCTGGTGAGCGGTCTCATGTTCGACGGCTCCTCGATCCGCGGGTTCACCGCGATCCACGAGTCGGATATGAAGCTGGTTCCGGATGTGACCACGGCCTTCCTCGACCCCTTCCGTGAGCAGAAGACGCTGGTGATCAACTTCTCCATCGTCGACCCCTTCACCGACGAGGTCTTCTCCCGCGACCCGCGCTCGGTGGCTGCCAAGGCGGAGAACTACCTGCGCTCAACCGGTATCGCTGACACCTGCTACATCGGGGCCGAGGCCGAGTTCTACCTCTTTGACTCCATCGAGTACGAGACCACTCCGGCCTCCACCCGCTACGCCATCGACTCCGCCGAGGCCGCCTGGAACTCCGGGCGCAGCGAGGAAGGCGGGAACAAGGGGTACAAGACCCCCTTCAAGGGTGGTTACTTCCCCGTCTCCCCCAACGACCAGATGGCTGATATCCGAGACGCTATGGTCCGCACCTGCCAGGAGGTGGGCCTGGACATCGAGCGTGCCCACCACGAGGTCGGCACGGCGGGCCAGCAGGAGATCAACTACCGCTTCGCCTCGCTGCTGGCCGCCGGTGACGACATGATGAAGTTCAAGTACGTCATCAAGAACGAGGCCTGGCGCCAGGGCAAGACAGCCACTTTCATGCCCAAGCCCGTCTTCGGGGACAACGGCTCAGGTATGCACTGCCACCACTCGCTGTGGAAGGACGGCGAGCCGCTGTTCTTCGATGAGCGCGGCTACGGCCAACTCTCAGACCTCGCCCGCTGGTACATCGGCGGCATCCTCAAGCACGCCCCGAGCCTCCTGGCCTTCACCAACCCTTCCGTCAACTCCTTCCGCCGTCTGGTCCCCGGCTTTGAGGCCCCGGTCAACCTGGTCTACTCCGCACGCAACCGCTCGGCGTGTATCCGGATCCCGGTCACCGGCTCCTCCCCCAAGGCCAAGCGCGTGGAGTACCGGGTGCCGGACCCCTCGGCCAACCCCTACCTCGCCTTTGCCGCCGTGCTCATGGCCGGGATCGACGGCATCCGGGGTCGGATCGAGCCCCGTGAGCCCATCGACAAGGACCTCTACGAGCTCGCTCCCGAGGAGTACTTCGACATCGACAAGCTGCCCTACTCCCTGGACCAGGCTCTGGACGCCCTGGAGGCTGACCACGACTACCTCACTGAGGGAGACGTCTTCACCCCTGACCTCATCCAGACCTGGATCGACTACAAGCGCGAGCACGAGATCGCTCCGCTGCGCCAGCGTCCGCACCCCTACGAGTTCGAGCTCTACTACAACCTCTGAGCGAGAACCTCTGAGCAGGCCTTGTAGACAGGGTCCCGATCCGCTGCGGATCGGGACCCTGTCCGTATGCACCCCTTCTGGAGCCTTCCATGTGGCCAGAACGACACCGTTCTATGCGATTTTGACTGCATACTTATACGCCGAACCGGCTATTGTTGCTTCTGGACCTACTCGCAGCGGTCGGGTCCACGCTCTGTCCAGCGCGCCACCCCGACCACGTACCTCCCCAGGAGCCCTCTGATGAAGCGCCTTCCCGCCCTCGCCGCCCTGGCCGCCTCCGCCTGCCTCGCGCTGACGGCCTGCACCTCCGCCTCGGATCTCAAGACCGACGACGCCGCCTCCTCCGGCGCCTCGGCCGGCACCAGCGCCGAGATCCCCAGCTTCGACGTCTCTGGTATCGCCAAGCAGGACGACATCGCCGCGATGCTGCCCGAGTCGATCTCCTCCGACGGCAAGCTCACCATCGGCGTGTCCGCCGACTACCCGCCGGCCGAGTTCCTGGACACCTCCAACCAGCCCGTTGGCTATGACATCGACCTCAGCCGCGCCCTAGCGGCCGTGCTTGGCCTGGAGGCCACGGCTCAGCACGCCGAGTTCGACTCCATCATCCCGTCCATCGGCTCGAAGTACGACCTGGGCATCTCCTCCTTCACCATCACCCCCGAGCGCGAGGCCTCCACCGAGATGGTCTCCTACATCTCCGTCGGCTCCCAGTTCAACGTGGCCAAGGGCAACCCCACCGGGCTGGACCTGTCCGACACCCTGGGCCTGTGCGGCAAGACCGTCGGCGTCCAGACCGGCACCGCCCAGGAGGAGGACATCCAGGGCTTCAACGAGGACTGCCAGGCTGCGGGCAAGGACGCGATCGACATCAAGTCCTACGCCCTGAACTCCGACGCCACCACCGCTCTGGCCGGCGGCACCCTGGACGCCGTCTTCTCTGACTCCACCGTGGCCGGCTACGCCCAGATCCAGACCGGTGGCGCCGTGGAGACCGCTGGCAAGGTCTTCGACGCCGCCCCGCAGGGCATCGTCATTGCCAAGGGCGACGAAGCCACGGCCAAGGCCATTCAGGCAGCCGTGCAGTACCTCATGGACGAGGGCATCTGGAACGACATCCTCACCTCCTGGGGTGTGGACACCTCCCAGGCCCTGACCACCGCGGAGATCAACCCGGCCGTCTGACCCGGCGACACCTGACCATCGTGCCTCAGGGGCTCGCGTCCCGAGGCAGGACCCCGTGCGAGGACCACTACTGATGACTACCTCTTCTGCTCCCTCGCGGAGCACCGCCCCGGCCTCCGGGGTCGTCCTCAACAGGCTCAAGCCTGTTCCCCACCCCGGTCGCTGGATCTCAGCAGCCGTCGTCGCCCTGCTTGTGGCGATGCTGGTCCACGGCCTGGTCACCAACGAGAAGTTCCGTTGGGACCTGGTGTGGTTCTACTTCCGCTATGACGACGTCGTACGGGCCGTCGGCTGGACGCTAGCACTGACGGTGGCCGCTATGCTCATCGGTATCGTGCTGGCAGCGGCCACGGCCGTGGCTCGTCAGAGTGAGAACCCGGTGCTGCGCTACGTGGCCTACGCCTACGTCTTCTTCTTCCGTGGTACCCCGATCTACACCCAGCTGGTCTTCTGGGGCCTGCTGCCGGCGCTGTACAACAAGCTGAGCCTGGGTGTGCCCTTCGGGCCAGAGTTCTTCGTCTTCTCCACCAAGGAGGTCTTCTCCGGTGCGGTCGCAGCCATCCTGGGCCTGGGACTGAACGAGGGCGCCTACCTGTCTGAGATCATGCGCTCGGGCCTGAACTCGGTGGACGCCGGTCAGCGCGAGGCCGCCTCGGCCTTGGGGATGTCGAACGGCACGATCCTGCGCCGGATCATCCTGCCCCAGGCGATGCGCGTCATCGTGCCGCCCACGGGCAACGAGACCATCTCCATGCTCAAGACCACCTCCCTGGTGCTGGCTGTCCCCTTCACCAAGGAGCTGACCTTCGTCGCCAACAACGTGGGCAACCGGCTCTTCCAGCCCATCCCCCTGCTCATCGTGGCGGCGTTGTGGTACCTCATCATCACCTCCATCCTCATGGTGGGCCAGCACTACATCGAGAGGTACTTCGGTCGCGGCTTCGACACCGTCGGCACGCCCTCCCCGCGTGCCCACCGCGGCATGTCCAAGCGCCAGCAGGCCATCCTGGACGCCGGCACCACCACCTCCGACCCGATGATCGAGTACACGCCATGACCACGACGACCACTGACCACGCCCCGACCGACAAGGTCCGCATCCGTGGGCTGCACAAGCTCTTTGGGGAGCTGCACGTCCTCAAGGGCATCGACCTGACCGTCGCCCCCGGATCCGTCACCGTGCTCATCGGTCCCTCCGGCTCCGGCAAGTCCACGCTGCTGCGTTGCATCAACGAGCTGGAGTCGATCGACGCCGGTCGGGTGTGGGTCGACGGCGAGCTCATCGGGATGCGTGAGGAGCAGCGTGCCGACGGCAGCGTGCGCCTGCACGCGCTGAGCAACAAGGCCCGTGCTGCCCAGCGCGCCAAGATCGGCATGGTCTTCCAGCGCTTCAACCTCTTCCCGCACATGACGGCCCTGGCCAACGTCATGGAGGCCCCCGTCCAGGTCAAGGGCATGGCCCGCGCCCAGGCACGCGAGCTGGCAGCGAGCCTGCTGGAGCGCGTCGGTCTCGGTGACCGGCTCGGCCACTACCCCTCCCAGCTCTCGGGAGGCCAGCAGCAGCGCGTGGCGATCGCCCGGGCGCTGGCGATGGACCCCGAGCTCATGCTCTTCGACGAGCCCACCTCAGCCCTTGACCCCGAGCTGGTCGGCGAGGTGCTTCAGGTCATGAAGGACCTGGCCGCGGACGGTATGACGATGGTCGTCGTCACTCACGAGATGGGCTTCGCCCGTGAGGTGGGCGACCAGCTGGTCTTCATGGACGAGGGCGTCATCTGCGAGTCCGGCCGGCCCACCGATCTCCTGGACCACCCGCGCGAGGAGCGCACCCGCGCCTTCCTGTCCTCTGTGCTCTAAGGCCTGTTCTCGACCTGCCTTACCGTCCGGCCATGACCTCGACCAGCAGCGTCTGGCACGCCCGGAACGTGGTCGGTCCCAGGGCCTGCCCCAGGGCCGTCGTGAGATCCTCACGACGGCCCTGCTCCAGCAGCCGGTAGCGCGAGGTCGTCCCTAGGAGCTCCAGGTAGTGGCGCGTCGGCATCTGCCAGTCCCAGGCATAGACGCGGCGGCGCCCTTCCCTGAGCCTGTCGGCCCCAGGGACCTCCAGCACGGGTTCCTGCGTCCAGCCCCCTCCCGTGTCATGGGCCTCGGTGTCCACGGGCACGGCGGTACCCCACCGACGGTTGCGCTCGCTCACCACCGCCTCGACCCGGCCGGTCTCATGGTGGGAGGCCTTCAGGTGCCAGCCGTTCCACACCAGCGCGGCCATGGCATCGTCGGCCAGCAGACCGGCCAGGCGCACCCAGCGGGTCGCAGGATCGGTCCAGTGCCAGGCCTGGGCGCTGACGAGCAGGTCGATCTTCTCCTCGGTCTGCGGGTCCAGGTCCTCGAAGCTCCCCTGACGCAGCCGCACGCGGGCAGCAAGCCGTTCCTGAGCGGCCCGCTGGCCCAGGACCGCAATCATCTCAGCGCTCGGGTCCAGGGCCGTCACCTGTGCTCCCGCGCGGGCCAGGGTCAGGCTCGCCTTTCCGGTGCCCGCCCCGACGTCGAGCACGCTGCCCTCCAGACGCGCTCCCGCGTCCGCACGCAGGTCAGCCCACATCTGCTCCGGATAGCCCGGACGCAGCCGCTCGTAGTCCTGGGCCCCGAGCTGAAGGAGGCCGCACGGAGGTGACGGTCGGAACGCTGGCTGATCCCGTTCTGCGCGGCGCTCACCGCTGCCGGCCTGCCGGGTCGGCAGCGCGCCACGTCCCTTCCGCCCAGTCCTCCAGGCGCCAGCCATGCTCGTGGTCACCCATGACCACGGAGAAGGCCGTGTTCGTCATGGGATGGTTGGCGATCCAGGCCGGGTCGGCGCCGGCCGCCGTCGCCGCCACCAGGGCGGTCCATACCCGTAGCACCGTGCCGTGAGCCACGAGCAGCGCAGTGGCGTCAGGAGCGGCGACCTGCGAGATCTGCTCGACGACGGCGCTGAAGCGGCCCACCGTGTCCGCGCCGTCCTCGGGCGAGCCGGGCAGCCGGGCGTGCAGACGGCCGATCATCCACGCCCGGGTGGTGTCGGTGTAGCAGGCGATCGAGGCGGCATCGGTATTCATCTCCAGGTCCCCGGCCAGGACCTCCCGCAGACCGGAGCAGATCTGGGCCTGCAGGCCCGTGGCCTGCTCGACGGGGGCGATGGTCTGACGCGCGCGCAGGATGGGCGAGACCCACAGCGAGCTGATGTCCTCCAGGTGCCCGGCCTCACGCAGCCGGCCCGGCAGGCTGGCGGCCTGCGCCAGCCCGACCTCATCAAGGGGGTTGCCTGGGAAGGCGGTGTCCAGGGCACCCATGACGTTGGCGATCGTGCGGCCGTGGCGAACAAGAATGAGCTTCACGGCCCCATCCTGCCAGCAGCCTGCGGCCTGGTGGCTCACCCTGGGGTGTGAGGAGGCTCCGCCAGGCGCGCGGGGTCCACCGAAAAGCAGGGACCACCGAGAGCCAGGGACCGCCTAGGACCACGGATAGGGACCGGTCCCGGAGCGTGGACGCCCGTGAGCCGGCCTGCGCACGACCTTGCCGTGCTTGTCCCCTGCCTTGGGCGTCTGCCCGGCCTCGGGCCGGTCCCCCACGCTCGCCGTCGTCCCGCCCGCTTGGCCAGGACCCGGCGCCGCGTTGCTGACCGCCGCGCTCCTTTCGTCTGCGGCGGCCCGGCCGCGTGGCTGCCCGTTCGCCAGGCCCCCGGCTGGGTCGTCCGGCTCAGGGGCATGGGAGCCGAAGATGAGCCGCGCCGCCACCGGTCTGGCGTGGCGGGCCATGCGGCGGTAGGTGTCCTCCAGATCGCGCTCATGACCTGGTGCCAGACCGATAAGCCGGCCCACGACCCGGATCTGACGCGGGTCAGAGGGCAGGACGTCCACGCGGGCTCCGCCGTCGCGTCCGGTCCCGATGACGTTGGCCGAGCGCAGACGGGTGGCAGTCTCCCAGGAGGCGACCAGCGCCGTCGTCTCCGCCCCGGTCAGCAGCCCGGCCAGGGCGGCGGCCCGCAGCGCGGTCAGGGTCGAGGTCGTGCGCAGCCCGCCCACGCGCCCGGCGTGCTGGAGCTGAAGGACCTGCACGGCCCACTCCACATCGCTCAGGCCCCCCGGCCCGAGCTTGAGATGACGGCCGGGATCGGCGCCGCGCGGCAGCCGCTCGGACTCCATACGCGCCTTGAGACGGCGGATCTGGCGCAGCTCATCGGGCGCCAGACCGTGCTCGGACCAGCGCAGCGGCGCCACGAGGTCCTCGAAGGCGCGACCCACCTGCGCGCTGCCTGCGCAGGCGCGCGCACGCAGCAGGGCCTGACGCTCCCAGGCACCCGACCACCGCGCGTAGTAGTCCCGGTAGGAGTCCAGGGACCGGCTCATCGGGCCCTGACGTCCCTCGGGGCGCAGGTCGGCGTCCAGGGCAAGCGGGTGGGGGCCTACCGTAGTCAGCAGACCGAGGGTGCGCCGAGCCACCTCCTCTGCCTGCGCCGCGGCAGCGCGCTCGTCGGCCCCGTGACGTGGCTGGTGGACAAAGAGCACGTCCGCGTCCGAGGCGTAGGTGGTCTCACAGCCTCCGAGACGGCCCATCGCGATGATGGCGTAGTCCGCCAGGGCCTGTGGCCACCGGCCGTCCTCGCCGGGCAGCTCGACGCCCTCGCCGGGGTCAGTGCTCTCGGCCAGGGTCAGCGCCGTGGCTACCGCGAGCGCTCCGTCCAGCACGGCGTCAGTGGCGTCGGTGAGGATCTGGGCGGTGCGCTCGGGATCCAGACCGTCCAAGGAGTCGGCCAGGGCCGCCCGCAGCAGCTCACGCGAGCGTACCGAGAGCAGGGCGTGTACGGCCTCGACGGCCTGGTCCTGGCGGTGCTCGCCAATCAGGCCTGGCAGACGCCGCCGCACCAGGCGCGTGACCTCCTCGCGCAGCGCTCCACCGGGACGCGGACGCAGCTCAGCGTCATCATCGAGCCACGCGATCGCCTCCGGGCGCTCAGCCAGCCGGTCCGTGGTCCACCTGGCACCGGACAGCACGTGGCACAGGCGCCGTGCCGCCACCGGCGAGTCACGCAGCATCGCCAGGTACCAGTGCGAGCCGCCGATCGCCTCGGACAGACGCCGGAAGGACAACAGCCCTGTGTCCGGGTCGGGGCCGTCCCCCAGCCACCCGATCATGACCGGCAGGAGCTGACGCTGAATGGCCGCGCGCCGGCTGACTCCCTCAGTCAGGGCCTGGATGTGGTGCAGCGCCCCGTCCGGGTCGAGGTAGCCGCCGGCGGCCAGACGCTCGTGGGCGGCGCGCGGGGCCATCGCCATCTCATCGCGGCTCAGCGCCGCCGCGGCGCCCAGCAGCGGCCGGTAGTACACCGACTCGTGGACGGAGCGGACCTGGCGGCGCACCGACTGGAAGAGCTCGCGCAGCTCCTCGGGGTCAGCCAGGTGCTCCCGGTCAATGCCCCGCCCGATCCGCCTCAGGTTCTCCTGGCGGCTAGGCAGCTCATGCGTACGTCGCAGGCGCAGCAGCTGGCTACGGTGCTCCAGCAGCCGCAGGGTGCGGTACCCGTGGTCGAGCACGGCTGCGTCCTCACGAGAGACGTAGCCTCCGGCGCTCAGGGCCGCCAGGGCCCGCAGCGTTCCACGCACCCGTAGGGACTCGTCGGCCCGGCCGTGCACGAGCTGGAGGAGCTGCACGGTGAACTCCACGTCCCGCAACCCTCCCGGGCCCAGCTTGATCCGGCGGTCCTGCGTGCCGGGGCGTGCGGAGTCGTGCTCCACGCGCTGTCGCATCGCCCGTGCGTCGTCCACGAAGTTCTCCCGGCGGCTGGCCTCCCACACGAGAGGAGCCACCCCCTCCTCGTAGGCCCGGCCCAGGCCCGGGTTCCCGGCGCAGGCGCGCGCCTTGAGCAGCGCCTGGAACTCCCAGGAGGAGGCCCAGCGCTCGTAGTAGGTCAGGTGCGAGGCGAGCGTGCGCACCAGGGCCCCGTCCTTGCCCTCCGGACGCAAGCCGGTGTCCAGCGGCCACAGGGGCGGCTCCGTGCCGGAGGCAGAAACCACGCGGGCCAGCTCCGTAGCCAGGGCCGTGCCCGTGATCAGCAGCCGCTCCTCTCCGGCTTGCGCGGCCTCGTCAGCCGACCCGGTGGCGCAGGCAGCCGGGGCGACGACGTAGACGACGTCGACGTCGGAGATGTAGTTGAGCTCGCAGGCCCCGGTCTTGCCCATCGCGATGACGGCCAGGGCCACCTCAGCTGCTGCCGGGCCGACGGCGTGACGCGCCACGAGCAGGCCGGTCTCCAGCGCGGCATCCGCCAGCTGAGCCATCCGGGTGCCGACGACCTCGGTGTGCGCCAACGGGTCCGCAGCGCACAGGTCATCAGCCGCGATGGCCAGCAGCCGGTCACGGTAGGCCACGCGCAGCGCCGCGGTGGCGCGGGTGGTCGCCTGGCTTCGTTCCTGGCATGAGGACAAGGCATCTCGCACTGCTCGACCCAGGACCTGCGCCGCCTCGTGCGGCCCCTCGTCCTGCCACGAGCGCGAGGGGTGGAGGGCCGTCAGGCACTGCGGGTGGGCCACCAGGAAGTCGCCCAGCGCGCTAGAGGCCCCGAGCACGGCCAGCAGGCGCCTGAGGTGGTGGTGCGCGTTGCCGCGAGCGCCGGGCTCCGCCTGCGGATCCTGTGCCGCGGTCAGCGTGCCCAGGAGCGAGGCGAGCAGCCGGGCCTGGCTGCTGCGTGAGGGACCACGCACCTCGTGCGCCAGGCGGACCAGGGTCAGCAGAGCCAGGTCCGGGTCAGCCGTACGCCCCAGGGCCTGGACCAGGTCCACTGCCGCCGGGCCCAGGCTCGCCTGCGCCGTCGGACCGTGGGAGGCAGGCGGGTCCGCGAGCAGCTCACGCAGCGCCGCGTCCTCCAGGCAGGCGCGTGCGCGCTCGGAGTCCTGGAAGCCGGCCGCCAGGAGCCGTGAGCGCACCGAGCGCTGACGGGCCCCGGTGGGCGGCAGCTCGCCGCCCACGCTCAGGCCTTGGGGAAGAACTGGGAGAGCTCGAAGTCCGTCACCTGGGCGTCGTAGGCACGGTACTCGTGACGCTTGTTGCGCATGAAGAACTCAAACGCGTCCTCGCCCAGGGTGTCAGCCACGAGATCGGACTTGGCCATCGCCCCGACCGCACGCTTGAGCGAGGTCGGCAGGGCCGCGATGCCCAGGGCCTCGCGCTCGCGGTCGGACAGCGCCCACACGTCGTCCTCGGCCTCAGCAGGCAGATCGTAGCCCTCCTCGATCCCCTTCAGGCCTGCTGCCAGGATGACGGCGAAGGCCAGGTAGGGGTTGGCCGAGGAGTCGATGCCGCGGAACTCGATGCGCGTGGACTGGGCCTTGCCGGGCTTGTGCATGGGCACGCGGACCAGGGCCGAGCGGTTGGAGCGGCCCCAGCAGATGTAGCTGGGGGCCTCGTCCCCGCCCCACAGCCGCTTGTAGGAGTTGACGTGCTGGTTGGTCACCGCGGAGATCTCGCTGGCGTGGTGCAGCAGACCAGCGACGAAGGCCCGGCCCGTGGCCGAGAGCTGGTACTGACCGGCCGGATCGTGGAAGGCGTTGCGGTCACCCTCGAACAGCGAGAAGTGGGTGTGCATCCCGGAACCGGGCTGACCGACGAAGGGCTTGGGCATGAAGGTCGCGGTGCACCCCTCCTGAAGGGCTACCTCCTCGACCACGGCCCGGAAGGTCATGATGTTGTCCGCCATCGACAGGGCGTCAGCGAAACGCAGGTCGATCTCGTTCTGGCCAGGGCCTCCCTCGTGATGGGAGAACTCCACCGAGATCCCCATCTGCTCCAGCATGAGGATGGCGCGGCGGCGGAACTCGTGGGCCGTGCCCCCGGCGACGTGGTCAAAGTATCCGGCGTGATCAGTCGGGCTGATGGAGCCGTCCTCGTGGCGATTGACCAGGTAGAACTCGATCTCGGGATGGATGTAGCAGGTGAAGCCCGCCTCAGCCACGCGCGCGATCTGGCGCTCCAGGACAGCACGCGGGTCCGTGCGCACCGCCTCGCCCGCCGGGGTCAGCACGTCGCAGAACATCCGCGCCACGGAGTTAGCACCAGTACGCCAGGGCAGCATCTGGAAGGTCGAGGGATCGGGAGCCAGGAGCATGTCGGACTCGAAGACGCGGGTGAGCCCCTCGATGGCTGAGCCATCAAAGCCGATGCCCTCCTCGAAGGCGCTCTCGACCTCGGCCGGGGCGATCGCCACGGACTTGAGCTGGCCCAGGACATCGGTAAACCACAGGCGGATGAAGCGAATGTCACGCTCCTCGATCGCCCGGAGGACGTACTCCTGCTGCTTGTCCATGCTCGGAACCTCTCTGTGGCAAGGGCCGGTGGCGGGTGAGCCGTCGGTGCGGTAGGTGGCACCATCATGCCGTGCGCGCGTGTCCGGCGCGTTGCACGCGCTCAGGTGTCTCGGGATGCGCCTAGGCTGGAGCCCATGACTGAGACACCCTCGTCCTCCTCGTCCCTGGGCCACAGCCAGCCGCAGGCAGGCGAGACCTCGGCTCCCTACGGGTCTGCCGTACCTGCTTCCTCACCTGCCTCCAGCGCGCCCCGGCCACGCAAGGTCCGCGTCCAGCACCTGGCACAGATGCGCGAGCGCGGGGAGAAGATCGTCATGCTCACGGCCTACGACGCCGTCACAGCACGGATTCTCGACGTCGCAGGAACGGACGTGCTCTTAGTGGGTGACTCCATCGGCAACGTGAGCCTCGGCTACGACTCCACCTTGCCGGTAACCCTGGACGAGATGGTCGTGGCCACCCGCTCGGTGGCACGCGCCACCGAGCGCGCCCTGGTGGTGGCCGACCTGCCGTTCGGCACCTACGAGGCAGGCCCTGAGCAGGCCCTGGCGAGCGCCGTGCGCCTGGTCAAGGTGGGGGCCAACGCCGTCAAGCTGGAGGGGGGTCGCACCCGGGCCCAGACCGTGCAGGCCCTGACCGACGCCGGGATCCCGGTCATGGCCCACGTCGGCTTCACCCCGCAGTCGGTCAACGCCCTAGGAGGATTCCGCGTCCAGGGACGAGGTGAGAAGGCCGCCGACCGGATGGTGGCCGACGTCCAGGCCCTGGGCGAGGCAGGCGCCTTCGCCGTCGTGCTGGAGATGGTGCCCGAACCCGTTGCCGCGCGCGTGACAGAGCTCTCCCCCATGCCCACCATCGGAATCGGCGCGGGCGGCAGGTGCGACGGCCAGGTGCTCGTGTGGTCGGACATGGCGGGGATGACGCAGTGGACCCCGCGTTTCGCAGCGCAGTTCGGGCAGGTCGGCACGGCGCTGAGCCAGGCTGCCGGAGCCTTCGCCCAAGCGGTTCGCTCCGGCAGCTTCCCCGCGCCCGAGCACTGGTTTGACGCCTGAGCCAGACTCCTATGCTTAGGACCATGACTGAGCACGACGCTGCCTCTTCCACGACCTCGCTGGCTGACCGGGCTCCCCGCGGCACCTTGACCAAGGGCGTCGTCGGCCCCGAGCGCCACGTCCCGGGCTCCATCGCCCGCCCGGAGTACATGTTCCACGACGGTCCCGAGCGCGTGACCGCCTCTGACGTCAAGGACGCCGAGACCGTCGAGCGGATCCGCCAGGCCGGTCGCCTAGCCGCCCGTGCCATGGCCGAGGCCGCCAAGGCGATCGCCCCGGGCGTGACCACCGACGAGCTGGACCGGATCGCCCACGAGTACCTGTGCGACCACGGCGCCTACCCCTCGTGCCTGGGCTACATGGGCTTCCCCAAGTCGATCTGCACCTCGGTCAACGAGGTCATCTGCCACGGCATCCCCGACTCCACCGTGCTCAAGGACGGCGACCTCATCAACCTTGACATCACCGCCTACATCCACGGCGTGCACGGGGACACCAACGCCACCTATGCCGTGGGTGAGGTCGATCCCGAGACGGCCCTGCTCATCGAGCGCACCCGCACCGCCATGGAGCGGGGCATCAAGGCGGTGCGCCCGGGCCGCGAGGTCAACGTCATCGGCCGTGTCATCGAGAAGTACGCCAAGCGCTTCGACTACGGCGTGGTGCGTGACTACACCGGCCACGGAGTCGGCGAGGCCTTCCACTCCGGCCTCATCATCCCCCACTACGACGCTGCCCCCGCCTACGACGACGTCATGGAGGTGGGCATGGTCTTCACGATCGAGCCCATGCTCACGCTCGGCACTGAGGACTGGGAGCAGTGGGACGACGGCTGGACGGTGCTGACCAAGGACCGTTCGCGCACCGCCCAGTTCGAGCACACGCTGGTGGTCACCGAGGACGGGGCAGACATCCTCACCCTCCCCTGAGCCTCAGTGGGGCTGCTCAGTCTGCGTGCCAGGCCTGCGCACATGGCTGGTGAGCGTGTAGCGTCTGTCATGGCGTGACCAGCGTGACGCCGCCCACGTCCCTCTACCACTCCCAGGAGATGTCGCCCTATGGCACCGCGTTTCAACCCTCCGCCCAACTGGCCCGCTCCTCCGGAGGGTTTCATCCCGCCACCCGGGTGGCAGCCTGACCCCTCCTGGGGCCCTGCCCCAGAGGGCTGGCAGCTGTGGGTTGACGACGGAGCTGGTCCTGACCCCACGGCCGTCATCCAGCCGGCTCCCGGCGCTGGTACCCCGGCCACAGCACCCGCCTCCTCGCCGGCGCCGACCGTCCCGGTCCAGCCCTTCGGAGCCTCGGCCGGGTCTGCGCCGTCGGTCTCCTCACCCCCCGCCTACGCCGGAGCCACGGCCGTCTTCCCCGCCGCCGCACCGACGATGCCTGCAGCCCCCGGCGCCCCCGCTTTCGCCTCCCCTGGAGGTCCAACAGGTCCGACGGCGGGTGGCTGGCAGCCCATTGACGTCGGTACTCCCGGCGCAGGCAAGGACCCACTGACCCGCAAGTGGTGGTTCTGGCTCATCGTCGTCGTGGTCGTCCTGGCCGTCGTCGGCGGCGCCGCCGGGGCGATCCTGTTCCTGGTCAAGGGCTCCGAGCCTGGTTCCGGTAGCGAGTCCTCCTCCGAGGTCTCTGTCTCCGCCCCCGCAGATGAGTCGGAGGCCGCAGCCGGCTCCGAGCAGGACTCCGAGGCTGAGGAGTCAGAGGCTCCCGAGGCCACCAAGGGCGCGGGCTCATCCATGGACGACCCCCTCGACCCCAGCCAGCCAGTGACCTTCAAGGCCGGTGAGTTCGACGATGACCCGCAGGCCTCGATCGACGTCACCCTCGGCGCGGTGGAGTGGAACGCCAACGAGTCCATCAAGGCGGCCTATGACGCCCAGGGCTACTCAGAGGGTTACAAGGATCCGGGTGAGGGCAAGGTCTACATGCGGGTCCCGGTGACCATCACCTACCACGGCTCCGGCCAGCTCAGCAGCTTCGAGCTGGAGATGGACTACGTCAAGGACGGCAACACCCACACCACTGAGTCCGTCTTCCTGGATGACGAGTTCGATCTCCAGGACATGCCGCGTGACGGCGGTTCGGCGAGCGGGTACTACACCTACGTCATCAACGCCTCTGACGCCAACAGCGGTGTCTTCGCCGCCTCGGCCTTCTCCTCCAGGTACGACGGCACCGGCGAGGTCTATATCCAGGCCAAGTAAGCAACCCACGTCATGGCACGGGCCGCTGTCCGGGGATCCCGGGCAGCGGCCCGTGCCGTGCGCCGCAGGAGGCGCGCACGAGCGGACGAACGAGCCGACCTGTACGCCGGGTTCTGTTGCCGCCTGCCGTGACCGGCGATGGCGGTGGCGACCATCCATCTTGGCCTGCTGTTGCCAGCAGGCTCACGCGACCTACCCGCAGGCTCGGGCGAGCAGCCCTCTGGCGCCTGCTGTGCGGTCTTGCTCCGGGCGGGGTTTACCAAGCCGCTGTAGTCACCTACAGCGCTGGTGGGCTCTTACCCCACCGTTTCACCCTCGCCGACCAGAAGCGAGCTTCCGGCCGGCAGTCTGTTCTCTGTGGCACTGTCCCGCGGGTCACCCCGGGTGGCCGTTAGCCACCGCCCTGCTCTGTGGAGCCCGGACGTTCCTCGATCCACGGGTCGCCCCGCGGTACCGCGGCCGCCCGGTCGGCTCGTCCGCGCCGGACAGCCTACCCCTAAGATCGGTGCGTGCTCATCCTCCTACCTCCCTCTGAGGGCAAGACCGCACCCGACGCCGGCCCGGCCCTGGACCTGGGCAGCCTGTGGGAGCCAGACCGGCTGACTGGGGCCCGCCGCACGGTCATGGCCGAGCTGGCCGCGCTCAGCGCCGGTAGCGAGGCTGCCCGCGTGCTCGGGCTCGGACCACGCTCGGCAGATGACGCCGCGCTCAACCTCGTCCTGGAGCAGGCCCCCTGTGCCCCGGCCTACGCGCTGTACACCGGGGTGCTCTTCGACGCCGCCCAGATGTCCCTCCTGGGCTCCTCCGCGGACACTCGCGAGGTCCTGCGCCATGAGGTGATCGTCTTCTCCGGCCTGTGGGGCGCGGTGAGAGCCACGGACCTGCTGCCCGACCACCGGCTGTCGATGGGCGTGAGCCTGCCCGACGCCGGGCGCCTGGCGTCCTTCTGGAAGCCCGTCCTGGCGCCGGTCCTGACCAAAGCGGCCGACGGCGTCGTCGTCGACTGCCGCTCCGGGGTCTACTCCCCTGCCTGGCAGCCGGGTCCGGGGGCGCAGGGCCAGCTGGTGCGCGTGCGGGTGGTCAGCCGGAGACCGGACGGTAGCCACGCCGTCGTCTCCCACCACGCCAAGCACACCCGCGGGCTGCTGGCCGGAGCGCTCGTGCGTGCCCGCGCCACGTCCGGCCTGCCCGCTGACGCCGACGTCGAGGACGTCCTTGCCCTGGCCGCTCAGATCGAGGGCGTACGCGATGGCTGGCTCGGCGAGCCGGACTCGCGCGGCCGACGAGATCTCACGCTCGTCGTGTGAGAGATCAGCGCTCCATCCGCACGATGATGACGTCACCGTCCTCGGCGTGGATGACCTCGTCCTCGTCAGCGGCGGCGATGCGTGCGTGCTCCTGCGGGCTGATCTCCACGGCGGCGCCCTCGACGCGCCGTCCGTACAGTGCGACCGCGCCCACCCCACCGGTAGCCTCGCGCACTGCGTCATAGTCGGCCAGGAGGTCCGCAGCGACGGAACCGGCCAGGAAGTCCCGCTTGCCCTGCTCCTCGGCGATAGCGGCGTCCAGCCGCGCGAACTCGGCGTCACGCTCAGCGGTCAGCTCACGGCCAGCAGCCCGGATCGCCGTCTCTTCCTCGGCCAGGCGATCGACCTCACCCTGCGCCGCCTCCAGGGACTCCATGGCGGCCAGCTGGGCCTCCTCCAGCACGGCCTGACGCCGTCCGAGCTGGTCGATCTCACCCTGGATAGCCGTCAGGTCCCGGGCGCCTGCCCCGCCCGAGGACAGGCGCTCGCGCAGCACCCCGGCACGGCGCACCACCTGGCCGACCTCGTCCTCGCGGCGTGTGGCCTCCTTCTTGGCCTCGCTCAGGCCGGCGTCAGCGATCACGGCCTCGCGCTTGTTGGCCTTCAGCCGCTCCACCGTCGCCTCGATGCGGGCGAGCACGGGCAGGTGCCGGCGCTCGTGCCTGAGCCGCGCCAAGGCAGAGTCCAGTGCCTGGAGCTCGATGAGCAGCCGCTGCTGGGCAAGTGGTGCGCGCGTCACGTCGGGGGTCCTTCCGGTGGTGGCGCCCTCAGGCGCCCGTGCTCAGTCTCAGGGTCCAGGCGTCGGTGACGACGCACGAGACCTGTGCGGTGAGTCTACGTCCCTGGGCGGCCGCCTCGGCCTCAAGACGCGTGGCCAGCGGGGGCAGTCCCACCCACTCCGTCGCCCAGTGCGTACCGCACAGCAGGAAGGGGCGTCCCTCAGCCAGGTGGTCGGTCGCAGGGTGGTGCCGTAGGTCCGCGGTCACGAACACGTCCGCGCCAGCCGCCCGGGCGGCGCCGAGCAAGGAATCCCCAGAACCACCTGAGACAGCGATCCGGCTCACCTGGGCGTCCAGGTCTCCGCCGACGAGCAGGCCGGGGACGCAGTCAGGCAGGACCGTAGCCACGGTCTGGGCGAAGGCACGCAACGTCGTCGGCTCCGCCAGCTCCCCCACGCGTCCGATCCCCAGCTCAGGGTCAGCCTGGCTCGGGCTGAGCACGACGGTCCGCGTGAGTCCCACGGCCGCTGCCAGTGCGTCAGCCACGCCGCCGGCCGCCGAGTCCCAGGAGGTGTGGGCGTTAGCCAGGGCGATGCCGGCGCGGATGAGGCGGTGGACACTGCGGCCCTTGGAGGTCGTGGCCGAGACGTGGTCAGTGCCACGCAGGAAGAGGGGGTGGTGGGTGATGACCATGTCCACGCCCGTCTCGATCGCCTCATCAACGACGGCGGGCAGCGGGTCGACGGCCAGCAGTACCCTGCGTACCGGGTCCGCGGGGTCTCCGCAGATGAGCTGGTTGGAGTCCCAGGGCTCAGCGAGCTCGTTCGGGGCGATGCGACGCAGGAGGCTGACGACCTCGCCGACGGTCAATGGGGTGGTCTCGCTCATGGTCCCAAGCCTACGGCCGGCGACCCGCCAGGCAGGTCCCGCTACCCACCCATGCCCGTCGCTACCCGTTGAGGTTGCCCGCTACCCCGTAGCGCGCGCTGAGGGGTAGCCACGGATACCAGGGGGTAGCCACAGGCGCCAAGGGGTAGCGACGGCGGTCAGGTGCCCCCAACGGGACTCGAACCCGTACGCCCAAGGGCATCGGCTTTTAAGGCCGCTGTGTCTACCGATTCCACCATGGGGGCGTGGCTGGCTGAGCCAGTACCCCCACTGGGATTCGAACCCAGGACCATGTGCTTATCAGGCACGGACGAGGTATAAGCTCGCTGCTCTAACCACTGAGCTATGGGGGCCCGCCAGGGTGCCAAGTAAGCACGCTGACCGGCTGAGACTACCGCAGTCACGGCCGTCGCTGTGCACGTGGTGGACCCGGCCGGACTCGAACCGACGACCGACGCGGTGTAAACGCGTTGCTCTACCAACTGAGCTACAGGTCCGTGGCGCCCGTAGGCGCTGCTGCTCGCCGCAGCATACGGCACGCCGTCGTTCGACGACGCACCCGGCGTCAGTGCCGCCGGCTGGAGATGCGGATGCCGCTCCAGTGCTGGCCCATCGCCGCGGCCGAGGTGGCATGCATACCGGCAGTGCGGGCAGCCTCCTCCACGTCCGAGGAGGGAACGGCCCCGGCCGTACGAGCCTTGGGGGTGAGCACCCAGATCACGCCGTCGCCGTCGAGGTTGGCCTGCGCGTCCACCAGGACGTCAGTCAGGTCGTCGACGTCACCGTCGTCATCGCGCCACCACACGATCGTGGAGTCGGCTACGTCCTCATAGTCCTCATCGACCAGCTCGGTACCGGTCAGCGCCTCGGCGGCCGCGCGGAGCTCGTCGTCGACGTCGTCGTCGTAACCGAACTCCTGGATGATGAGGCCGGAGGTGAAGCCAAAGGCCCCACCTGCTGTGCTCGCCACTGTCGTCTCTCCGTCCCTCGGGCTCGCAGTGCGTCCCGTTCTCGTGCGCGGTAGCGCGGTTTTCAGTGCCCCGTGGGGCGCTACGGAGTCTAGCCCACAGCATGTGACCCCACTGACGCAAGCCCATACGCTCAGCCGGATTCCGGTGGCTGACCTCACAGCATCACTGGGACCTTCTTCCCGTCACCTGGGCGACGCTGTGACGCAAAGGCCGTAGATTTGTGGTGGACTACAGTCCATGCGACCCGGCCGGGCTCGCCGGCCCGACGCCGCCGCGAGCCTGAACTGCCACCGCACCGAAGCGAGGAAAGAGGAACCCGTGAGCCCGACCAGTGACTCCACGCCGCTCATCGACGGCCTCCTGACCAAGGTCACCGACAACGACCCCGAGGAGACCAGGGAGTGGCGCGAGTCCCTTGACGCCCTCATCCAGGAGAAGGGTGGCCCCCGTGCCCGCTTCATCCTGCTGTCGATGCTGGCGGAGGCACGGCGCAAGAACGTCGCCGTCCCCTCGCAGACGACGACGCCCTACGTCAACACCATCGACGTCGCCGACGAGCCCTACTTCCCTGGCGACGAGGACGCCGAGCGCACCTACCGCCGATGGAACCGCTGGAACGCCGCCGTCATGGTCACCCGCGCCCAGCGCCCGGGGATCGGGGTGGGCGGACACATCTCCTCCTACGCGTCGACCGCCACGCTCTACGAGGTCGGCCTCAACCACTTCTTCCGCGGCAAGGACCACCCTGGCGGCGGCGACCACGTCTTCTTCCAGGGCCACGCCTCCCCCGGCAACTACGCCCGAGCCTTCCTCGAGGGCCGTCTGACTGAGGACGACCTCGACGGCTTCCGCCAGGAGTACTCCCACCCCGCCGCCACCGGCGGACGTGGCATCCCCTCCTACCCGCACCCGCGCCGGATGGAGGACTTCTGGGAGTACCCGACCGTCTCGATGGGCCTGGGCCCGGCTGAGGCCATCTACCAGGCCTGGTTCGACAAGTACCTCCAGGGTGCGGGCATCAAGGACACCTCCCAGCAGCACACCTGGGCCTTCCTGGGCGACGGCGAGATGGACGAGCCCGAGTCACGCGGCATGCTCCAGCTGGCGGCCTCCCAGCAGCTGGACAACCTCACCTTCGTCATCAACTGCAACCTGCAGCGCCTGGACGGCCCGGTGCGTGGTAACGGCAAGATCATCCAGGAGCTGGAGGCCTTCTTTAAGGGCGCAGGCTGGAACGTCATCAAGGTCATCTGGGGCCGTGGCTGGGACCAGCTGCTGGCCGCGGACAAGGACCACGCCCTGGAGCACCTCATGATGGAGACGCTCGACGGCGACTACCAGACCTTCAAGGCCAACGACGGCGCCTACGTGCGCGAGCACTTCTTCAACCGTGACCCGCGGACCGCCGAGCTGGTCAAGGACTGGACCGACGAGGAGATCTGGGCCCTGCAGCGCGGCGGTAACGACTACCGCAAGATGTACGCCGCCTACAAGGCGGCCATGGAGCACAAGGGCCAGCCCACGGTCATCCTGGCCCACACGGTCAAGGGCTACCTGCTGGGCTCCCACTTCGCGGGCCGCAACGCGACCCACCAGATGAAGAAGCTCAAGCTCGACGACCTCAAGGGCCTGCGCGACCGGCTGCACATCCCGATCACCGACGAGCAGCTGGAGGCTGACCCCACCCGTCCTCCGTACTACAAGCCTGCGCCGGATGACCCGGCTCTGCTCTACATGCTCGAGCGCCGTCGCCAGCTCGGAGGCTTCGTGCCCGAGCGCCGTGACGCCGGCACCGAGCTGGAGCTACCCGGTGACAAGGTCTACGACATCCTCAAGTCCGGCTCGGGCAAGCAGGAAGTCGCCTCGACGATGGCCTTCGTGCGCCTGCTCAAGGAGCTCATCAAGGACAAGAACATCGGCCGCCGCTTCGTGCCGATCGTTCCTGACGAGTCGCGCACCTTCGGTCTGGAGTCGCTGTTCCCCACGAAGAAGATCTTCAACACCCAGGGACAGAACTACACGCCGGTGGACGCGGACATGATGCTGTCCTACCGCGAGTCCACCTCCGGTCAGCTCATGCACACCGGCATCAACGAGGCTGGCTCCGCCTCACTGTTCCAGGTGGCCGGTACCAGCTACGCCACCCACGGCGAGCCGATGATCCCGGTCTACATCTTCTACTCGATGTTCGGCTTCCAGCGCACGGCCGACCAGTTCTGGGCCGCCGGGGACCAGCTGGCCCGTGGCTTCGTCATCGGTGCCACGGCCGGTCGCACGACGCTGACCGGTGAGGGTACCCAGCACATGGACGGCCACTCCCCGCTCATGGCTTGGACCAACGAGGCCTTCGCCTCCTACGACCCGGCCTACGCCTACGAGATCCGCCACATCGTGCGTGACGCGCTGGAGCGCTGGTACGGCCCGGACAGCGTTCGTAACCGCAACATCATGTACTACCTGACGGTGTACAACGAGCCGATCGTCCAGCCGGCCGAGCCCGAGGACGTCGACGTCGAGGGCATTCTCAAGGGTCTGCACAAGATCTCCGACGCCCCGGCAGGCGACGGTCCCGAGGTCCAGCTGCTGGCCTCCGGCGTGGGGGTGCCGTGGATCGTCGAGGCTCAGCGGATCCTGGCTGAGGACTGGGGCGTGCGCGCCAGCGTGTGGTCCGTAACCTCGTGGGGCGAGCTGCGCCGTGAGGCTCTGGCGGTGGAGAAAGACAACTTCCTCCACCCCACCGCTGACCAGCGCGTGCCCTACGTGACCGGCAAGCTTGCCCACGCCACCGGTCCCTTGATCGCCACCAGCGACTTCGACCACGCGGTGCCTGACCTCATCCGTCCGTGGGTCCCTGGCGACTACCACGTGCTGGGTGCCGATGGCTTCGGCTTCTCCGACACCCGCGCTGCGGCTCGCCGCCACTACCTCATCGACGCCGATTCCGTCGTCGTCAAGGCGCTTCAGGCGCTGGCGCAGCAGGGCAAGCTCGACCGCGAGGTCGTGGCCCAGGCGATCGAGCGCTACAACCTTGAGGACGTCAACGCCGGTTCCTCCGGCAGCCAGGGTGGCGAGGCCTGAGGGCTGCCGTTCTCGCTGAACGCGTGAGTGCGGCCGGTGAAGGGTCTTCAAGCCCTGCACCGGCCGCACTTGCACGCGCTGGGCGCTGGCGTCAGTCCTCGTCAGCGTCCTCGGCCCGGGTACGGGGAACCGACGGGTCAGAGCCGGAGTAGTAGCGCATGTCGCGGTAACGCGGACGCAGGAGGTTGTCCACGCTCAGCAGCTCGTCCAGCGCCTTCTCGTCCAGCAGCCCCATCTCCAGGACCACCTCACGCACGTTTCGTCCTGAGCGGGCGCACTCACGTCCCACCAGGTCACCGTTGTGGTGACCGATGACCTCGTTGAGGTAGGTGACGATCCCGATGGAGTTCAGGACGTTGTCGCGGCACACCTCCTCATTGGCCTCGATGCCGATGATGCACAGCTCGCGCAGCGTGCGCATGGCGTGGGTGAGCAGGCGGATCGACTCAAAGCTCGTCTGGCCGATCACCGGCTCCATGACGTTGAGCTGGAGCTGGCCGGCCTCGGCAGCGAAGGTGAGCGCCACATCGTTGCCGATGACCTTGAAGCAGACCTGGTTAACGACCTCGGGGATCACCGGGTTGACCTTGGCCGGCATGATGGAGGACCCCGCAGCCCGCTCGGGCAGGCGGATCTCCCCCAGGCCTGCACGCGGTCCGGAGGACAGCAGACGCAGGTCGTTGCAGATCTTGGACAGCTTGACCGCCAGCCTCTTGATGGCCGCGTGCATGGAGACGTAGGCGCCGGTGTCGCTGGTGGCCTCCATGAGGTTCTCCGCGCCCTTGATCGGCAGGCCCGTGACCTGCTGGAGGTAGCCCACCACGGAGTCCTGGTACCCCTCAGGAGTGTTCAGTCCCGTCCCGATCGCCGTGGCACCGAGGTTGACCTCCAGGAGCAGGCTGGAGTTGGCCCGCAGCCGCGAGATCTCCTCGCCCAGCAGCACGCTGAAGGCCTCGAACTCCTGTCCCAGGCTCATGGGCACGGCGTCCTGGAGCTGGGTGCGCCCCATCTTGAGCACGTCCTTGAACTGGGTGCCCTTGGACGCCAGGGCGTCGATGAGACGGTCCAGCTCAGCCAGGAGCGCCTCGACCTGGGCGTACAGACCCAGCCGGAAGCCGGAGGGGTAGGCGTCATTCGTGGACTGGGACTTGTTGACGTGGTCATTAGGGTTGATGACGTCGTAGCGTCCCTTGGCGTAGCCCAGGTGCTCCAGCGCAAGGTTGGCGATGACCTCGTTGGTGTTCATGTTGACGCTCGTGCCAGCCCCGCCCTGGAAGACGTCGATGGGGAACTGGTCCAAACAGCGCCCGTCGTCGAGCACCTGGTCGCAGGCCCACACGATGGCGTCAGCCACCTCGTCAGACAGCGTCCCCAACTCGTGATTGGCCAGTGCCGAGGCCTTCTTGACCTGGACCATGCCGCGGATGAAGGCGGGCTCCTCCCCGATCGTCACGCCAGAGATCTGGTAGTTCTCCTGGGCGCGCAAGGTGTGGATACCCCAGTACGCCTCGAGCGGTACCTCGCGGGGACCGAGGAGGTCTTCCTCGGTGCGGGTGGCCTGCGACATCGTGATTCCTCCAGTGCGCCCCAGGCGCACGTCGACGTTGACGGTCTGCTCACGGCCCAGCGCCGTGTTGCAGGCCCCAGCCTAGCGACCCGCAGCAGGACCCGGACGCCATTGCCGGGCGAGATCCGACGGCGTCCACGGACTTTCGCCCCAGATCTGCCGTATTCCGGCCCCGCCGTCGTTTTTCTGTCGGTTCCCTCAAAAGGTCCCACCTGCGGACCGTTCCGGTGTCGTGGGTGCAGGCTAGGCTCTCAGGCATGAAGGACCTCAGTGCACCCGCGGTCGCAGCTCTGCGTCAGGCCCAGGAGCCCATCATCGAGCACGCTCTGGACCGCATCAGCGCCGCGCACCCGTGGTACCGCACCCTGGCTGAGCCTGCCCGCAAGCAGATTGCTGCTGTCGCCCGTCTCGGCGTGACGATGTTCGTCGACTCCATTGAGTTCCCAGACACCGCCGTCGCCCCCGGCAAGATCTTCTCCGTGGCGCCAGCAGCCCTGACCGGCACGATCACGCTGGAGCAGACGCTCGGCATGGTACGCACCGCCCTCGACGTCGTCGTGGAGGAGGCCCCCCAGGCCGTTCCCGAGCAAGATCATGACGCCCTGACGGTTCTCGTCCTCACCTTCGGCCGGGACGTCGGTTTCGCCGCAGCGGAGGTCTACGCCCGCGCGGCAGAGGCTCGTGGCGCCTGGGACGCCCGTCTGGAGTCGGTCGCCGTGGACTCGATGCTCCACGGGTCCCCGGAGGAGGCGGCCTCCCGGGCCGGTTCGGCCGGCTGGAGCGGAAACGGACCGGTGGTGGCGATCGCCGCCCGGGCGAGCCTGGACGCCATCGCAGCCTCCCGGCTTCGCCACGAGGGCAGGCAGCACGCTCACGACTGTCTGGTCTCCGTGCGCGGGGACTCAGTCATCATCGTGCTGGGGGGCCAGCCCGAGGCGGCGCAGTCCTCCGGCAGCCCGGATCAGGCGGTCGACGCCGCAGCCGCCCTCATCGCTCGCCGGCTCGACGGCGCCGCCGTGCTCGGTCCGGTGGTGAGCGCGGTCAGCCAGGCGGGTCGGTCGCTGCGCTCAGCTCTGGCTGGGTTGCGCGCGCTGCCGGGATGGATCCAGGCTCCGAACCCGGTGCGCGCTGACGATCTGCTTCCTGAGCGTCTGCTGCTGGGCGATGAGCTGGCCACCGAGCGCGTCGAGACCCTCGTGCATGAGCCGCTGCGTGCGATGGGTGAGCCCTTTGAGGAGACTGTCGCCACTTACCTGGCGCTGGGCCGCAGCCTGGAAGCCACCGCGCGGGAGCTGTTCGTCCATGCCAACACTGTGCGCTACCGGCTGGGCCGCGTCAGCGAGGTGACGGGATGGGACGCCACCGACGCGCGTGACAGCCTGGTCCTCCACCTGGCCATCATCGCCGGCCGTCTGCACGAAGGCGATCAGCGATGACGACGACGCCCCCGCCGCCCGCAGCGAGCGCCCGCGCACCGCTCGCTCCTGCGCGCGCTGAGCCCGAGATCCTGGCCCTGGCCCTCCCAGCTGGCACCGCCGTCGTCTGCCCCGGGCAGGGTTCTCAGCGCCCCGGCATGCTCACGCCTTGGTGGCAGGGCGCCAACGCCCGCTTCCCCGGCGTACTGGAGGCCATGTCCGAGGCGGCGGATGCGGATCTGGTGGCCCTGGGCACCACGGCCTCGGCCGAGGCTCTCCGCCCCACTCAGGTCGCCCAGCCGCTGACGGTGGCCACGTCCCTGGCCTGCGCCATCGCCGTCGGGCTCGCCGGCCCTCGCCCCGTTCAAGCCTCACCTGGGCCAGCGCCGGTGCTCGCTGGGCACTCCCTCGGGTACCTCACCGCCTTGGCACTGGCCGGGGTTCTCTCCCCGGCCGAGGCCGTCGGGCTGGCTGCGCTGCGGGGCCGGGCGATGGCCCGGTGCGCGGCCGAGCACGACGGTGGGATGGCGGCGCTTATCGGCGGTAGCCGGGAGGAGGTCCTGGCGGCTATCGACCAGGCCGGCCTGACTGCCGCCAACGTCAACGGCTCAACCCAGGTGGTTGCCTCGGGCAGCCGCGAGGCACTGGCGGCGCTCGTTCCCCCTGCCGGCGTCCGCGTGCTCCCCCTTGCCGTGGCAGGAGCCTTCCACTCCCCCGCGATGTCCGCGGCGCAGACGCAGGTGGCTGCGGCCGTGGCGCACCTGCCCCGGCGGGCCTCCACCGCCGTCGTCATCGATGACGCCGACGGCGTAGCCCACCTGCCGCACGAGGGCAGCGAGGGCCTGCTGGACGCCGTCTGCGCCAAGATCACCCGGCCCGTGCGCTGGGACCTGGTCCAGGAGACACTGCACCGGCAAGCGATCACCTCGATCATCGAGCTCGCCCCCGCAGGAACCCTCACCGGCCTGGCTCGCCGCGACCTGCCAGAGACGCACCTGACCCGCCTGCGCTCGCCTGAGGACCTGGTGGAGCCGGCGCGGCGCCAGGCCTGACACCCGCCTCGCGCCGCCAGCCGGCCCTGTGACAGGCCGACGCGCCGTCGGTTCACCCCCGCCCCTGCTTGTGAGACACAATGACCGGTAGCGGCCGCTCACCGGCCCTACCGCCCGGACTCGGCCGTGGCCAGAGCCGGCGCCACCACGAGTCTATGACCTCTTAGGAGACCCTGATGCCTGAGCAGACCGACGTCCTCACCGTCATCGCCGAGATCACTGCTGAGGAGGCTGGCGTAGAGGCCAGCGCGATCACGCCTGAGTCCCGCTTCGCCGACGACCTCGACATCGACTCCCTGGGCCTGCTCACCATCGCCACCCAGGTCGAGGAGCGCTTCAGCGTCGCGCTGGACGACTCCCTCATCCCCACCCTGCCGACCGTTGGCTCGCTCGTCGAGCTCGTGACCGCGCAGAAGCAGGGCTGAAACGTGGCCCGTCCCGCTCCCGAGGCCTCGGCCCTGGCGCCACGCACCGTTGTCGTCACCGGCCTGGGTACCACTAATCCGTTGGGCGGGGACGTGCCCACCACGTGGCAGGCCCTGCGCGAGGGGCGCTGCGCGGTGCGCGAGCTGGACGAGGACTGGGTGGCGACCCACGAGCTGCCGGTGCGGATCGGGGCTCGGCTCGCCCTCGAGCCGCAGTCCTGCCTGACGCCTAAGGAGCTGCGGCGACTGGACCGTGCCAGTCAGTGTGCCCTGCTGGCGGCGCGTGAAGCCTGGCAGCAGGCGTTCGGCCCGGGCGCGGCAGGCAACGGGGTGGTCGACGGCCAGAGGCTGGCTGTCTCGATCTCGCCGGGCATGGGCCCCGTGCTCTCGGTCATGGAGGCCTGGGACACCCTGCGTGAGAAGGGACCACGCCGGGTGCTGCCGACGGCGGTCCCGGCTCTCATGCCCAACGCTCCGGCGGCCACGGTTGGTATCGAGCTGGGCTCGACGGCGGGGATCCACGCGCCGGTGTCCGCCTGTGCCTCAGGAGCCGAGGCCATCGCCTACGGCGCCGACCTCATCGCCTGGGGGCGCGCCGACGTCGTGGTCGCCGGTGGCACGGACGCAGCCCTGCACCCCATGACGGTCGCTGCTTTTGCCGCCATGCGGGCCCTGTCCACCCGCAACGAGGAGGCGGCGACGGCGTCGCGTCCCTTCGCACCCGATCGCGACGGCTTCGTCCTGGGTGAGGGGGCCGGTGTTGTGGTCCTGGAGTCCGCTGCGCACGCAGCAGCCCGCGGCGCCCAGGTGCTGGCGGTCCTCGCAGGTTCGGCCGTGACCGCAGACGCCTATGACGTGGCCCGGCCCGATCCGAGCGGCGCCCAGCAGGAGCGAGCGCTACGAACCGCCCTGGACCAAGCTGGCCTGGAACCCAGCCAGCTCGGGCACGTCAACGCCCACGCGACCTCGACGCCCGCCGGGGACGTGGTCGAGGCGCAGGTGCTGGCGCGAACGGCGCCAGCAGCGGCAGTCTCGGCGACCAAGTCAGCGACTGGCCACCTCCTGGGCGGAGCCGGCGGCCTGGAGGCGGTTCTCAGCGTCATGGCACTGGCCGAAGGCTGGCTGCCACCGACCTTGCTGCCTGGCGGCATCGATCCGCAGATCGCCGAGCTCGGAGTGGACATCGTCGGTCCGCAGGGGCGCCAGGTCCCTGGGCTGCGGGCCGCAGCCAGCACCTCCTTCGGTTTTGGCGGGCACGACGTCGCGCTCGTCTTCACGCGCTGAGCGCAGGCTCAGCCCACCCGGTGCAGCCAGCGCACCGGCGCGCCCGCACCGGCATAGCGGAAAGGCTCGAGCTCGTCGTCCCAGGCTTGACCGAGGGCCAGATCCAGCTCGCGGCGCATGACCTCAGGTTGGGAGGCATGCACGAGCGCCGCGCGCACCCGGTCCTCAGGTACCACCACATTGCCGTGCACGTCGGTCTGGGCGTGGAAGATCCCCAGGTCCGGGGTGTGGGACCAGCGTCCGCCGTCGGAGCCCGGGGCGGCCTCCTCGGTCACCTCGTAGCGCAGGTTCGCCCAGCCCCGCAGCGCGCTGGTCAGCCGGGCACCAGTGCCTACCGGCCCCACCCAGCTGGCCTCGGCACGCAGCATGCCGGGAGCCGCAGGCTGCTCCGTCCAGTCCAGGTGGACGCGTGCGCCCAGCACCTCGGCGGCCGCCCACTCGATGTGCGGGCACAGCG
The DNA here is from genome assembly GCF_002861525.1 of Actinomyces urogenitalis. NCBI lineage: Bacteria > Bacillati > Actinomycetota > Actinomycetes > Actinomycetales > Actinomycetaceae > Actinomyces > Actinomyces urogenitalis. The sequence continues at coordinate 44,160 of NZ_PKHA01000001.1, read as the reverse complement.
CGCGAGGCGCAGAGTGCACGAAAAGAACACCGCGGGTGTAGGCACCGTTCACGATGGATCGCCTCCTGGTTGGTTCGAGAGCCGTCTTCCCCTACGTTCTCGAGCCCGACCGGGCCTCCTCATGACGCACGCGGCGTGCAAGGTCATGGTGCCATGAACCGCCCCTCAAGGCCAGCACCGCCACACCTGCGGGCGCTGCCCGCCACGCTGGCGCGACGGCTAGCGCGCCTCAGCGCATGCGCGAGGCCGCGATCCGGTGCCAGGTGTGACGCCGACCGCGCACCGCGAGGCTGTAGGCGTAGATGTTCTCCGGCGGGGCGATTCCGAAGAAGCCGGAGTCCCCGATGTGGTGGATATCCGCACCGGTGGTCTTCGAGTCCAGCCCCAGACGCTCGATGACGCTCGTCGAGGCCCCCTCCTGGGAGGTACCGATCGAGTTCCACGCCAGCATGCCCCGCGCGTGCGCCGCAGCCACCCAGGCCTCGCTCGCGGACACGCTCGTGCCTGGCGTGGTACCCGGAGCCGGCAGCACGACGCCGTGGGCACCGGCGTCAGCCAGGCGAGCGACGTCGTCGGCCGTCATCACCGGCTCACCCGAGCCAGCAGCGTGCATCCGACCAGCGAGCAGCACCAGCTCACCGTCCGTGGCTGCGCGAATCTGCCTGGTGGCCTCGATAATCGCCTCGATCGTCACCCCCGTACCGGGGTTTCCCGTGATGACGGCGATCTGCCCGCCCTGCTCGACCAGCATCTGCGCGGCACGCACCGTGGCACGCCGGCCCTGCGGAAAGGTCGCTTGAGGGAAAACCGGCTCCAGGTTCACTGCCGTGACCCGCCCCGTCCACTGGGACACCTGTCCGGCGGTCACGCCCCGGCCCAGACCGACCGAGCCGAAGGCGAAGGCATCGGCGTCTCCAGCCTCCTGCTGGCCCTGCGCATCAGGCATGCCGGCCACACACGGGTGATCGACGTCGTAGAGGTTGAGCACGACGATGTCCGCCCCCGCAGCAGCAGCCAGCTCGGGGTTGGAGACCTTGTCCAGCAAAGGGCCGGTAGCCACGATCGTCTCGGCGGCGACGGCGCGTCCCTCACTGTCAGCGATGGCACGCACGAGCTCCTCGCCGCGCAGCCCTGGCAGGGCCGAGGAGGGAAGGTCGATCAGTCGAGTCATGGAGGGCTCCTTCGTCGCAGCCGGGCGGGGGGGGGTGGGAAAGCTGTCAGATGCAGCCTCGTAGCGCCTACAGACCCTGGGCGCGCAAGTCCTTCATCGCCTTGGCCCGGTTCTTACGGTCCAGGCGGTCCAGGTAGAGGTGCCCCTCCAGGTGGTCGCACTCGTGCTGGATGCACCGGCCCATGAGCTCCTCACCCTCGACCACGACCTCCTTGCCGTCCAGGTCGATGCCGGTGGCGCGCGCGTACCAGGCACGCTTGGTCGGGTACCACAGCCCGGGCACGGACAGGCAACCCTCGTCCCCGTCCTGGTACTCGTCAAAGTTCAGCTCATCGATCCGGGGGTTGAGGATGTAGCCGATCTCGCCGTCGATGTTCCAGGAGAAGGCACGCAGCCCCACACCGATCTGGTTCGCGGCCAGGCCCGCGCGGCCGTCCTCGTCCACGGTCTCCAGCAGGTCCTCAACCAGCTGCTTGACCGAGTCGTCAATGTCAGTGATCCACTCGCACTGGGTGCGCAGGACCGGGTCGCCGATGATGCGGATGTCGCGGTAAGCCATGGGCTCATCTTCGCACGTGGCACCGCCTGGGGCAGAACCCCGCAGCTCCTCTCCCGCCGCGCGCCCCGGCCCTTGGCCGACTCGCCCCTAGCGGACCGTCGCGGCGTCGAGCCAGGTGGTCGTCGTCGGCGGGACCTGCAGCAGCCCGTCCTTCTGGTCCAGCTGCTGGGAGCTGAGCAGGACAGAGGCGTGCTCAGGCAGGGCCACGGCCTGGTCAGTGGTGTTGACCAGGACGACGACGTCGCGCACGAGCAGGGTCAGCGCCTGCGGCGGGCACCAGTCCAGGCCGGTGACGAAGGCGAGGGTGGAGGTGGCCAGCTTGCGCTCACGACGCAGCCGCGTGGCGTGACGCACGGTAGCCAGCGGCGAGCCGAACTGGCTGGCCTGGGTGTGCGCGTGGGCGCCCACCAGCGCCGCCAGCTCCATGGCAGCCTCCGGCTTGTCCTGGTCCAGCAGGGCGATCTCGTCGCCCTGGCGCAGGTAGAGCGCACCGGGCAGGGCCAGCATGAGGGCCTGCATCGACAGTCCTCGACGACGCCGTTCCTCCCCCGCCACGTCGAACCAGCGCCGCCCGTCCCCAGGATCGGTGGCCGCGCTGAGGCGGAAGCTGGGCAGGTAGCGCCACACCGGCGGCGCGCCGAAGCGGTCGTGCTCGGCCAGTGAGGCCGTGATGTGACGCGTCAGGGACTCCACGTCCCAACGCGTGAGGGTCAGGGCGTCGTCGCGCAGGTGGTGCAGCCAGTCCTCCTGGAGGTGGTGGCGCATCGTGTCCGGGTAGTCCGCGGACACGTCCGCCCCGAGGATCCCGTCCTCCACGTGCATAGCGACCAGACCGTGCAGGATCGTGAAGTACTCGGTCAGGCGTCCCAGGTCCGTGCGCTCATCGACCTCCGGGGGAATGATCGTGCCCAGGTCGACGCCGTCGGCCCCGGCGGCTAGGAAGGCCTCTGCACGCTCCAAGATCCCCTCACCGCTGCGCTCGGCGCCGACGACGAAGCGGTCATCATCGTGCACGTGCGCACCCGTGACCGGGCCCAGGGCACCGGAGACCCGCACCACCACGCGCAGACCACGCTCATGCGCCTGCTCGGCCAGTGCCCGGAAGGAGTCGATCTGGCTGGTGGAGGTCTCCAGGAGGCTGGGACGCAGCAGTAGCGCGGTGAAGCCGAGGGAGACCACGTGGTCAAGCATGCGGTGGGCACCAGCCAGATCGGCAGCGCCCAGCTCAGGCGAGGCAATCTCATAAACCAGCCCGTCACGCCACCACTCAATGGGTCCGGAGGACGCACGGTGGACGAGCGTTGTCGTGGTCGTCACGGCAGCTGGCTCCCTTCTGCCGGGCACACCGCCCGGTCACGAGGCCGGGGCGGCACCGGTGAGCACACCTGTGACTGGCACAGGCCGCTAGCGATCGTCCTCAACCTTTCGGCCATACTAGCGCGCCGCTGCGTAGGCTGAGGCCATGTCGTCACCCGAGCACGTCTTGACTACCCCCGCCACAGCCGTTGGAGAGGACCGGGGCGACCTCATCGGCTACGGCGCCCACGACGTCGAACGCTTCGTCACCGAGGCTGCCAAGAACCCTCAGCGCACGCCCTTTGAGCGCGACCGAGCCCGTGTTCTCCACTCCTCCGCGCTGCGGCGCCTGGGGGCCAAGACGCAGGTGCTCGGTCCCTCTGCCGATGACTTCGTGCGCACGCGCCTGACCCACTCCCTGGAGGTGGCTCAGGTTGGCCGGGCGATCGGTCAGGCGCTGGGCTGCGACCCGGACGTCGTCGACACCGCCTGCCTGGCCCATGACCTCGGCCACCCGCCCTACGGGCACAACGGCGAGAAGGCCCTGGACCAGGTGGCCGCCTCGATCGGCGGATTTGAGGGCAATGCGCAGACCCTACGGCTGCTGACCCGGCTGGAGCCCAAGACCCTGGACGCCTCCGGGCGCAGCGTGGGCCTCAACCTCACGCGTGCGAGCCTGGACGCCGTCGCCAAGTACCCCTGGGCCCGTGGTGAGGGGCCGGGCGGGCCTGAGGGCAAGAGCGCCCGCAAGTACTGCTGCTACGACGACGACCGCGAGGTCTTTGCCTGGATGCGTGCTGGTGCGCCGGCGCTCAGACGCTGCCTGGAGGCTCAGGTGATGGACTTCTCCGACGACGTGGGCTACTCCGTCCACGACGTCGAGGACGCCATCGCCCTGGGCAAGATGGACCCGGCCACGCTGCGCTCGGCCGCGGAAAGCCAGGCCGTCGTCGAGGCGACGCTGAACTGGTACGGACACGACCTGGACGCCCAGGAGCTGGAGGCAGCCTGGCGCAGGCTGACGGCGCTGGAAAGCTGGATCGCGGGATACACCGGGTCCATGGCCGACGCCGCCGGCCTGAAGAACATGACGAGCCAGCTCATCGGCCGCTTCGTCTCCGAGGTGGCGCGCGCCACCCGTGAGGTCTTCGGCGACGGCCCGCTGGCCCGCTACGACGCCGATTTGGTCATCCCCGAGGGAACCCGCGCCGAGATCCTCGTGCTCAAGGGGGCGGCGGTGCGCTACGTCATGGCGCCGCGCGAGCACGAGCCGGTCTACCTGCGCCAACGCACCGAGCTGTTCGATCTGGCAGACGTGCTGACGGCCTCGGGCGACGAGCACCTGGAGCCCGTCTTTGCCGAGGCCTGGCGGCAGGCGGCCGACGACGCCGGGCGACTGCGCGCGGTGGTTGACCAGATCGCCTCGTTGACGGACACCTCGGCCAGGCAGTGGCACGCTCGGTTGTGCGGGCTGTTCTCCCAGGTGTGAGGGCTCCACGAGGAGGCGGGGCTCTCCTGGCAGGAGCGGGCCTGGCTCAGCACGTTCATTGATGTCGGTGGGCACGCCTAGGATGACGCCATGGCGGGACTGATCAAGCGCGAGGACATCGAGGCGGTGCGTGAGCGCGCCAAGATCGAGGACGTCGTCGGCGAGCACGTCACGCTCAAGAGCGGCGGCGTGGGCTCGATGAAGGGACTGTGCCCCTTCCACGATGAGAAGACCCCGTCCTTCCACGTCCGCCCCCAGCTGGGCCTGTGGCACTGCTTCGGCTGCGGCGAGGGAGGGGACGTCATCTCCTTCGTCGAGAAGATCAACCACCTCTCCTTCGCTGAGGCCGTGGAGTACCTGGCTGGACGCGTCGGGGTCCAGCTGCGCTACGAGGACTCCTCGGGGGACGTGCGCCGCGGTGTCGAGCCCGGCACGCGCCAGCGCCTGCTGGAGGCCAACCGCGTGGCCGAGGAGTGGTTCCGCTCCCAGCTCTCCCCCGCCAACCCCGCTGCCGCCTCAGCCGGCCGTTTCCTCTACGGACGCGGTTTCGACGACGCCGCTCTCGCCCGCTTCGGTGTGGGCTACGCGCCCCCCGGCTGGGACAACCTGGCCGGGCACTTGCGCTCAAAGGGCTTCACAGAGGCAGAGCTCGTAGCCTCCGGCCTGTGCGGCCAAGGAGGAACCGGCGGCGGACGTGTCTACGACCGCTTCCGAGACCGGATCATGTGGCCCATTCGGGACGTGACCGGAGCGACGGTGGGCTTCGGTGGCCGCCGACTGAGCGACGAGGACAAGACCGTCCCCAAGTACCTCAATACCCCGGAGACCGCGATCTACCACAAGAGCCAGGTCCTCTACGGACTGGACCTGGCCAAGAAGGACATCGCTAGCCAGCACCGGGTGGTGGTCGTCGAGGGCTACACGGACGTCATGGCGGCCCACCTGTCCGGGGTGACGGTAGCCGTGGCTACCTGCGGAACCGCGTTCGGCGAGGACCACGTGCGGATCGTGCGGCGTCTCCTGGGAGACGCCGCTGATCCGTCGGCCGGCGTGGTCATGGGCAACCGCGTTCGTGGCGGCGAGGTCATCTTCACCTTCGACGGCGACGCCGCCGGCCAGAAGGCGGCCTTGCGCGCCTATGGCGAGGACCAGCACTTTGCGGCACAGACCTTCGTCGCCGTCGAGCCACACGGCCTGGATCCCTGTGACCTGCGGCTGGAGGAGGGTAACCAGGGCATTCCTCGCCTGCTGGAGCGGCGCAAGCCCCTGTTCGAGTTCGTCATCCGCACCTGCCTGGCCAACCTGGATCTGGACACTGCTGAGGGCCGGGTACGCGGTCTGCGCACGGCGGCGCCGATCGTCGCCGGGATCCGGGACAGGGCTCTGCGCCGTGAGTACACGCGGCGTCTGGCCGGATGGGTGGCCCTTCCCGAGTCAGACGTGCTGCGCGCCGTCCAGTCTGCCGAGAGACGAGGACCTGGCGCCGTCCAGGCCTCCTCCGGTGGCAGTGGGGATGCGGTCCTGGGCACGGATGCCCGGCGTCCTGCGCTTGAGCCGGTGACGGACCAGGTCACGGCCCTGGAGCGTCAGGTTCTGGCCACCATGGTGCAGCAGCCGATGGCAGCAGCGCGCGCCGGGGCGGACACGATTGAGTCCGCCGCCTTCTCCAACGCCGTCCACCGCGCCGCCTTCGAGGCGATCGAGGCTGCGGGAGGCGTCAGCCGGATGCAGGACGAGGTCACGGCACTCACCGCCGGGGGCAAGGGTCTGAAGGAGATCGAGCGCACTGCCTTCGCCCACTGGGTGGAGCAGGTTCGCCTCGGTGCCACCCCGGAGATTGATGCGGCGCTGACGGCGCTCGCGGTCGTCACGCTTCCGGTGGCCACACGGCGGGGATCGCAGGAGATCGACCCTGATGCCCTTCAACGCTACGCACGCGACGTCGTGACCTCGCTGGCTCGAATGGGTGTCAACCGTAGGCTCACTGAGCTGCGCGGCCGGCAGAGGCGTATGTCTGCCGAGGACCCCGGGTACCGCGAGCTCTTCGAGGAGATCGTGGGCCTGGAGAACAAGCGCATGCAGCTGAGCCAGGGCTGAGCAGGCCCAGACTCGCTCGGCCCTCTGACAGCCAACCTGCCAGGCGTCGCCCAGGACCCGCTCGGGTCATACGCCAGGCTACGTTTCCAGAGGGGGCGAGTCCCCCCCCTGCACGCACCAAAGCCCCACACGCCGCCCCATCTCCGTCGCCTCTTCCCGTCGCTTTAGGCCACACGCCAGCCCCAAACTGACGGTTCAGGGCCTCAACTGACGCAGCCATCAAACCCACCACCCCCACTGGAACGTGCATCCCCCGATGCGGACGTGCACACGTCATTGGTGCGTGCCCTAGCACTCCCCTAGAGACCGTCGCATTCGCCAAAGCACGCACCAATCACCCACCCCACGCCACAAAACCCCCACGCGCCACCGTCGTTCGGAGCCTGCTCCCCAAGGTGCCCAGAACCAACTTCAACCCCGACTATCCAGCACCAGCTCGGTGAGGCCATGGGCGTCAGTCGCGCAACAGTCAGCAACTACGAAACGGGCTTCTCCAGTAAGCCACGCAAGATCGTGCTCAACGTCTGGGCTATGGCTACAGGCGTGCCGATTCAGTGGATCGAGACCGGGACCGCGCCAGGAGCCGGAGACGACGGAAGCCCCGGCCGGTGGGGCCGGGGCTTCCGAGAAGCTCCTGCGGTTGGACTCGAACCAACAACCGTCCGATTAACAGTCGGATGCTCTGCCATTGAGCTACGCAGGAATCGCGCTTGGCGCGGAAAGAACTTTAGCAACCGTTCACGGCCGCGTCGAATCGGCACCTGAGGCTAAGACCGCCAGATTCCGCCATTTTCTCACGGTGTGGGCAGACCCACACCATCACGGACCTGACGAAGCAGGGCCTGAGCAGCCTCACGCTGCCCCGTATCCAGACTCTCGAGCGCCGGATCAAGCACCGCGTACAAGCTCCCGTCGCCACGGCGACGGATCGAGGCTGTCACGCGCAGCCCATCGGGCAGGGCCTGGCTGACGTAGTGGACAATGGCACGCTCAACCTGCTGTCTGACCACCCGCCCGAAGGCGGACTCGTCGACGTCCACACTCTCCCAGCCGCCGCCAGGCCTCCCCTGACGCAGGGCCGCCGGCACGCGCAGCAACCGTGCCCGCCTCTCATACAAGACATGAAACGAGAAGCAGCGCTCCTCGGCATCCCACCGCGCCCGAGTCACCTGGTCCCAGCCCGTCAGCCCGTCCCAGCACCATGGTTCCGCGGCGCCTGCGGCCTTAACCTCGGGCTCGGCCGCGGCAGCACCGCCCGCCGCGGCAGCACCACCGGCAGCCCCAACCTCGACCTCATCCCCGGCAGCACCGCCGGCCGCAGAGGCCTCCGCCGACCCGACCTCAACGCCCCGCAGACCGTCCTGGCACGCCACGAGCCAGCGCCGACCATCCGCCGAGACCGGTACAGCCGCAAGCAGACGAGATTCTGCCGCAACCTCCGCGACTACCTCAGCAGGCAGGGCAAGGTGAGAAGAGCGAGAACGACGCAGCCATGACATGGCCGCAGGCTACAGGCACCAGGCCCGCCCCGGCGCCCCCTCCCCCTGCTCACGACACCTATCTTGCATAGTCTTACATTAAGCCGTTACATTCATACATGACACGGGTCCGCCCCTGCCTCGATTCGACGGCGAGTCACGGCGCCCCGTCCGCGGTCCGTCTGCGTCGTTGTCATCTAACGCCGCACCACGAGCTGCACCGACTCGAAGGAGATTTGAGGTGCCTCAACGCATCACCTTGGCCAGTATTGCCGAGCAGGCTGGCGTCTCGACGGCGACCGTCTCCCGTGTCCTCAACGGCAAGTCCAACGTCGCTGAGGTCACCCGGCGTCAGGTGCTCGTGGCCCTGGACCTGCTGGGATATGAACGTCCCGAGGCCCTGCACCAGGCCTCACGCGGGCTGGTCGGGCTGATCGTGCCCGAGCTGTCCAACCCGATCTTCCCTATGTTCGCCCAGGAGATCGAGCAGCTGCTGGCTCCCAGCGGGCACACCCCACTGCTGTGTACCCAGAACCCTGGTGGCACCACCGAGGACGAGTACATCGAGATGCTCGTGGACCGTGGGGTCTCCGGCATCATCTTCGTCTCCGGCCGCCACGCCGACACCTCCAGCGACGTCACCCGTTACCAACGCCTGCGCGAGCGCGAGGTCCCCCTGGTCACGATCAACGGCAACGCCCCCACGATCAAGGCCCCCGGCTTCACCACGGACGACCGCACTGCCGCGCGCATGGCGGTGGACTACCTCATCAGTCTGGGCCACCGCCGAATCGGCCTGGCCATGGGCCCCTTGCGTATGGTCCCCGCCCAGCGCAAGCGCTCGGGCTACGAGGACGCCATGCGTGCCGGTCTGCCTGGCGAGCCCCTGCGGACCGTCGAGGCCCTGTACAGCTATGAGGGCGGCGCCGCAGGCGCCACCCGGCTGCTGGAGCAGGGGTGCACTGCCATCGTGTGCGGCTCGGACATCATGGCCCTCGGCGCCATTCAGGGTGTGCGTGCCGCAGGTCTGTCGGTCCCCGGCGACGTCTCGGTCATCGGCTACGACGACTCCCCGCTCATCCCCATGACCAACCCGCCGCTGACCACGGTGCGCCAGCCGGTGACTGCCATCGCCCGCTCGGCCGTGACAACCCTGCTGGCCGCGATCGCCGGCGAGGACGTCCCGGATGGGGAGATGTTCTTCTCCCCCGATCTCATTGTCCGCGGCTCCACGGGCCCGGCGCCCAAGGAGTAGCGAGGCCGCCGCCTAACGCGACCAGCTGCGGGCCAGGCGCGCGCCCATCTCCTCCAGCCGACGGCGCACTGCCTGCTCTCCCTCGCTGTGCCAGACGCCCATGGTGCCCGCCCCCATCTCCTCCAGGCTGTAGGAGGCGCTCACACCAGCCACTGCCAGCTCACCGCGCGGCACAAGAGCGCGGCCGCTGACCAGGGCTACCGGCAGCGCCCGCGCCGAGGCAGCCTGGCCCACGACGGCGGTCAGCGAGTCCGCCAGGACGTCGTAGACCTCTCCCGCTGCAGTCACGACGAGATCAGCGTCCTCCACCCTCGCCTCCAGGCCGAGCAGGTCCGCCATCACTCGCGTGCCGGGCATCGCCCGCGCGCCGAGCGCCTGGAGGAGGAGGGCAGCCCCACCGCCGGCCCCACTGCCCCATGAGGTGACGCTGAGCGTGCCCGGTGCGCTCCTTTCGGCTCCAACCACTGGCAGGACCCGGCGCACCGGCCCACCGACCCCGGAGCGTTCGGTCAGCTGCGTGAGGAGACTGCTGGCAGCCGCGCAGGCATCCCGGTCACGTTCCTGCGCCTGCTCGGCTCCCAGGGAGGTCACGGAGACCAGCCCCTGTCCGGCGCCAGACAGTCCGCCGAGCGGGACGTCGTCGGCCAGGGCGAGCAGGAGCCGCCGCTCCGCGAGCATCCGGGCGGCCTGCTCCACTCCCCCGAGCCCGTCGACGAGGCCCGCCCCACCGTCGTGGACACCGCTGCGCGCCAGGCCCACGACAAGCAGGTCGTCGGGTGCGCTCGCCCTCACGGCGGCAGCCAGCACCTGGCCGAGGCCGTAGGTGGTGCCCTCCATCGCCTCGCGCGCAGCCTCCTCGCGGTCCGCCGGCAAGGCCGTCAGGCGGGCTGCGTCCAGGAACCACGTGGTCCCGGAGCCCGACGACGGCGCAGCCGCGTCACTCGGTCTCTTTGCCTGCGGCGGGGCGAGCCTGAGCAGGTCCACCTCACGGACCTGGCCAAGCGGCCCGGAGGCCTGCACAGCCAGGCGGCCAGTGACCAGGGAAGAAGGAAAGACCGCAGCGCTGCCGGCAGCGCCGTCGGCCATCGGCAGGAGCGCCAGGCGGTCCTCGGGCCGCTGGCTGCGCCATCCCGCTGACAGGGCCTGGGCCACGGCGTGAGCAGGCAGGCCCGTCCCCGCCGTGGTCACAGGCACGCCCCCGGGCTCGGGATACATCCCACCCGGTGCAAGAAGGACGCGCACGCGCTCAGCCCTTGGCCGGCTCGTCCACGGCCCCGCCCAGCCGCGCCAGCAGGAGCGCCTCGGCGGTAACGATCTTCTCCAGGTCACCCAGGTGCATGGACTCGTCCTCGCTGTGGGCACGCGTGTCCGGGTCCTCGATGCCGGTCACCAGGACCTGAGCACCGGGGAAGGTCTCCTGGAGGGTGGAGATGAAGGGGATGGAGCCACCCTGGCCGATGTCCACGCAGTTCTCGCCGAAGGCCGTGGACAGCGCCCAGTGGGCCGCACGGCCGGCCGGGGTGTCCGAGGACCCGTCGAAGGCGGGACCGGCCTCGCCCTGGGAGACGGTCAGGCGCGCCCCGAAGGGCACCTGCTGCTTCAGGTAGGCCACGAGCGCGGCCTGGGCCGCGGCAGGGTCCTGGCCGGGTGCCAGACGCATTGAGATGCGGGCGGTGCAGGAGGGGGCCAGGACGTTGCCGGCCAGGTGGAGGGGCGTGACGTCCATGCCGATCACCGTGATCGTCGGCTTGGTCCACAGCCGGGCGGTGAGGTCCCCGGTACCGGCCAGCTCGACGCCGTCGAGCACGCCAGCGTCGGCGCGGAAGGCCTCCTCGGGGTACTCAGGGAAGTCAGGAGCAGCCTGGGCACGGGAGACCAGCCCCGGCACGGCGACGTCGCCCGCCTCGTCGTGCAAGGTGGCCACCAGGCGGCACATGGAGGTCACGGCGTCGAGCACCGGGCCGCCGTACTGTCCCGAGTGCAGGGCGTGGTCGAGGACGTCCAGCCGGGCGTCGACCTGGACCACGCCGCGCAGCGAGGTGGTCAGCGCCGGCACACCGACCTTCCAGTTGGAGGAGTCGGCCACGACGATGACGTCAGCCTCCAGACGGTCGCGGTAGGCAGCCAGCAGGTTCTCGAAGGAGGGCGAGCCGACCTCTTCCTCCCCCTCGATGAAGACGGTGACCGAGCAGGGAAGGCCCCCGAGGAGCTCGTCCAGCACCCGCAGGGCGTGGACGTGGGAGATGACGCCGGCGCCGTCGTCGGCCGTACCGCGTCCGAACAGGCGGTCGCCGCGGCGCTCGGCAGTGAAGGGATCAGCCTGGGCCCAGGCGCCGGGGTCGCCCACGGGCTGGACGTCGTGGTGGGAGTAGAGCAGCACGCGCGGGGAGCCTGCGGGCCCCTCGCGGTGGGCGAGCACCGCCGGACGGCCAGGCACGCCGTCCGGCCCGTCGACGCTCACGACCTCGGCCTCCAGCCCCACGCCCCGCAGCAGGCCGGCCACGTGCTCGGCCGAGCGCGCCACCTCCGCCTGGTCGTGGCTGGAGGCCGAGACCGAGGGGATGGCGACGAGGTCGACCAGGTCGGCCACGACGTCGTCGAAGGAGCGGTGGACGGATGCGCGTACGGCGTCGACTGAGATCATGGTTTTCAGCGTAGCGCGACCGAGCCGGTAACCTAGCGGCGTGAGTCTGTTCAAGAAGGAGAAGGCCGCCGAGCCCGCGCCGGAGGCCGAGAGCACCAAGCCCGGTGGCAAGGGACGTCCCACGCCCAAGCGCAAGGACGCGCAGGCCCGTGGCGTCCACCCCGTGGTCCCCACCGACCGCAAGGCCGCCAAGCGTGAGGCCCGCGCCAAGCAGGATGAGGCCTGGGAGCGCCAGCGCCGCGCCATGGTCACCGGGGACGACCGCTACCTGCCGGTGCGGGACAAGGGACCGATCAAGCGCTACATCCGCGACTACGTGGACGCCCGCTTCAGCGTCGGCGAGCTCTTCCTGCCCTCGACGATCATCCTGCTGCTCGTGGTCATCGGCTTCCAGGCGGTCTCACGCTCGGCGCAGGCGGCTGTGGGCACCTTCTACCTCATGCTCTTCATCTACGGTCTCTTCCTCATCGCGATCGTGGACGCGGTCATCTGCTGGCGTCTGGTTCGCAAGCGCCTCATCGCCAAGTTCGGCGAGGCTCGCGTCAAGGAGCAGGGTGTCATCTTCTGGTACGTCTTCTCCCGCTGCTTCAACCTGCGGCGCTGGCGTCAGCCGGTTCCTCAGGTGGGACGCCGCGAGTACCCCTCCTGAGCCCGCTCCGCCTCGTTTCCCGGCCCGGTTCTCCGCCGACAGCGGAAGCCGGGCCGACGACGTCCCTGGCCCTGTGACCGAGGACTCGCCCCGGCGCCTGCTCCCCTAGGCTGGAGCCATGGTTGCTTACCGTCATCTTGGCAGCTCCGGCCTTCGCGTCACGGAGATCACCTACGGAAACTGGCTCACCCACGGCTCGCAGGTCGAGGCTGACACGGCGACGCAGTGCGTCCACACGGCCCTGGACCTGGGCATCACGACCTTCGACACCGCCGACACCTACGCCAACACCAAGGCCGAGGAGGTATTGGGCAAGGCGCTGGCCGGCACGCGCCGTGACGGCGTGGAGATCTTCACCAAGGTCTACTTCCCGATCCAGGACAAGGGCGCTAACGACTCCGGGTTGTCGCGCAAGCACATCCTGCGCGGCATCGAGGGGTCGCTCAAGCGCCTGGGCACCGACTACGTGGACCTCCTCCAGGCCCACCGCTACGACGACGCCACGCCGCTGGAGGAGACCATGCAGGCCTTCGCCGACGTCGTGCGCTCGGGCAAGGCCCTGTACATCGGCGTCTCGGAGTGGACCGCCGAGCAGATCCGGGCCGGTCAGGAGCTGGCCACCCAGATGGGATTCCGCCTGGTGTCCAACCAGCCGCAGTACTCGATGCTGTGGCGTGTCATCGAGGACAAGGTCGTGCCCACCTCCGAGGAGCTCGGCATGGGCCAGGTCGTGTGGTCCCCGATGGCTGAGGGCGTGCTGTCCGGCAAGTACCTACCCGGTCAGCAGCCTCCGGCAGGCTCGCGCGCCACGGACGAGCGTGGCGGCAAGGACATGATCGCGGGATGGATGCGCGACGAGGTCCTCACCGCGGTCCAGAGCCTGCGTCCGATCGCTGACGAGGCAGGCCTGACCATGCCGCAGCTGGCGATCGCGTGGGTCCTGCAGAACCCGAACGTCTCGGCCGCCCTGGTGGGCGCCTCCCGGCCCCAGCAGCTGGAGGAGAACGTCAAGGCCTCGGGCGTGCGCCTGGACGCGGACATGATGGCCGCGATCGACCAGGCCCTGGGCGACGTCGTCGAGCGTGACCCGGCGCTCACCCGCTCCCCCTCACGCAAGGCTGACGAGGAGCTGCGCTGACCTGTGACGCGAGCGGGTAGCTTTGCGCACGAGCGAGGAGCCTGGCGTTCTTCACTCGGAGGCAAAGCTACCCGTTCGGCCCGTCAACGCCTGCGCTGCGGCCAGAGCGAGTATGACCGCACCGGCTGCCACAGCCGGCAGGTTGGCGTAGTGGAGGTTGGCCCCGAGCGCACCCGTGGCCACCGAGCCGAGGGAGACCCCCAGGACGTTGCAAGTAGCAGCCACAGTCATCAGGCTCGTGACCCGTCCGGATACAGCCACCGCCTCGATACGCGTGTAGGAGGTTGCCAGGACCGTGCCCACGCCCGCTCCCATGATGAGGATCATCGCCAGGGTCAGCGGCGTGCCGGGAACCGCCGTGAGGACGGACGAGCAGATGAGCACCAGAAGGCCACCCAGAGCCGTCCTCGCGAGGACGCCGGTGCGCAAGGAGGGCGCCACCATGCCGGCCAGCGCCGAGGTGATCCCCATCGAGCCGTAGATCGGGCCGGTCAGCCCTGGGGTCCCGTGAGCCGTGTGCACGGCGGTCAGCGCCGTCTGGGTGGCGCCAAAGACCACGCCCACAGCACCGATCGTGAGCAGTACCGGTGCCAGCGCCACCCACGGCGTACGCGCCTGCGCCTGCGTGGAACCGGCCCCGCCGTCGTGGTGCGGACGAGACAGCGCCGGGCGGCGGGCGAGCCACAGGGCGAAGGCTCCTTCACCCAGCACGGTGAGGACCAGCAGGGACAGGGCCGCCCCCTCGGCCCCGAGCAGCGTCACCAGCGCCCCGGCCGCGACCGGCCCGACGACGAAGCTCGTCTCATCCGCGGCCGTCTCGAAGCCCAGGCCGAGCCGGATCGTCCGCAGGGCACGAGCAGGTACGGCGTCCGCACGAGCAATGGCCGACCAGCATGCACGCGCAATCGAGCCTGCCTGAGGGTTCGCACATCCGAGGAGTGCCGCGAAGATGAGAATGAGGGCACTTGACAGGTCCGCATACAAACAGGCGAGTACCCCGGCCAGAGCCAGTGACTGCACCACGAGGGCGCAGGCGAGCACACGCACCGCACCAATCCGGTCCACGAGGCGGCCGACGAGTGGCGCCCCAGCGGCAGTCCCCAGGCCCACGGCCGCGACTGTCGAGCCGGCCAGGGCCAGGCCTCGGCCGGAGGCGGAGACGATGAGGAGCATGCCCAGCTGGTTCATGGCCGCTGGCAGCCGGCCCAGAAACCCCAGGGCAAGGAAGGAGCCACCGGCAGCCTGCACGAGAGCACGCAGGGGCCGGTCGGGTGCAGGCGGCTGCGCGCCGGGCACCTGAGAGGAGGGGGCTGAATGAGTCACTGGTGTTCCCGGGGTCGACGACGTCGGACTACCAGCCCGACCTCACAGGTAGCCTCGTCTCCCACTCATGCGCCGTGGCGCGCGGCCATGGTAACCGTTCAGCGCGGGCGGCGCATGGTCGCCAGCGCCCGGTTGATACGGCCCGGCCACGCCGGACCGTTGTAGATGAAGGCGGTGTAGGCCTGGAGCAGGTCCGCACCGGCGTCGAGCATGAGCTCAGCGTCCATGATGGAGGAGATCCCACCCACGCCGATAATCGTTGGCCCTTCGCCCAGGCGCGCGCGCAGCCGGCGCACGACCTCCAGGGAGCGCGGAAGCAGCGGCGCCCCGGACAGGCCTCCCTCCCCCAGGTCGTGGTCGATGGTGGTGTTGGTGGCTACCACGCCGTCCAGGCCCATGTCGGTGACAAGGTCAGCGACGGCGTCGACGTCCTCGTCGGCCAGGTCCGGGGCGATCTTGACCAGGAGGGGCACGTGACGGTGAGCGGCAGCGTCACCGGCCTCCCGCACGGCCTCAAGGATCGGCCGCAGGGACTCCACGTTCTGCAGGTCGCGCAGGCCGGGAGTGTTGGGGCTGGAGACGTTGACCACGAGGTAGTCGGCCCAGCGGGCCACCGCGGCCGCGGAGTAGCGGTAGTCCTCGACGGCGTCCTCCAGCGGGACCACCTTGGTCTTGCCGATGTTGGCTCCCACGACGATGCTGCGCCCACGCACCGTCGAGCGCAGCTCGCGCAGGCGGCGAGCGGCCTCGTCCGCGCCAGAGTTGTTGAAGCCCATCCTGTTGCGCACGGCTCGCGTAGCCGGGTAGCGCCACATGCGGGGCTTGTCGTTGCCAGGCTGGGCCTGCGCGGTGAAGGTGCCGACCTCGATGAAGCCGAAGCCGAGGGCGTCCATGCCCACCACGGCCTCGCCCTCCTTGTCCATCCCGGCTGCCAGTCCCAGCACGCCGGGAACCGGGCGGGCGAAGGGCCCTCCCTGACCGGCAGAGGGCACGGGGATCGCGGGCCGGCGTCCCCAGGCCTGGCGCACGACGTCCCGCACGAAGGGCAGGCGACCGGTGAGCGCGACGCCCTTGACGCAGACGTCGTGGATAACCTCGGGGTCAATGCGTGTCAGGACGGTCTTGTACAGCAGGTCGTAGAGCACGGGGTCAGGATACCGGGGGCCACGAGGCTCATGCGTTACGCCGGTGGGATACTGGCACGGCCACGAGTGAAGAGAGGCGAGAGACCGTCATGAGCCTGGACGTCGTGCTCAAGTCCGTCCGTGAGGAACCCAGCGCCGAGGACGGGTACCGGGTGCTGGTGGACCGGTTGTGGCCGCGAGGGGTGTCCAAGGAGCGCGCAGCACTGGACGAGTGGTGTCAGGAGATCGCTCCGTCTGGCGAGCTGCGTCGCGGCTTCCACCACGGCGAGATCAGCTGGGAGGAGTTCCAGGCGCGTTACCGCGCCGAGCTGGCCCAGCCCGAGCGTGCCGAGGCTGTGGCACACCTACGCGGCCTGGCCGAACGCGGACGCCTCACCCTCCTGTACGGCACGAGGAACGGAAACCAGCGCTCCAACGCGCCGGTGCTGCGCGAGGTACTCCTCAGACGTTGAAGCCCAGCGCCCGCAGCTGCTCGCGCCCCTCGGGCGTGATCTTGTCCGGGCCCCACGGCGGCAGCCACACCCACTGGATGCGGACCTTGTCCACGATGTAGGCCAGGGCCTGGGACGCCTGCTCCTCAATGACGTCGGTCAGCGGGCAGGCTGCCGTCGTCAGCGTCATGTCCAGCACCACGGTGCCGTCGGGCTCGATGGCGATGCCGTAGAGCAGACCGAGGTCGACGACGTTGATGCCCAGCTCCGGGTCGATGACGTCGCGCAGGGCTTCCTCGATCGCGGCGACGTCGACGTCGGAGAGCTGGGCGGGGGCGTGCTGGGCCGCCATGGGGTTGTCGGCCGGGCCGGCAGGTGCGGTGGTAGCCGGGCTGCCGGCCGGGTTCTCGGCTCCGGGCGCCGGGGCGCCGGTGGGCTCGCTCATGCGGTCTCCTTGAGGTTGTCAGGACCGATCCGGTCCTCGTCAGTCAGTGGTGAGGGCAGGTGAGGGGACGCCTCAGCTGGCCGGTGCGCCGTCGGCCTCCACCTGCGGAAGGACGACGCCGGAGCGCGCCAGGGCGTCCTTGAGGGCCATCCACCCCAGCAGCGCGCACTTGACGCGGTTGGGGTACTTCGAGACCCCCTCGAAGGCCGCCCCGTCCTCCAGGGCGTCGAGCACGGCCTCGTCCACGCCCTTGCCGCGTGAGTGCATGAGGGCGTCGAAGTCCGCCTCCAGGCGGGCGACCGTCTCTAGGTCCGCACCGTCGACCAGGTCGTGCATGACCGAGATCGAGGCCTGGGAGATAGAGCAGCCCTCCCCCTGCCAGCCGACGGCCGCGATGGTGCCGTCCTGGACCTTGACGTCAAGAGTCACCTCGTCCCCGCAGGTGGGGTTGACCTGGTGGGACTGGCCGTCAGGGGCGTCGAGCGCGCCCGCGCCGTGGCGCTCACGCGAGTGGTCGAGGATGACCTGCTGGTAGAGCTGGTCGAGGTCGTTCATGCTCACCTGCCAAAGTAGGAACGGACGGAGGCGACCGCCTCGAGGAAGCGGTCAACCTCCTGGGGCGTGGTGGTCGGCCCGAAGGATACGCGCGAGGAGGCGTGCACCCCGAAGTGGGCGTGGATGGGCTGGGCGCAGTGGTGGCCGGTGCGCACAGCGACCCCGGCAGCATCGAGCACCTGGCCGACGTCATGAGGGTGGACGCCATCGACGACGAAGGGCACCACGCCGAGCCGGTCGCGGGTATCGGTCGGCCCGAGCACGCGCACGCCGGCCACGCCCGTCAGGCCGTCCAGAAGACGCCCAGTCAGCACCTGCTCACCGGCGTGCAGACGGTCCAGGCCCAGCCGTGACAGGTAGCCCACCGCCGTCGTCCACGCCGCGGCCTGGGCCAGCGGCTGGCTGCCGGCCTCGAAGCGGGCGGGACCGGTCATGTAGGTCGAGGACTCCATGGAGACGACCTCGATCATCGAGCCCCCGGTGAGCACCGGTGGCATCGCCTCCGTCAGCTCCTCGGTGGCCACCAGCGCGCCGATGCCGGTCGGCCCGAGCATCTTGTGGCTGGACAGGACCATCGCGTCCACACCGGCAGCGGACAGCGCCGCGAAGTCCAGCGGGAGGTGGGCCCCGGACTGGCAGGTGTCCAGCAGGACGAGGGCACCGACTGCCTTGGCTGCCGGCAGGATCACATCCAGCGGGGTGAGCGCTCCGATGACGTTGGAGGCGTGGGCCACAGCCACCACGCGGGTGCGCTCGGTGATGACGTCCACCGTGCCGGGATCGATCCGGCCCTCGGGGGTCAGGTCCAGCCACCGCAGAGTGGCACCCGTGCGCGCCGCCAGCTCCTGCCAGGGCACGAGGTTGGCGTGGTGCTCCGCGCGCGAGACGACGATCTCGTCGCCCTGGCCCAGGCGGAGCCTGGCCGAGGGGTCATGAGCATCCGCTGCCGCGCCCCCGCGCCCGGCCGGGCGTCCCAGGCTCGCGTGCCCGATCGCCAGGGCCACGAGGTTGACTGCCTCGGTGGCGTTCTTGGTGAAGACCACCTGACTGGCCCGCGCTCCCACGAAGGCGCCGACCGCCTCGTGAGCCTCCTCCCAGGCGGCAGTCGCCTCATCGGCGATCTGGTAGGTCGAGCGGCCCGCGGCGCCGTTGGACATCCGCAGGAACTCGGCCTCACGAGCGATGACGCAGGCTGGCTTCTGGCTGGTGGCTGCCCAGTCGAGATAGGCCAGCTGCCCGCCCGAGCGCGCGGGACGCGCCAGGTACGGGAAGTCCGCACGGACGGCGGCGAGCTCGTCCGCGCTCAGCGGCTGCGGCGGCCTCGCCTGCGCGGCAGACGGGACGGAGGATGCAGGGTCAGTCATGAGGGTGCCTCACTTGAGGAAGCGGTCGTAGCCCTCGTTCTCCAGGCGCTCGGCCAGGTCCGGGCCACCTTCCTCGGCCACGTGCCCGTCAACGAAGACGTGGACGTGGCTGGGCTTGATGTAGCGCAGGATCCGCGTGTAGTGCGTGATGAGGAGGAAGCCGGCGTCGGAGGAGTCGTGCAGGCGGTTGACGCCCTCGGAGACGATGCGCAGCGCGTCCACGTCCAGGCCGGAGTCGGTCTCGTCCAGGACGGCGAACCGGGGCTTCAAGAGCTCCATCTGGAGGATCTCGAAGCGCTTCTTCTCGCCTCCCGAGAAGCCGGCGTTGACGTCACGCTCGTTGAAAGCAGGGTCCATGCGCAGCTTCTCCATCGCGCCGGCTACCTCGCTGACCCACTGGCGGACCTTGGGGGCCTGGCCGTCGATGGCGGTTTTGGCGGTGCGCAGGAAGTTGGCCACGGACACGCCGGGGACCTCAACCGGGTACTGCATGGCCAGGAACAGGCCGGCGCGAGCGCGCTCGTCCACGCTCATGTCCAGCAGGTTGACGCCGTCGAGCAGGACCTCACCGTCGGTGACCTCGTAGTCGGGGTGACCGGCGATGGAGTAGGCCAGGGTGGACTTGCCCGAGCCGTTGGGGCCCATGATGGCGTGGACCTCGCCGGAGTCAACCGTGAGGTCGACGCCCTTGAGGATGGGCTTGGGGCCGTCGTTGGTGGCGACCTGGACGTGGAGGTTCTTGATCTGCAGGGTACTCATGCTCGTGTGCTCTTCTGTTGCGGGTACGGGGTGGTCAGGTGCGGCTCAGGCGGTGGGAGCCTGCTCGCGGGCGGCGATGACGCCGGTGAGCTCCAGCTCCTTCTCGATGGCGCCCATGAGGGTCTCCTCGATCTCAGGCACGCCGATCTCGGCGACGATCTCGTTGAAGAAGCCGAGCACCACCAGGCGCCGGGCCTCAGCCTCGGGGATGCCGCGGGCACGCAGGTAGAACAGCTGGTGGTCGTCGAAGCGCCCGGTGGCCGAGGCATGGCCGGCGCCCTCGATGTTGCCGTTCTCGATCTCCAGGTTGGGGATCGAGTCCGCCTTGGCGCCCTCGGTGAGCACCAGGTTGCGGTTGAGCTCGTAGGTGTCCGTGCCGCGGGCGGCGGCGCCGATGAGGCAGTCCCCCACCCATACGGCGTGGGCATTCTCGCCCTGCAGCGCGCCCTTGTAGGTCACGCGGGAGTAGCAGTGCGGCTCGGTGTGGGCCACGTAGGGGCGGTGCTCCTGGTGCTGGCCGGCGTCGGTGAAGTAGACGCCGTAGGCCTCGGTACGCCCGCCCTCGCCAGCGAAGCCGAGGTCGGAGGAGATGCGCACGTCTCCTCCCAGGCTCACGACGACGTGCTTGAGGGTGCCACGCCCCTCCACGCGCACGCGGTGGTTGGAGGCGTGGACGGCGGCGTCGTCCCAGTTCTGGATGGTGACGAGGGTCAGCTCGGCCTCGGGAGCGACGACAACCTCTACCCCCTGCGTGTAGGCGGCAGTGCCGGTGTGATCCAGGACCACGGTGCCGCGGCTGCCCTTCTGGGCGGTGATGAGCAGGTGGCCGGCAGCGGGGTGGGCGAAGCCCTCTTCGCCGGGGACCTCGTGGCCCGTCACGCTCACGCGCACGGCGCGCTCGAGCTGGGCGCCAGCCTGGAGGGTGACGGCGGTGGCGGTCTCGAACGCCACCCAGGCGACGACGCCGGTGCGGTCCACCGGGGCGCCGACGGTCCCCAGGCGCTCGTCGGTGCGTTCCAGGCTCTCCACGTCCACGCCCTGCGGGGCGTCGACGGCGACGGTGACCGAGTCCGTCGCGCTTCCGGCACGCACGGCCTCCAGGCCGAACAGCGGGCGGAAACGCTTCATGGGCGTGAAGCGCCATTCCTCCTCGCGCCCGCGTGGCACCGGGATGTCAGCCGGGTCGAAGGAGGTAGGGCGGTCCGCACGCGAGGCGACGTAGCGCCCCTGAGGCGCTGCGGCGCGCCCGTGAGAGTGGGCGCCGTCCAGGCTCGCCTGGGAGTGGTCAGTGGACAGGTCGGGCATGAGGTGCTCCTGTGCCGGGTACCCGGCGGATCGAGTGGAAGGTGGTGTGCGTGGGGCGGGCTGCGCCGTCGGCCTCAGCCGACGGAGTTCTCCATCTGCAGCTCGATGAGGCGGTTGAGCTCCAGGGCGTACTCCATGGGCAGCTCGCGGGCGATAGGCTCGACGAAGCCGCGCACGATCGTGGCCATGGCCTCGGTCTCGGTCAGCCCGCGCTGCATGAGGTAGAAGAGCTGGTCCGCGCTCACCTTGGACACGGTGGCCTCGTGGCCCATCTCGACGTCGTCGGTACGCACGTCGACGTAGGGGTAGGTGTCCGAGCGCGAGATCTCGTCGACCAGCAGGGCGTCGCACAGCACGTTGGACTTGGAGTGCCGGGCGTTCTTCATGATCTGGACCAGGCCTCGGTAGCCCGAGCGCCCGCCGTGGCGGGCCACGGACTTAGAGACGATGTGGCTGGAGGTGTAGGGCGCCATGTGGACCATCTTGGCGCCGGTGTCCTGGTGCTGGCCCTCGCTGGCGAAGGCGATGGACAGGGCCTCACCGCGGGCGTGGGGGCCCATGAGGTAGACGGCCGGGTACTTCATGTTGCGCTTGGAGCCGATGTTGCCGTCCACCCACTCCATGGTGGCGCCCTCGGCGCAGGTGGCGCGCTGGGTCACCAGGTTCCACACGTTATTGGACCAGTTCTGGATGGTCGTGTACCGCACGCGGGCGTTCTTCTTGACCACGATCTCCACGATCGCTGAGTGCAGGGAGTCGGTGGAGTAGATGGGGGCGGTACAGCCCTCGACGTAGTGGACGTAGGAGTCCTCGTCGGCGATGATGAGCGTGCGCTCGAACTGGCCCATGTTCTCGGTGTTGATCCGGAAGTAGGCCTGCAGCGGGATCTCGACGTGGACGCCCTTGGGCACGTAGATGAAGGAGCCGCCGGACCACACCGCGGTGTTGAGGGCGGCGAACTTGTTGTCACCAGCCGGCACCACCGAGCCGAAGTACTCCTGGACCAGCTCGGGGTACTCGCGCACCGCGGTGTCGGTGTCGACGAAGATGACGCCCTGCTTCTCCAGGTCCTCACGGATCTGGTGGTAGACGACCTCCGACTCGTACTGGGCCGCCACGCCCGCCACCAGCCGCTCGCGCTCGGCCTCGGGGATGCCGATGCGGTCATAGGTGGAGCGGATGTCGTCGGGCAGGTCGTCCCAGGAGCTCGCCGGCTTGTCAGTGGAGCGCACGTAGTACTTCACCGAGTCCATGTCCAGCTCGGACAGGTCCACGCCCCAGGTGGGCATGGGCTTGCGCTCGAAGATCTCGTAGGCCTTGAGGCGCTTGGCCAGCATCCACTCGGGCTCGCCCTTGATGGCGGAGATCTCCCGCACGACCTGCTCGTCAAGACCGCGCTTGGCGTTGGCACCAGCCTCGTCAGAGTCGTGCCAGCCAAAGTCGTACTGCGTCGAGATCGAGTCGATGATCTCGTCGTCGGAGACGCGAGGCTTGTCGGTGCTCGGTGATGTCATCGGGTTCCTTCCGTTCGCTGGGCCCGTGGGCTTCGCGTGTCTGCTGCTGCTCGTACCGTGCGCTTGCGCAGGACGGGCATCGCGATGGGGACGTGCGTGGTGCACACGTGGTCGCCGCCGGCGAGGGTAGCCAGACGCTGCACCGGGACTCCAATAAGGCGGGCGATGGCCTGGGTCTCGGCCTCGCACAGCTCGCCGAACTGTCCAGCGACGTCACGCACCGGGCAGTGGCCCTGGCACAGCTGGACGGCATAGGAACCGTCTCCCACGTCGCGGACGGTGGCGGCGTAGCCGTCCAGGGTCAGGGCGTCCGCCAGGGCGCGAGCGCGGTCCGAGGGATCCTTGCCGGCGGCCTCGACCACCGGCATGTAGCGGCGTTCCAGGTCGCGTCCGCGCACGGCCGCAAAGGAGTCGATCGCCTTGTCCCCGGCGACCTGCTGGAGGTAGGACAGGGCTCGCGTGGCGATGTCGGAGTAGCCCTCGGCGAAGCTCGTCCTCGCTTTCGAGGTGGCCACGTAGTGGCGAGCCGGACGGCCACGCCCTCGCTTGCCGCAGGCAGCGGCCGCGTGGACCTGGATCTCTCCGCTCTCCTCCAGGGCAGTGAGGTGGCGACGCACCGCCGCAGGCGTCAGGTCCAGGACCCTGGCCAGCTGAGCTGCGGAGACCGGCCCCTTCTCGACGATGAGGTCAAGGACCCGGGCCCGGGTCGAGTCGTCGTCGACCGTGCTCATGACCTCTCCTCTCCTCCTCGGGCGGCGCACCTAGGCCGGACGGCCTACGCACTGTCCTACTTTAACCAAGATCAGCCTTCCGATATTCCCAGGACGCGAGGATCGGTCAATCTCGGTAAGTGGGATCCAGCACGCATACCGGTCAGAGGAGTGGCCTATGCCGGGCCCAGCACGGTGACGACGGCGCACGGCGCCGGTCGGATCGTTTCTTGCACTGGCTGCGTTTCCGGCAGACGCACGACGCTCGATGGGGGTGGGAGCGAACCTCATTGGTTCGCTCCCACCCCCATCGAGCGGTCACATCGGGCATGGCCCCATCGGAGCACTACCCGAGCGCGCCGAGGCCGCTTGGCGTCAGCGCACTGGAGCCTGAGACAGCTGCACCTCGTTCCATGGCAACGGGTCCGGGATCACTCCGCGGAAGACGCCGTCCTCTCCGTCATCAAAGCCGGTGAAAGCCCACTGTCCGTCTGCCATGTCAAAGACCTGGCCGGCGTACAGGTGCGTAGGCTCGACATAGCGGGCATTGTCCACATCCCACGGCCCCAAGGGCCCCTCCCCCTCGGCGACCCACACCGTTCCGTCGCACGCAGCGGCCTGCATGTCACGCCCACAGGAGAAGACCAGCAGGTGCTTGCCGTCCACGAAGCGCGACTGACTGACCTCAAGCTGACCGAACTGGCTGGGCTCAGTCAGAGGCTCGAGCACCTCCCAGTGGTCCAGGTCATCAGACACGGCATGGCCGATCACACCGGCGTGCAAACGATCCACACCGGCACGGCGCGCCGTGACCAGCATGTGCCAGCGCCCCTCGTGTTGGAAGACATAGGGGTCCCGCCACGGCTCGTCCCACGGGTAGGAAGGGTTCCACTTCTCGTACCAGCGTCCGTCAGCCTCCACAGGCTCGGCGCAGGCGCGGGTGAAGGTCACCCCGTCCTGGGAGTCAGCCCAGCCAACTCGCTGAACCATCCCTCCTTCGCGACGGGAGATGCCGGTGTAGAAGAGACGGATCGTGCCGTCATCCTTGACGACGGCCGAGCCGGTCCAGGTCGCCTGGTCATCGAAGGCAGGGCCATCAGAGTGAACCAGGGCATCGGGCAGCAGGGTCCAGTTGCGAGCATCTGAGGACACCGCGTGCCCAATCGATGCCCGCCAGTGACGCCGGTCCGGGTTGTGCAGCGCCTTCGACGCACGCAGAAAGAACAGGTGGTACAGGTCTGCGCGACGAGCGATCCAGTGGTCCCACATCCAGTGGTCAGCAAGGCTGAAGGCCATCTCGGTCTCCTTATCCGGGTTGCAAGTGTCTCAGCCCTTGACGGCCGTACCGGCCAGAGACTGGACGAAGGAACGTTGGAAGATGATGAATAGCACCAACATCGGCACTGTGATGAGCGTGCCGTAAGCCATGATCTCGCCCCACACGGGGTTGAGCTGGAAGAAGTACTGCATTCCTACGCTGACCGGGCGCATCGCCTCCTCCTGAACCACCATGAGCGGCCAGAGGTAGGAGTTCCACGCCGGCAGCATCATGATGATGGCCACCGTGGCGAAAGTCGGTCCAGACAGCGGGACGACGATCTTGCGATAGATGGTGAACCAACTCGCGCCGTCCACGCGCGCAGCCTCGTCGATCTCCTTGGGAATGTCTCCAAAGTGCTGCGAGAAGAGGAAGATCGCCAGCGCGTTGGCAATGTAGGGCAGGATCTGGACCTGGTAGGTGTTCAGCATCCCCTGCTTGACCAGGAACCCGTCCACGACCCACTGCAGCGACGGCAGCTTGGCCACCCAGAAGACCAACGGCACCGCGATGGTCTCAAAAGGCACCATGAGGGTGGCCAGGACCAGCGAGAGAATGATGCGCTTGCCCTTCCACCGCATCCGGGCGATGGCAAAACCGATCATGGAGTTGACCACGAGGCCGAGGACCACGATGCACACGGTCACGATCGCCGAGTTCATCAGGAAGCGACCTGCTGGCACACGTTGGAAGACACCCTCGTAGTTGTCCAGTGACAGCTCGCCCACCGGCAGGAACGCCTTGACACTGCCCAGGTCCGCGAAGATCTGC
The DNA here is from genome assembly GCF_002861525.1 of Actinomyces urogenitalis. Classification (NCBI taxonomy): domain Bacteria; kingdom Bacillati; phylum Actinomycetota; class Actinomycetes; order Actinomycetales; family Actinomycetaceae; genus Actinomyces; species Actinomyces urogenitalis. The sequence continues at coordinate 18,744 of NZ_PKHA01000001.1, read as the reverse complement.
GAGTCAGGCTTGAGCGAGGAGAAGATCATAAACAGCAGCGGGAAGACCGCGACCGATGCGGCGACAACCAGCCCGATATAGGTCAGGACCCGCGAGCGCCGCTTCGTTGCCGCCCGGCCACGCCTTCCAGGCACACGCTGAGCGGTGGGCTGCTGGGCCGGGGTGGTCAGTTCGTGAGACGGGACAGTATGCGTAGCCATGTCAGTCCTTCTCCCTGGTCAGCCAGCGCTGGATAAGGCTGATGAGGAGGACGCAGACGAAGAAGATCAGCGAGATCGCGCTTCCGTAGCCCATGTCCTGCTCGCGGTAGCCCTTGCGCACGGCGTGGTAGACGAGTGTTGAGGTCGCGTCCTGCGGACCTCCTGAGGTCATGACATCAACCTGGACAAACAGTCCGAGCGCAGCGATGGTGATGGTGACAAGGATGAACACCATCGTCGAGCGCAGGCCTGGGCCAGGTCACGTAGCGGAATCGCTGCCAGCCGTTGACACCGTCGAGGTCCGCAGCCTCATACAGCGCAGGGTCGATGCCCTGTAGTCCAGACAGCCAGATGATCATGTGCAGGCCGACCGCCTGCCAGATCGACAGCACGATGATCGCCGGCATCGCGGTACCCGGATTGTTGAGCCAGGCCACCGCCGTCCAGCCGCCGCCCGTGATGGTGTTGAGCATGGAGTTGACCAGGCCATCGTCCTCGTAGAAGAAGCTCCACAGGATCGAGACCACCACCATGGAGGTGACCACAGGCATGAAGATCATCGTCCTGAAGGCCGTGACGCCCTTGACCTTCTGATTGACCAGGATGGCCAGGGCCAGGGCCAGGCCGGACTGGCACGGAACGACGATGAGGGCGAAGAAGGCGGTATTGGTCAGCGAGCGCAAGAACGTGGGATCAGCTCCCAAGGCACGCTCAAAGTTGGCCAGCCCGACGAAGGAAGGCGGGTTGGGCGAGATCAACCGGGCGTTGGTGAAGGACAGCCCGAAGGTGAGAAGGATCGGGATGCCCATGAAGAGCAGTAACAGGATGAGGGCAGGTGAGCTCATGAGCCACGCCTGCAGCGCCTCGCGACGAGAGCTCGCGCTGCGCCTTGCCGCAACAGAGGTGGACACGTCTTTCTCCCTTCCCGGTGGGAGGCACGCTCGTGCCTCCCACCGGATCAGTGGGTTCAGGGCGAGGCTCGTCAGGAAACCTTGTAGCCGTTGTTGGAGGTGATATCGGCGTCGATGTCCTTGACCGCCTGGTCAAGGCTGGCCTGGACGTCAGCGCCGGAGGCGATGTCACGCAAGGCCTTGTCGAAGACCGAGGAGATCGTCTTGTATCCCGGGGTCGCTGGGCGCAGCAGGGCAAAGGCCTTGCCGATCTCATAGACGGGCTCCAGCGGCTTGCCCTCACCGTAGTTGGCAGTGCCCGGGATCGCCGACTCAATCGAGGGGTAGGTGCCGATCGCGTCGGAGTACTTGATCAGGTACTTGTCCTGCATGAGCAGCTCGATGTACTTGTTAGCCGCTTCCTGGTTCTTGGAGGTCGCAGACACCGCCCACTGCCAGGAACCGCCGCCGACCTTGGCACCCGCACCGAAGTCCACTGGCGGCAGGATGAGGACCTCGTCCAGGCCGTGCGTCTCCTGCGCCTGCAGCACCTTCCAGCCGCCGGTGTAGACCATCGGGACCTTGCCCTGGAGGAAGTCCTGACCGTCCGTCGCCGGGGTCTCGGAAGCCAGGCCGTCAGCGAACAGGTGACGGAACCACTCGCCGAAGGCCTTCGCCTCAGGACCGTTGAGAACGCCCTCGGCGCTCGCCATGGTCTTGCGGTCAATGAGGTCACCACCGAAGCTCTGCAGCATCGGGGCATAGGCGTAGGGCCACCACTCCGCGGCGTCCCAGTTCGACAAGTCGATGGCGTACTCGTAGTCGGGCAGCGCCTTGAGCTTGGTCAGCACGTCCTCGAACTCGTCCTTGGTCCAGGGAGAGTCAACGGTGGGGACGCGGGCCCCGATCTGCTCGATCGCGGACTTGCGGGCCAGGAAGCACAGCGAGGTGTCGTACGGGCCCACGGAGTAGAGCGTGTCGTTGAAGTACCCCTTGGTGGAGTCCACCATCTTGTCGGTCAGCGAGCTGGGCAGCGTCAGAGGAGCGAGGTAGCCAGACCAGGCCCAGTTCGGCATGATCGGACCGTCCAGGTCCAGGATGTCAGGCAGATCACCGGAGGCAGCCGCCGCCACGATCGCGTCGTTGTAGGAGGCCTGGGGGAAGGCCGTGATCGTGATCGGGGTGTCGGGGTTGGCGGCATTGAAGTCATTGACGATGCCCTCGATAACGGCGTACTCATCTGTTCCGCCGGCGCTGTGGGTCCACAGTGTCAGCCCGCCCTTGCCGCCGGAAGCAGAACCTGAGGAGTCCTTACCCTGCGAGGAACAGGCCGCCAGGGTCAGGGCCGCCGCACTGGCAGCGCCCAGGCCGAGGAAGGTACGACGAGTCGTGATCATGGAACACTCCTTTGTGTCATCTGGGATGGGAGTTCCCCCGGCTCGTGTGAGCCGGAAGCTTGTGCGTGCCCGGGCTGCTCAGCCCAGGTCTGAGGAGCGGACAGGCTGACTGGGCGGCGCCGTCGACGCTCGTTGAATGAGCTGGCAGTGCATACGAGTGACCCCAGGAGGCGGGTTCTGCTCGTCCTCACAGATCACCGCGCGCGTCATCCACTCAGCCATCTCGTAGTGCGGCAGCCGCATGGTGGTCAGCTGGGGATCAAGGTTGGTGGAGATCAGCTCCAGGTCGTCAAAGCCCACCACTGACAGGTCCTGAGGGATCCTCAGGCCTCGACGCGCCACCTGCCGGTACACCCCAGCGGCCATGGCGTCGTTGTAGCAGAAGACAGCTGTCGGGCGAGGATCGAGGTCCAGCAGCCGCGTAGCCGCCTCGTCAGCGCCTGCAGGATCATTGTCTCCGCGCAAGAGCAGGCGCTCGTCCCACGGCAGGCCGTGGCTGACCAGGGCCCGGCGATAGCCCGCGATGCGCAGGCCGACCGCCGCCGCGTCAGAGTCGTGCGCCAGGTGGGCGATGCGGTCGTGGCCAAGCTCGATGAGATGAGTCGTCGCCTCATAGGCGGCACGCTCCTCGTCCGGGACCACACCGGGCACGTCGTCGCGGTCAGCGAAGCTGTTAAGCACGAAGACGTCTGACAGTCCCTCGTCAACGACCACCTCCTGGTGGTACATCGCCGCGTAGATGATGGCGTCGACCTGGCGCGAGCACAGCTCATCGACGGCACGGCGACGCTCTGAGGTGTCACCGCCAGTGTCGGCGAAGATCACCGACCACCCCTGTGACCGTGCGGTGGTCAAGATGCCGTCAACCATCGAGACGGCGTAGGGGGTGGATAGCACGTCATTGGCGACCACGCCCAGCGTCCGGGTGCGCTGACTACGCATCGAGGCCGCCAGGGCGTTACGCACGTAGCCCAGGTCCCGGGCGGCGCCACGTACCCGCTTGGCCGTCGTCGCCGAGACCCGCCCGTTCGCCTTCCCTGACAGGACCAAGGAGGCCGTGGCGGTCGAGACCGCGGCAGCCTGCGCCACATCCGTCAGAGTCGTCATCGCACCTCCTCGCGCCATTGTCATCACGTAGCAGACACCTTCGTATGCCGATGGGCCCATCCTGCCTTACCGCTGACCGCTCGTCAACCGTTTAACGCCCTTAATCTCAGCACGTTAATCGCTTCACTGAAGAACGCCAGTCCTGGCAACGAAAAGTGGCCCACGGCACGTGTCGTGTCGCGGGCCACCGTGTGCGGCGCAGCCGCTGTGGTGCTACAGACTCACCGGGCTCCTCAGCCACGGCGCATCGGCTGGGCGCAGCCCTTCCCAGCCGCGAGCGCGCAGCCGGTCAGCCGCCAGCACCCCCGCCACCGTGGCCGGGTTGTGGAGCCGGCCCTGCAGGACTGCCGCCACGACGTCGTCGAAACGGAACCAGGTCGGCACGAACTCAGCCTCCTCCGCCTCACGAGGCACCCGGCGCTCCTCCGGCAGGAGGCTGAGGTCACGAGCGAGGAAGGAGCGGCAGCCCTCCGTGGTGAAGCCCGGCGAGGCATAGTAGTCGACGAGCGTGTGCCAGGTACCGGCCTCGTAATCAGTCTCCTCCGCCAGCTCCCGCCCTGCAGCCACCGCCGGCGCCTCGCCAGCAACGTCAAGCAGGCCTGCCGGGACCTCCCACAGGTCGGCACGCACCGGGTGACGGTACTGACGCACCAGGAGGATCTCCGCAGCGCCGTCGTCCTGGGAGGAGTCCGCCCCCTCACGCCACGCCACGATGCTCACGGCGTCATGGTGGGCCACGGTCTGCCGGCGCACGGGCTCAGCACCAGGGGCGAGCGCGATCTGCTCGTCCTGGATGGTGAAGATCGGGCCGGCCCACACCTGCTGGCTGGCGGTCACCTGCCGCGAGTCACGCTGGTCGTCCAGCTCGCGCGCCTGTCCCCTCGTGCTCACCGTGACTGCCTTCCCGCCGTGGCCTCATCCTTGACGGGTGCCACGCTACCCTTCTGGGCAGCCTGCGCGACCTCGGGCTCCAGTCCCTCCTCGCCACGAGCGGCGAAGCGGTCACGCTGGCGGTCCAGCCCGGCATTGATCAGCCCCGTGAACAGCGGGTGGGCGTGGGTGGGCCGCGATTTGAACTCCGGGTGGGCCTGTGTGGCCACGTAGTAGGGATGCAGGGCGCGGTCGAGCTCGACGAACTCGGTCAGGTGCCCGTCCGGCGAGGTGCCGGACACGTGCAGGCCCGCCTCCTCCAGGCGCTCACGGTAGGCGTTGTTGACCTCGAAGCGATGGCGGTGGCGCTCGCTGACGTGGGTGGCGCCGTAGGTCTGGGCGACGACGGAGCCCTCGGTCAGGACCGCCGGGTAGGCACCCAGCCGCATCGTGCCGCCCAGGTCTCCCCCACCGGTGACGAACTCACGCTGGGCGTCCATCGTGGTGACGACGGGGTCGGGGGTCTCGGGCGCCATCTCGGTTGAGGACGCGGCCTCCAGCCCCAGCAGGTGGCGGGCTGCCTCGATCACCATGCACTGCAGCCCCAGGCACAGGCCCAGGGTGGGCACCTGATGCTCGCGGGCCCAGCGCAGCGCCCCGAGCTTGCCCTCGATGCCGCGCACGCCGAAGCCGCCGGGCACGACGACGGCGTCCACCCCGGACAGCGCACGCTGGGCTCCGTCCGGGCTCTCGCAGGTGTCGGAGGCGACCCAGCGGATCTCCACCTTCGCGTCGCAGGCGAAGCCGGCGTGGCGGATGGCCTCGGAGACGGACAGGTAGGCGTCGTGCAGATCGATGTACTTGCCCACCAGCGCCACCTCAAGACGGCGGGAGGGGTTGTGGACGTGGTCGAGCAGGCCGTTCCACTCCGCCCAGTCCACGTCCCGGAAGGTCAGGCCCAGCCTCTGGACGAGGAAGGCGTCCAGGCCCTCACGGTGCAGGGTCGGCGGGACGTCGTAGATGCTCGCGGCGTCCTTGCACTCGACGACGGCCTCACGGTCGACGTCGCACATGAGCGCCACCTTGCCCTTGACTCCCTCAGGCAGGGGCCGGTCGGTGCGCAGGACCAGGGCGTCAGGCTGGATACCGATCGAGCGCAGCGCGGCCACCGAGTGCTGGGTGGGCTTGGTCTTGAGCTCACCGGCCGCCGGCAGGAAGGGAATGAGGGAGACATGGACGAAGGCCACGTGGGCCCGCCCCAGATCGGCACGCACCTGGCGAGCCGCCTCGAGGAAGGGCTGGGACTCGATGTCACCGACCGTGCCGCCGATCTCGGTGATGATGACGTCAGGTACCTCGCCGTCCGGGCCAGGCTCAGCCTGAGAGCGCATGACACGCTTGATCTCGTCAGTGATGTGCGGGATGACCTGGACGGTGTCTCCCAGGTACTCCCCCCGCCGTTCCTTGGCGATCACGCGGGAGTAGACCTGCCCGGTGGTGGCGTTGGCCTTGCCGGAGAGGTTGACGTCAAGGAAGCGCTCGTAGTGGCCGATGTCCAGGTCCGTCTCCGCTCCGTCCTCGGTGACAAAGACCTCCCCGTGCTGGAAGGGGTTCATCGTGCCGGGGTCGACGTTGATATACGGGTCAAGCTTCTGCATCGCCACGCTGATACCGCGCGAGCGCAGCAGTCGTCCCAGGCTGGAGGCCGTCAGCCCCTTACCGAGGGAAGAGACGACGCCACCGGTGACGAAGATGTGGGCAGGGACTTCACTCTGGTGACCGCTGGAGCGGTTAGACGTGCTCATCACGGAACTCCATCATATCGATGACGGCGAAACCTGACAGACACGGTCGGCTAGAGCCGCCTCACACGCCTGGGTCCAGCACTCGTTGCAGCTGGGCCGCCAGCGCCGCGTGGTCCGGCAGCTCACGCGCCGCCTGACGCGCGCGGTCCTGGGCCTGGCGGCGAGCACCGTCGTCGGCCAGGAGCCGGGCCACGGCCTGGGCAACGGCCTGGCTGCTCGGCGAGACGAGCTGGGCTCCACCGCGAGAGGTCACGCCCGTGCCTCCCACGTCCGTGGCCACGATCGCCGCCCCAGCAGCTAGCGCCTCCTGGATCGTGATGGGCTGGCCCTCCCACAGCGAGGTCTGGACAACAACGTCCGCGGCCTGCATGAGGGAGCTGACATCTCCTCGGCGGCCCAGCAGGCGCACGGGCAGCTGCTCGCGCGCGATCCGTGCGGCAAGCTCATCGGCCTGCGGTCCGTCCCCGGCCACAGCCCACGTCAGTGAGGTGGCACCGCCCTCGCCGCCAGCCTCGGTCACGGCGTCGGCCAGCTGCGCGGCGGCGTCCAGGAGCAGGTCCAGCCCCTTCTGGGGAGCCAGGCGCGCCACCGTGAGCACGCGGTAGCCCTCGGGCCACACCTCCTGCACCGCCGCGGCGTCCAGTGCCTCCTGCTGCACGTGGCCGGAGGCGGGGATGACGGCCAGCTCTGCCTCCCTCGCGCCCAGCTCACGCGCCTGTGCCAGCAGGTCGGGGCTGACGGCCAGGACCTGGTCGGAGCGAGCAGCGACCACACCCGCCAGCGCCCGGCCCGTGGCGGTGGTCAGGCGTCCTCCCACCGGCAGGTTGTGCTCGGTGACCACCAGGCGCGTCCGCCGTCGTCCCAGTGCCAGTGCGGCCAGGGCACCGGCGCGAAGACCGTGGGCGTGGACGACGTCAGCCCGTCGTCCCAGACGACGCAGGCGCGCCAGCACCAGTAAGTCGCCTGGGCCCGGACGCGGGCCGATCTGGAGGACCTCGCTGCGCGCAGCCCCCAGCGGTGCCCCGTCCAGCACCGAGGCAGGAGCCTCGACGATGACGTCGTGGCCCGCCTCAGCCAGGAGCCGGGCGCAGTCGGCCACATGGGCACGCACGCCGCCGGCTGCTGACCCGCACACCTCCAGCACACGCAACCGCCGCCGCTCGGGCTCGACGCGTGAGGTCATGACCTGCCACCCTCCTGCTCGTCCACCGTGCCGGCGGCGTCCTGGCCGGCCGGCGCCCGGTCCTGGCGCGCGGGGCGACGGCGCAGCACGCCCAGCAGCCGGCGGTCCGCCACCAGCGCCAGGCCCAGGCTCGTGGCAGCCACGAGCAGGGCCGCCAGAAGACATGCTGCCAGGTACACCGGCGTCGTGGCGTGCTTGGCCAGCCTCGAGGTGGCCTGCAGCGCCGCCGTGCCGCCGACCGCGGCCACGGCCCCGCTGACCAGCAAGGCGCGCAGGACCGGTGCCAGGACCGCCGTGCCCAGCAGGCGTGCCAAGGCTGCCAGCAGGCCGACCCCAGCCACCGTCATCCCCACGCTCAGCCCGATCGCCAAGGCGATGAGAGTGGCGCGCGAGTCGCCGCCGTGGGGGGCCATGACCCGCACCGCCACCGTCGAGACGACGATGACGCACACCCACCCGGCGCAGGTCGCGGCAGCCCCCGAGCCCGCGCGGTCGGCAGCAAAGAGCACCCGGGTGACCTGGAAGATGAGCGCGTAGCCCATCAGCGCCGGGGCGAGCACCGCCAGGGACTGCCCCATCCCCTCAACGTCAGTGAGCAGAGAGAAGAAGGTCTGGGCCCCCTGGCTCACGGCCAGCAGCGCACCGCCTCCGGCGGCCGCGACAGCCACCACCAGCGCCGTCGAACGCGCTGCGAGCTCGCTGACCGCCGACTGCTCAGGTCCGTCCGCTGCCAGCGCGGCGGCCAGACGGGGGTAGAGCACGGTCGCCACCGGGACGGCGAGCACCGCGTAGGGCAGGACGTAGACCGCCTGGGTGTACTGATAGACGGCCACGGTGCCGGTGCGACCACCGCTGCGGGCCAGCGCCAGCACCACGAGCACGCTGGCCTGCTGCGCCAGCAGGGTCCACAGGCCCGCGCCTCCCAGGCGCCCCAGGCGCCTGAGCTGCCCGCCACGCAGGCCCAGCCTGGGACGGATCCGCAGTCCCAGGCGCGCCACCGGCCAGATCAGCGGCAGGCTCAGGGCACCCACTCCCAGGGTGGTGCCCCAGCCCAGGACCTGAAGTGACGCGCCGGAGGGGGTCTCAGGCGCGGAGGCACTCATCTGCCCGTAGACGGCGTAGGTCGCCATGACCACGAGGCTGGAGGCCACCGGCGTCAGCGCAGGCCAGGCGAAGCGGCCGTGCGCCTGCAGGACGCCGGTGAGCACCACCCCGACGCCGTACAGCGGCACCTGGAGGGCGAACATGCGCAGGAAGCCGGCCACCAGCTCACGCTGGTAGGCGGGGTCGACGCCCTGAGAGAGGGGAAAGAGCGAGGCGATCGGGCCGGCGAGCACGGCCAGGGCCACGGCCAGAGGGGCCAGGACCATCAGGACCAGGCCGAGCAGACCCGAGGCCGTGCGTTCGACCTCCTCGCGCCGACCTCCTCGTACCGCCCCGGCCAGCAGTGGAACGATCGTGGCGGCCAGCGCACCGCCGACCACCACCTCGTACAGGACGTTGGGGACCTGGTTGGCCGTGGAGTAGGCACCCGCCACCGTCCCGGCCCCGACCGTGGAGGCCTGGACGATCCAGCGCGCGAAGCCCAGCGCACGGGAGACGAGCGTGAGGCCCGCCACCGATCCTGCGGCTCCCAGCAGCCCGCTGCGGGCGCTGGAGGGAGCAGGTCCGCTAGTCCTCACGGCGTCCCAACGCATCCAGGGCGGCCAGGGCAGGTGTGCGGGCGATGACGCCAGAGAAGGAGATCTTCTCGCTGGCCAGGACCAAGGCGGTGCCAGCGCAGGCGCTGGTCAGGCGGAGCACAGGGCTGGGATGGCTGGCCAGGCTCGCCCCGGCCAGGGCACCGACCGTGTTGGCGCCGGTGTCCCCCAGCATGGTCTGCTCGGCCAGGTCCTCTCTCAGCCCCGCCGCGCAACAGGCCAGCGTGCCGCCAGCCAGCGCCGCCGAGGCCGGAGCCCGTCGCGCCTGCGTCAGTGCCATCGGAGCGGCCAGGAGCCCCGCGGCCTTGAGGGCACGGCCCGGACGCAGGTCGAGCAGGTTGTGCACATTGGCCCACGAGGCGATGGCCACGGTGCGCACGCCCGCGTCCACCAGGCCGCCCAGCCCACGATGAGGCCTGGGGTCCGCGGCCGTCATGACGGCGCCGGCCACAGCGGAACCGGCTCCGATGACGAGGATCTTGAGGGCTCCGGTGGTCACGCGTCCGCGGGCCAGGGCACCGAGGTGTCCTTTGAGGCCCTTGGCAGGGGCCTCACCGTCATGGGCTCCCTGGTCGAGGTCGTCGACCAGGCCCGCCGCGCCGGCCGCCGTCGTGGCCACCGCCGCTCCCAGCGCCGCCGCCTGTGCCACCCGTGCGCCCTCGCCCTGTGCCACGGGCCGAGCGGCGAGGAGCCCGACGGCGGTGGTACCGGCCGCCATGGCGAGGCCTCCGCGCAGGCTGACCCTGCGGCCGTGGAAGTTCTCGCGCTCCAGGACGGCCTCCAGGCGCGGGCTGCGCGCCAGCACCCGGCTCACGGTCCCCACGAGGCTGCCTCCGGCCACGGCGGGCAGCAGGTCCAGGGCGCGCTGCGGCGTCGTCACTGCTCTGTGTTCTCCGTGGCGGCTGGCTCGGCGGCCTTGGTGGCCGCCGACAGCTGCGGCATGACCGCCTCGGCGCCTTCATCGAATCCGTAGGAGCCGGTGGTCCCGGCAATCGTCTGGGCCAGCGCCAGCGGGACCGAGACCGCGGCCGCGACCTGCCCCACCGAGTCAACGGTGGTCACCTTGGTCTGCGAGGAGCGCAGCTGCGCCACGAGGTCGGTCTTGACGTCGGCCGCACCGATCACCACGGACGGCGAGACGGAGGCCAGACCTCCAAGTGCCTCGTTCCAGGCCGCCAGGCTGATGCCCTCGGTCGGGGCCGGGGTCGGGTCGTCCCCCGTGGTCATGGTGGTGCGCGGGCCGACGACGACGACGCTGTCCGCCGGCTCGCTCGGCTCGGCATCCACCGTCATCAGCGGGCTGTCCGAGGCCTTGAGCAGGTCGGTCAGGGCCGAGGCGCTTGCCTCCGACGACGTCAGCGCCGTGGCGAGCCCAGCACCCAGGACCGTGTTCCCGCTGCCGGACACGGCCTCCATGTAGCCGGCGAACTGGCCGGAGTAGGTGGAGCGGAAGGTCTCCCGGGAGGTGTCGATCCACGCCGTCGTCAGCGTGACCCGGGCCACCACGCTGGCGCCGGCTGCCTCCAGCTGGGCCACGACTGCCTCGATGTCAGAGCTGTCGGCCTCAGGCAGGGCGACGAGCGCGACCTTGCGGTTGGTCAGGGTGCCGGGCAGGTAGGCAGCCGCCGCGGCGGTGATGTACTCGTCGCGGTCGTTGACGGCCGTCTCGGTCTGTTCCAGCTTGCCCTGGGTGGCGTTGCGGTCCTCGCGCAGCGAGGCGACCTGATCGTTGAGCGCGTTGCCCAAAGAGCTCTGCAGCGGTCCTGCTCCCAGGACGACACCGACGGCCAGAGCCAGGAAGACGGAGATCAGGGAGACCAGGTGGTAGCGGAAGTCGATCATGAGGTGTGCCGTTCCTGTTCCAAGTCGTCAGACGGTCGGGGCCGACGGAGCCAGCCCCAGCAACGAGCGTATGAAGTTGACGATGTCGTCCCACACGGCACCGGACAGGCCGAGGAAGGTCTGCCCGGCGGACGTGGCCGCCAGCGCCACACCCAGGGCGATGAGCCCGGCCAGTGCCAGCAGGACAAGCTGCCAGGTGGAGATGCGGGTGCGGTACAGGCGCGAGACGCCCTTGGCGTCGATGAGGCGGCTGCCAACCTTGAGGCGCGTGAGGAAGGTCGAGGACATCCCGGCGCGTCCCTTGTCCAGGAACTCCAGCAGGGTCGCGTGCGTGCCCACCGCCACGATGAGCTCGGCGCCAGCAGCGTCGGCCAGGAGCATGGCGATGTCCTCGCTAGTACCGGTGGCGGCGAAGACAAGGTGCTCCACACCCAGGTCCTCCACGCGCGCCAGGCCTGGCGCCCGGCCGTCGCGGTAGGCGTGGACGATGATCTCAGCCCCGCAACGCAGCGCCTTGTCTGAGACCGAGTCCATGTCCCCCACGATCATGTCCGGCTTGAAGCCGGCCTTGAGGACGGCGTCGGCCCCGCCGTCCACGCCGATGATGACGGGCTTGTACTCGCGGATATAAGGCTTGAGGGCCTGCAGGTCCTCTTTGTAGGAGTAACCGCGCACCACGACCAGGACGTGGCGCCCACTCATCTGCGTGCGCACGTCCGGCATCCCCACGCCGTTGAGCAGGAGGTCGCGCTCCCCGCGCATGTACTCCATGGTGTTGGCAGCAAAGGCCTCAAGCTGAACTGCCAGCCCCTCCTTGGCTGCCTCCATCGCCGCCTCGACGATCTGGGCGGTCTGGACGGTGCCCTGGGCAATGGACTGCTCGGAGCCGGCGAGTACCACAGTGCCTCGGGAGGGCGAGTCCTCAGCCAGGTCGATGACCACCCGCTGACCCTCACGCAGACGCATGACGTCAGAGCCCAGGTCATCAATGAGGGGAATACCGGCCTCCAGCAGGATGCCAGGACCGAGATTCGGATAGCGTCCGGAGACCGAGGGCGCGGCATTGAGGACCGCGGCGGGCTGACACTCGACGAGCGCCTCGGCGGCTACGCGGTCCAGGTCACTGTGGTCGATGATGGCGATGTCGCCCGGGCGCAGGCGCTTGGTGAGCGTCTTGGTCCGGGCGTCCACGCGCACGAGGCCGCTGGGGCGCTCCGGCTCCGACGGTAGCTGCTTGCGGAAGGGGTTCCTCACGGCTGGGATTCTGCCACGTGGGCCTCTTCCAACAGTTCAGCGGCGTGGCGCAACGCCGAGTCTGAGTCATCGTGGCCCGAGAGCATACGGGCCAGCTCACGCACGCGCTCCGTCCCGTTGACCGGCAGCACGGTGGTGCGGGTTAGGCCCGGCACGACGCCGTTGCTCGCCTGAGCCTGCTGCCTGTGAGAGTCCTGAGCCTGCTCCTTACGCACCACCAGCTGGGTGTCCGCCCATGCAGCGACCTGCGCCAGGTGCGTGACCACCACCACTTGGTGGGAGCGCGCCAGCCGCGCCAGACGGCGCCCGATCTCACCAGCAGCCCTTCCGCCCACGCCGGCGTCAATCTCGTCAAAGACCAAGGTGCGCCGGTAGCCGTCCGTACTCGCCTCGGCCAGGACGACCTCCAGGGCGAGCATGATGCGGCTCAGCTCGCCGCCTGAGGCTCCCTTGCCCAGCGGCAGCGCAGGAGCACCAGGGTGGGAGACCAGCTGCAGCGTCACGGACTCCGCCCCCGTCGGTCCGGGCTCGTCGAGCCTGTCCAGGACCACGACCAGGCGCGATCCCTTCATCTGAAGCCCTTCGAGCTCGCTGGTCACGCGCTCACGCAGCAACTCAGCCAGCTGCGCGCGGGCCGCGCTGAGCTCGCCAGCACGCGTGTACAGGAGCTCGCGAGCCTGCTCAACCTCCTGCGAGAGTGCGCTGCCTGTATCCGTCGGACCGTCCAGGACCTCCAGCCGCGCGGCCGCACGCTCAGCAAAGGCGAGCAGCGCGTCAGCGTCCTCGATCTCCTCGTGTGCGCCGCCAATCTCCCGACAGGCTCGGGCCAGCTCGCCGCGACGGTCCTGGACCCACGCCAGCCGGGCCGGGTCCGCGTCCAGGCCAGCCAGGTACTCACCCAGCTCGGCCGCCACATCAGCCGCCTCGATCGACAGGCGCTCAACCCGCGCCCCCAGCTCGCCCAGCGCCTTGTCCACCTCCGCGACAGGCGCAATCGCACGCTCTGCCTCTGCCAGCAGTGACAGCGCGTCGGCCTGGGCGGCCAGGGCGTCGTCGTCACCGGCCAGCGCCGTGCGTGCCACGGCGGCGGCACGCCGCAGGTCCTCAGCGTGGTCGAGGCGTGTGGCCTCCTCAGTCAGTGCCACGTCCTCGCCCGGAGCCGGGTCAAGCTCCTCGATCGCCTCCAGCCACCCCCGCAGGCGGGCTACCTCCTCAGCACGGGCAGCGGCTCCCTCACGCCACTGGCGCAGCCGCTGGGCGGCATCCTGATAGGCACGGTAGGCCTGGGCATAGGACCGGCACCGGGCCAGGTGCTCGGCCCCGCCCAGGCTGTCCAGGGCGGAGCGCTGGGCCGCCGCGCTGCGCAGGCGGAGCTGGTCAGCCTGGCCATGAACCGAGACGAGCTCGGCTCCCACCTCTGACAGGACGGCAGACGGCACCGAGCGCCCCCCGAGGTAGGCGCGGGACCGTCCCTGCGCCGGAACGGTCCGCGAGGCGATGAGCAGGTCCTCATCCAGCTCGGCGCCGGCCTCCTGGGCACGCGCGGCAGCGCGCGAGTGCTGGTCCAGGACAAAGCTGCCCTCCACGACCGTGCGGTCGGCCCCAGCCCGCACCACGGTGGACTCGGCGCGCTCGCCCAGCAGCAAGCCGAGCGAGGTGAGCACCATGGTCTTTCCGGCACCTGTCTCCCCGGTCAGAGCCGTCAGCCCGGGGCTCAGCGTCAGCTCAGCCTCCTCGATGACGCCCAGGTCCTCGATGCGTAGCGACTCGATCACGGCTTGACCTCCTGCGGAGCACGAGGGGCAGGCCGCTCGGCGGCAGCCCGCCACCCGTCAACGGGAAGGTCGAACTTGCGCACCAGACGGGTGGAGAACGGGGCCTGGTTCAGGCGCGCCACACGGACCGGACGAGCGGCACGCCGGGCACGGATCCTGCTGCCGGCAGGAGCCAGCAGGCGACGTCGGCCGTCGCACCACACCTCGGCACCTCCCAGGCCGGCGTGCTGGACCACGACCTCCAGGCACGAACACGGTCCCAGGACCAGGGGACGGGTGAACAGGGCGTGGGCAGCCAGGGGGACCAGCAGAAGAGCCTCGACCTCAGGCCAGATCACGGGGCCTCCTCCGGAGAAGGCGTAGGCCGTGGAGCCCGTCGGGGTGGACATGACCAACCCGTCGCAGCCGAAGGAGGACACCGCCTGCCCGTCCACCCCGATGGCGACCTCGAGCATGCGCGCACGGTCACGCTTCTCCAGGGCGGCCTCGTTGAGCGCCCAGCTGCGAGTGACCGTGCCGTCAGGAGCAGTGACCTCCACGTCCATGGTCATCCGGTTCTCGACCGTATAACGCCCGGCCACGATGTCAGCAACGACCTGGTCCAAGTCGTCAGGGTCAGCCTCGGCGAGGAAGCCGACGTGCCCGGTGTTGACCCCGGCCAGCGGGATGTCACGCTCACGCGCTATCTCGCTGGCGCGCAGGATCGTGCCGTCACCACCCAGGACGAGGACGAAGTCGACCTCGTCCTGGCAGTCCTGGTCCACGGTGTCCACGCCGTGGGCACGCAGAGCCGCCTCAGCGCGCTCAACGGCGCGAGCCGTCGGCGCCGCCTTGCGGTGCGGAGGCACAGGCTTGTCACCACGGTCACGCTGGATGACCATGACGCGGCGTACGGTCACCGTCATCTCCTTCCTCTGGCTCGCCGAGCCTGACCGGCCGGGCCGGCGTCGACGGCGCGGCGCGCCTCGTCCACCAGCGCCTGGCCACGCAGGTCCTGCGGCGCACCGGCACATGAGGCGTGCATGGAGACAAAGTACTCGACGTTGCCGGCCGGCCCCGGCAGCGGTGAGGCCGTCACGGCGTCGATACCCAGTCCGAGGCCGTGAGCGGCCTCGGCCACCGTCAGGACGGTCTCCACGTGCAGCTCCGGGTCCCGCACGACTCCCCCATGGCCCAGACGCTCCTTGCCGACCTCGAACTGCGGCTTGACCATGAGCAGCAGGTCCGCATCCTCGGCGGCCGCTGCCACGAGCGGGGGCAGGACGAGGGTGAGGGAGATAAAGGACAGGTCTCCCACGACGAGTCCTGGGGCCGGAGCCACGGCCTGCGGATCCAGGGTGCGCACGTTGGTGCGGTCGAGCACGGTCACCCGTGGGTCGGACTGAAGGGACCAGGCAAGCTGCCCGTAGCCGACGTCGACGGCCACGACGTGCTCGGCGCCGCGGCGCAGCAGCACGTCCGTGAACCCGCCTGTGGAGGCTCCGGCGTCCAGGCACCGACGCCCTTGGACGCGTGGCGCCAGACCCCGCTCGGTCAGCGCGTCCAAGGCGCCGGCGAGCTTATGGGCGCCACGGGAGACATAGTCGTCACCAGTGGGGATGACAACCTCGATCGCCTGGGCCGGGTTGACCTGACGCGCCGGCTTGGTCACGACGGCGCCGTCGAGGGTGACGTGGCCGTCCGTCACCAGCTGGGTGGCGTGGGTACGCGAGCGTGCGAGCCCGCGACGTACGAGCTCAGAGTCAATGCGGATCAGTCTGGCCATGTCGTCCTCCGGTTGTCTGCCCACGCCTGGTACCAGCTCAGCCCTCCGCCTCCCGCAGGAGCGAGGCCAGCTCCTCGTGAACGGCAGCCAGGCCTGCAGACCGTTCCTCAAGTGGCAGGGCGCCAATCTCCTCCAGACGGCCGGCGTAGTCCGGCAGGTCACGTGCCTGAACGCTGCCCGCTGCTCCTGGCGGTGGGCCGGGCACCGGCCGAGGGGGCGCTGGCCGGGGTCCTGGGCTCGCCATCAGCCCTCCGAGGCGGCCCGGACGCTCAGCCCGGGCAGCGCCGGCGCCCCAGCGGGGCCGTGGCTGTCCAGCTGCTCCCAGACCGCGCATGCCAGGGCGCGGTAGGCGTCCAAGGCGAGCTCCGCCGTCGTGCCCTGGGGGTCAAGCTCCCAGGTACCGTGCTCGCTGCGCAGCCGCGCGACGCCGCCGGACACCTGGGCCGCCCAGGCACCGACCTGCCACCATCCCGTCTCTCCGCGGCTGGGGGTCGGGTGAGGCTCGTTGAGGCCTCGAAGGTCGGTGTGCAGGTAGCTCGGGCGCTGCTCGACAGGAGCCAGGACGACGTCTCGAGCCGTCGAGACACCGGTCAGGACGTGCATGCCAGCGATCCCCGCCGCGCGGGCGCCCACCAGGTCAGTGTCCAGGCGGTCGCCGACGGCCAGCGGCGTAGAGCCGCCTGCGCGTGCCAGTGCCCGGCGGTAGATCCCGGGGAAGGGTTTTCCTCCCGCCAGGTAGTCCTTGCCTGAGGCGTTGGCCACGGCCACGACGAGGCTGCCGTTGCCCAGCGCGAAACCGCGCTCCGTGGGCAGGGTGGCGTCCGTGTTGGTGGCCACGTGGAGGGCACCGTCGCGGATGGCGTACACGCCCTCCGACATCATCGCCCAGTCCACCTCGGGCGCCCAGCCCTGGACGACGGCGACCGGATGATCCTCAGCGCTGTCCACCAGGCGGTAGCCCTCATCGAGGAGGGCCTGGCGTAGACCGTCACCACCAATGACGAGGACGGGGCTGCCCGGCTCGACGTGCTCGCCCAGCAGCGCCGCGGCGTCCATGGCGGCGGAGAAGACCTCAGTCGGGTAGGCCTCGATGTCATTGGCCGCGAGCTTGTCGACGACCGTGCGCGGGGCACGGGAGGCGTTGTTCGTCACGAAGGACAGGCGCATGCCAGCTCCGCGCGCGCCGTTGACGCCCTGCGCGGCGTGGTCGATGCGCGCCTCGCCGGCAAAGCACACCCCGTCCAGGTCCAGCAGCGCGACGTCGTAGGCCTGGGACAGCGGGGACGGCGAGCCCAGGAGCGTGGCTGCGCAGGGCACTGCGGGTGAGGTCATGCCTGCTCCTCCTGCGAGGCGGCAGCCTCGGTGGCCGGCGTTGTCTCGCCGAGCAGCTCGGCCATCTCCTCCTCCACGCGCTCAGCGAAGGACGCGGACCACTCAGCGTCAGAGTCGTCATCCGGCTCGTCGTCGTCCTCGGCCGGCGGCTCGTGCACCTCGGCCTCCGCGGCCTCCGCAGCCTCGGAAAGCTCCTCCTGCGACTCTTCCTCGATGTCGTAGACCTCGACGTCCTCCGGCTCAGTGTCCTGCGGGCCCTCGCCGATGCGCTGGCGAACCGCCTGCGCCTCCTCGATGCGTCCAAGCTCCTCCAGCCGATCCGCACGCACCGAGTGAAGCCGGCGCAGGGTCTCGCGGTCGCCGCGGAACATCATGATCGCTTCCTCGATCACGATCAGGCCCAGCTCAGTCTGGCCCATCTCGTGACGGACACCGGAGACCACCATCGCGATCTCGGCCTCCTCGACGTCATCGAGCTGACGTGGGTCCGCCTCCTCGGCAGCCTTGAGCGCACGCCCGAGGTGTCCCAGAGCCCGCTCACAGTCGGCCTCGATAGCCCGGTGCAGGTCGAGACCGGACAGACGCCTGGCGGCGCGGATGTCACGCAGGGCCTCCTGATAGTGACCCGAGAGATAGGCGGCCACGCCGGCAGCCTCACGCACCACGGCCACCCGGCCGGCGTGAGAGGCAGCGTAACGTGCGTGCTGGAAGGCCAGCTCGGGGTCAGAGTCCAGCAGGCGCTGCACCATGACGAGGTGCCGCGAGACGTTCTCAGCGTTGGCACGCCCCAGTCCCCGCAGCTCGCGGCGCGCCGAGGCCTCCAGGTCCGCAGCCTGAACCTCCTCGGGAACCGCCGGCTCAGGCGCCCGGTGACGCTGAGGCGGCCGGGAGTCCCGACGTTCGCCCGAGCGCGTGTCCCGCCCGCCGAAGCCGCGCCCTGCGCGCCCACCATGGGACAAGCCCTGGCCGCGCGAGCCGGAACCGCGCCCGCCCTGGCCACGACGCTCACCGTCGCCGTAGGACCGAGTGCGACGCTCACCGTCGTCGTAGGACCGGCCGCGGTCCCCACCGTCACGAGCCGAACGGCGGCGATCACCATCACCGTAAGCACGCCCCTGGCCTGCGTCCCGGCGCTTGTAGCCGCCCTCGCCGCGGGATCCGTCTACGCCCCGGTAGGAGGATCCTGAACCGCGGCGTGACTGGCCACCGTGTCCGCGACCGAAACCGTGCCTCTCCCCTCCTGAGCTGCGGCGGGGTCCGCGGGAACCGTGGGAAGAACGCTCAGCCATGCTGTCTCTCATTTCGTTTTCAGGACGACGGCCATCCAAGGCCGCATATGCGCTGCCGGCATCCTATCGAACGCACCGGGCGTGGCCTAGACCAGAGCACAGGAGGAGGTCAAGGTCATGCTTCCAGAGTCTCCACACCAGTCGTGAGAGCAGAGGCAATCCAACAGCGGGCCGCGCCTACGCGAGCCAGTCTGTCATCGAGGCCCTTTGGCGTGCCCTTCGGCTCGCCGTGTGGGTGCTTGGTGGGGTGTGGGGAGGCCCCACACCATGCCGTCCCTTGGGTGGGTGGTGGTGTGGGGCCTTCGACCCTGTTTTGGGTTGTGTGCTCGGCGGTG